>DDGE01000059.1:0-11044 GCA_002337545.1 Phycisphaerales bacterium UBA1910 | reverse complement strand
CGAGTACACACCCGAACCCATCGCGTGCGCGCCCGTGAGCTGCAAGGTGCTTGTGTCGCTGCCCGGGTCGATGGTCCCGTTGTTCACAATCATGCCCTGCCCACCGATCTGGCCGGTGCCGCGCACCGTCTGGTCCGCGCCGATCGTGAGCGTGGTCGCGCTTCCCGGGTAGAGCTGCACATCACTCAGACTGCTCCCCTCTTCGACGAACAGTTCGAAGACCCCCGTTCCCCCGATCGTGGTGTCCGACTGCGTCCAGAAATACGCGTTGCCGCTCGTGCCGTTGTCGATCAAGCGGATCAATCCATCATTGATCACACCGCCGTTCATGTACATGTAGCGATGGCCGAGCTCGTTTGAGACCTCGAGCGTGGCAAACGGATTGGATATCACCAAACCGCCCACCGTGGCATTGGCATCCGCAACCGTTACTTTGTAAGGTGAACCCCATCCAATAATCGCCGTCTCAAGCGCGGTGTCAGGCACATTCCCATTCTCCCAGTTGATGGGGTTGTTCCATTCGCCGTCCGCGGGGTTGAGCCAATCAATATCCTGCGACGAAGCAGTGGTCCCACAGAGCGCAAGAATCCCAGCGATACCAATCACGGTGCATGTATGCATGATCTCTCTCCGATGTCATTTCGGACACGCCCCAATGGTGTCCGCATACAAGATTATCATGCCGACGCGCATTTCATGCAAAAAAACCCCCAATCGATGGGGGATCTCGGTCGGTTTATTAGATTTTATCAGTATTTCCGATATTGCAACTATGGGCACCCGGCGCTGAACGCGCCAAGGAACGCCGAGACATCGAAGAAATCGAATGCCCCATTCCCATCGAAGTCCGCCGCAGGGTCCATCGCCGAGTACGCCCCGAGGAACGCGCTCACATCAAAGAAGTCCAGGTTCCCGTCGCCCGTCAGGTCCGCGGGGCACACGCTGGTGTCCTCGACAATGTCGAGATAGATGCCGAATGTTTCCTCGTTGATTTCATACAGCAACCCTTGTGGCGGGGGTGGGAGTGTAATGGTATCGAACGCGCCGATGATCTCCGTGCCAGTGAGACCCGTGATCAGCCGGAATGAGTCGCCCGCGCTCGGCGTGTAGGTTTCGACAAACTCCACACCGAGCTCACCCGCCAGGTTGAGCACGGCGTCGACATCGACATAGATCTCACTGTCGTCAAACACGGAGTCGTGACCCACGAGCATGCTGACGCGTGTCGTCGAAGCCAGCGTCATCTCGTCGAGAATGTCGAAGTCACCACGAGGAGCGAATACGCCCTCGACGATAAATAACCCGTCGAAGTGGGCTCGGCCTTCGATGCGTTGATCGGGGCCGAAAGTCACATATGAAGAGTTCGATCCATTGAACCCCCCAAAGGAGATATCAACGACAAACTCGCCATCGCCGAGGATGGTTATGCCATCTCCCAAGAACAGATCCTCATGCAATGTCGTGTTCGTATCCGTGATGATCGATCCGTTATTCGTGAATGTATCAAAAATGCCCAGCGATCCCGATGATCTGATAACGAAGAGACCATCGTTGATCCCGCCAAAGAGATCAGCAACATCGACAACCGCGATGTAGCCGTCGCCGAGTGTATTGAAATGACAATCAACCATGTCAGCAAACTCGCCGAGGCCGAGCGCCGAACCGCTAGTAGCACCGTAAAGACCTGACCCGGTGTGATCACCGGTTAACAGGAGCAGGTAGTTCGGATCGTCCGCGATGATCGCGCCGTTGTTGACGAATCCACCGATGCCGCCGATCTGATTGCCATCGATGATCCCGGTGCCCCGCACGGTCATATTGACCCCGATGGTACATATGGCCCCGGCCTCAGTTGTCAGGTAGGACGCGAATGTCGTGTTGGAATGCATCACAATCTCACCGTTACCAAGGATCGATGCGTCCGAGACCACCCGGAGCTCCGCCTCGTTGGCGTCGAGCTCGCTGTTGATCTCGATCTCCCCGTTGTTCTGGATCGAGCCGTCCACAAGCAACCGGTTGTAGGAATCCAGCACATCGATGCGGCCAGAGATCTGCACATTGTCGATCGTCGCCTCAATCCCGTTGAGGTTGTACGGCCCCTCCACACGGATCACCCCGCCGTTGGTCGTGAACAACTCACCACCCGTAATCGACACTCCACTCTGAAGCAACAGGTGTCCGCCGTTGGCACCGATTTGTCCGCCCGGGCCCTGCGTGACAGTGTGATCGAGCTCAAGCCCGGGCCCGCCCATGTCGTCCGCGACCACGATCCCATCGTTGTGGAATGTTCCCTGGATCCGGCCCGATCCAGCGATGGTGTGCCCCGGACCGTTGGTAAGGGAGGCACCCAGCGCATCGATGGTCGCAAACGACGGCATGGCTGTAGCTCCAAGCTCAACCCGCCCGTTCCCGTCGAATCGTCTGTCGAAAATCATATCGAGCGTACCTGATTCCAGCCGGAGCGTACCGTAGTTCGAGAGATCACCCGCGAGGTCAAACTCCGCGCCATTGATCAGCAAGGTGGCGACCGGGTTCAGGATCGTGATGTCGTCGACCAGCACGGGGGCGCTCGCCGTAACGGTGTACGGGGTGGTGAAATCGAGAAGCACATCCGAAGACGCGTTATCCGGAACGAACCCGAGCGACCAGTTGGACGCGGTGTGCCAGTCACCATCGACGGGCGATACCCATTCATACAACTGAGCGGAGGCGATTGATGTGATGGAAACAGACGAAACGAGTGCTGCAAAGACATGTGAACGCATAGGACCCCTCCGAGCATGCAAAGAAAAGCACCACGCATAGGAGCGTGATGCCAAAGAATGTAGCAGATCGCAACGCGGGATCAAAGCCGAATCACGGACACCCGGCGTTAAACGCGTTGAGGAACCCCGAGACATCAAAGAAGTTAAATACCCCGTTGCCGTCGAAGTCGGCCGCAGGATCCATCGCGTTGTACGCGTTCAGGAACGCGCTGACATCGAAGAAGTTCAGCACCCCGTCGTCAGTCAGGTCCGCCGGGCAGGCCGGGGGCGACCCGAGCGCATTGATCGTCAGCGCGATGCTCGCATCGAACGCGATCGACTGCGGCGACAGCGTGAACAGCACCCCTGCGGTCTCCTCGCCGAGCGTCGGCAACTCAAACGGGATCTCGGGCAGATCGAGACCCTCGATCGGAATCTCATTCGTGATCGGATCGGGCGTCGCGCTGAGTGTCAGCGACGCGTTCCCATTGCCGAAGACTTCGAGCTGCCCCGCGATCGGCACAAGCACGGGCAAGTCCTCGATCGGGAACGCCGTGGGCTCGCCACCGGGGAGACCGAACGCGACCGTCATGCTCAGCGTCGCGGGGATCACGCCGGTAACCTCGAATGCCTCGGGCAGGTCCGCGGGCGCGAGCGTGATCAGCGCAACACCCGACTGCGTCAGCGTCGCATCCGAGATGCTGCCAACCTCGCCCAGTGGTATGGTGATGGGGATCCCGCCGAGATAGAGGAAGCTCGGATCGAATGTCCGGAAGGTATCAAACCCGATCGTCACAGAGAGGTCAGTTGAGGCAGCATCGCCGTTGAGCAGATCGACCGCGAACCCTTCGATTTCCCCGACACCATTGAGCGTATCAAGGGCGATGTGCATGCCGCCCGCCGGCATCGCATCGAGTGTCGTGGAAGACCCGAGCACGGTGAGCGTGTCGATGGGCTGGTTGCCCGACCCCCCAAAGAGCCCCGGGCGAGTCTGCGTGCCGTCAGGATTTGTGTCCGCGTCGTAATCACCGATCAGGAACCCGGACGCGTCAACATCCGTCGTCGCGTTGATCGAGGCGTTGCTCGTCTTCGTATCGATCGAAAACTCCAGGTCCTGCGCGCCGGCCAGGCCGGTCACAATCGATAGCGCGAAAACCGTGGAGCGATTCTTCAGTCTACAACTCATATTCTCTCTCACTCTCAAAGGATCAAACAGAAAATGCTCTGGCTCATGGGCACCCTGCGCTGAACGCGCTGAGGAACGCCGAAACATCAAAGAAATCGAATACACCATTGCCGTCGAAGTCCGCCAACGGGTCCATCGAGCTGTACGCGCTCAGGAAAGCGCTCACATCAAAGAAGTCCAGCACGCCGTCGCCATTGAGATCAGCGGGGCAGCCGGGGACCGGAGCGGTCGCGACGATATTCGCACTGCCCGAGACCGTGAGCGTTCCCAGTGTCGCTCCCGAGCTGTCCATCAAAGGCGTGGTCGCGTTGAGTGGGATCACGCTCGTGAGTGTAATCGTGTCGCCAGAAACCGAAACCGAACCATCGATCTGCGTGAGGAAGTCGCCCTGGTCTGCAAGATTGATACTCTCGCTCCCTGTGCCCACCAGAAAGATGTCGTAGAACACATTGAGCGTGCCTTGCAGCGCAACGGGGACATCCGGCAACACGAAATCTCCTTCGTCGATCGGCACCGGACCAACGAACGCATCCGTTGAGCCCCAGGTAACCTCGCCGGCAAGAAGATCGGCATCAGCACTGCCGAAGAAACCAAACGCCCAGTTAAAGCTCAGCGTTTCATCGATGACCACATTCAGATCGTGCAGGCTGATCTCGGTGGGGTTCCCCGCATCGTCGAACTCGACACGCAAGCTTCCCGAAAGCGGGCTGCTCTCCGTGTCTGTATCACTCGCGACGCTGACATCAACGGTCATATCGAGATCGATCGTTGACAGTACAGGGTCGATCGCCATGTCGATCGGTGCGCTGACCGCCACAGTACCCATGGCGCCCAGCAAGACGATCGAAGCAGCTCTGTTCTTCATGATTGACTCCCCCTCCTGTAGTGAAAGACCCTGCCCGGCATGTTTCAGCCGGGCGGGGGTATGTGTCTGGTTCACACCATGGGCTTACGGGCAGCCCGCGTTGAACGCGTTGAGGAACGCGCTCACATCGAAGAAGTTGAACATGCCGTCACCGGTGAAGTCAGCGATCGGATCCATCGCGTTATACGCATTCAGGAATGCGCTGACATCGAAAAAATCCAGTGCGCCGTCTCCGTTCAGGTCGGGCAAGCACGCTTCGTCACACGAATCAGGGACACCGTCGCCGTCAGAATCGGGGTTGCTCGGGTTGGTGATCTTGTACACGCGGCCAGCGAACAGGTCCGCGACAAGCAGCTCACCGTTCTCCATCTGCCCAAACGAGCTGACATTGAACCCGGACAGGAACTCGAGGGTATTCGCAAACCCGTCGTCCTTATCGAGTGTCCAGATGCGGCCCGAGCAGTAGTCGGAGAAGAAGTACAAACCGGCATACTCGTCACCAAGCTCACAACCACGGTACGCGTACCCGCCCGTGATCGAACAGCCGTTCGCGCCGTGCGAGTAATCGTGCACGGGCTCAGTGAACCCGGATGTCGAACCACACGAAAGACCCGTCGAGCGGAATCCCTCGCGGCAACGCCACCCGTAGTGCTCGCCGCCGGTCGAATCGACCGACTGGAAGTTCACTTCCTCGCGAACATTCTGACCAACATCCGCGATCCAGAGATCGCCGGTCTCGGTATCAAAGCTCGTACGCCAAGGGTTGCGGAGCCCATACGCCCAGATCGAAGGGATCGCGCTCGCGTCGCCGACGAACGGGTTGTCCGCAGGGATCGCGTAATCCTGGTTCGGGTCCGCGGGGAACGCATCGGTACCATCGACATCGATGCGGTGAAGCTTGCCCAGGGGCTGCAACAGATTGCCCGCTCGGTTGCCGGGGTCGTTCGCCGAACCGCCGTCACCCATCCCGATGTAGAGGTAGCCGTCGGGACCAAAGTCAATCCACCCGCCGTTGTGGTTGGAGAAGGGCTGATCGATGAACATGATCACATCGCCGGACGAGGCATCCGCAACATCAGGATTGCCAGCAGAGACCTGATACTCCGCAACGCGGGTGTCCCCACCAGACCCGGTGTAGTTCACAAAGAAGCGGCCGTTGTTCGCATAGTCCGGGTGGAACGCGAGACCAAGGAGCCCCTGCTCGTTGCCGCCCGAGTCACCGCCGACGACCGTGCCGTCGATGTCCAGGAACGGGGTGGGCAGCAGATTGCCAGCGGCATCAACGATGCGGATCGCGCCCTCCTGCTCGATGATAAAAGTACGACCCGAGCCGTCGCCGGCGTGGGTCATGAAGACCGGGCGATCAATGCCCGAGATAAAGAGTTCCGTAGTCAGCTGGGCCGACGCCGAGGATCCGGCAGCGGCGATCAGCAGACACCCACACATTGCGCGCTTCATGTTCATGCTCTCCCTAAGTTCCAATCACGAGCGGGAAGAGGCCCCGCTCGATCTTCGAGGTTCAAAAAGTCTCGTTTCAATGGGCGAATGCCCGTGTGATGGTATTCGGCGACTCGGCGTGGAGGGTTGCCCCAGATGGGGCAAGCACCCCTGAATTCACGCGAATATGATCCGAAGACCGAATATTGGCCAAACAGACGCCCATGTGCTTCGCTCAGGGGCAGCCCTCGTTGTACGCAGTCAGGAACTCGCTGACATCAAAGAAGTTGTACTCACCGTCTCCATTGAAGTCCGCCAGCGGGTTCATCTGTTGATACGCGGTCAGGAACGCCGAGACATCGAAAAAGTTCAGGTTCCCGTCGCCGTTGAGATCCGCAAGACACGGGTTCACGCAATCCGCCGTGCCCGGACCGGCCCAGATCCCGCCAACGAGATCACAGGTCGCCGAGTCAAACTGCAGGCACTGATCCGTCGCCGGAACATAGCACGCGCCCAGACACTGCACATCCGCGCAATCCGAGCCGGCACCGTTCCACGATCCGCCCATCGCTACCGCCTCAGACTCTGTCAGCCCGTTCATGCACGAACCATCGGGAAGGCATGCCGCGCCCACCGGCTCGCCGCCGCAATCAACGATCGCACGGATGACCCAGTCACCAGACACGCCAAGCGAACACGCGTCCGCCCAGAAAGCACCATTGACCTTCACCGCGTTCTTACCCGGCTGGCAACCATTCGCATCTGAAACGATGCTCGGCAGCGACGGATCCGTGTTGTTCGTGTTGAAGAACTTCAGCGAGACGACAAACTCTTCACCCGCGCTCACAGGGATCGAGATCGGAACAGTCTGGTTCTCATCCTCATACCGAAACTCGTTGAGCCCGCCGTCCTGCAGCGCCGGCCCAAGAAAGGCATCCTTCACAGGGCCAGGGTTCGGGAAGGTCCCGCCCTCGTAGATAATGATCTCGTCCTCAAGCGAGGGGTTCTGCCCGCCGAGCAACGAACGCCAGAAAATCTGGATGCCCACAATCGTCCCGTCACAAGGCGAGGTCAACCAGACCGCGGCCTCTTCGCCACCCGTAAAGCAGGGACAGATCGCGGCTGTGCTCCCGTTCGTGAGCGTGTCGTTTTGCACAACCATCTCATCCGCGAAAGCAAAAGAACCGGCCGACGCGAGCGCCAACCCCATCATCGTGATCAGACCCGCGTTTTTAACCTGAAACATACTCACTCCTTCGACGAGCGCACAAGAAAACACTTCATCGTCCCGGCTCCGAAACCGAGTGTACCACGCAAACCCCAAATACCGAAGAAAAAAGCCCCCGACTTCGGGAGCTTGTCTCGTCCGGTAAGAGAAAACCGACGCCGACCCAATGATCAGGGGCATCCCTTCGCAAACGCGTTGATAAACGCACTCACATCAAAGAAGTCAAACACGCCGTTGCCGTCAAGATCCGCGATCGGATCGTCCTGGTTATACGCACCGATGAAGATCGAGACATCAAAGAAGTCCAGCGACCCGTTCTCGTCGAAGTCCGCAACACACACGGGTGCGCACGACGCGATCATCGAGCAGAACGGAGTTACCTCCGCGATATCAGAGCGGGCAAAGCCATCAGGAGCGTTCGGGTCCGCGATCATCCATTGCATGTACATCGCCACCCCATCGAGCGACGGGTCCATGAGCGGATAGAACATCGTTCCATACCCGTCTCCCGCGCTCATCCCGTTGAGCGTGATCGGGCCCAGCAGCATGTCCGGGGCAACGATCCCGTTCGTAGGCGGTGACTCTGAGATCGAGACCCACGCCTGAGCACCCCCAAGCGCATAGTCCACCCCGACCTTGAACTCATCGTTCCCGATATTCGGAGGCGTGACCGCGATGATCTTCGGCGAGAACCCGCCAGTCCCTGCCAGACCACCCTGCATGATCATCGGGTTGGTCTCAGCAAGCTCCGAGTGAAGCTTCGGACGATCGAACGGATACTCCTCATTCGCAAGACGCGGATCAGTCAGCGCTCCGTTGATGAACTCCTTCACGAGCTCCTCAGCACTGGGTGTGAACAGGATCGGTGCATTCAGACGGAAGTCGCGGTTGTCCGGATGCGGCGCAAGACCATTGCGGTGCCCGTAGAAATCGAACACCTCATCGAGCGTCGCAAGCCCGCCCGTGTGCATGAACCGGTCACGAAGCCCAGAGTTGCGAATCGTCGCCATCTTGAACATGCCACGCTCAGGGTTCGATCCCGAGACTCCCGCACGCCCCAAATCCTCGAAGGGCGGACGCACTCCGTTCACCGTGAAATCGAAGGTCGTGAAGTTCGGGGGAACATGGCAGTTCACACACCCGTTCACCGCATCGTTATAGATCTCCCAGCCCGCGAGCTGGTCGGGGGTCATCGCGTTGTCATCACCCTCATTCCACTTGTCCCAAGGCGTCTCGTTGGGAACGAGCGTGCGCTGATAGTTCGCAAGAGCAAACGCAATCCGACCCGCAGTCACCTCCGGGGTGCCAAACGCCTGCTCAAACAACTCCGGGTAGCTCGGGTACTGCGCGATCGCGTCGAGCATGTCCTGAGGGATATCGCTCGCAAGCGCCAGCGGCTTCATCTGCTCAACCTTGTTCAGCAGTTCCACCCAATCCCGATTCTGGGTCGCCATCTCGATGTCGTTCATCAACGGGTGCAGCGACTGAATCTCCGTCGCCGCTACGCCAGTCACTGACAGAACCTCGCCCGTAACCGGATCAGTGAAGAACTCGTTCTCTTCCGGCGTGCTCCCAAAGATCACCTGCGCGCGACCATCCCAGAAGAGGTTGTTCGTCATCGGCCCCATGAAGTTCGGCATCGATCGCCGCGGGGTGGCCTGGGGCTGCAGCTCAAAGAGCACACTGCGGAGATACTCACCGCTCTCGTCCTGGAGAATCAGACCGGGCGAACCAGCGACATCGTCCTCCGTCATAAACACACCATCAAACGCCGGGTTCACACCCTGTCGAGGGTCATTCCCGCCGTGCGAGGGAATGTGGCATGTTCCACACGACATCGTGTTGTCGCTTGAGAGCTGCTCATCCCAGAACAGGATCTTGCCGAGAATCTGACGCTCCGCCATCGGCGGATTCTCAGGCGGCGAGAACGGCGTGCTCATCATCGGAAAGGTCCGACCATCGTTGTTGCCTTGCGCATGCGCCGCCGGCGCAAGCACAGAAAGACCAGCACAACAGATCACAAAGGAGGCGCGGCGATACCAGCGAAATGGTGTCATCTTCTTCAGGTGCATATGTACATCGATCCTGGTGAGAAACGGGGTAGTGAGGCATCGAAACCACCCCGGGCGCACACTCCGGGGGTCTATACCTTAATATACACGCCATGACACATACCACAACCCCGATTTCATGGATCTGGGGTATCGGACCCTGAATTTCTCCGCACAGGTCCTCTTTTTAGGGACAACCAGCGTTAAAAGCATTCAGGAAGCCAGACACATCGAAGAAATCGAAGTTCCCATCACCCGTGAAATCCGCGATCGGATCCATCGCGTTATACGCGTTGAGGAACGCGCTGACATCAAAGAAGTCGAGCAACCCATCGCCGTTCAAATCCGCGAGGCACGACGACGCGGGGGTCGCGACAAAGACCCCGATCGTCCCGTTTCGCAGGAAAGCCGCAAAGGCAACCTGCCCGGCATTGTTGATATCAACCACGCCGTTCATCACCTGGCGGCCCGTATCGCCCCCAAAGTCGAAGCCCAACGCAATCGGCCCCAGATCGGTCTCGATCAGCTGGTCATACTCAATCAGCTTCACGAGATCGGTGCCATCACCAACCCAAAGAGCGGTCGAATCATGCGCGATATCCGTTGCCCGGAACGCAGTCATGCCCGCGTCGTTCACCACGGGCGGGAAGTTCGCAAGAGAGCCGTTATCGATATCCGCGTTGTTCCCATCAGCGATCGCAACAAACGAAGAACCATCCCAATGCGTCACCTGCCACACCGAATCGCTCGAGCGACGGGCACTGAACGCCGCGCCCCCGTCCTGCGCGATCGCCGTGGAGTTCACGAACGAGTTGAACTCTGCGCCGGTCTCCGCAACGGTTGTCGCGGAACCGTCCGTCTCAAAGCGCACGATCCGCTGCGCCGCACCGGAGGTGGGGAAGGTCTTCATCAGCACCTGCCGAGCATCGTTGATCTCGGGCGAGATCAGGAACGAGTACCCCGAGTTGGTATCCGTAACGAGCGTCTGCGTGCGGGTGTTGTCGATGTACTCATCGATCACCACTTTGTCGACACTGAACCCGAAATCACCGCGATAGCACAACGCACCATCGCTCGTGATCGTCACGCCGGAGAACCCGGACACGCCCTCGGGCCCCCCCGCGTTGAATGTCCGCACGAGCGATCCATCGATCGAGTAGAGATACGCGCCATCACTGAAACTGCCCTGCTCGATCCCGATCAGACCGTTCCGAAGATCAAGGGTGGGGGCCCAGAACGGGTCCCCGCCACCATTGCCCGTAACGATGATCCCTCCAACGCCGTTCTTGCCATAGAAGATGCCCTCCTGACCGCTAAGGATCGCACGCACCGCGACCCCGCCGTCCTCATCAATCGAAACATACTGCGACGAGAGCGACGACGGATACGGCAGGTTGTACCCCGGGATCCCGGAATCCAGCGTCGATCGTGCCTGCAGTTGAATGTCCCACGCCTGCGGAACACCCGCCAACACCTGGCCAGCGCAGACGGACAAAGCACCAAGAACGAGCATGCGAGAAGAACAAATCATGT
>DDGE01000054.1:37645-39403 GCA_002337545.1 Phycisphaerales bacterium UBA1910 | reverse complement strand
TCGGAGATGATGATGTCGCCGGCCTCACAACAGGTGGGGAAGAGGGCCTCGGTCGCGTTCCAGCAGGAGACGAAGGTGTACGCGGCCTCGGTGCCCATGTACTCGGCGATGGTCTGCTCGAGGGCGAGGTGCGGGGTGAATGTGCCGCAGATGAACCGGACGGATGCGGTGCCTGCGCCGTACTGGCGCAGGGCCTCGATCCCGGCCTCCACCACATCGGGGTGGTTGGCCAGCCCGAGGTAGTTATTGGAGCACATGCAGATGCGTTCGTTCTTGGAGCCGTCGTCGTCGACCATGGTGACCATCGCGCCCATGGGCGAGTCGAGCGTCTGGAGGTGCTTGAGTTGCCCGGAGGACTCGAGCATCTCGAGCGTTTCACGGGTGCGGACGGCGAAAGGGGTGGTGGTGGCGGTCGACATATGGGTACTCCTCGTTTGCGTGCGATTCTAGGAGGATGACACGCGAGAGATCAGGCAGCGGTGGCATCCGCCGCTGGCGGATCCCGCCTGTGTGCTATTGATTGGGCTGAATTGTCTGAGAATGCACAGGCGGGACGCCTGTGCCACCGGGTTTCTTGTGATTCATCGCCAACAATGCCCTATTGAACAAGCACCAACGAGCCAAGCTGGAAGGGATCCTGGAGTCTTTGCCCAAAGACGAGAAGGATCGGTTGTACGAGGACGCCCGCCGGGCGCGATCGGAGGCGCAGAAGCGTCGGCGATCGAAATCGCGTGAGACCATCGACGGCGAGCGGGTGGGGCGCGGCAAGCGCCGCCCGGACCCGCTGATCGATTGGGTGCTGCGTCTGGTGGACAAGGAATACGCGCACAAACGCACGAGTGACGAGCACGCAGAGGAACAGGAGCTCGCACAGGGCCTGGTCGTCGGGCTCACGCGTCGACGCGCCACGGTGCTGCTCGATGGTGAGGACGAGCCGATCCTGTGCCGATTGAGCGCGGAGATGGCGGGTCGTCAGCAGTCCGCGATCGCGGTGGGGGATCGCGTGAGCGTGGTGCCTCTGGATCTGCCGGGCGAAGAGGAGCAGACGGAGGTGGTCAATGTGCTGCCTCGAACCACCAAGCTCGCGCGACCCGATGCGCACGACCCGCGCCAGGAACGCGTCGTCGCGGCGAATGTCGATGTGGTGGTGATCGTGGTCTCGGTGGCGTCGCCGCCGTTGCATCCGCGTTTGATCGATCGGTATCTCGTCGCGGTGGAGTGGGGCGAGTGCGACGCGATCATCGCGGTGAACAAGGCGGACCTCGTCGATACAGATGAGCTGACCGAGACACTCAAGAAGCTCGACCCGTACCGCGACGCGGGGATCCCGATCGCGGTGTGTGCCGCGGCCCCGGGTGATGATTCGTCTTCGCGTGTCGATGAGCTGCGCCGATTGCTCGCGGGGAAGACCTGCGCCTTCGTGGGGCACTCTGGCGTCGGGAAGAGCTCGCTTGCCAATGCGCTGGATCCGCGATTGGGGATCGAGACGGGAACAGTCCGCAATGTCGATCAGCGTGGTCGGCACACAACCACGGCGAGCGAGATGCACTTCATCGACAACCCCGAAGAGTTCGGGGGCGGCGAGATCCGCGTGATCGATACGCCCGGCGTCCGGTTCTTCGGGTTGGCGGATGTGAGCCCCGACGAGCTGCGCTGGTTGTTCCCCGAGTTCGAGCAGTATGTGCACTCGTGCAAGTTCACGGATTGTTCGCACGAACACGAGCCGGGTTGTGCGGTGAAAGACGCGGTCGAGCGGGG
>DDGE01000054.1:26061-37490 GCA_002337545.1 Phycisphaerales bacterium UBA1910 | reverse complement strand
CCGAGCGGATCCGACCGAAGTTCGATGATCTCGAATCCTGATCACGCAATGTTTTTGTGCAAGCTGCTTTCGTGCTTTGGGCGCTGCGTTGTGCGCGGTACACTGCGCCCTACAACTCATTGCACGCACGGAGGGAACCATGTCACGCATCGTGATCGCATCGGTACTGTCGTGCGCCGCATCTGTTTCGCAGGCGCAGGTTGATTTCTCGCATGACTTCGGGACGGCGGGCTTGCCCGGCACCGGGGTCAACGCGTCCCCGAACCCGGGTGAGGTCTTCACCGGCAACGGGGCGGGCAGCAACACCTTGGCCGCGAATCTCGCGTCGATGGGGCTCGTGTTCGGTGACAACATCGACGCGTTCGATCGCGGCGATGTCATCAGCACCCAATCGGGCGTGTCCGCGTTCCCGTTCCTGTTCTCCGTTGAGCCCGGCGCGATCGGGCAGATGCCTTTCCCGGTGTGGGCACAGGCACCGTTCAATGCTGCGGACATCTACGCGTTGCAATCGGGCGCGACGGGGCATGTGCAGGCGTACAACGAACCCGGAATCGGGCTACGCACCGTCCCGGTCGAATCCATCGACGCGATGACGGACCCGATGGTGTCCGCGGGTCAGCGGGTGTACTTCTCGTTGCAGCAGGGGTCGCCGACGCTTCTTGCGAACGCGTGGTCGGGCGCGGATCTGCTGACGGTGGTCATCGGTGCGCCCGCATCGCTCCGGCGTGCCGCGAGCGCGAACGATCTGGGGTTGATCCCCGCGGACGAACTCGACGGCGTTGCGATGTTCGGACGCATGGATGTGAATGGCAACGGGGTGTTCGATGCCCCCGGCGACTCGGCGCTCGTCTACTTCTCGGTCGATGAGACCAGCGTAGGTGTCCCGGGCAGCGATGTGCGGAACCGATCGCTGACCTCGTTCCACCACGGCGGGGATATCTATTTGAGCGGACTCGCGGGGGGGCACACGCTCTTGCATGAGGGTGATCGTCGGATCCGGTTGGGTGCGGGTGATGTGCTCGATGCGCTCAAGCTCGGGTCGACGGATCCGCTGGACCCGTTCCCGATGTACATTCCGGGCTTCCCCAATCCGAGTGATGAGCCGGAGAAACCCGCGAACTGCCCACCGTACCGCGGGGGCGGCGCGCCGATCGGGACTTTCTGGGTGGAGGTGTGCGACGCGGATGTGCCGAGCATCGTGAACTGGTCGATCGAGATCAAGATGTGCGACGCGAACGGGAACACGATGACGATCCGCAAGGACGGGCAGGTGCGCGGGATGGCGTCGTCCGACCCAAATGTGAAGGCGCAGCTGATCAAGGACGCGTTCGAATCGATGGAGTTCGATAAGCCCGGGCAGGATCCGGACTCGGTGCCCTTGTTCAAGGGGCTCGCGAAGAATGTCCCGCCGGTGAATGTCGCGCGCCCGGGGATCTCCGGCGAGGTCTGCGGGTTCGTGAATCAGGATGTAATCGATTGCGGTTGGAATGTTGACGCGATCTGTTTCTCGTTCAGCAACTGGACGGCTCAGATCGTGGTGAAACCCGTGAAGGGGTGGTTCCCGGATGTGGTCCGACGCCTGATCATCTCGGCGCAGGGCATTCCTGAAACGGATGGGTTGTTGCGGATCAGCTCGGCCAATGGGTTCGGGGACACCGCGATCGATGTGATCTACGCGGCACCGCTCAACCCCGGAGAGCCGGCGGAGTTCGCGATGAACCAGATCACGAATCAGATCAACGACGACGGCGGGTTCGCCTCGTTCGATGGGATCGCGATGACGGTGTACCGACTCCCGCTCGAGCCACCGACGACGCCCGACGGGCTATCGGGACCGTTGGTGTGGGAATCGGGAGCGCTGAACAACCCGGGTGTGCAGGTAACAGTCGGCGCGACCCTGGCCCGTGGGCCGGGGAGCCCATGCACGGCCGTGGATTATGCCGAGCCGTATGGGGAGCTGAACTTCTTCGATGTCTCCGCGTTCCTCGCGGCATTTACGGATCAATCGGGGCAGGCGGATCTCGCGTACGACGGCGAGTTCAACTTCTTCGATGTCAGCGTGTTCCTGCAGCTGTACGCGCAGGGATGCCCGAAGGAGGACTTCGGCGGCTAACCAGCGTGCTGTAAACCTACAAAAAACCGCAGGCGTCGTACCCAATAGAGGGGGCGACGCCTCGCGGTCTGTGTGGGCGAAGTGTGCGCGAACGATCAGCGTGCTTCGAGGAAGTCGCGGACAAACCCGGCGACATCGTAGAAGTTCAAACGCAGATCACCGTTGTGATCGGCGCTGAGATTGCTTGAGTTGTACTGATCGAGGAACGCGATGACATCGTGGATATCGAGCGTGCCATCGGGCAAGTAGTCCGAAGGCGATGAAGATGCGCTGATCGTGAGGATCTGGTTCGCATCAACACCCGTGAGGGTTGTGAAAGACCCATCGTTCCAGCGGACCTGGATCGCGTCGATGATCGTGGATTCATCAAGCCCGGCGTGTGATTCGATTGGCGACGAGCACGCGTGGTTGGTCCCGCAATGGACCGGGAGAAGCCGGGTGTGTTCGCCGGTGATGACGCTGATGCTTGCACCGAGACCGTGGGGCGCGAGGGTGTCGCGCTCGCTGGTATCAAGCAGGACGCGGATCCAGTTCCGATCGTCGGGCGTCGGAGCGTCGTCAATCAGCAGGTTTTCGTAGAGCCGGAGCTGCCCGATATTCTCGAAGATGACAATATCGAGATCGCCATCATTCTCGATGTCGATGCGGCACATCCCGCGTCCCTGGCCCGTATGAACAAATCCGGATTGCTGGGCCACCTCAGAAAAGGTTGTGCCATCCCCCAGATTCTCAAAGAGCACGGCCGGGTCACCGTTGTAGGTCCCAAGGAACCCATTGGTCTCGGCCAGATCAAGATCGCGATCGTGATCGAAGTCCTGCATAAGCACGCCCCAGCCCCAATACCCGTTGTATGTGCCGTTGTCGCGTGCGGTGTTCTCGTAGGTGCCGTCCGGATTCTGGATGAGCAGAACATTCCCCGGCCCGCCCGTCAGGTCGTAGGTGATGGACGAGATGTACATATCCAGAAGTCCGTCGTTGTTGATGTCCCCGATGTCGATCCCCATCGCATTCGCGGTGTTGATCCCGCCGACGATATGGGTCATATCAACGAAGGTGCCATCCCCCATATTATGGAAATATTTCGAGTTCCCCGTATCCGCGATCAGGATCAGCTCCGGGTACAGGTCGTTATTCATGTCGACAAACTGTGGCGTGAAGCCAGGGACTCCCGTCCGCTCGAGCCCCGCGATCACGGTCACATCCGTGAAGATGTGGATGCCCTCATCGTTGGGGCCGTCGTTGCGAAACAGCCGGTTGCATGCCCGGTCCTCGATATACCCGCAAACCATAAGATCCAGATCGCCGTCGAGGTCGTAGTCGGACCAGCCCGATCCGAGCCCGTCACGCGTGTTCCCAAAGAGTCTGTTGACCCCGCACTCAACCGCGACATCGGTGAACGACCAGTTGCCGTGTTCGTCGGGGCCGTTGTTCTGGAGAAGAAGCATCTTTCCCGAGTTGGGCGCAAAGCTGGTGCTGCCGTACGAGGTGATGAAGATGTCGAGGTAGCCGTCGTTATTGAAATCTGCGGCGCTGGCACCGAAGGAGTAGTGGGCAAGGTCCACGCCCCATTGGGCGGCTTGGTTGGAGAATGTCCCGTCCTGGTTGTTGATATAGAGGTAGTCAGCCAGACCGCCACCCGCGAGGGCGAAGATGTCGTGGTAGCCGTCGTTGTTGAAATCGCCAACGACCCCGCCGCCCTGCATCGAGGAATAGCGCGATCCGTTCGCAACATCGCGGATGGCATCGGAGAGCCCCGCCTCCTCGGTGATTTCGATGAATCCGAGCCGGGATTGGGCGTTCGCATGCGAGGCGAACGCGAGCATCGGTATCCCGAAGCTTGCACAGACGATAAGACCGAGCGGAACGCGTTGTGTATCAACGGAGCGTTTCATGATTTTGGACCCCACACGAAACATTGGTGGTCCACGCAAACAACGCACACGGCGTGTGCTTGGGCGCAGAACAACACATCAACTTGTGCTCGCATCCAACCCACACGAGTCATTGGATGGCCGATGCTCGGGCCTGCCGCGATTCACGGGGCGCGAGCCGGTCAACACAATGGGGATACTGGGCGTTGCACGGCGCTTCATCGCCGGGAATCCGGCTCGGCGCGGGTCTCTACCCAGAGATGGGGAGACCTCATATGATCAATCCGTTGGCGTGTTCGCGTTTCAGTCAAAAAACGCAGAGACCCTACGCAGAAAAATCTGCGAGCTACACAGCACGGATGCTGGGTAGTGAACACATCGCCGGGATCATGTCGTGCTCTCAAATACCCCCACGGTGTTCGAGAACGGAACACTTCAGATATATCAGATTTCAACCCGTGCTGCAAGCACAATTCACCCTGGATCCGACTCATGAGCGATAAAACCACAATTTCACCCATGCCGATCGGTGCCTACGACCCGGACCAGTTTTCGTCCGCGTTGAGGAAGATTGAGGATTGGGCCAGGGCATATATCGCATCGCTCGATGACCGATCCGCGGCCCCGGCCCGCTCGCCCGGGGAGACGCTGGCCATGCTGGACCCCAGCCCGCCGATGCAGGGCGAGGGCATGGGGCTCTGGGATCATGCCGGCGACGAACTCCGCGAGACGATCGAGCCGGGTCTCATGCACTGGCAGTCACCGGCATTCTTTGCCTATTTTCCGTGCAGCTCCTCCCTGCCCGGCGTGATGGGCGAACTTGCAAGCGCCGTGATGAATGTCAACGGGATGCTCTGGTCCACATCGCCCAGCGCGACAGAACTCGAGATGCGCGTCATGGACTGGTGCGCCCAGCTCTTTGGCTTGCCCGATGCGTTCCGTTTTGATCGGGATGCTTCCATCGGGGGCGGGTGCATCCAGGGCACCGCGAGCGAGGGCGTGCTCGCCGCACTCTGCGCCGCACGCAAACGCAAGGTTGATGCGGGCGCCGACCGCTCGGGCATGTGCATATACACCTCGACGCAGGCGCATTCATCAGTAATAAAGGCCGCGATGGTTGCGGGGCTCGCGGATGATCCGGAGGATCGTTCCCGAGTGCGTCTGATCGAAACAGACGCCGACCTGCGCATGGATACCGCCGCGCTGCACAAGGCGATCGAGCAGGATATCCGCGATGGCCTGACCCCGTGCATGGTGTGCTCATCTCAGGGGACAACATCGACGGGCGCCTTTGATCCGCTCAGCAAGATCGGCGAGATGCTCGCCACGATCGAGCAGGAGCAACGACCATGGCTGCATGTCGATGCAGCGTGGGCGGGCGTCGCGGCGGTTTGCCCGGAGCATCGCGGCATCCTCGATGGGGTGCAGCGGGCCGATTCACTGTGCATCAACCCGCACAAATGGCTGATGACAAACTTCGATTGCGACCTGTTCTGGGTCCGCGATCGCAACGCGCTCACCAGCGCCATGAGCATCACGCCGGATTACCTCCGAAACAAGGAGAGCGACGCGGGTAGCGTCGTGGATTATCGTGATTGGCATGTCCCGCTGGGGCGGCGGATGCGCGCGATCAAACTCTGGTGGGTCCTGCGCTATTTCGGTGCAGACGGGCTGCGGGAACATATCGGGCACCACATCGAGCTCGCGAAGCGGTTCGAAGCGCATGTGCGCAGTGATTCACGCCTGCGATTGGTCTTCGACCGTTCGCTCTCGCTCGTCTGCTTCGTCGTCGAGGGCGAGGACGAGCGGACGAAAGCACTGATCGATGCCGTGAACACGAGCGGACGCGTCCTGATCACCCAGACCCGCGTCCGTGTCGGGGATGAGCTCCGATGTGTTGCCCGGGTCGCGGTCGGCGCCAGCAGCGTACGCGAGCAACACATCGACCTGCTGATCAGTGAAATCGACAAAGCCCTCGCGGAGGTGGTAGAGTGATGGCGATGAGATATACCCAAACCATCCGATTCGCAGCGCTCACGGCAATCTGTACGGCGATTTGTGCCGGTTGCGCCGGGCACACCCCGCGTGATGCACACGCGGACGCGGCCCAGCCCTCCGCAACGCTGAGCATCGACAGGGCCGCTGGCGACGAGCTGGTGTTTGACGCGGCACGCGAAACTCTCATGGATTATCGATTCGCGCTGGACCGGGTCGATGCGCGACGCGGCGTCATCACCACGCATCCCAAGCGGACCGCCGGGATCGCCACCCCGTGGGACCAAGAGCAGAGCGGGATCGATCAGGAATGGGAGGACCTGCTGAACGAACAGCGTCGGGTGGTGCGGGTCGAGTTCGATCGCGATGAGCAGGCCCAGGGGGAACCCATCACAGAGTTGCGGGTCCTCGTCGAGGTGATCCGCACCCATCGCCCGGGATGGCGCGTACAAACCGAGAGCGTCCGCCTGTCGAACCACGCGCGCACGCGCAACCGCGAAGGGGAACTCGAGCCCGGTTCATTCGGGGAGGTGGTCGGGCTCGACCATCGATTCGCGGCGCGAATCGCCGAGGCGATCAATCAGCGCATCAGCCGCGGAGCGGGCGAGCAATAAGCTTCTCGGGCTTGAGCTCCGTGAGCGGCTCTTCGCCCGGGAACGGGTAGGTCGTCGGCTCGGGGAAGCTCAGCTGCAGCTCGTCGGGTGTGTGGCCCAGTGCTTTGGCGATCAGTTCACCGCGTGAAGATGCACCGATCTTCTTGTGCAGGTTTTTCACATGATCGTGCACCGTGTGCGCGCTCCGCCCGAGCTGCTCAGCAATAGAACGGACGGACTGGCCCTCGATGAGCAGCTCGAGCACATGCTGCTCGCGATCGGTGAGCCATGCACGCGGGTTATTCACCTGTTCCAGCGCGGCCGTCGCACGCAGACGCAACGGGGAGTGCAGGGCGCTGATCAGTGCAAGCGTCTCGCTCGGCGCGGAGGTATCCTCGCCCGCAATGAACCCGAAGAGGTTCAGCAGACAAAGGTGTGATTGCTCTACCTTCCTGATCGGCAGGATTTGGATGATGGGGTGTACGAGTTGCGTTCCGGAGAAGATCCGCGCCGCGGGGCTCTGCGACCAGGATGCGCTGAGCGATTGCATCGGCGCAACAAGCCCGGATTGCGTGGCCTGCGCCGAGATCGGAAGCCCGAGTTTTGAGAGCCGCTCGCATCGGTCCTGAAGCGAAAGAGTGATCCGCGAGTCGGATTCCCCTCCAGCGTGGGCACCGGCGATGCACGCGCCGGACGAGAAGACACTCAGGTGATCCTCGCTCGCGATGTAGCTGCACACGAGCGACGCAACCGCAACGCGTGGGCTGGTTGTGCACAGCGCTTCAGCACACTGCTCCACCCAGGTCTGGGTGGGTATTGACGGAAGTTCGTCGATGCGGTGTGTGCTGAGGACAGACTGTCGAATAAGCTGAAAATGAGTCATATGCATTCCCCGAAGCATTCAAATTGAGCGTCCCCGTTCCCTCTCATTATTGAATGTAACAGAAACAGAATACTGATAAAGAAGAAAATGGGTGCAGGTTATCGGAAATCGGTAAATAGACCCCATGGATTAAGGGGGTTTATCCCACGCGAACACGCCGATCGGTGCGATATTTATTACGACACTGTTCGATTCGCTGGGCGTTGCGACAATTCAACAGGATTTGAATGACAACCGCGGGATACCCCCCGCTTCATGGCGTTCAAGGCCGATTTGAGCCAAGAATCTGTGGATTCCGTGGCTTTTGTATGGAACCGGGGCATATTGGGGTGTCGCGATTGCACTGGGGCAACGCGATGCTGACACCACCAAAGCCCAGAATAAAAGAGCGGAGGGCTTGAACGGCGTTTGTTTGCCGTCAGGCATTTGTATGTCGATCCATTTCGGGTCATCTCGATTTGTCTTTGCGCCCATGAGTTGGGAGCCCGAGCTTCTCGCGAAGCTTGAATCGCACCATGTGGTCGCCTGGGGCTCGGATTCTGCGTTGCGAACACGCTTCGGTGTTCGAATCAAGCAGTATCTGGATGCACAGGCCGGCACGGAAGTGCTCGTGCTCCACGGACGCGGCATTCTGGACCTCGAGGGGTTCTGTGCACAACTCGAACGACTGATCCCGACAGAACGGCTCGCTCGAACCGTCAATGGAGCGCACGGCGTGGCATCAATCCTCCGCCAGGACGGCGGCGGCATCATCGGCTCGCCCATCAGACAACGCTATTTCCTCTGGCACGACGCGGATGTGCTCCTTCGAAGCAACCCGGAACTCTTCGCACAGCTCGTCGAGGTCATCGCAGGCGTGAGCGCCGAGCTTGAGTTCGGCAACGATGGCGGGATGCTCATTCAACGCGGCATCTATTTCGGCGGGCAGGCGCTCGCGGAATACGCACGCGAGCCCGACGGCCAGTTCCAGTCATGGGAAGCAGACGGGCCAGGCGTGCCGTTCTGGTCGCTCGTGAGCGGCGTTGACCGACCTTCCACATCGCTCTGCTCCATCGAAGCAATCATGAACGACTGACCCATCGCGGTCTCAAACACGCCTTCGGGTATCCACAAACACACGCGTGCTTGACTTTGTGAGTACAGCGTGCTTGTGTGCTTGTCCATGCGCATAGTCAGCGGCCAATATAAACGACGCAAACTCCACTCGCCCCCGGAAGGCGCGATCACGCGCCCATTCCCCGACATGGTCAAAGAGGCCATGTTCAACCTCCTCCGAGGGCACTTCGAGGGCGAAGCCGTGCTCGATTGCTTCGCGGGCACAGGCACGGTCGGGCTGGAAGCGGCATCGCGGGGCGCGTCGCGTGTCGTGTGCATCGAGCGGGATCGCAAGGTCACGCGGGTTCTCGATCAGAACATCGAGATGCTCGGGGCGGAAGAAATCGTCGAAGTCGTCACCGGCGATGCGCTCGGACCCACGGCCATCCATCGCTGCCCAAAGCCGGTGCACATCATCTTCTTTGACCCACCGTACCCAATGGTGTGGGATGCGGAGGATTGGATTCGCGTCCGGACCCAGTTTGAACGCCTGATCCAACAGCTCGACGACACGGGGTACGCGGTCCTTCGCACGCCTTGGCCGTTGTTTCACAAGGTCGCGAACGAAGAGATTCAATCGCATACCAAGAAGGCGCCCGCGCCAATCGAGATGGTCGACGGCGAGGAAATGATCGAGATCGATCTCAACGACCCGGACGCCGAGGAACAGATGGACGCCTTTGAGAAGGACATGGCCCGCGAGAGCAGCAAGCCCAAGTTCGAAACGATCGATATCGATCTGACGATGAAGGGCGCCCTCGGGCCCGAGACGCATGAATACGGCGGGATGGCACTCCACCTGTACATGCGCGATCCGGACGCGAGCTGATCGAGTAGAATCGATTTATGGAAGATCTGTTCGCGGGGGTCGGGGAGCGATCCACAACCGACAAACTGAATGAGTACCAATCGGTCATCGCGGGTCTGAGCGATGCCCAGCGCCGCGCCGTCACACACGAGGACGGCCCGCTGATCGTCCTGGCTGGGCCCGGCACGGGCAAGACGCGGGTGATCACATCGCGCGTCGCCCACATGATCCACGAACGGGGAATCGAGCCCGATCGGGTCGCGGCCGTGACATTCACGAACAAAGCCGCGGGCGAGCTCCGCGAACGCCTCGCGAAGCTCGTCGGGCAGACGCAGGCGGCCAGGATCCACGCCTCAACATTCCACAGTCTCGGGCTGGGCATCGTCCGACGCTTCGCAGATCTACTCGGTCTGCCCGGCGATCCCATGATCATGGATTCCGCCCAGCGGAACAGACTAATCCGCGACATCATCCGCGACGAACGGCTCTACCGGAAGTCACTGAGCACCGGCATCAGCGCCGCGATCGATCACGCACGCGGAACAATGGAATCGCTCCGTCACCTCGGCATGGACGCGCAAGCCGCACAATCATGGCTGGACGACGCACGGAACGACATCGGCGAGTACGAGCAGAGCGATCGCGACGCACGCTCCGCCGAGCTCGACCGCTTCGCGGACGCGATCGGGGTGTACGGGCACTTCGAGCAGCGGACCCGCGAGCATGGATGGATCGTGATCGACGATCTGATCATGCTCCCCACCAAACTGATCCGCGAGAACCCGATGGTCGCGTCGATCGTGCATCACGATTTCAAGCACCTGGTTGTGGACGAGTTTCAGGATGTGAATCTGGGACAGATCGAGATGATCCGGGCGATCTGCCCACCGAGCGACCGCGCGGATGTGTGTGTGGTGGGCGACGACGATCAGAGCATCTACGGGTTCCGCGGCGCGGACGATCGGGCGTTTGCGCACTTCGCGGGGATCTGGACGCACGCCCAGACGGTGCAGCTCACGACGAACTACCGCAGCGCCGAGGTGATCGTGGAAGCGAGCAACGCGTCAATCGTGCGCGCTCAGTCACGATTCGCGCCCGACAAGGAAGCGGACGCGCACAGCGGCGATGTCGAAGGTTCGGCGATCCAGCTCGTCAAGATGGACGATGACTACCGAGCAGGCGAGGCCATCGCGTCAATGCTGCTCGACATGGCGAGCACGGGCGGCGAGGAGTTCAGCTTCAGCTCGTGCGCGGTGATCGCGCGTTCTGGCGCGTTCCTCGAGCAGATTGCGCAGAACCTCCTGCTCGAGGGCATCCCGATCGATATGCGCGAGAAGGTCTCCCCGATGGAGGACGAGGGGGCGCGGGATGTGTTCGCGTGGGCACGGCTGATCGTGGACCCGGAATCCGCCCCGAATCTGCAGCGGGTCCTCACTCGCCCGCCATACCGCGTGGACCCGGTCAAACTCAACGCGTTGTTCGGGAGTTACCGCGCGGCCCGGTCCCGCTACGAGCAGGAGGCCCAGGACCCCGACGCGATGATCCGCGACCCGGGAACACTCGTGGGGTGGGTGCTCGATCGCAGCGAGGGGACGATGCGAGACCGGGTCGAGGCGATGCACCGCCTGCTGACAGAGCTCGGGTATGTTGCCAGCGAGCAACGGGCCGCCGAAGCCATCACCGAGATCATCAAACGCACAGGCGTGGTCCATCGGGACATGAGCAACGGGCGCAGCCGAGCACGAAGAATCTCGGCGATTTCCTCGATCGTCCAGTTCGCGCGTTCGCGTGCGGATCGGTTCGATGCGCCCGGCGATCTCGCGTCGATGCTCGCCTACTTCGACGATCTGGACGATCGAGATCAGGGGCTGGGCGAGATGCCCGAGGATCGCGTGTCGCCCCAGAACAGCGATTCTCCCTCGCTTGGCGATGATCGCGGAGCGGTCGCGATGTTGACCGCGCACTCATCGAAGGGGCTGGAGTTCGATACGGTGTTCATCGCACGCGTGGGGCAACACGGCTTCGCGCCCTCGGGCAAGGGCGGCGATGGGTTCCTCCCCGAGGGGGTCGA
>DDGE01000054.1:17189-25892 GCA_002337545.1 Phycisphaerales bacterium UBA1910 | reverse complement strand
TTCTTTGTGGCGCTGACCCGAGCGGAGCGCCGCGCGATCCTGCTCGCCAAGATCCCCAAGAAGACCAGTGTCGATAACTACGCAATGGAGCTTCAGGAAGCGTTGGGGGAGCGTCTGATCGAACGCGATGTGGACGAGGTCATCGACCCGGATCGTGCGGGGGACGCGGTCAGCCGACTGAGCGCAGAGTTCAAAGCGCTCTCACGCGTGCGCGATGCGTTCGATCAGGCGGAACGCGGCGCCAGGCGCGACGCGGCGGACGCGATCGATGCCCACGAACTCGGGGAGATCGAACGCGACGAGATGATCGCGCGGCTGAACGCGGCCGCGGACCGGGCGGCGGCGGTGCACGAGGTGCTCCGCACGGGCGAGATGCCGGGGTGGATCACGGACGCGCAGACCCGCGGCTACGCGCAGCAGCTCCTCGATGTTCTCGCGGAGCAGGACGCCCCGGACCACGACGCGCCGTTGCACCCGGGACTGTCGTCGCCACTGAAACTGAGCTTCTCAAAGATCTCCAGCTACCTGCATTGCCCGCGATGCTTCCTCGCAGAGCAGGTGCACAAGCTCCACCAGGACGACAAAGTCAACGCGGTGCTCGGGACCGCGGTCCATGAGGGGCTCGAGCAGTTCTACAAGCAATGGCTGCGTGCGGACGCCGAGGGCAAGGACCGCCCGGGGTACGCAGAACTCCGCAGCATGACGCGGGCACGATTCATGCACCACTGGCCCCGCGAACGGGAGATGGACCCCTCGAAGCTCGAGCAGCTCGACGCCGTGCTCGATGTGTACTGGAACAGGATGTACGCGGACGACGCGCACCTGCTGGAGGTCGAGCGCGCAATCGAGATGCCCTACGAACACGCCGGCGTGACGCACACCCTCAAAGCAAAGATCGATCGCGTGGACACCAACGGCGACGGGTGGCGCGTGATCGACTACAAAACGGGGTATCCGAGCAAGAAGCTGACCAACCCGGAGAAGAAGGACCTGCAGTTGGGCATCTACGCCATGGCCCTCACACACGCCCTGGGCGAGCCGGGCCCCGGCAGCGTCTGTGAGTACTGGTGCCTGCAGGACGGGTCCATCGGGACGATCGGCTTCGACGCGCTGGACATGAAGAAGATCCACGCGTCCATCGATAAAGCGATCCAGGGCATGCTCGATGGGGACTGGTCACGATCGACGGCATGCCGAAACACGAAGGGGGACGACGCGCCGTGCATGATCCTGGAAGCACCCGGGATGACCTTTTCGGACGAAAACCACCCAAAAACCGACGAATCTGAGTCAGGAACCCCGTTCTGATGAAGCGCCGAGAGAGCTCAGCGGTAGAGCGTAGCGTGAAATCGTCATTCTTCACTCTGATGATCGCCGTCCTCACGGTGGCAGCGTGCGCCGGATCTGCAGCAGATCAGATCGAGGACGACCAGGGCGTGCGTCGCTACGGGCTCCGCAACGGGCTCGAAGTGGTCGTCGTGCCGACCCACGAGGAATCGATCAAGCACAGCATCGGGGCCAGCGAGGATGCGCTGCAGATGTGGCTGATCCTCGATGCCGGCATGATCGATGAGACGGATCAGACCCGCGGGATCGCCCAGATATGCGCCGCCATGTCCTCCCAAGGCGTGAGGGGTTTCGACGAGGAAACCATTACGGCAATCCTCACCACCCAGAGCGAGCAAGCCCAGGACCCCAAGCGGACACAAGGCGTGCAGGTCATTCTCGCCCAAACGATCTTCAGCGGTCACGCGCCCGTCGGCGATTCGGACGCGATGGAGCGTGTACTGAAGTATTACGCGACGCTGCTCAATCCCGACGCATGGGATGCTGCCGGAGAGTCCGGTTTCGAACGCAGCCAGGCACGCTTGAGTGAACGCGTTGAGCAGATGCTCGATCCGATGATGCGCGCAAGACAACGCTGGATGGGGCGACTGCTGGGACACGGGACGCTCGGGACACGACTGGATATGCCTGATCCCGAAGAGATCGACAACCTCCGCCTCGCGGACGCGATCCAGTTCGCCCGTGTCGCATACCGCGCCAACCGAGCAACACTGCTCATCGTCGGGGATGTCGCCGGCGTGGATCTGGACGAGATGGTGACCGCGACTCTGGGCCAATGCCCAGCCGGCGCACAGATCGAACGCGCGAGCACGGCGGACGGGCTCGGCGGTGAAAGCGTGATCTTCGAGCAGGAGCCGGGGTGGGATCAGCATCAGGCCGTGCTCGTCTGGGCCGAGAAAACCTGGAAAACACCGGACACCAAAGAAGCGTTGCGGGCGTATGTCATCGATCGGGTCGCCGAGGAGCTGATCCGACGACGGATCGAGCGACTCGGCATCGCGCAGCTCGGACGCGACAGCGAGATCGCGGTCGATCGATTCGAACTGGGCGGACGGGTCAAGCTCATGCAATGGGTCGTGGAGCGCGAAGGAACAGACCCGCGCACATGGCAAGACTCGATCGGGCTGCTGCTGAGCGAGCGTGAACGACTCGCCCGACACGGGGCTCAGCGCGAAGAGGTCGTACAGGCACGAGCCGGTCTGCTCGCCGGCTGGCACCGCGACGCGGAAGAATGGCGCACCATGGGCTCGCGAGTCCGGGCACAGGATTACCTGTGGCTCCTGGTCAGCGAACGCAAAATCATCAGCCCCGGTCGATGGGATGAAATCGCGACCGAGCTGATGAGCACCATCCGCGATGAAGAGATCGTCGAGGCCATCAGGCAACTGGTGAAGCCGGATTCTCTACGCGTCCTCGTCTCCTGCGGCGGGGAGTCCGATCAGGCAAGGGCGATGCAGGATCAGCTCGAATCATTTACCCGGTCCATGCGATCCAAACAGATCAGCGCCCTCGATCCGGACTGGATGCGATCGCTCGGCGGCGATCTGCTCGATGACCAGCGTGCCACAAGCGGGCCAATGCAGATCACCCAGCACCCAGCATCGGGAACTTGGGGCGGAACGCTGGACAACGGCGTCCGCATCTGGACGCGCCCAGCGGGCACAAGCTCCCGCACCGAACTCAGCGTGATGCTCTGGGGACCGATGTTCGCGGATGGATCTCTCAGCGCCGCGGAGATCGATGCGGCCATGCTCGCATGGAAAACCCCGAGCACCGAGCAGCGCGATGCAGGATGGCTGGCCGTCTATCAGGAAACGCACGGGCTCGATGTGCAGGCCAGGCGAACCGTCGGCGGGGTGCGCCTCACGATCGAGACGGACGCAGATGCCCTCAGTTCAGCGCTGGAACTGATGTATGTCATGCTCGATCGCCCCATGATCGATGTCGAGGCCTTCGAGCGATGGGCCGCAGAGCCGCCGATTCACTACGGAGATGACGATCCGCTCGATCGGGCACTGGCCCAGCTCTACCGCCCAGAACTCCTGGAACGAGACGACCAACGCGTCACGATCGACATCGCCCAGCGTGCGCTCGCCCGGATCGTGCACAACGCCCGGATCGAGCTCGGGATCGCCGGAGCCATCGACCCGGCGGCTGCGCTCGAACAGGCCAGCGGGATGTTGGGCATGCTCAGCCCACGAGAACCACTCAGCGAACAAGCGCAAGCCGATACACAGACGGACAGTCGGCGATCCCAGTTCAGGAACCAGCAGGAAACACGCGTGCACGGCGAGAATCAAGCCCTCATGCTGGGCGTGCAGGGCGGATCGATGGGAGACCTCGCAAACCTCCGAGCCACGATCCTCGCCGTCATGGTCCTCGATCAGCACCTCGAACGCGAGGCCGAACAGATCGGGCTGTCAAAGGAAGGCCTCGACGCGCAGGTCTTCATGAGCGAAGCGTTGGGAAACCAGTGGGCCATGATGATCCGAATCGGGTCCGATGATCCAACAATCCACGAACAACGCGCCCGCGAGATCATGCACCAGCTCTCGATCGACGGAATCGACGCGGAAGAACTCGGAACGGTGCAGGACCGGCTCGTCGCATCGATAGATCGGTACTTCGATCGACCCGGATACTGGAGCTCACGCCTGAGCACACTGGGGGTGCATGGGCGGACGGTCGATGATCTCTGGAACATCCGCGATGGCTACCGGGCAGTCACCGCTGAACAGGCGAGCAAAGCGCTGCAGGACACCATCGAACGCGGGAACTGGTTCCGCGTGCACATCGAATCCGAGCCTGCACCGATCGCAAAGTAACCAAGACAAAGTAACCAAGACAAAGCAACCAAGACCATGAGAACGCGAGCGAGCATCGCGGGCAACGACAGAAAAAAGAAGCGACCCATCCGGGTCGCTTCTTGTGTGATCAGGAAGTTCAGGCAGATTACTCGAGGGCGGCCGCACCCGAGATGATCTCGGTGAGCTCGGTGGTGATCTGTGCCTGACGCAGGCGGTTGAACTGGCGCTTGAGCGCGTTGCCCATCTTGCCCGCGTTGTCCGTAGCGGCCTTCATCGCGACCATACGGGCGATGTGTTCGGAGACGATCGCGTCGTTGAAGCTCTGGAAGAGCACCGCTTTCACCGCCGCGGGCAGCAGGTATTCAAGCAGCGATTCCGCGTCGGGCGAGAACTCGTACAGATCGTTGTGCCCCGATGCGTCCTCGGTTGTTTCCGATGCGTCGGGTGTCGCGAAGGGCAGGAGCTGCAGAACCGTCGGGATCTGCTTGCCCGCGGAGATGTACTTCATGTAGACGATGCGGACGGCAGAGATCTCGCCGTTGACGAATCGTTCGATGTACTCGGCCGCGAGGCGTTCGACATCCTCATACGCGGGCTTGTCGCCGAACGCGGGGAGATGCTTGAAGTCGGTGTACCCGTTGAAGCGGAGCGCGGTCGCCCCCTTCTTGCCCACGACCTCGAGTTCGGAACCCGGGTTCGCACGCAGGTGCTTGAGCGAGGTCCGAAGGATCGACCCGTTGTACGGGCCGCAGAGCCCACGCTCGGCGGAGATGACGAGTGTCAGCTCCGGCGCGTCGGGGTTGGGCTGCGAGAGCAGCGCGTTGCCCTCGCCAACGCCGGCGGCGCTGAGCTTGGCAACGAGCCCGAAGAGCGACTCGGTGTAGGGCCGCGATGCAACGGACGCCTGCTGGGCGCGGGCGAACTTGGAGGTGGCGATCATCTGCATCGTGCGGGTGATCCGCTTGATGTTCCCGACCGCTTTCATGCGCTTCTTGATGTCTCGTGTATTACCCATGGGAGGGGATCGTAGGCCCGGACCGCCGTTTGGTCATACGACAAGAGCCCCCGATGGGGGCTCAATTGTGGGAATTTGGATGGATCGGGACGGGGCGCCTCACTCCCCCGCGTCGTGGCGGTGAGGCGAGCGGGTCGTCTGGTTCTGGGCACGCCGAGGATCCTCGTTCGGGGTCGGGTGCGGGGTCTCGAAATGCATCGGGAAAGCCGTGGAGAGGGATGTGATCTGGGGGGCTCGTTGGGATTGGTTGTTGGGGTTGACGGATTCCGGCATGGTGAACACTCCTCTCTCCATGGTTTTTGTGTCACCCAGACGAACGGGCGACAACGCAGAATGACACATTTGATGAGGATGGCAAGGCAGTTCTCAGGAATCTGAAAGGATGAGTCCGTCGTACGCGAGGGTGATGCCATTTGGGAGGGAGGAATCCTCTTTCGCGTGAAGCAGATCGTGCGTCATATGAATCAGATAGGTCCGAGAAGGCCCGATCCGCTCCGCGGCGGCGATCGCCTCGTCCACCGTGAAGTGTGTCCGGTGGGGTCGATGTCGCAGCGCATCGACAATCAGCGTCTCCACGCCATCGAGGTGCGCGTAGGTGTCCTCCGGGATATCGGATGTATCCGTGCAGTAGGCGAGCGGGAGCGGGCCGGGGTTGGATGGGTAATCGAAGCGGTAGCCCAGAATCGGGAGCTTGCCGTGCATCAGCGTGATCGGAGTGATGCGGAGCCCGAAGAGCTCGAAGGGTTCGTTGGGGAAGATGATCGTGGGCTCGAGCGAAGCGATAAAAGAGGACTGGATGTTCGTGTGCGGCGAGAAGATGTGCTGATACACGCGTCCGAGTGCGTTCATCGTGTGCTCGTCCGCGAAAATCGGGATGCTCTGCTTCATCACCTCATTGAAGCGACGCACCTCGTCGAGCCCAAAGGTGTGATCGACATGGTTGTGCGTAAAAAGGATCGCGTCGATCCGGGGGATCTGCTCGCGGAGCACCTGTGCCCGGAGATCGGGCGAGGTATCGATCAGAATCACGCGATCCTGCCCCGTCTCATCGGTGAACTCAATCGTCGCGGAACAGCGCGATCTGGTGTCGCGCGGGTCGGTGGATGTGCAGGTGGTGCAATCACACGCGATGACGGGGATGCCCGCGGAGGTGCCGGTGCCAAGGAATCGGAAACGCATAAAGAAGGATAGGGGGCGGGCAAGGAACGCAGGCGAGGGAAGTGGACATAGAAAACGCCCCCGACGAGCGAGGGCGTTGATCAAATCAGGTTTGGGCGTGTCGATCAGGCGGCCTGGTTAAAGCCGTTGAAGCCCGGATTAAAGCCCGGATTGAACCCGCCGTTGAAGCCGGGGTTGAAACCACCGTTGAAGCTTGGGCTGAACGGGCCGGGGACGGGGCTGAAACCGTTGCCGCCATAGCCACCGTTGAAGGATTCGCCGGTGAACTCGGTGGGCTCGGACCAGTCGTCGTAGTTGCTGCCCCAGTTGCTCACGCCGTTGAAACCGGGATTGACATTGCTCCAGTTCCACGGGTTGAACGCGCCGAAGGGCGAGCCGACGAACGGGTTCAACCCGAAGCCGTTGTTCCATGAGCCCACGAAGGGGTTGTTCCAGTTCCAGCCCGAGTTGACGGGGTTGAACCAGTTGACGGGGTTCCACGAGTTGAACCCATTGACCCCGAAGCCATTACCAGCACCGAAGCCATTGCCAGCGCCGAAGCCGTTGCCGCCGAAGTTGTTGTTGTTCCAGTTCCAGGGCGAGAAACCACCCCAGTTGTTGAAGGAGGGCACGCCGGGGAAACCGCCGAAGTTGTTCCCGCCGCCGAAGCCGTTGAAGCCCCAGTTGTTGCCGTTATTCCAGTTCCAGTTGCCGCCGTTGAATGGGGTGTTGAACATGCGCATGCGTCCTTTTGGTGTGTGTCTCGTTCGGTGCACACCGGCCCACGCCGATGCACGCCAGTTGGATCGGCGCGGATCAGGATCGGGTTTGGCAGGAGTGGGGGAAAGGGCCCAAGCCAGCGAATCGGCAGGCAGAAGTTGCGCGATGAGGCGGCGTTAGCGGGTGTAGGTGGCGACGCAGCCCGGCGCTTCGGTGATGCTCACGGATTGGACCCTGGCGCTGGGTGCCAGCGCATCGTCGAGCCGGGCGGCGAGCTCGTCGGCGATGTGCTTGGCGATCAGTTCGGCGGACGGGTTGGTAGCGTCGAACGGGGCGATCTCGTTGAAGTTCTGATTCGTATAGGGGTTGCAGATCTCAACAAGCACGGCGTGGACCGTATGGAAATCGCAAAGCAGCCCGTCAGCATCGAGGCTATCGCCGCCGATGGTGGCCTTGGTGACGAAGTTGTGCCCGTGGAGGGGTTCCTGCGTGCCTGCGATGGTAAGGGTGTGGGCGGCACAGAACTCGTGGGTCACGGTGATGGTGTAGGTGGGCATAGGGGACGATAGGGGAGGAGAGGCAGTGGGGAAGAGGCGGCGATCTTGTCCCTCCCCGCGCCCCGCGGGGAGGTGTCGAGCGGAGCGAGACGGAGGGGTCTTGGTTGAAATCTAGATGCTTACGAAGACCCCTCCGATCCGCTTTCGGCGGACCACCTCCCTCGTCCGCCATAGGCGGATCGCGGGGAGGGACAGAAGAATCACTCAGATCAGGTTTCTTGGGGCTCTGGCGCGTTCCATTTGGACAGCGACCGGAAGGCCATGACGGCGATAATGAGGTTCGCGATCACTCCGGCCGCCGAATGGGCGATGAGGTTGAAGGCGATCCAGCAGACCGAGGCGAGGGCCGCGAAGAGAAAGCCGTCTTTTTTATGGATCCCAAGCCGATACATCGAGAGGAACATGAAGACGGCCGCGGCCCAGTCGAGCCCGTAGTAGGAGAAGAGGAAATCGTGGACGCTTTGCGGCATGGGGGAAGGGTAGGGGTGAATGGGTCTACAGTGGTCGTGAAGGTGGGAGCAAGGAGCTGTGTATGTCAGATAATCGCGTAGCGTTGGTCATCGGAGGCGGGAGCGGCATTGGTGCAGATGCAGCTCGTGCGCTCCACGAGCGTGGATATCGCGTGGGCGTGATGTCCTCGTCGGGGAAAGGTGAGGCGTTGGGGAATGAGCTGGGCGGGCTGGGTTTCACGGGCTCGAATCGGGAGCCGGACGATCTGAGCCGTTTCGTGGACGCCGCCGTTGATCGATTCGGGCGCATCGACGCGGTCGTCAACAGCACGGGGCACGGCGCCAAGGGCGGGGTGCTCGGGCTGAGTGATGAAGAATGGCACACGGGCATGGACATCTATCTCACAAGCGTGATNNGTAGCGTTGGTCATCGGAGGCGGAAGCGGCATTGGTGCGGATGCGGCCAAGGCGCTCCACGAGTGTGGGTACGCCATCGGAGTAATGTCCTCGTCCGGAAAAGGCGAAACGCTCGCAAACGATCTCGGTGGGTTCGGATTCACGGGCTCAAACCTCGTGAACGATGATCTTAAAGGGTTCATCGACGGAGCAGTGTCCCGGTTCGGACGAATCGACGCGGTCGTCAACAGCAC
>DDGE01000054.1:15581-16921 GCA_002337545.1 Phycisphaerales bacterium UBA1910 | reverse complement strand
GACATCTATCTCACAAGCGTGATCCGCGTCGCGCGCTTGGTGACGCCGATCATGAAGCGTGGCGGGGGTGGGTCGATCGTCAATGTGTCGTCGTTCTCGGCGATCGAGCCGGACCCCGATTTCCCGACCTCGGCGGTGTTTCGCGCGGGATTGTCGGCATTCACGAAGATGTTCAGCGATGAGTTTGCGCTCGATTCGGTTCGAATGAACAATGTACTGCCCGGCTTTGTCGATAGTCTCCCTGAGACTGAGGCCCGCCGGGCACGGATCGCGATCGGTCGCTACTCTCGGGTTCGTGAGATTTCAGAGACGATCGTGTTCCTCGCGTCGGACGCGTCGAGTTCGATCACAGGGCAGAGCATTCGTGTCGATGGTGGTTTGACGCGTTCGGTTTGAAAGTGAGTGGATGCGATGAGTGATGCGCCGTTGATTCTGGGTGTGAGTGGGCTGCGGGGGATCGTGGGGGAGAGTTTGACGCCGGAGGTCGCGGTGCGGTATGCGCAGGCGGTTGGAGCCTGGTTTGCAAACATCGATCCTTGTTCTGACACATATGACATCGTGGTAGGGCACGATGGGCGTGCGGGCCACGAGGTGGTTTATCACGCGGTGATCTCTGGTCTCTTGGCGGCTGGTTGGGGTGTTGTACCGATCGGTCGAGCAATGACGCCCACGATCGCGGTTGCGGTGGATCAATGCGAGGAAGTCGCCGGTGGCATTGTGATCACAGCGAGTCACAATCCGCAGCAGTGGAACGGTATAAAGGTTCTCAGTGCGCTTGTAGAACCCGATGAGCCTGGTGGTGGTGTATCTGCACCATCTGCACAGAAAGCACAGCAGATCATTGAGCGGTTCGAGAACTCTGATTTCAGCTGGGGCACGAAGTATCAGCGGGAGCATTTTTGTACTCGTGTTAGCGAAGTAACCCATGCCGGATTGTCAACTTGGAAGAAGATATCAATATCAGTAGATATCGACTTTGAAGATTTACATGCCAGTGTTGTTGAGTATGCATTGCCCCAACGAGGCCTTGACAGGCGTGAGTTCGGCAAGTTGCTCGTTGTAGTCGATTCTGTGAATGCATCTGGATCGACGGGTTCTGCACTCATGTGTCAGACCCTCGGAGTACGATCGGTGCAGCTCTATGGGGATGACACTGGCATCTTCCCCCACACCCCCGAACCCACCAAAGAAAACCTCTCCGGGGAGGGCGGCTTGTGCGACGCGGTGCCCGGTCTCAAGGCCGATGTCGGCTTCGCCCAGGACCCGGACGCGGATCGGTTGGCGGTTGTTGATGAGCGCGGCGAATACATCGGTGAGGAGTACACGCTGGTGCTGTGCGC
>DDGE01000054.1:8701-15439 GCA_002337545.1 Phycisphaerales bacterium UBA1910 | reverse complement strand
TCCACCAGCCGAATGATCGATGATGTCGCCAAGCACTACGGCGGCGAGGTCGTCCGCACCGCCGTCGGCGAGGCCAATGTTGTCGAGGCCATGAAATCCCTCAAGGCCTCCGGACGCGATGTCGTGCTCGGCGGCGAGGGCAACGGCGGCGTCATCTGGCCCGAGGTCACCTATGTCCGCGACTCGCTCTCCGGCATGGCCCTCGTCCTCTCGCTCATGGCTCGCACCGGCAAGACCGTGTCGCAGCTGGTGGAGATGATCAACGGTCTCGGCCCCACCGACGAGGTGAAGGCCAACGGCTACACGATCATCAAGAAGAAATCGGCCCTGGCCAAAAAATCCGATGCCGACCCGGTCGTGGAGCATCTCAAGGGGATCTACGACGCGCAGGACGACTGCCGCGTGGATCTGCAGGACGGCATCCGCATCGATTGGGACGATCGGGGCGTCTGGGCCCATGTGCGGGCGAGTAATACCGAGCCCATCATGCGGGTGATCGTGGAAGCACCCAGCGCCGAAGAGGCGGAATCCGTCGCGGCGACGATCGACGAGCAGATCGCGTCGATGGGGTCGTGAAGGGGTCTGATCGGGGATCTATACTGTGGGCATGAACGAAGCGGCTCAGGCATACACGATCGGATCAAAGGTGCGCGTCACCAAGGCCCTCTCGCATGGCGAGGAACTCTCGGCGTTCGTCGTTGAGGGCGAGATCCTCCGCATGGGCCAGCAGAAAACCGGTTCCTGGTACGCCCACTCACGCGACAAGAAGCTCTGGCTCGACCGTCTCGAGCTCCGCAAGGACGACGGCGAGATCGTCGTCATCAACCTCGATCAGCGCACGGCCGTCGAAGTCATCGCCTGATCTGAACCAGACCAAACCCGATTGATTCCACGGGCTTCGTGCCCGTGTTTTTCTGCGCGCATCTCACGGTTTGTGCGCACAAATCGGTCGCGGCGCGCGCGCTCTTCGAGATTTTGAACATTTTTTTTATCGCGTTATCCGGCATGGGTTTAGCTGATCGGAGGGGGGCTTGCAGTGACCGGCTTTGTGCGCACAAATCGGGTCGGGGCGGGTGTTGGTGAGGGCGTGCGACACAAGTGACACGCCGGGTGAGGAGGAGGCAAGCTCGATGACGGATCAGCTCATGACGATCAACGGTGACGCGAATCAAGACTGGTTGAGGGCGAGGGAGGCGATCGGGGCGCACGCGCACCGTTCGAAGCCTCGCTACGAAAAACTCTGGGCGTACTACCGAAATCCGATTGAGCTGGTCCGCGCATCGGGCGCTGCTCAAACCCCGCGGGGAACAACGCGCGGCTGGTACCGATCCGCACAGGAAATCGGGCTCCCCGCCAGAATCGTGGGGAACGGAACAAGCGGCGACGAGCACGGGCGAAAAGAGGTCGTCATCGAGAACGACATCGGATGGCGCATCGCCGCCATGGTCGACTTCATGTTCGGCTCGCCCATCCGCATCGAATCACTCGCCACCGATGAGGACACGAAAGAAGAAATAGAAGACACGCTCGAACGCGTGTGGGAGGGCAGCGGCGGGATCGCCATGCTGCAGGATCTGGCAACGCTCGGGCATGTCTTCGGGCATGTCGACCTGCTCGTACGCGTGGACGAGCAAGCCCTGATCGCCTCGCGCCCTGCAGACGCGGAGCGATGGGTCTCCATCGAGCCCATCGACGCCCGCCGGGGCGTGGCCGTGCTCAGCGATACGGACTATCGCGACATCGAACTCTACGCGCTGCACATCGCCGGCGCGGACGCAGCGGAACCCGCCCCTGCACGCGAGGCGGCGCGGCGGGGTTGGCTGGACCGACTCCGCAGCGAGCGACGCACAACGCGAAACCACCCGACACCCAGCGACACCGGCATCAGCGAGGTGTTCACGCCGGACGGGTGGCTGCGAGTCGAGGGGGCAGAGGTTTCTGCGAAGGGGTCATGGTCACTGCTCCCGGGCGTGCTGCCCGTCGTGCACATCCAGAACATGAGCCAGCCGTTCGTCTACGAGGGGATCGGTGAAGTCGAGGGGCTGGTGGGGTTGCAGGACGAGCTCAACACACGCCTGAGCGACCGCGCCAGCCGCGTCACCATGCAGAGCTTCAAGATGTACCTCGCCAAGGGCATCGACGGGTTCCGAGGAACCAGCGTCAATCCCGGCATGGTCTGGAGCACCGACAACCCGGACGCGAGCATCACCAGCTTCGGCGGCGACGCCAACAGCCCCAGCGAGGAAGCCCACATCGGCGAGATCCGCGAGGCGATGGACAAGATCAGCGGTGTACCCCCCGTCGCCGGCGGCGTCGTGCGTGCCAAGCTCGGCAACCTGAGCAGCGCCAACGCGCTCCGCGTCACGCTCATGGGGCTGATCGCCAAGACCATGCGCAAGCGTGTGACATACGGGCGCGGCATCGAGCAGGCCAGCACGCTGGTGCTCGACTACCTCAACGCCGCGGGTGTGCTCAGGACAGATCCAAAGGACCGCGGTGTGCGCGTGGTGTGGAGCCCGATGCCGGTCGTGGACGAGGAGTCCGTGATCGCCGCGGGGCGTGCCAAGCTCGAGCTTGGCGTAGACGAACAGCGGGTGCTCGACGAGCTCGGGTACAGCGAGAACGACCCGGGCGTGGTCTAAGCGAAAGGAGAAGAGCAATGAGCAAAGCGGGCGCGGGAGGCGCGAACAACCTGGACGGCGGCGGCGAGGCGAGCGTGGAAACACACGAAATCGCCGTGAACGAGGAGGTGATATGGAAAGCACGAGCGGAAGAAGCGGAAGAGCAGATCGAAGCGCTGCGGCTCGAGATCGCCGAGCTCGAAACGGCGCTCACGCAGGCGCGGGAATCACTCGTGCACACCGAGCGGCGCAGCGAGATCGACCGGGAGCTGACAGCCGCGAAGGCGGTGGATCTGGAGACGGCGCGCTTGCTGACCGAGGCGGTCATCGCGGAGATGGACGAGCCCGATGTGGCAACGGCGGTCCGGGAACTGTGCGATCGCAAGCCGTTCCTGTTCGGCTGCGGAAAACGCCCGCCCAGCGCCGGGGTCTCCATGTCCCCATCGCCGCGGGCGAGCGCGGATGAAACGCTGGGCGCGATGGCCCACACGGCACGCAACAGCGGCGATCGCAGCGAACTGCTCCGCTACCTGCGCGCCCGGCGCGCGGAATGAACACGCAGGACGGCTCACACACAAACGGTTTGAAACAGGTCATTGAGATTGGGAGGAAACATGGCATTCACAGGGAAAGCAACATACTCAGCAGGGGCGCAGCTCCCGGAACTGGTCGAAGATGTCAGCGACATCATCGGGATCGTCAGCCCGCACGAGACACCGCTGCTCGATCACCTCGGTGATGCGAAACGCGCAGCCATGTCCACGGTCCACGAATGGATCGAGGACGCGCTGCTGCCAAACAGCGGACAGATCAACCAGTCCAGCTTCACGCCAAGCCCGCAGGCGGCGAGCACCATCACCGTCGACGACGCGAGCGTCTTCCGCGAGGGTGATCTCATCCGTCCCGGCGAATCCGGCGAGGTCGCGATGGTCGTCGCCGTCGTCACCGCGTCGGATCAGATCGCGCTGGTCCGCGGCTACGGCGCCACAACCGCGGCAACCCTCAGCGACGACATGAAGCTGACCATCATCGGCAACGCCGCGCTCGAGGGCGATGTCGCGCCCGAGGCACGCTTCACCAACCGGGTACGCAGGAGCAACTTCACACAGATCTTCACCGCCGGGATAGATGTGTCCGGGTCCATGCAGGCGAGCCGCTCCTACGGCGTCGCCGACGAGGTCGACTACCAGAAGCAGGAACGCATGCGCGAGCTGCTCCGCGACCTGGAGAACTGCGTCATCAACGGCGTCGCCCCAGCAAGCGACGGGCAGGGATCGGGCACGGTGCGCCGATCGATGAACGGCATCCTCCACTCCATCCAGACAAACATGTTCATGCCGGGCATGGACGGCATCCCCGACGGCGACGGCGCGGGCACCGACCAGCTCAACGAGGCGGTGCTCAACGCCGCGCTCAAGTCCGTCTGGGAACAGAGCAGCGGGAACATCGACACCATCGTCGTCGGCGGCGCGCAGAAGCGACGCATCAACTCCTTCGCCAGCGGCAGCCGCGCATACCTGCCCGACGACCAAGTCTTCTCGGACATGATCAGCGTCTACGAGAGTGATTTCGGCGTGTGCCGCGTCATCATGAGCCGTTGGGTGCCAACCGACAGCGTCCTGCTGCTCGACTCGTCACGCATCAGCGTCATGCCCATGCAGGGACGCAGCTTTCAGTACAAGCCGCTCGCGGCCACGGGCGATTCCATCAGCGGGCAGGTGCTCGGCGAGTACACGCTGGAGTTCAAGAACGAAAACGCGCACGGCGTGATCTCGGGTCTGGCGGTGTAATGGGTTCTCCTCCTCCGTCCTGATGGAGAGGCGGAGGGGGCCTGCCGCACACCCGGATGAGATGAAACAAGCCGACCGAAAGGCCGGCAACCAAACGCGGGGTTTCAGCGGGGGCGCTGGGGCTCGCGGCCCGGGCGGGAGGGGTGCCCGCCCGGGCCATTCAAAGAGACTGTTCTCAAGTAAGTGGTTCTGAGTGGAAAGGCGGAGACGATGTTTTCAAAGGATCGAGATCTGGTCGTGCACGAGCCGGGGCTGATGCGCGATGTGGGGTGGGCGGGTCAGCGTCGGCTGTCGGTGATCGGCGGGATCAGCGGCACACAGTTGACCATCGAGACCGGTTCATTCGTGGACGCGGGGATCGAAGCGGGGCATGCGGTGCTGTTCGATGGGATCACCCTGGAAGTGGTGAGCGTGGACAGCGCGACGACGGCCACGGTGAGCCTGATGCGCGCGGATGCACTGGGCGCGGCCGTGCCGCCCATCGAGGCCGACACACGCACGGTGGTGGTGCACGATTTCTCCGCGCAGCGATCGATCGTGCACCGGCAGGTGCTGACCATGCTCGGGATCGATGCCCAGGGCGAGCATGTCTTCGGCATCGACGAGACGATGATCACCAACACGGGCGCACTCAACCGCCTGGAGACACTCGGCACCCTCCACCTGATCTACGCGGGCGCGTCCGCGCCCTCACGGGCGAACGATCGGTTCGAGCAGCGAGCAGAGCTCTACCGCCAGCGCTACCAGCGCGAGCGGGAATCGGTAGTCGCGATGATCGATACAGACGGCGACGGGATCGCGGAGGTCACCCGTCGCCCAAACGCGTTCGTGCTGGCAAGGGGGTGAGCGATGATTGTGCTTCGACCAGACCGGGTGCAGTTCGATGGCGATGCGTGGAACGGCGTGGTGCGCGTCGCGATCGACCGCCTCTCCGCGCGCACCATCGAGGGATACGACGAGACCGGCAGCTTCGCGACGCATGTCGATGTGGCACGCCAGCGGGTGCTCATCAGGGTGACACAGGAGATCGAGGGCGATGATCTCGAGGCACCGATCCCCGGACGATTGGGTGAGCTGGAGCTCATGGCGGGCAACGGAACCGAGAACGATCGGCGCCGTCTGCGCTGCGACTGCGTGATCGAATCCGTGCAGAACAAAATCAGTGATTACGGCGCAACACGAAGCATCGTTCTGATTGCGCAGAGTGAGTCTGGCGTGACCGATCCGGTGCGGATCACAAACCCGTGAGGAGGTGAAAGATGGGGAGTTCGTTCAAGGGGAACGATCTGTTCGGAAGCGGGCCGCATGTCTTTGAAGTCGGCAGGCAAGGACGCAGGATCGTCTCACTCGCGGCCCTGTCCGGCGACCCGAGCGTGCAGGGGACGATCGAGTCGGGTGATTATGAGCTGCGCGTGACGGTGAAGGGGCGATTGGTCGCGGGATCGGAGAGCGCGCTATGGACGCTCCGAGACGCGATCACGGCGGAGTCGGGTTTCGAGGTCTCGGGCGGCAACCTCGTGGACCACCACGGGCGCGCATGGAACGGTGTCAAGCTGTTCTGGGTCGAGTGGGATGGGCCGGTGGATCGGGGCAGGACCTGGAGCATCGGCTACGAGGCGTTGTTCGGTATCACAGGATGAGGTAACAAGATGGACACAGAAATCATGAGCGCACTGACGCAGTTCGGGGTCGCGGGGCTCATCTGCTGGATGTGGCTGGTGGAGCGGCGCGCATCGGCGGATCGAGAGCGTCAGATATCCGAGGCGCACAAGGCAATTATCCAGCAGCGCGACGAGCGGGACGGGCTTATCGAGGTCGTCCGGGAGAACACCCGGGCGCTGGCCATGCTCGAGGGCTCGCAGCGGGAACTCATCGGCGCCATCGAGCGGATCGGCGGGCATCATGACCGGCGTGCATCGTGAGCGACAGTCGGCATACGATAGATGTATGCCGACCCGCCGCGGAATGTTCATCATGGGATTGCTGATGCTGACGGCGATCGTCTCGATCCCCGGGTGCCAGGGCTCGGTCATCTTCCGCGAGCAGGTGGTCCGCACGGACGATCTGCTCGCCGTGCCCGGCCCGTTCCGTCCCTCCGTGATGCGTGTGCACCCGCTGACACACACCGAGACACGCGCCGACGGCGAGGCCGTCATGGTCCTGCATGTCGAGCTCAAGGACCCATGGGGCGACACGGTCAAGGGCGTCGGACAGGTGCAGGTGCAGCTCCGGCGTGCCAGCACCACAAGCACCATCGGCGACCGGGGCACACGCTGGGATCTGGACCTGCGCAAAATCGAAGAGAATGTAACCTACTTCGATTCCGC
>DDGE01000054.1:0-8483 GCA_002337545.1 Phycisphaerales bacterium UBA1910 | reverse complement strand
CGGACGGCGAGGCGGTGGTGCTGCAGGATGAGTTTGTGATGCGATAAAAAAACCGCGACACTCGGCCGCGGCTTGAATCGAACAACAGGTTTCAGTCTCATTCCTCGATCAGTTCGAGCTGGCGGTACTTCTCGCGATACTTGTCGCGAAGCTCGGTCTGCTTGTTGGTCAGGTCGATCTTGGAGCCAGAGATCCACGCATGCTCGACGATGGAAGTGACATCGAGGATGTCGCCATCGGTCACGACGAGCGTCGCGTGCTTGCCAGGTTCGATGGAACCGAGCTCGTTGCCCACGCCGAGGATCTCGGCGGCGCTCAGGGTGATGCCCCGCAGCGCGGCGTCATGATCGAGCCCATGGGCCACCGAGATGCCCATCGCCTCGGGCAGGTTCCGCTCGTGCGCGAAACGCCCGGACATGGTCAGCGACCACTTCACACCCGCAGCTTCGAGCTTGGCGGGCAGCGTGTACGGCTCGTCGTAGGCCCCATCGTTTCGTTTGGGGAACCCGTAGGTGCCGCCGATGATGACCGGGGTGTCGGTGGAGGCGAGCAGATCGGTGCAGAGGTGCGCGTCGCGCCCGCCGACGATGACGGGCTTGAGCCCGGTATCGATCGCCCAGTTGACGGCGGCGGTGATCTGGTCGTAATCGTTCGCGTTGATGAAGACGGGGTTCTGGTCCTCCGCGGAATCGAGGACGGTGCCCAGCGCTTCGAGTTTCAGATCACGCAGGTCGTGCTCGGCGGCGTAAGCAGCGGCATTGGCGAAGACGGTGTCGAGGTTCGCGATGCGTTCGTCGCGTCGTTCGCGTTGGCGTTTCGCGTTGTCCCCGGTGTAGCGCATGCGAGGCCAGCTGATGATCACGCCGGCGTCCCGTTCGATGGCCAGGTCCTCGGTGGTCCAGCCGTCGGCCTTGAGAATCGAGGCGCGACCCGGGATGGTCCCGCCGGTCGGGAAGACCCCGAAGGTGAGGATCCCGTTCGTCCGCGCGGTGGGGATGACGGTCGAGTCGGGGTTGACGGCGACATAGGCCCGGACCTCGGGGGTCATGTCGCCGACTTCGTTGGTGTCGCGGGTGGCGCGGACGGCGGAGACCTCCTCGAGCCCAAGGATGGTCACCGAATCGATGAGGCCCGGGTAGAGGTGCTTGCCCGAGAGGTCGATGAGCTGCGTGTCGGGACCGAGTGAGATGCGCGGCATGATGTCGTCGGCCTTGCCGACGATGCCGATGATCCCGTCGGAGAAGGAGACGACGCCGTTCTCGATGGTGTCGCCCGAAACGGTGTGCACGGTCGCGCCCACGAGGAACACGGGGCTGGACTGGGCGGGTGCGGTGTGCTCAAGGTCCTGCGCCAACGCGCCGCAGGCAGCGATGGCGAGTGTCGTGATGAGTGTTGTTGTGTTCATGATGTGAATCTCATGGTGATATCTGGATTTGGTGGCACAGGCGTCTCGCCTGTGCATTGGTGTGAAGCACAGGCGAGACGCCTGTGCCACCGGTGGTTGGGTTTAGTATCCGGTGTGGAACGCGGGGAGCATGTCGCCGCAGCCACACTCGCCCCGGGCGGTGTTGAAGTGGTGATCGTGGTTGTGATCATGGCCCGGGTCGACGAGGTCGTCGTGCTCGTGGTCATGCTCGGCGTTCTGGGTCTCCTCGAGCGGCTTGCCGTCGCGGATGATGAGCTGGATCAGGCGGTTGCGTTCCGCGGTGTCGCGTGCACGCATCTCAGCGTCCAGATCACGCGAGAAGAGCAGGCGCCCGTCCACGAAGGTCATCTCGGGTCGCGAGAGCGACGAGAGCGGGTGACCGGTCCAGACCACGACATCCGCGTCCTTGCCCTCTTCGAGCGAACCGACCCGGTCGTCGATCATGAGCTGCTTGGCGGGGTTGATGGTGACGAAGTTGAGGGCTTCTTGTTCGGTCATCTCGATGCCGCTGAGCTTGGCGTACTTGAGGGCCTTGCCCGCTTCGACATGCATACGCCGGGCGACATCGTCGGAGTCGGAGTTGAAGGAGGTGAGCAATCCGACCTCGTGGTTGATGGGGCCGGCGAACGGGATCGCGTCGACGACCTCGTACTTGTAGGCCCACCAGTCGGAGAAGATGGACGCGCCGATGGCGTGCTCCTTGACGACCTCGGCGACCTTGTAGGTCTCCAGCCCGTGCTGGAAGGTGCCGATCTTGAAGCCGAACTCCTCGGCCAATCGGCAGAGCATCAGGATCTCGTCCTGGCGGTAGGAGTGGCAGTGGATGAGGCGGTCGCCCGCGAGGATCTCGGCGAGGATTTCCAACTCAAGGTCACGGTAGCCGGCCTCGGTCTTATTGCCGCGCTCGGCGTACTCGCGTGCGCGGATGAATCGGTCACGCATGAGGGTTTCGACACCGAGGCGGGTCTGCGGGTAGCGTGTGCCGCTCGAGCTCCAGTTGGATTGCTTGACATTCTCGCCGAGCGCGAACTTGATGCCGGGCTTGGCGTCCTCGAAGTACATGTCCTTGGGCTTGTCGGAGTCCCAGCGGAGCTTGATGGTCTGCGACTGCCCGCCGATGGGGTTGGCCGAGCCGTGCAGGAGCAGCGACGAGGTGAGCCCGCCCGCGAGCTCGCGGTAGTAGCCCGGGTGGGCGGGGTCGATGGAGTCGGCGATGCGGACCTCGGAGGTGACGGCCTGCCCGGACTCGTTGACACCGAAGCGGAAGAGCCCGGTGTGGGAGTGGGCGTCGATGAGCCCCGGCGTGATGTGCATGCCGGTGGCGTCGATGGTCTCGGCGGCGATGCGGGGGTAGCCGCCGGTGCCGATCTGTGCGACCTTGCCGTCGCGGATCAGGACCCAGCCGTCCTCGAGGATACCGTCGTCGGACTGGGTCCAGACGGTGGCGCTGTGCAGGATGTAGTTGTCCTGCTGGGGTGCCTCGGGATAGGCGAATGGGCCGAAGGGCGCGTCGGGCATGTCCGGGAGCGAGTGGACGGGGTCGGGCTCTTTCTCCGACTTGGTCGCGGTGAGGGTAAAGCCCTTGCCCGATGGGAGGGTGCCCATGCCGGCGATGGTGCCTTCGTCGTTTGGTGCGGTGAGTGCGACGGAGAAGGTTCCGGGATCGCCGAAGGGTTCGTGCTCGAAGGTGAAGGTGAACACGCCGTCCTTTGGTTCAACATTCTCGGCTTTCTGTTCGATGTCGTCGCCGTCTTCAACGCGTTCGATGACGGTGACGGAGTCTTTGCCGATCTTGAAATCGAGCTTGTGTTCACCGGAGAGGACGGCGTTCCATGTGCCGTGGAAGTCGGAGGCGCTGGGTGCGTCGTCCTTGTCTCCAAACCACTGAACGACCGCGCCGCTGGGCGCGATGGAGGAGCCGCGGATGGTGCCGTCGGGCGCGATGGTTGCGGAGTTGATGTAGGCGCCGATGTCATCCTCGTCGTAGTCGACGAGGAATGAGATCGCGTTGCCGTCGATGCTGACCTTGGTTGCTTTGGTCCTGACGGGTTCTTCAACGCCGTTTGAGTCGATGATGGTGAGGGACTTGCCGTCGATCTCCATGCCGACCTTGAAGTCCGCGCCGATGAGGCTCAGTGTCCATGTGCCATCGAATCGGGCGTCTTCGCCGTCGTTGATGTGGTGTCGGCGTCCGTCGATCCAGGTGTCGATGATCTTCGCGTCGTCGTTGGGGTCGAAGAGATCGCCCGATGCGACGACGAGGTTGGCGATGTTGCCTTTGCTGATCGTGCCGTGCCCGTCGAGTCCGAGGATCTGTGCGGGGTTGGTGGTGATCATGGCGAGCGCGTCGGTCGCGGGCAGGCCCTTCTCGATCGCGGTGTGGAGGTTGTTCCAGAACTTCTCGCCGGATCGTCGCTTGCTCGTGGTGAGGGCGACCTCGAGCCCGGCGTTGTGGAGCCAGCGTGCGTTGGCGGGGGCGCGTTCCCAGTGCTGGAGGGTGGCGAGATCGACATCCTCCATCGCGCCGATGCTGAACACATCGGGTGTCTCGGGGAAGCGCAGCGGCACGATGACCGGGTGGCCCATCTCCTTGAAGAGATCGAGGCGTCGGTGCGCGGTGCCGTTGTCGACGATGACGATGCTGGGGTGCTCGAACTCCTTGGCGATGTCGTCGGCGAGCGCGGCTTCGAGTTCCTGGGAGATGTCGTAATAGAAGGTGGTCTCGCCCGGGTTGATGTGGTCGAGGATGGTGGAGTCGGTGTGCTGGGATGCTCGGCGTGTGTCCGCGTCGCTGAAGTTCTGTCGCATCAGCGCGACGACGCCCATGTGGGATGTCGGGTAGCCGCGGTCGCCGCCCCAGCTTCCCCGATCGAACCCCATCGCCTGCCCCGCGTTGGACTTATAGACGGGCGGATCGCCAATGGAATCGTCGCTGAAGTCGTCCGCGGTGGAGACGACGGCGGTCCAGCCGCGGAAGATGCCCGAGTCCGGTGCGATCATGGCGGTGGTGAAGCCCATGCTGCGGAGCGAGCCGGCGGCATCGCTGCCGAGCCCGACGCGGAGGGCGTTGTCGTGGGGTGTGATGCGGCCGGACCAGTGTGTCCCGGTCTCGTCGGCGGGGAGATCGGGGGTCTCGACCTCGATGTAGGGATCGATGAAGCCGGCGTAGACATGGGCGCCGTCGATGTCCCAGACCTGGGCGTTCCCGGGCTTGAGATCGGAGCCCACGGCGGAGACCTTGCCGTCGACGATCAGGATGTCTGTGTCCTCAAGCACGGTGCCCGGCTTGGTATGAACCGTGGCGTTGGTGATGAGGTGGCGTGCGGGTGTCGCGGGGGACATCCCGTTGGGTCGGGGTGCGAGCGGGTCGTGTGATTGGGCAAACGCGAGGGCAGAACCACTCGCGATCAGCGCGATAGTTGCAATCTTCATGTGTGAGAGACTCCTTCTGAGAGCCCATGGTACCGAAACTCGGGGGTTTTGGTGGCACCTGTTCACCCAACACCTCGGGATTTTGCCTACCCTCTGATCTCTCGCGTGCGGATTGTGCACGCGGCGGCTGGGTAATCCACTCCACCACGATTCAGGGTGTTGAAATAGAGAAGGTGTAACAGAAATGACAATCGATCTGGTCAAGGGAAACGCGGTCATTGGGCAATCTGGCGGTCCGACGGCGGTCATCAACGAGTCGCTGGTGGGTGTCGTTGAGGGGCTGCGCCGGGCGGGCGCGGGGATGCCGGGCAATCCGATCAAGAAGATCCTGGGCATGCGTCATGGTGTGACTGGGCTGACGAACGGGGATCTGTATGACCTGACGGACTATCCGCACGATCGGCTTCAGATCCTGGCGCAGACCCCCAGCGCCGGGCTCGGCTCGACACGGGACAAGCCGGATGCGGCGTACTGCGAGCGGATCCTTGAGTCGTGCAAGGAGCACGATATCCGTTACTTCTTTTATATCGGCGGGAATGACAGCAGCGACACCTGCCGCATCGTCAACGAGATGGCGCGGGAGACAGAGTACGAGCTTCGCTGTTTCCATATCCCCAAGACGGTGGACAACGACCTGATGATCAATGACCACACGCCGGGCTTCCCGAGCGCGGCGCGGTTTGTTGCCAAGGCGTGTATGGCGGACTTCCTGGACAATATCTCGCTGCCGGGCATCAAGATCAATGTGGTGATGGGTCGTCACGCTGGGTTCCTGACGGCCGCGAGCGCGCTGGCGCGTCGTGATGACCGTCTTGAAGCGCAGGGCGGATCAACGGACGGGCCGCAGCTGATCTACCTGCCCGAGGTTCCGTTTGATACGGAGCGGTTTGTGCAGGATGTGACGGAGGTGTATGACAAGCGTGGGCGCTGTCACATCGCGGTGAGCGAGGGCATCTCGGATAAGGACGGGAACCCGATCGGTGCGATGCTGATCAAGAACGCCCAGACGGACGCGCACGGGAATGTGCAGCTTTCCGGCTCGGGCGCGCTGGGTGATGCGTTGTCGGACCTGCTGAAAGAGAAGATGACGCCGGCGGGCGGCAAGGCGCCGCGTGTTCGTGCGGACACCTTTGGCTATGTGCAGCGCTGTTTCCCGGATCAATCACCGGTGGATCAGAAGGAAGCGCGGGGCGTGGGCCGGTACGCGGCGCGTCTGGCGACGAGCGGTGATCTCGACGGGTCTGTTGCGATCATCCGCACGAGCCCGATCGGCGAGGGGCAGCCCTACGCGGCCAAGTATGAGCGGATCGAGCTGAGCGATGTTGCGGCGAAGACCAAGCACATGCCCGAGGAGTTCATCGAGGGTCACAACAATGTGTCGCAGAAGTTCCTGGACTACTGCCGCCCGTTGGTGGGGGACCTGCCGTTGTACGAGCGGATCTGATGGGCTGCGGTTCAGAAGAACTCATACATGAATGAGGAGAGCCACAGCAAGATGGTGACGATCAGGTACGCGAGCATCGGCGATGATACCTTTGTCGCGGTGATCTCTTGATCCGAGCGGGTTCTTCTGCGGACTCGAACGGTGAAGATCGACAAGGCGAGGTATGCGATCAGTCCCACCACGCCCTGTATGAGGTATAGATACAGGGTCATGCTGGACGCTGCGCTGAAGATCGCCATGTTCAGCCAGAAGATCGTTGCGTATCCCGACATCAGAACTTGGACGATACAAAGCACCAAGAGCATCGTGAGGATGCGCGTTGCGAGTTGCCTGTGTTGTTTCTTCCACCCGCCGTCCTCGTGCAGGATCGCGAGATCGTGCCCGCACTCCGGGCACGCAGCGGTGACTCCGCCGCGCCGGTTGTAGGCGCAGTTGGGACAGGGCACATCGCGTGATTTCAGGTATGCAGCGGCCAGCTCGTCGGGGTTGAGTGGCGACTCGCTCATGGATCAGGTTGCCTGCAGCGCGGTCTCGAAGACCTGCACGCGAGCCTTGAGGATGCCCTTGGTGATGGCGGGGTCCTGGGCGGCGATGGAGATCGCGTCTTCCTTGGTGGGTGCTTCGTAGATCAGGATCCCGATGTAGGGTGGTTCGTGGGTGCGTCCAGCGATGTGCAATGATCCCATATCGAGGAGCTTCTGGTAGTACTTGAAGTGCGCCTCGATGGCGGCGGACTCTTCGGTGGAGAGGTTTTCGGGCAGGTCTGGGCGGGTTGGTTCGAGGAAGCAGATGAACTGGGGCATATGTCACTCCGGGGTCGTTGGTGCTGGGCCAGTACTGTACGAAAAAACCCCGCCGGTTGTTGGGGCGGGGTGCAAAGAAGTTGCGTTTCTGCTCGGATACGCGGCTTTTTTGGATCAGATGGGCGATCAAATCGTCAAGGTTTGCGGGTGTACTGGATCTCCATGCACTTGGATTCCTGTCCCGCGTGCTCGCCCTGGGTTTGGGTGAAGTAGGTCTCCATGGAGTGGTGATCGGCATCCTTGATGGTGATCACGGTCCGCTTGAGCATTGGCTTGCCCGATCCGGGGTCCGTCATCTCGCCCTTCATTTCCCATGATGTTGACGCGGGGTCGTATTGCCCGCGTTCGAGTTGGAAGAAGGTGGCCATGTCGTCGATCCAGAACCCTTCCCAACGCTGATCGAGGGTGTTGTATCCCCAGTAGCCGCGCCCGTTGAAGCTCGCGTCGTTGTTGGTGTAGTGCTGGTGGAGGAATCGCCCGCCGAGATCGAGGGTGTTCTCCATGATGCCCTCGGAGACGAAGGGGTCTCCGGGGCCCATCCAGATGGTGACGACGGCGTCCCATGAGCCGACGAACTGGTTGAAGAGCGCGTGCTGCTCTGCGGTTTGTCCGACTGCGGCGCAGGCCTCGAGCTCATCTGGCAGAGTCTTGCTTTGATTGCTCATGGTTTGGGCTCACTTGCGTGTGTACTTGATGGTGCCCGATTGGAACCAAGTGCCGTCGGGCATCTTGTCGTAGAAGTGATCGGTGAAGTGGTCATCGTCGTGGTGGGTGGTGACGATCTTCATGGGGTTGTCGCCCATGGGCGTGGAGGAGATGCCCTTCATGACCAGGTTGCCGTCCTCGTCGTGGTTGCCCTCGAGGTAGGTGATCTTGGTGGACATCGTGTCCATCCAGATGGAGACATACTGGTTGTGGTACTTGTCGTAGCCGGCGTAGGAGAGGCCGTTGAACGGTTGTCCCATGAAGTCCATCTCGAAGTCGCACTTGACGAAGCGTCCGCCCATGACGGATTCGATGTTCATGGAGCCGGTGCTCTCCATGGGTGGAGCGGCTGGGTCCATGATGAAGCTGGATTTGGCGGTCCATTGGCCGCAGGTTTTCATGAGCTCTTCGTGCTCTTCGCCCGGTGTGGCCATGGCGGCCATTGATGCCATCATTTCTTCGGGCGACATCTCCATCATCTGATCGACCTCGTCCTGTGTGACGGGGTTCTTGGGCTCGTGGTCTGGTCCGGAGGCGATGAGGACGGCGAGCGAGGACACGGCGAGTGCGCCAGCGCCGAAGGCGATGAGTGAACGGGTGTTCATTTGGATGTCTCCTGCGTGCCCCTGGGTGTGTTGTGTGTTGGAGTGCCCGCCGTAGGGGTGGACGGGGG
>DDGE01000024.1:102694-107905 GCA_002337545.1 Phycisphaerales bacterium UBA1910 | reverse complement strand
TTAACCATGATGTACGGCCCGGCCCTCGCCCCCAACGCTGATAATCGATCAGGATCCGTCTCAGCGCGAGTAGGCAACCCTGATGCCGTCGAAGATTTCTACAATGTTGACCCTTCAGATGAGTATGCGCTGATCGATCGTGATCTAATCGTGAACGCAACCGAAGGCCCGGATGAGTTTGCGACGGCGAAAGTTCTCACACGATCTGAGTATGTTGGGTACGAACCCGGCGATGCATTCCGATTCGATTCGATCGAGTTTGTCTCCGAGATCTCCGCACGCATGTTTGTTGGGTTTGAGACTGGGACAGTCAGCGCGCAGGAAAACATCTCGATGGGCTTTACAATCGATCATCTCGATCCGGGCGAAACCGTCGATGTGCTACTGGCAGCAATGGTGAAGACGACCGGTGATGTCAACGACGCACGGATCCTCTTCTCCGGACCGTTCGGCACGATGGTCATTGATTCAGAGTACAACCACATCATGCCGCTGGGGAACGGTGAGTACACACTCCGTGGGATCGCCGATATCGCCTTCAGCGCCTCTGGCGACTTCCTCGGTGAGGGCTCTGTTGAGCTGACTGCTTCGCTCGGGAGCCCAACGGAGATCGATCAGCCGTCGGTGCTCGCCGGCCCATTCATGAGCGAAATCACCGGTAACGCGTACTACCTGCTCGAGGACGGGACATGGGAGGACGCCCAACGCACCGGTGTTTCAGCGTTGGGTGGCGATCTCGTCACGGTCAATGATGCCGACGAGAACAGCTTCGTGCGTTTCAATGTTGCTCAGTTCGACGACGCGATCCGTCATACTTGGCTCGGGCTGACGGACCGATTCGATGAGGGTATCTTCTCATGGGTAAGTGATGAGATGAACCCCTACACAGCGTTCCTCTCGGGAGAGCCCGACGGAAACACTGGAGAGAACCATGTTGCGATGTTCCGCGGAACCTCAGGCTGGTTCGATGCTCAGAACGACTGGAACGAGAGCTTCGCACCGGTCCACGGCGTCATCGAAGTTGAGATCCCCGATATCCTTGCAGGCCCGTTCTACCACAACGGCCACACCTACTACTTGCTCGAAGATGCGAACTGGTATGAGGCGAACGCGGCGGCTAAGGCGATGAGCGGGGACCTTGTCACCATCAACGATGCTGCGGAGAACACCTTCGTTCGATTCGATGTCGCCCAGTTCGACGGCGAGATCCGCCACACCTGGCTCGGCTTGGCCGATCAGAGCAGTGAGGGCACGTTCAACTGGAACGACGGCGATCCCTCGGCCTACCGCACTTGGATCTCCAACGAGCCCAACGGCGGTATCGGTGAGAACTTCGTCGCCATGTTCCGCGGCTCAAGCGGCTGGTTCGATGCCCAGCACGACTGGAATGAACGCTTTGCACCAGTCCACGGCGTAGTCGAAATCCCAGTCGGTGCTCCGTGCCCTGCAGACCTGACTGGCGATGGCCAACTTGACTTCTTCGATGTGAGTGCGTTCCTCAGCGCGTTCACCGCCATGGATCCTGTTGCAGACTTCAGTGGGGACGGCATACTGAACTTCTTTGATGTCAGCGCGTTCCTCGGGCTCTACACAGGCGGATGTCCATAAACCCGACATACACAGGGGCACCGATCACGCCGCAGCGTCGAGTATCTGTACTCGGCGTTGAGGTTTTTTTGAAACTAACGGAGAGGGGGGGACTGTATTGGCTTGGCACGGCCCACGAGCAGCAGATGCGGTTTTTGCTGATAAGCATCTGCCTGAAAGGCACTTGCGTTGTTAGATCCAAAATTATCTGATGCGATTCGAACTGGTTTGGATTGGATAATCAAGGCCAGTTCTAGGCCCATGACAGCCACCGTGAGGGGCTCCAGCATTGCACTTCTGCTCAAGTGATCGAACATGCTTCAAGCGATCATGTGGCTGCGGGCAGCTCATCTTGCATTTGGATCCACCGTACACCGGATCGTCGAAATGAGCCGTGAAGTGTCCAGTGGATCTCAAATGTCTTGACTGACTTCCATGGCTGATCCCCGAGGCGTTTCCGTGGCAGTTCCGTTGTCGTACTCATCGATGTGGCACCAGCCCCGTTCGAGCAGTACGGGAATGCAAGGGTCGATCACACGGTACAGGGCCTGAAGCCCATCGCGCCGCCTGCCAACTACACCGACCTCGGCGAGGCGTTGCAACTGATTTGAAATGGCCTGCACCGTCATCCCTGTTTCGTCTGCGAGGTCACCCACGCTGAGCTCGTCAACCCGAATCAGGGCGTGGAGCAGACGGAGTCGGGTTGGATGGGCCAAGCTCTTGAAAAGGGTGCCGACCCGCTCCGCTTCAAGGGCCCCGATCAGCGGGCGAGCATCCAGAGGCAGTTTCGGGCGGCAAGACTCCATGTGGGACCCCTTCAATTTCTAGAACAGCGCTGGACCACGCTTGACTATTACACGGTGTAGTGTAATAGTCAAGAAGTCGCTAGCCTGATTGACCCACACCCGTGAAACACCACTCGTCCATCTCGATCCTGCTTGCCCTTTGGTTCGCCTTGGGAGCCGGGCTCGGCCCGCGGTTCCTCTGCATCTGTGCTGATGGGTCAACGACCACACAATTCGGCGACCAATTCTGCTGCGACGGTCCGGGGGAAGACCCGTGCCCGGTTCCCTCGGAGCACAGCGACGAATCGAGTCACCGCGTTGCCTGCCCCGACGGCGGTTGCCGGTCCACTGAGGTGGAATCCGAGTTGATCGTCGCCGTTGATCGCCTTGAGAAAGACACGGACGAAGATTGGACTCTTGATGGGCCTGGTGATCAGCCCTTGCTTTGGTTGGAGTTCCTCACTGACAGATCGGCAAGTACGACTTCCGCCCTCCGACCATTGGTGCTATCGGGCGTTGGATTCTGTGTTTGCCATCTTCGCAGCGTGATTTTGCTCGTTTAGAACGGCCTGGGATTCTGCGCAGTTCATGAACTGCGTTCGTCTTTCCCAGAGGCTCGGCGTGCGCCGGGCAACGTCTCTATCCGAGTGGAACACATGAGATTTACTGAACCAAAGCTGTTTTGCTGCCTGGGCGTCTCCATCCTTTTGGGCGGCTGCGCGCCGTCACCATTCGACTTCGAGCCCCCCGCCGCAAGGCCTCTCTTGCGCGACATGCCTCGTTACGAAGCACCGGAGGACCCTGATCGAGTCGGACCAGGATCGGATGTAGTCACCATCGGTGAGCAGTTGACCCTCCGCCAAGCTCTCGCGGCTGCGCTCGTACGCAACCCGCGACTTCGATCGCTTGCCTGGGAGCCGAGGATTGCGGAAGCGCGTCGTCTGCAAGCCGGGCTCTCCCCCAATCCAAGCGTCGGAATTGAGGTCGAAGACTTCGCGGGCTCTGGAAGCTTGAGTGGCTTTGATTCTGCCGAGACCACCATAGCCTTTAGCCAGCTTCTTGAGCTTGGCGGGAAGCGACTCCGCCGCGTGCGGGTCGCCGAGGGGCAGTGGATTGTTGCTGCTCTCGACTACGAAGCACAGCGGCTGGCCGTGCTCACCGACACCGCGTCCCGCTTCGTGCGGGTGCTGGAACTCCAGCAGCGTGTTGAGTTCGCCGTTCGCGCGCAAGCACTCGCAGAGGAGAACCGGCGCGTCATCGATCGGCGGGTGCAGGCCGGAGATGTTTCACCCATCGACGAGATCAAGGCCCGGCTCGAAAGCGAATCCACCCGCATCGCCGCAGATCGACTCAGCCGGGAACTTGAGGCCGCGAGGCGTGAACTCAGTGCGATGTGGGATGCAACCGACCCCGGCTTTGACACGGCCATCGGATCGCTGGATGACCTGATGCCTGTGCCGTTGCTCGATGCCCTGACGGATCTCGTTGAGCACCATCCGGAAGTTCAGCGTTGGATTGCAGAGACCGAGCGACGATCATCGGTGGTCGCTCTCGAACGGGCTCAAGCCGTCTCCGACGTGACGGCTGGTGCTGGCATTCGGTATGCCGAAGAGAGCGAAGATGTCGGTCTCGTCGTGGCCGTGTCCGTGCCATTGGCAATCTTCGATCGCAATCAGGGAGGAATACTGGCCGCCCGGCTCCGAGCAGCACAAGCGATCGACGAGGGGCGGGCTTCCCGACGCGATTTGGCCACCCGACTTGTTCGGGCACACGCCCGATTGACCGCCGCGTATCACGAGGCCCAGGCGATTGATGCCGCCCTACTCCCCGCGGCGAAGGACGCATACGACGCGACGCGTCGGGCCTACGACGAAGGCAAGCTCCCGTACCTCGATGTCCTCGATGCGCAGCGCACCCTTTTCGATACTGAAACCCAAAGGCTCGAAGCTCTCGCCGAATACCACGCCGCGAAGGTGCAGGTCGAGGGGCTCATCTCAGAGCCGCTGAACACCCATTCGCTCCGCGAACATTCTGATCACCCCAATCAAGGAGACACACCGTGAAACCATCACACGGCATCATTACACTATTTTGCCTATTTACAACAGCATTCCTGCTAGGCGGGTGCGACCGGGGACAGGAAGCATCATCAACATCCGGCGGTGCACACGCTACTGATGCGACTCAAGTTGCGCATTCTCACAAGAACGGCGAGACCTGCTTCGTGTGTGACGCCACGAAGCGTGACGCTGGCCGCCTGTGGTGCAGCGAGCACGCCCGGTACGAGGATCGTTGCTGGATATGCCAACCGCAGCTTGAAGACGCTTCTCGTGCGTATTGCGAGGAGCACCATCTCTACGAGGATGAATGCCACATCTGCGATCCCACACGCGGCACGAATGGAAGTGATACGAGTGAAGCGATGGGCGGACTGCACGGGCACGGTACCGACGAGGCGTGCTTCATCTGCGATGCTTCGAAGCGTGATGCTGGTCGACTCTGGTGTGCTGAGCACGATCGCTATGAGGATCGGTGCTGGATCTGTCAGCCGCAGTTGGAAGATGCTACCCGTCCGTACTGCGATGAGCACGGGCTCTACGAAGATGAGTGCCATCTTTGCAATCCGTCACTCCACGACGATGCTGCTGCACCGCCAACGCAAACCGGGAGCATTCCGGCTCTCTTCTGCAACGAGCACGGGGTGCCTGAGCACGAATGTGGTATCTGCCAGCCGCAGCTCGCAGGTGCACTTGGAATCGGTGACTCGCTCCTCGTCAGGATGCCCTCGGCGAGATCTGCCGATTTAGCTGGCCTGACACTCGAACATCCCGGCCGGGGC
>DDGE01000024.1:99313-102384 GCA_002337545.1 Phycisphaerales bacterium UBA1910 | reverse complement strand
CAAGCGAAGTCCGCGTACCTGTCCAAGATCGCAGAGGTCGAAGCGAGAACCACCGTGTTCGAGCGTGAGCAGAAGCTCGTCAACGAGAACATTGCTGCACGCCGGGACTTCCAGGATGCCCAGGCAGCGCTCAAGCTCGCTGAGCTGGAAGTGCGTCGCACGCATCAGCAGCTCATCAATCTCGGCTTCACTGAATCGGAAGTCGCGGATATTGCGGCGGAGCAGTCGTCATCCTCGGACCTTTACGTCAGGGCACCCTTCGCTGGCAGCGTCGTCGAGCGGACCGCGGTTCTTGGCGAGGCAGCGGATTCAGAGGGCTCGCTCTTCGAGATCGCTGATTTGTCGACGATGTGGATCGAGCTCGCGGTCCCGGAAGAGCAGGCGTTTCAGATCGAGCGCGGCGGGGAGATCGTCGCGAGCGTCCGGGCTCTGCCCGAGATGGAGATCCCCGGACAGATCACATGGATCAGCCCGCGTATCGATGAACGAACCCGGATGGTACGGGCCCGCGCGACGGTTCAGAATGATCGTGGCATCCTTCGCCATGGCATGTTCACTGAGGTCTCCGCAATGATCGGCGGCACCTCGAACTCGCTGCTTGTGCCGGGTGAAGCGGTACACGAGATCGATGGCACATCGTTCGTGTTTGTGAGGCAGGAACCGGATCTGTTCGCGGTTCGGCGTGTTGATGTCGGGCCGCGCACGGCTTCCGGCACGATCGCCATTCTGGCGGGCCTCACAGAGATTGAGTCCGTCGTGACCGGCGGCAGCTTCACCATGAAGACCGAGTTCCTCAAGTCTCGCCTAGGCGCGGGATGTGTTGACGATTAATCCGGAGTTGCCATGCTGACCCGCCTTATCGAAATTTCGCTCAAGAATAGAGTGCTCGTCATTCTGCTGTTTGCGATCGCGTGCGCTGCTGGTGTGTACCGGATGGTCCAGCTTCCTATCGATGCGTTTCCCGACACCACGCCGATCCAGGTGCAGATCAACACGGTGGCCCCCGCACTCAGCCCGGAAGAAATTGAGCAACAGATCACTCTTCCTGTCGAACTCTCGATCGGAGGGCTGCCCGGGCTTCAAAATGTACGCTCCGTCTCAAAGTTCGGTTTCTCGCAGGTCGTAGCGACGTTCGATGATGATATCCGGATCATCGACGCGAGGCAGTACATCACCGAACGGCTCTCGGCTGTTGAGCTTCCAGACGATGTCGGAAGGCCAGAGCTCGGTCCTATTGCAACAGGTCTCGGTGAGATATTTCACTACGTCATCCGGTCCGAGACCGGTGAACACTCCATCGAAGAACTCCGGACAATTCACGATTGGGTGATCAAGCCCGAGCTTCGGAAAGTCCCGGGAGTTGCAGAGGTCAACTCGTGGGGCGGATTGGAGCGGCAATATCATGTTGTCGTCAAGCCGGAGGCCCTGATCAAGTTTGGCTTCACACTTGAGGATGTGCTTGAGGCACTGCAACGAAACAACGCCAATGTCGGCGGTGGCCAGATTGTCACCTCCGGTGAGGCGAGGGTGGTGCGAGGATTGGCTCGTGTCTCGACGATCGATGAGATCGAGAACATCGTCGTCGCATCCAGCGATGGCACGCCAGTACACATTCGAGATGTTGCAGACGTTGAAATCGGCAGCGAGATTCGCCGCGGCGCGGTTTCAGCGTACGGGGAAGGCGAGGTCGTCCTCGGCCTAGCCTTTATGCTGATGGGCGAGAACAGTCGTGTGGTGACCGAGGAACTACGCGAGCGTCTTGAGTCGCTAGCACCCTCGCTGCCGTCTGATATTGTTGTGGATGTTGTTTACGATCGGACTCTGCTCGTCGAGCAGGTCATCAAGACAGTCGAGCACAACCTTGTGATCGGTGCTGTGCTTGTGATCGTTGTGTTGCTGGTCATCTTGGGCAACATCCGCGCCGGTCTGCTTGTTGCAGTCGCGATCCCTATCTCGATGCTGTTCGCCGTGCAGGGTATGTACGAGTTCGCGATCGCCGCGAGTTTGCTCAGCCTCGGCGCGATCGACTTCGGCATCCTTGTCGATGGCTCGGTGGTCATGACGGAAGCGAACCTCCGCTCGCTGAAGGAACGCCAGCGAGAGCTTGGCCGGAAACTCTCGCCTTCCGAGCGGCTCGAATCGATCGCGAAATCTAGTGCGCGCGTGGTGCGACCCATCGTGTTCGGGATGGGCATCATCACGCTCGTCTTTGCCCCCGTGCTGACGCTTGAAGGCATCGAGGGGAAGATGTTCCGGCCGATGGCGTGGACGTTCATCTTCGCGCTCCTGGGAGCCCTGCTGGTCGCGGTGTTTCTGTCACCCGTTCTGTCGTACTACTTCCTTCCGCGTCGCGCGAAACCCAAGGACGCCATTCTGCTACGTGGATTGGCCAGGGCATACGGCTGGGCCGTCGGCGGAGCGATTCGACTCCGGTGGGTCGTGATGCTGCTGGCCGTGGCTCTGCTAGGCGTCGCGGGCTACCGGAGCACGCAGATGGGCGGCGAGTTCATCCCGCGCCTGAGCGAGGGCTCGATGGTTGTGAACACCATCCGGCTCGCTGGCGTCTCAATTGATGAGTCCGTGCGGTACAACACGCGGATCGAAGAAGTGCTGCTCGATGAGTTCCCAGACGAGATCGAGCACATCTGGAGCCGCATCGGGACCGCCGAGGTGGCGACCGATCCGATGGGGATCGAGCTAACAGACATCTTCTTGACGCTCAAGCCGCGTGCAGAGTGGACGCAAGCGGACACGCAGGCGGGTCTCGTGATCGAGATGGAGAAGACCATCTCACAGTTTCCCGGCGTCAACATGGTGTTCACGCAGCCGATCGAGATGCGCATGAACGAGATGGTTTCGGGCATCCGATCCGATATCGGGATCAAGATCTTCGGCGACGACTTCGACGAGTTGCTCCGGATCGCCGACGACGTTCAGCGTGTGCTTCTGGACATCCCGGGTGCCTCAGATATCTCGGTCGATCAGATCACGGGGCAACCATCGCTGTCAGTTGCTGTCGATCAGTCCCGTGTTGCCCGCTACGGCGTCGCCGCCAGCGAGGTGTTGGACTT
>DDGE01000024.1:97152-99138 GCA_002337545.1 Phycisphaerales bacterium UBA1910 | reverse complement strand
TGGCCTCGGTCGATCTCTCGGAAGGATCGGCCACGATCAACCGCGAGTGGAGCAGAAGACTCATCCGTGTGCAGTCGAACGTCAGCGGAAGAGACCCCGCATCGTTTGTCAGTGAAGCAAGGGCAGCCATTGATGAACGAGTCACGTTACCCGAGGGTTACGTGCTTGAGTGGGGCGGACAGTTTGAAAACTTGGAACGCGCCAGGACTCGCTTGGTCATCGTTGTGCCCGCGGTCCTACTCATGGTGTTCTTTCTGCTGTATTTCAGCCTGAAAAACCTGCGGGATGTAGTCATTATCTACACCTGCATCCCGTTTGCTGCTGTCGGTGCGATCTTCGCGTTGTGGTGGCGAGATATCCCATTCAGCGTCAGCGCCGCCGTCGGGTTTATCGCTCTCACGGGCATCGCCGTGCTCAACGGGCAGATCCTCATCACCGCGATCCGCGACACACTCAACACAGGCCAGCAGAGCAAGGATGCGATCATCGCGGCATCGAAGACCCGCCTCCAACCGGTGCTCGCAACAGCAATCACCGATATAGCTGGATTCATACCGATGGCGATCGCAACAGGTGTCGGTAGCGAGATCCAGCGCCCCTTGGCGACGGTGGTCATCGGCGGCATGATCACCTCGACGATCCTCACACTGTTCGTGCTTCCGGTTATCGCATCGGTATTCATGAAGCGAAGCCCGCAGGATGCTGACGCGGAACGTGATCAATGAGCGGGTGCGACTGCGCAGAGAGTGCCGTTGGGCTCGAACAGCGAACACTCATGACGCTATTGACAATTAACGGCGTGATGTTCGTCGCCGAGGTCGTCGTTGGATGGATCGCGGAGTCCACCGCGCTGCTGGCCGACTCGCTCGATATGCTGGCCGATGCCACTGTGTACGGCATCGCGTTGTACGCTGCGAGCCGGTCTGGAGGCACACAGCGGACCGCAGCGCGAGTGAGCGGCGTACTTCAGATCGCATTGGGTCTCGGCGTTCTGGTCGAGGTCATTCGGCGGGCGGTGTTTGGCAGCGAGCCCACGAGTCATCTGATGATCGGAGCCGGGACCGTTGCTCTTGCTGCAAACCTCGTCTGTCTGCGGCTCATCGCGAAGCACCGCGACGGCGGCGCGCACATGCGTGCGTCCTGGATCTTCTCCAAGAATGATGTGATCGCAAACACGGGTGTCATCGTGGCGGGGCTTCTCGTGATGGTTTCGGGTAGCCGCGTCCCTGATCTTGTGGTTGGCTCGATTGTCGTCATGGTCGTGGTGCGTGGAGGCGTCCAGATCCTGGCGGACTCAAGGAGAAGCGAGGGTGGTCGAAACTAATTGTATTTGAATAGTTCGGGCAATGTCGGCGTTGTCCATCAGGCGATCCGGGGTCTCTAAGGAGGATCCTCCCCGATAAATTCGTCTGATCTCAAGCCACGCTCGACTGGACCCGAGGTATACTACCACCGTGAGTAATCGTCCACTCGCCATTCTGCTTATCGCGATCATCGCGTTCCATGCCCTCGCCGGCGGCGCTGGCGGCATGGCTGTGCTGTGCCTCGGTGGGGGGCACGAGCATGCACCCGCGGAGACCGAGCACTGCGAGTCGGCCTGCGGACATGACAGCTCGTGGCCGCTGCCCGTTCCCGCGGGTGAGCACGAGCATGACTGCGGTTGTACCGATGTCGAAATCACGACCGCGGAACTTTTGACGCTTCCCCGTGGCGATGGTGGGAGTGATGTGCCGCCCGCGATCGTCATGTCTCCCTCGTGGGGCGTCGTCCTTGCGGAGACCGGCCTTGGACGCCGCGGCCCGCCGATGCCACCGCGTTGGTTTGACCCCAGCGGGGCCCATAGGCTCGCGATCGTGGCGAGCGTTCGCCTCACCATCTGATTCCTTTCTATTCCTTCGCGCGTACTGCGGCGGTGTTCTCCGTTGCGGTGGTCATCGCATTGGATCCAGACAGGAATCAAAACAATGGACAATCTGAAACGCCCGC
>DDGE01000024.1:52358-96944 GCA_002337545.1 Phycisphaerales bacterium UBA1910 | reverse complement strand
ATTTCGTTGAGCGGCTCTCCGAGGCCGGCAACCAGGTGCCGGAGCGGTTCGACCCGAACGACGGGCTCTCACCCGCCGAGGGCGAAGTGCTCGCCCTGTTCTATAACCCCGACCTCCGGCTCGCTCGCCTCGATGCCGGTGTCGCACTCGCGACCTTCGAGACGGCGGGGCTGTGGGAGGACCCGCAGTTCGGTTTCGACGGGGCGGAAATCCTCTCGCCGTCGGGGCCGTTCGAATACGGACTCACGCTGAGCCTGACGATCCCGATTTCGGGTCGGCTCGGCGTCGAGAAGGATCGGGCCGGAGCGGCGTACGAGGCCGAGCTCCGCCGGATCGTGGACGCCGAGTGGAGCACGCGGGCCGCGGTTCGCTCGGCCTGGGCATCCTGGTCCGCGGAATCCGAGCGGCTCCGCCTGCTGCGAGAGGTGATCGGTCAGGTCGAGCGGATATCCGCCATAACCGACCGGCTGGAGACGGCGGGAGAACTCACGCGGGTCGAGGCTCGGCTCCTGCGGGCCGAGTTGGTCGAGACCCGTGCGGATGTCGCCGAGGCGGTGTTCGCAGAAGCCCGGGCCCGTGTCGAACTTCTCGGTTTGATGGGGCTTCCGCCGGACGCCCCGGTGGAGTTGCTGCCGGCGCTTCCGCCCGCGTCGATCGCCGAGATCGCCGATGCGATCGAGCGACTCATCGAGGCGAACACCACCCTCGCGGTGCGGCGGGCCGAGTATCAGGTCGCCGAGGAGACACTCCGCCTGGAAGTCCGCAAGCAGTATCCGGACATCACCATCGGCACGGGCTATGGGAGCGAGGACAACGACGACCGACTCTTGCTTGGCGTGTCGATTCCGATACCGATTCTCAACGCCAACCGGGCGGGCATCGCGGAAGCAAAGGCTCGCCGCGAGGTGGCTCGGGCCGCGGCGGAGACCACCTTCGAGCGCCTGACTCGCGAGCTCTCGATGGCCCGTGCCGCGTACGACGCCTCGCGAACGCAGCGAGATGCGTTCGAGCGTGACCTTGTGCCGATGCTCGACGAGCAGGCATCCGAAGTTGAGCAACTGATCGACCTTGGCGAGGTCAACACGCTGCTCTTGCTCGAAACCGTCACGCGACGGTTCGAGGCCAAGAGCCGTCTGCTCGATCTTCGTCTGGCCGAGACCGACGCGGCGATTGAGATCACTCGCCTGCTCGGCCCGGACGAGCCGGAAATGCCGGCTGCTGTCGAGCCCGCGACCGACGATGACACCACATCCTTAACCACACCACACACCGCGGCGCGAGGCGACACGCCCGCCGAGGAGGCATCCCGATGAACATCATGGAACGGGCGATCGCGATCGCCCTCGCGGCAGTTCTGCCGCTGACACTGGCCGCCTGCGATGGCGGATCTCCGAAGACATCCGGCGAGGCCGAGCACGGCGAGGCGGATGGGCACGACCACTCGTCAGAGGCCGAGGCCGAGGCAACCGGGTCCGACCGTGTCGCGATCCCGGCCGCGGTGCGGTCGAACCTCGGCATCAGCTTCGTCAAGGTCGAGCGCCGGCGGGTTGAGCAGACCCTCCGCGTGCCGGGTCGGTTCGAGTATCTGCCCACGGCGCGACGCGAGTACCGGACCGCCGTCCCCGGTCGTGTTGAGCTGCTCGTCGAGCAGTTCGACCGGGTCCAAGCGGGCCAACCGCTCTACCGGCTCGATTCGCCGGCGTGGCGGGAGATGCAGCAGCAACTGGCCGACGCCGAGTCACAGATCGAGCGGCTGGGTGCACGTCTTGAGACCTTTGAGCCGCTGCTCGCAGCGCACCAGCAGCACGAGGACAGCCTCCACGAGAGTGTCGCAGTCTGGAACGAGCGGGTCGAACAGTTGCAGTCGGTCCGTGAGGCGGGCGGCGGCCGCGTCGATGAGTTCGCCCAAGCCCGGGCAGCACTCGCGAGCACTCGCGCTGACCTTGCCAACGTGATGGAGAAGAAGGCGGAACTTGGAGCGGACCGGCAGCAGACCGTTGCTGATCTTCGTGCGGCCCGGTCACGCCTGGACTATCTGCTCGACGCCGCCTCCTCCGTCGTTTCCCGTTCGAGGGACGAACTCGCCCGAACCGTCGAGACGCCTCATGGGACCGAGCCTGTTTGGGCCACGATCGCCGCAATCGAGGTCACTGCGTCTGAAGCCGGCGTCGTGGAGATGTTGGGCCTGACCAACGGCTCGTGGGCGGACGAGAAGACACCCGTCGTCACCGTCGTGCAGCCCGATCGGCTCCGTTTCCGAGCGTCCGGGCTCCAAAGCGACCTGGGCGTGCTGCGGGACGGGCTCACGGCTCGGATCGTCCCCCCGACGCCGACCGCCGCGGGACGCGCCGTGCCTCTGACCGCGACGATGGACGGCACCATCTCGCTCGGGCTGGCAGGCGACCCAAACGACCGCACGCTCGAACTGTTCGTCGTACCCGATGAACTCAAGCCCTGGGCCCGACCGGGCGTCTCGGCTCAACTCGAAATCGTGACCGACGCCACGGCTTCGCCCGAACTCGCCATCCCTCTCGCCGCGGTGCAGCGCGATGGGCTCTCGCCCGTCATCTTCCGTCGCAACCCGAGCAACCCGAACGAGGCGATCCGCATGGAGGCCGACCTCGGTCTCGACGACGGGCGATGGGTCGCCCTGCTCAGCGGGCTTCGTGACGGCGATGAGGTCGTCCTCGACGGTGCTTTTCAGCTCATGCTCGCCACCAGCGGGTCGATCCAGAAGGGTGGCCACTTCCACTCCGATGGCACATTCCACGAAGGGGAGGATTGAGCCATGTTGAAAGCCGTTATCCGCTTCTCGCTCCGCTATTCCACGCTCGTGCTCATCGCGGCGGTCATGATCGTCGGCTACGCCGGCTATCGCTTGCCGAGGATGAGCGTCGATGTGTTCCCCGAACTTAACGCGCCGACCGTCACGATCATGGCCGAGTCCGGAGGGCTCGCCGCCGACGAGGTCGAGCAGTATGTCACTTTCCCCATTGAGACCGCCGTCAACGGTATGACGGGTGTCCGCCGTGTCCGAAGCGCAAGCGCCATCGGGCTGGGAATCGTCTGGGTGGACCTTGAATGGGGCACCGACCTCTACGATGCCCGACAGCTCGTCTCTGAGCGGCTCGTCACCGCTCGCGAAAACCTTCCCGATGAGGTCGAACCATTCATCACACCGATTACGTCTATCGCGGGCGAGATCATGCTGATCTCCCTGTCGTCGCCCGACGGCTCGGCCAACCCCATGCAACTCCGCTCCTACGGCGAGTTCGAGCTGCGTAACAAAATCCTCGCGGTGCCCGGTGTCGCCCAAGTCGTCGCGATCGGCGGCGAGCTACCAGAGTATCAGGTCAATGTCGATCAGGAGCGGCTGAGGCTCTACGACCTGACCATCACGGATGTGGTCGAGGCCGCGGGCGGCGCGCACAGCACCGCGAGCGGCGGCTACTTGGTGAATGTGGACAACTTCGAGATCCCGATCCGTCAGCAGAGCCGGGTGACGCGCCCGGAGGACATCGCCAACACGATCATCAAGTATCACGAGGGCGTGCCCGTGACGATCGGTCAGGTTGCCGAGGTTATCCTCGGGCCGGCGATCAAGCGGGGCACGGCTTCTGAGGGGGGCGAACCCGCTGTCGTGCTGTCTATCCAGAAGTCACCGGGCACGAACACGCTCGCCCTGACCGACAGTCTTGATGCGCTCTTTGATCAGATCGAGCCGACACTGCCCGAGGGCGTCGTGCTCAACCGAGATGTCGTCCGACAGTCGCACTTCATCGACCGGGCGGTCCACAATGTGACCAAGGTGCTCGGCGAGGCGGTCATCATCGTGCTCGTCGTGCTCGTTCTGTTTCTGATGAATCTGCGGACAACGCTCATCACACTTACCGCAATCCCGATCTCACTGGCCGTTGGCCTCTTGATGATGGATGCGTTGAATCTCGGGCTGAATGTCATGACTCTCGGAGGGCTCACTGTGGCGATCGGCGTGCTCGTCGACGACGCAATCATCGATGTTGAGAATGTTTTCCGCCGCTTGAAGCAGAACCGGGCCTTCCCCGAGGCGGATCGGCGTCCGTTTACTGAGGTCATCTTCGACGCCAGCAACGAAATCCGACCGGCGATGGTCTTCGCGACGGTCATCATCGTCATGGTGTTCGTGCCGCTTCTCTTCCTGCAGGGGCTCGAAGGCCGGTTTTTCCAGCCCTTGGCACTTACTTACATGATCTCGATCCTTGCGTCGCTGGTCGTGGCCCTGACGGTCGTGCCCGCGATGTGCCGGTTCCTTCTCAAGGGCAAACTCGGAGGCAAGCACGAGGACCGAGACGGATTCCTGGTCCGCCTTCTGAAAAGGGCGTACGAGCCTTCACTCCGAGCGGCCATTCGGTACCGGGCGTGGGTGCTCGGCACCGCCGGTGCCGTGACCGCCGGCGCACTCCTGCTCGCGAGCACGTTCGGCAGCTCGTTCCTTCCGTCGTTCAATGAGGGCACCTTCACGGTCTTTCTGCTTGCTCCTCCCGGCACTTCGATCGTCGAGAGCGATCGGCTCGCGACGGAGGTCGAGAAGCAACTCGTCCAGATCGACGGGGTCCGTTCCGTCTCCCGGCGTACCGGCCGGGCCGAACGTGATGAGCACGCCGAGCCGGTCAGTAACTCCGAGATCGAGGTCACCGTTGATGCGGGGAGCGACAGATTCGAGGTGCGAGAACAGATCGATCGCATTCTTGGGGCTGTCCCCGGCATCACGACGATGGTCGGCCAGCCCATCGAGCACCGGCTCAGCCATGTGCTGTCAGGTACGCCCGCTGCGATCGCAATCAATGTCTTTGGTGAGGATCTGACCGAGCTTCGTGATGTCGCCAAGGCGATTGAGACCGAACTCCAAGGCCTGCGGGGCGCTCGTGATGTCAACGCCAACCGAGAGGTATTGATCACTTCTTTGCCAATCCGCTACCGCCATGCGGAACTCGCGGCGGTCGGTCTCAGCCCCGCCGACGCCGCGGAGCAAGTCCGCGAAGCCCTCTATGGCGAGGTTGTGGACACCGTCAACCAAGGTGTTCGGCAGTATGATCTCGTCGTTCGGCTCGCACCTGAGGAACGTGAGTCGTTCCGGCAGGTCCGAGACCTGCTTCTCCGTGGCCGGGGAGGGGCCACCGTTCGTTTGAGCGATGTCGCTGATATCGGTCCGGAACGATCAAGCAATCTGATCACTCGCGAGAACGCTCAACGGAAAGCCGTGGTGTCGCTCAATGTGGCCGAGGGGTCCAATCTGGGCGACCTTGTCGCCCAGGTGCAGGAGCGTGTCGATCCCATTGTCCAGCGGGCTGGCATGACCGTGTCCTACGGAGGTCAGTTTGAAGCGCAGCAGTCCGCGTCACGGACGATCCTCGTCGCGGGCATTGCCGTCGCACTCATCATGCTCATGCTGCTCCAGATCTCCACTGGGTCGATGCGGGCGGCGGTGCTCGTCATGCTCAACATGCCCCTCGCGTTGATCGGCGGCATCGCCGCGATCTACATCAGCGAGGGGGGCGGCCCGATCGCAAACACGCTCGCCCTCGTCGGCATCGGGGGCCCGTATATCCCGCCGGTGATCTCCATCGCCAGCCTTGTTGGTTTCATAACCCTCTTCGGCATCGCGGTCCGTAATGGCATCCTGCTCATCAACCACTACAACCATCTGATGCAGCACGAAGGTGTGCCGCTCGGAGAAGCCATTGTTCAGGGGTCGATGGAACGGCTTGTGCCGATCCTGATGACCGCGATCTCAGCGGCGCTCGGGCTTGTCCCTCTGGCGCTCGCCGCGGGAGAACCGGGCAGCGAACTGCTCGCGCCCCTCGCCATCGTCACCCTCGGGGGTCTGTTGACCTCCACATTCCTGAACCTGATCGTTGTTCCGGCGGGGTACTCGCTCGTTTTTGGGCACAAGCCTGAGCGTCGTCCCGCTGATCACCCATCTGTGCTCACGCGTCTCGTGGGCATATTCCGCCGACCCAAGACCATCACCTCGAAGGAGTCCTGATCATGAACGACCTTTTCAAGATTCTCGCCGCCGCCAGCACGACCGTCGCGCTTTCGATCTCGTTACCCGGCTGCGGGGAGTCCTCAGAATCAAAGTCCGCCGAGACACACACCGCGGACGACGGTCATGATCACGCTGGTGACGGCGACGACCATGAGGGGCACGACCACGCCGAGGGTGAACACGACGATCATGACCACGGTGAGATGCGGTCTCTCGGTAGCGTGACGATCGCCGGAACGAAGCTGGCGGTCTCAGTGTCCAGCGACATCCGACCATCATCGGAGGTGCACCTCGATCTCGAAGTCGAATCCGGGCCGATCCCCGCCACCGTGCGTTTCTGGATCGGCGATGAGGCCGGGACGGGCACGCTGAAATCGAAGGCGGACGCCCACGACGACCATTTCCACGGCCAGACCGAATCGCCCTCGACGATGGACGGTGCGAGTCTCTGGATCGAGATCGAGTCCGTCAACGGAAATCGCACTGTCGGCTCGATGCCTCTTGAGGGATAAGCCATGATCGATGTGACCGCAAACGTCCATGCCGAAGCAACCGCAACTGAAGCATGGGAACTGATCTCGGACTTCGAGGGCGAATGGGAGCCATCGAACCCCGAGCACAAGGGCACCGAGGTACTGACCGAGCCCAAACAGCCCCTCCGTGATGGCCTGCGCTGGTGGCAACGCGAAGGTGTCGGTCCCTTGACCGGCGAACTCACCGCGACGGTGCACGACACGCGGCCGGGTCGTGCGTTCTCTTGGACCGGCGAGGCTATCTACAAGCCGTTTGGAATGTGTGTCAGGGTCAAGGAAGGCGGCGACTTTCGGATCGAGCCCGAGGGCGACGGTGTACGGCTCGTCCATCGCGTATGGGGCGAGTTCCCGAAAGGCCTCGTAGGCTGGGTGATCGAGCGCGTCATCGGCACACTACTCCGATTCAGGTCGGCCGCCTACCGCCACACGCTCGTCGAGCTCGAGTACTTCGCTGGGCGACTGGAGGGAAGCATCGCCCGCGGTGAGCGCCGATGACACAGACGAACCACCACAATCACGGTGCTGATATTGGATCGAAACGGCTGGGTATCGCCGTCGCCATTAATCTGCTGCTCACTGCGGCCCAGGTCATCGGGGGCGTGCTCTCCGGGAGCCTTTCGCTGATCGCGGACGCGCTGCATAACTTCAGCGATGCAGCCGGACTGCTCCTTGCCCTGATTGCTCGGCGTATTTCCAGGCGTCCCGCGGATGAGCAACGCACCTTCGGCTACGGGCGAGCCGAGGTGGTCGGCGGCCTGATTAACCTCACCTCCATCATGGTCATCGCGGGCTATCTGCTCATTGAGGCCATCAACCGCACCTTCGACCGTCCCGAGATCGACGGCTGGATGGTCGTCATCATCGCCTGCATTGCACTGGTTGTCGATGCCGCGACGGCCGTTCTGACCTACACGATGTCGAAGGAGAGCGTGAACATCAAGGCGGCGTTCCTTCACAACGTCGCGGACGCTCTCGCCTCGGTGGCGGTCATTATCACCGGCACCCTGATCATCCTGTTCGACTGGTACTGGACCGACATCGTTGCGACCATCGGAATCTCGGTCTACATCGTGTGGATCTCGTGGTCGCCTATGAAGCGGTGTATCCGGATTCTGATGCAGAGCACCCCGGACGAACTCGCACTCGACGCAATCGCATCGACCATCCGCGAGGTTGAGGGTGTCCAGGACGTCGGCCATCTCCATGTCTGGCCAATTGACGAACATGCCGTCTCCCTTGAAGCTCAGATCGCGATCCGCGACGAGTCCCCTCTCACCGCGACTTCCGATATCATCGAGCGTGTTCGTCGATCGCTCGGGAGCGACCACGGCATCAAGCATGTGACGATCGAGCCCATTCCCGTATCTATGTTCAGTTCTGGATTAGTGACTGATCACTCACCTAACAAACCGGCGGGTAGCGGAAGCTAGGGCTGAAGTGAGGCTGTTGCCCCAGCAGGTCAGCCCTGTCCGAATTCGCGGCCGACATTGACGCTGTCGATAACTGCTTCAAGCTGACACTCGACAGCCGCACTTCAAATCCGTGCACTCGGCGAAATGAGTGCAATGATGTAAGATAGTGTTGTGCGTCGTGACGGTTCACGACGCCATCGATGCTTAATGCTACGTCAGTCTCGACCAGATGCTGCGACAGCAACCCAGGCCGGCATTAGATGGTTGGCGATGACAGGGCGTGCCTCGCGAGTGAGCCGCCACGTCTGCCCGGTCCGCCGTTCGATGAGCCCGGCTCGATCAAGCAGTCCGGTGATCAGCTTCCACCCCGGCCGCCCCTCCGGCGTGACCTTGCACGGGTGTCCCCATGGGAGTCGGCCAAAGTGCCGATCGGAGATCACCCAGGTCCACCGACTCTCCCGAAGCGTGACGAGTAACGCGAGGTCGAACGCCAATGCGATCGCCGGCTCACGCTCAACGGGATCCCACCGCCGATCGATCGCTTCACGCTCGTACGCCGGTGCGATGTCCTCGTAGAACACGCTCACCTTGTTGAGGATGATCAACGGCGGCCGGTACAGCTTGTCATCGAGAATGCTGACGCCGGGGTCGAACACCTCGGCAATGCCTTCAGCATCGAGCATCGCCATGAACTTGGCGGCCTCATCCTCGGTGATCTCCTGCACCGGGGCGTGCTTCCGGCGGCTCGGCACAACTCGATCCCGTGGAGGCTTTGACTTGGTCTTCACCGGCTTCCGTTGCGGAGGCTCGGGGTCACCCATGAGCCGGACGAGTCGCTCGCACGCACCGTGGCTGTTCAGGATGAGTTGTTGCACCTTGACATGCCGCTGTCGCCAAAGCGACGCCCGCTTGGCAAGCTCGGCCCGGAAGGTCGGGCCGCCACTGTCCCAAAGATCGATGAACCGACCGGCGACCGCCCCGTGTGCGTCCACTGTGGTCTGCACGAGCAGGGCATCGAGCGACACCAGCCATGCTCTCTCAATGTCGGTGAGTTTCTCGTCCATGGGGGTCTCCGGTATGCTCGACGGCTCCGCCGTCGACGAAATTTTTTTTCTGAAGGCCGCCCCCGGCCGTTTGGTCGAGGGCGGCGAAGACATCACAGGATCCGGCCGCTTAGGCCGGGATCCTCATGCAGCTTTGGGTTGGCGACGGCAGTCATCGCAGCCCGATGGCTCGAACGGCTCCCAGCAGTCGCCGCTGCAACGCTTTGGAATGTCAACGGTTACGGCATCAAGGGGGATGGGCCGCCATTTGTACGCCTGGCGGCATGGAGCGGGTCCGTTACGAGCCGCTAGGCGTACATTCCGCTGCTCGATCAGTTCTGCCGGGATCGCGAACTCGAAGTCGACCTCGTTCTCATCAAGATTCGCAACCGCGGAACTGATCAGGGTCTCCGCGAGCTTGCGGAGCGAGGTCTCGCCCTCCTCCGCCAACGCCTGGAGCATGGCGGAGAGATCCTTGATAACTCCATCGGTGATCGCGGCGATGTCCTTCTCGGTCAACGCGGGCCCGCCGTTCATGCCGGCGAGCTTGTCCTCGATAACGCGGATCTGCCTGGTCGTCTCGTCGATCGCATCGTTGACGATGTCATCGTCGTCGCCGCCGAGACGACGGACCTGCGATTTCAGGCGCGCCTTCAGCTTGTCGAGGTTTGCCAGGAGTTGCTCGGCCTCGCCCGATTCGCCCCGACGCTGCTTGTCTTGCTCGCCGATCTCTTTAATGATCCGTTCGCGGAGATCAGGGAGCGAGCAGATCAACGCCTCGATCTCTTCCAAGACCGCGCGATGCAGCGGCCCTGACGCCAACCATCTCCGACGCTGCGATCCCTTCGCAGGCATATCGACGCTTTTGTTGAGCCCGTAGTAAATCCGCCCGCGGCTTCGCTTTGCGATGAGCCGCTTGCCGGTTGTCGGCTCGACGAGGATGTCAGATAGGAGATGGGTCGTCCGGCCGTTGCGGCGGGCCGGATCCTTGATCCAGCCCGACTTGATCTTGGCGCGATGCTCGGCCTGCTCGGCCATCGCCGCGGGCCGCAGATGTTCGGGCAGATAGTCGCGGAGTTTCGGGTATGCGATCAAGTACCATGAACTCTCGGGCCGGATGCCGCGGATGCGACGACCTTGCTCGCGGGGCAGCGGCTCCGGGCGTCCTTCTGCTTGGTTGAAATAGAGAGCAGAGGAATGCCGGTTGGCATAGCCAACGCCGCAGTAGGTCTCGTTGCGCAGCATCGCGTCGATGACGGTCTTGGTCCATCTTTTGCCGTTGGGCGACGGGATCTCTTCATCATTGAGGACGCGCGCAATACGTGTACCCGCGAAGCCCCGCTCGTGCCGCATCGCAAAGATTCGGATGACGACCGCCTGATGCTCCGGGTCGCCCGGGATCAGCGTGACTTTGTCCTTCTTCTCCTTCTTGAACCCCAACTTGCCCGGCTCGTACCGGAGGCGGACCTCCTTGGTCTTGGGATCCAGGTTGAGCCGCGTTCCATCCGGGAGCAAGCGGATGATACAGATCGGCTCGTCGTCTTCGGTCATATAGAGACGGTCGATGCCGTACGCCCCCTTGCTCGCATGACTGCGACGCCCCTCGCGGAGCGCCTGTTGCGACCCCCTGGCCGAGTTGTCTGCGATGCCGCGGGCGGTCTGCTGAGCGATCATCGCTTTCATCATGCGGACCATGGTGGCGTTGTTGGCATCCTCCATGAACGCGTCAGTCTCGGCGATCTCGATGCCCTCGTCCAAGAGGCGATCGGCCAGAGCCCCAAAATGGAGCGGCCCCGAACGCCCGAACCGGCTTTGGTCATAGAACAGGACGACATCGATCCGCTCGCCCGACCGCTTGCGCGCGATGATCTCGTCCATCGCCGCTTCAAGATTGGCCTTGATGCTGCCGGACTTGCCGACAAGTTGCAAGGCGTCGGCGAGCTCCATGTCGTACTCCTCCGCGAAGTACTCCATGGAGTTCATCTGATCGTCGATGGAGGTATCGGCCTGCTCCATCGTACTGCATCGCGGCATGGGGACCGCTCGTTTTCCGTTGAGTCGAGACTTCCGTTTCATGTCTCTTCCTCCTCATGTCCGCCCATTCGCCTGCGGACCATGGAGGCAAGTAGAAGTCGAAGGGCGTCGTTGCATTGCTGTTCCTCCTCCGGGTTCTGCCGTATATACGAGACGGAAACCGGAACCTGCCGCGGCGGACGGCCGCGACGACGAGAAACGATCTCGCCGCATTGGCCGCCGCCGGATTGCGTCAGGTGTGGTTCGCCCTTCTCATTTCCACAAGTCATGCAACGACTCCTCCCTCGCGCGCCAGTTTTCTTGGTATTGACGGGCGCGACCGCTCCGATTTGCAGGTTTCTCAGCTTCTGCGCTCACTCACGCGTGCCCGCCACGGCTTGGTGTCCATGGGAACAACCGGCACCACGGCCATCCGCTGACCGTGCCCGTGTGTGCCGCGCGCCTCGTCTACCGCTTCGCGGAAGCCTTCTCCGAACTCTCGCGCGTACCCGTCCTCGATCACATCGAGCATGCCATAGACGACACCCATCAAGGTTGCGATATCTGTGCTCGTCATGCCCTTGTCGAGCGTCTGGATCCGGATCCCACGCAGGTCCGCGTGTTCACAGTCCAGGGTGCCCACCGGATCCGGCGCGCTCACCGCGATGAGCAGGGTGCGAGACAACCCCGCCGTCGCTGCCTCGCAGTTGCTCGCGAGCAGCCTGATCTTCCTCGCCATCCCATCCGGGCCGTTGAACGTGTGCGTTGTTGTCATCGCCGTACCTCTCACTAAAGGACTGAACCACCAAACCCGCCGCGAGGCGTTAGCCCCACGGCGAGCCTCTCTCCCCTCCGCCCTCATCCACCGCAGTCATCGCACAGGTCGAGCCCCGCCGCATCGAGCATCTTGCGCCGTGCCTGGTTTACGAGCTCGCGGAAGGCCTCCTCGCCCATCTCCGCGCCCGCTGCCATCTGCGACAACACCATGAGCACCGCGACATCGAGCTGCGCGAGAAGTACTGCGACCTCCACCTCGTTGAGAGCCCCGACCGCCCCAGCCACCAACGCCTCCGGCCGCGCCGCGGGAAACGGGCCATCGCTGTCCTCCCCAAGCGTCGCCGCCACCGCGAGCACGCTCCCGTGCTCCTTGGCCCATGCGAGCAGGCCGTCCGCCGCCGCTGTGATCTCGTCCGCCGTGTGGGTGTTCTCGTCCGTCATCCGATGCTCCGCTTGTGTACGCCAATGGGTCAATACGGCGTACATAGCGGTGACTTGGACGGAAGGCAAGGATCCGTCCGCGGTGAACTCGACAATTTCAACACGGAATCGGAGGCGCATCAGGATCCAGCCCAAACCGGTATGGATCCTGACGGGAATCGCGGTATCTCGGGTACGCGGGTATAGACGCCAACTCGCAGATCCGGCGTACCATCATGCTCATGCCGCGAGCAGGTACACCAAGTCAGTCATGGCGAGATGTGCTTGATGAGGTACGCGAGCTCGCGTCGCGCACGGGTACAGGCCGCTCGAAACTACTCCGCAAGCTCAACGAACTTGACTCCGCGGTCACCGGTGAGATTAACAACCTGAACGACGCCCGTCGTCGGCGGATCATCGGCCCCCGTGCCCGTGTGCGGGCCGCCACCTACACCGTCGAAGAGTCACGCCGCGGCCCCGCCCTCATTGAGATCCGCCCAGGCGCAGCGGCGAAACCGTACAAGGTGCCGCTGCCGTACTACAGGGCGGTTGCCACCGAGGTCGCGTCCACCGCGGAGCCACAACTCTTCGCCACCATCAAGGCCGCCGCGAGCCGCCGGCTTGGAGAGGAGCTGCCCGACTACGCCGCCCGCGTCTCGCTGCGATTCTGGTCCGCCTCAGGTCTCGTCCATCATGAAGGTGCACGGTTCACCCGCGTCGGCACTAAGGCCGGGTTTACACGAGCAACCCGGGAAGCCTGGACGAGCTTGCAGCGTGAGCCCTTCGAAGTCGGTCCTGATCAATCGTCGGAAGGTTGACCGGGCGGGAGCTCGATCGACTCGATCGCTCTCGCCGCGTCTTCGTCATAGACGGAGAAGTACAGATCAAGGATCTTGCTCGACGAGTGCCCGACGAGCTGCAACGCGTATCGATACGACACATTTTGCCGGGCCAGCATCGAGACGAACGCGTGTCGAAACGTGTGCACTTTGTATTGCGTGGGATTCTCGAAGCCGCACTTTTTACACAACGCCTTCACCTGATCCAGCAGCCGCGTATCAACGAGCTTTCCGTTTCCGCGGGGATACCGCTTTGACGGATGAGAATGGAAAACCCGCTCGTCGATCCGCGGCATCGACTCCAAGTACGGCCGCAGCTCGGAGTGAATCGGGATCCGACGCGACTCCTTCCCCTTTGTCTCGTCGTCGGAGCCCCCGTGCCGGATGTCGAGCACGCCGTTGCCGTTGGCGTCGAGGTGGACATCCTCCCACAGCAGGTCCCGCATCTCACCGACGCGGCACCCGGTGTAGGCGAGGAACACAATGATGGGCCGGAGATTGTCGTCCGCGGTGTCGATCATTGTGCGGATCTGCTCAGGGGTGAAGCACGGCTGTTTCTTCGACGCCGGCTTCTTCAGCTTGAGCTTGCGGATCGGGTTCTTCGCGAGGATCTCAGCAACCTCGCAGCACCACTTGAAGAGCTGCTGAACGATCACCATGCGGTCGTAGACCGTCTTCTTCGACAAGTGATTCATCGTGTTCACAAACGCCCAGAACTCGACCTGTCCGAACCGACCGAGGTAGACGATGGACCGGTCTTTGCAGAAGTCCTTGAGCTTGCCGAGCGTGTGCTCGTACGCCGCCATGGTCCTCGGCTTGAGCCGCCGGGCCCGGCAGGTGTCGAGGTACAGCTTCACCGCCTCGTCGACGGTGTATTCCTTGGGGGCTTCGAGGCGTTCGCCGTTGCAGATCTTGTCGTGCAAGGCATGGGCCGCGTTGATCGCGGCCGTTTTGTTCTTGGTCTTCAGGCTCCGGCGTTGCTGCTTATTGCCGAGGCTCCACTCCGCGTAGTAGGTCTTGGTGCGTGCCGACGTGCCGTCCTTCTTTCGGTACGACTTGTGCCCCACGTGGATGATGGGGTTGCTCGTGCCCTCGACCTCGAACCGGTTGGCCAGCATCACCCGTGCTCCTTCATGAGCTCCTGGATGAACCGATCGCGGAGGAACAGCAGGGGCTTACCAGGCTTGGCCGACTTCGGGAACCGCCCCTCCGACACGAGCCGCTTGACGGTGAACGGTGACCGCCGGGCGACCTTGGCGGCCTCGTCAAGCGTGATGATGGGCGGCAACTCGTACTCCTCAGCCAACGCCCGAGCTTCGTGCAGCGGAATGTTGAGTCCGATGAGACGACGCGAGCTTGGGAAAGTGGGCTCGGTGCGGGGGATGCGGACGGTGCGCCCACGGACGAAGCCGGCGCGGCGGGCAAAAAGCCAGGACGCTCGGGCGGATCGGAGGATGAGAGACCTCATCGCGGGCATCACAGCACCCCCCTCAGCTCGATGTTGCGGACGCTCGCCGCGATCGGTGAGCCGTCCCTGGTCAGCCATGCTCTGCCGCGGTCGGTCAGCGTGTAATCCGTGATCCGAAGGGATCCGTCGGTGGGCTCATCGATGAAGCCCTCGGCCTTGGCAACTTGAAGACCGAGCTGCGACTCGGCGAGCCAGAACGCCTTCGCGGTGCTCGGGCCCCGTTGGTTGCCCACCGCCCGCTCGCTGAGCCGGGCGATTTGTTCAGGTCCGACCTCGGCTTCCAAGAGCAGCATGAGGGAAGCCGCTGCTCGCCAGGCGCGACCTTTGTTGCCAGCGGCGTCACGCTGGTAGCAGGCGAAGACGCCCGCCAACACCTGTAACTCTGCCTCTTCACTTCCGTGCACGGCCTCGATGTCAAGGCCCAGCAGGTCCAACGCGGCAGCGTGGATGAAGAACTTCGCGAAACCGTCGCTGTCGATCGTGGCTGAAATCAGCCCGAGTGCCCGGGCGTGCTCGACCACGGCGGAAGTCGCGACACCTCCGTGTGCGGGCAGCTCCTCGTCGATCGCGTCGACCACCTCGGATGTGACCATCCCATTTGCGGAGAGCTCGGCGAGGTACTCCAGCGCGATGATGAGGTGCCCCCGGGTGACCGAGGTGAGCAGTGCGGCTAGGCTTTGCGTCTCTTTCATATGGCAGACCTCTACAGAAATCCACCGAGAGTAGCTCGCCTTGGATGATCCGTCAACGCCCACCTAGAAAAAACCGTGAGGTTGTGGTACAGTTGGTTCAATGCCTGACGCCGCCTACGCCCTTCGACAGATCGACATCGCCCGAGAGGAGCTCACCGGAGTGCTGGGCGAGTGCCCGTCGTCGGGTGCCCGGATCGCGAAGGCACTGGCCGCATTGCAGTCACTTGAACGCGAGCTCATCGCGGACGCCGGCGAAAGGCCGACGGCACGCCGCCGCGGTCCGAAGGCCGCCAAGACGGTCGAGGACTACAAGGTCGAGAAGTTCCCATCGCGGCCGGCAGTCTTGGCCGAGTACCGGAGCACCGACGCGGAGCCGTTCCGCTGTCCAAAGGACATTGTGCTCGCAACCGCCGACGCGGTGCGCGACCTCGAGCAGTGCAAGTTCGTCGACCTGCACGAGGCCGTGCAGAAAGCACTCGGCGAGCGGGTGCCCGACTACCACATCCGGACCGCCCTGAGGTGGATGAAGCACGAGCAGCTCATACGCCATGAGCGGGCGATGTTCAGCCCAGCCAAGGCCGGCTCGCTGAAGTCGCAAGCCACTAAGGCATGGAAGCGGCTCGAAGCTGAAAGCTAACGCTCGCCGACAAACGCTCAGGCACGTATCCGCCGAGCTCGCGGCATCGTCGCGTCGCTGATCTAGGCCAGTTCAAGGCCAACAGGGTCAAACGTCTCGGAGTGCTCCGTCGTAAACCCCTAAAAAACAAGACCCTGCAAATGCAGGGTCTTATCGAAGCGGAGAGGGGGGGATTCTTTCGGGGGTTGCGACGTGAATACTCAGATTCGCAAATGCAATCTACAAACACTGATTTCATTGATAGATAGCAATAGCGGCTCGATTCGATTCGTGCCGGATGATGGCGGCTTGTGACGGCGAATCTAGGACAGAACTAGAGCAGTTCTGACTCACCTTGGCCCGTAATGAGACCCAAGATGGATCGGTTTGTGGGGCAGGTCAAGATCATCTGCAATATTCAGTATAATAATCAGTTGCATAATGAGCCGAACTGGGGGGTGGGCGTTCCGCACACCAGCATCCCAGCTAAAATGAACTGTGCACTTAGGAGAAACCCATGAACATCGAGGATGTCGTTCAACTTATCAGATCGCAGATGTCCTCCTCACTGATTACTCTTGAGCAGGCCGCAGAGTGGTCCAAGCGATTTGTTCAAAATGACACACTCGTCAAGGATGCGAAGCAGCTCATACGTCGCGAGATTGGCCTGATAGAGGATCTGCGCGATCCGACTGCCGTTCGGCAGCGGCGTTTTGAGCCGTGGTATCCAGGGCCTAAAGATGACCATGTGTTCTGGCCGCCGCTCAAACGCTACCTGCTTGAGGAAAAGGGATGGGATCCCGAGACCGTCGGGGCGATCGATAAGGCCTCCAGCAAGGTCGTGGGCCAGCTCCCTTTTCCCGGAAGCCCTAAATTCGATGGGCGAGGGCTCGTGCTCGGGTATGTGCAGAGCGGTAAGACCGCGAATTTCACTGGCGTCATTTCCAAGGCGGCCGATGAGGGCTACCGACTGATTATAGTGCTATCAGGGCTGACCAACTCTCTCCGACGGCAGACCCAGGAACGTATGGAAACGGATCTGATCAGTTTGGTCCCCAAGCGTTGGTTGCGGTGGACCACAATTGAGGACGACATCGGCGAGATCCCGATTAGCGCTGATGCACTTCTGTCTCAGCAGTTGGCTCGTAACCTCGCGATCGTGAAGAAGAACTCATACAGGCTGCGGCGTTTGATCAACATGCTCAGAGGATCAAGCGAGCTCGTGCTGGCGAACTGCCCGGTCCTGATCATCGACGACGAGTGTGACCAGGCAAGCGTCAACTCGGCGCGACTCGAGCGGGAGCGGACCGCCATTAATCAGCTTCTGGTCGATCTGCTTGATCTGCTTCCCAAAGTGGCTTATGTCGGATACACCGCGACGCCCTACGCGAACGTGTTGATCGATCCCAACCAGCCCGAGGACCTCTATCCACGTGACTTTATCATTGACCTCCCGAAGCCGCCCGCTTACTTCGGTGCCGAGCGGCTGTTCGGTCGTCGCCAGCTTGAGTCCGATCTCGACGATGAGGGCACCGATGATGGACTCGACATGATCCGCGAGGTGCCGGAGTCTGAAGAAAGCGAGCTTCGACCAACACGATCCGAGAAGGATACATGGGCGCTTCCGATCACGGAATCGCTCCAGGAATGTCTTCAGTATTTTGTGATGGCCGCAGCGGCCAGACGCGTCCGGGGGGACGCCGAGAAGCCTTGCGCGTTGCTCATCCACACCACGCATTACGCCGCGGCGCACCTGAACTCCAGGCGTCCGGTCATGCAGTTCATAGAGGGATTGGGGCGCTCCCTAGTCGCCGGTGAGAGCTCGCTTCTCGACACGCTGCGTGAGCAATGGTCCGATGAGTTGGAAGCAGTGCCTGCCAGCGAGTTCGGTCGAGCGGCTGTTGGATTCGACGAGCTGCTTGAAGTGCTACCCGCGACGATCAGCGAGATGCAGTACTTTGTGGAGAACGGGTCGAGCGATCAGCGCCTCGAGCTCTTCGAGGGCCCCGCGATTGTCATTGGGGGCAATGTTCTGGCGCGTGGGCTGACGATCGAGGGATTGGTGTGTAGTTTCTTCGTCCGGACCGCTACGCTATACGACTCCCTGATGCAGATGGGGCGGTGGTTCGGCTACCGCGTGAACTACGAGGATCTCCCGCGCGTTTGGATGCCCGCCGCAATGGCTTCAGACTTCCGCGACTTGGCGACCGTCGAACACGAGATCCGCCAAGACATCGCGCGGTACAGCGAGGACGGTACCGTTACCCCCGAGGACCTCGGCGTTCGGGTGAGGCTCCATCCCCGCATGGAGGTCACCGCGAGGCTGAAGCAGCGTACGGCGAGGACGATCGGCCGGCGGTCGTTCGACGGGCGCGTGCTGCAGACCACAAGGTTCCGGACGAAGGACGAGGCGTGGCTGGAGCAGAACCTGGAGGCGGGCGCCTCGCTCCTGCACGACTCCCGCGAGGCGGGTGGCGAGCCCGAGTTCGTGAATGGTGCCGGTCACCTGTTCCGATCCGTCCCTTGGCAGGCGGTACGTCGGTTTCTCGAGTCCTACAGCATCCACAGTCAGCACCACGAGTTTTCGGGTGACGAGATAAGGGACTACGTTGAGCAGCAGCTCGGATACGGCCAGCTCGGCAAGTGGAATGTCGGTGTCGTGGTCTCGGGGGCCAAGACCGCTCGATCGCACGGTCCGTTTGGACCGCTGCAGGATGTCCCGATGGTCCGACGCAGCGCCCGGGAGGATCTCGATTCGCACGGCAAGGACATCGGTGTGCTTCTGACACGATCGCACGCGACCATCGACTTCGACATCGCTTTCAGCGGACCGAAGGCCCTGTGGCCGGATCTGAAAAGAGCTCGTGGTCCCCGGACGCATGACCGGGAGCGAGCCGTCGAGGAACCCTTGCTGCTGTTGTATCTCGTGGATCGCGAGTCGGCACCGAGAACGAGCGGGGACGACGGCACCGGCGGCGACGGAAATTCGAAGCCTAGACGTTCCACACGCCATGAACTCGGAGCGGTCCGTGATGTGCTTGGAATCGGGCTGGTCTTCCCAGAAACCGACCACCCCGTGACCGTCGAGTACGTCGTGGCGCCGGTGGGGGCTCACGCCGTAGAACACTTCGACGACGAGATCGAGGACGAAGAGCTCGGACTAATCGACGAAAGCAGGGAAATGAGCAATGGAGAAAAAGGTGAGTGAGTCTATCCTCGAGACCCTTCGGCTCGGGTGGATCGACCTTGCCGGTTCGGGCAGCGGCTCGGGTGGAGGGGTCAGGACACAGCGCGTCGAATTGCGGGATGTGGTCGGTGTGGTGGTGCGTCTCACACTGGATCAGGACTGCCGTGGGCTGCTCTTGGACATCCCGGTGACGCCATCACTGAAGCAGCACGCCACCAGAAGCGTGCTCATTGAGGAACGTCTGCTGGAGATCGACAGCGAGCCGCGGTCAGCCATGCAGCTCAGGTGCTCGCAGCCGCGTCTGAACGAGGTCTTCGCACTGCTGGCCACAGGCATCGTCGCCCGCATGTGCGCGGGCACACGCGGAGCTGATGCGGTGGTCGGTGCCATCGGCGAGTTCCGTGACCTGCTGAGGACCGACGGGGATCGATTGCTTAAGATGGAGCAAGAGCTCGGGCTCTTTGGCGAGTTAGTGGTCCTCGAGCGGCTCGCATCGACAGCTCCCGATGCCGTGCGCGACTGGACGGGGCCGCTCGGGGAACGATGGGATTTCAAGGGCCCCCACGGTGCAATCGAGGTCAAGACCACACGCGACCGCGATTTCGCAGCCGTGGCGATCGCGTCACTCGATCAGCTGGAGCCCCCGAAAACGGCGCCTCTGCATCTAGTGTCGATTGCGGCCGAGCTCGACAGCGGCTCCGGCCGTTCCGTGAGGTCCGTGATCGACGCCGTCCTCGATACCGGTGTGCGGGGCGAGGAGCTTTGGCCCCTGCTCCGGGCGGTCGGGTACGACGAGGACATGCACGAACGCGGTTCCGGTCGTCGATTCACCGTGCTGCATGAGCAGGTTCACCGTGTATGCACCGGGTTCCCGTGCCTCACGCGTCACGACCTCGTGCAAGGAGACGTACCCTCCGGCGTACATGATGTCGCGTACCGATTGAACCTATCGCACGCCTCCGAGTTTCTCCTGAACGAAGGGCAGGCACGTAAGCTCTTCGCTACATTCCACCTCGGAGGGCGGGGATGATGCTTCAATTGTTTAGCGAACCGTACTCGCCGCTCGGCAATATCTCCGGTGAGGGCCTTTCAAAGGTACTCGGAACCCCCGCACTCGACCCACTGAGCGTGGTGGTGCGTGAATCCGTGCAGAACTCGTGGGACGCGGCGCTAGACGATCGGCGGGCGACCTTCCGGATGCACTTGCGGACACTCGATTCTAGAACCCAAGACTTTATCCGCAACTCGGTCTTCGCCGATCTGCCCGCGGGCTCAATGCACCACGGGAACCTCAGCAAAATCCTCGGGCGTGACAAGGGACTTCGAGTGCTCGAGATCGCAGACTTCGGCACGAGCGGTCTGGGTGGTCCCTCGAGGGCTGATGTGGTCACGGCCGGCCACGAGCCGACTGACTTCGCGGACTTTATCCGCAACATCGGTTCAGCTCGCGATACCGCAATGGGCGGAGGCACCTACGGCTACGGCAAGTCATCCCTCTATCGTGCCAGCGCTTGCGCAACGATCTTGGTGCATTCGAGAGCGAAATGCGCGGGCCATCCCGTCGAGCGGTTCATCGGGTGCCATCTCTCACCGCAGTACACGAACAATTCTGGCTCCGCCGCGGGTCACTACACTGGGCGTCATTGGTGGGGTAGGGTTGCCGACGACAGTGTTGTGGAACCGCTCGAGGGTCAAGAGGCGGTGCGTCTCGCGTCGGATCTTGGAATGCCGGCACGCGACGGGGGGCAGAGCGGAACGACGATCTGGATCATCGCTCCCGACATCGAGTCGGACTCTGATACAGAGATCATGGCACGCCTCGAGCAGTCGCTGCTGTTCAACTTCTGGCCGAAGATGGTCGCGCCCGGCCCGGAATCCAGCGGCATGGACTTCGAGCTGATGCTCGACGGTGTCGAGTATCCTGTGCGATCGCCGGAATCCGTCCCACCCCTGCACCTCTATGTCGAGGCATACAGGGCGATGAAGCGGTCGGTGGGAGCGACCGCCTCATCGCACCCCGAGGAAAGCGACGATGTCCACAGGATCGAGTGTCAGCGACCGAAGCAGCTCCTCGGACTGATTGGCCTGAAGCGTGGGCTCCGGAAGAAGCGAAATGGAGAGTGCACTGACGGGATTGCCAAAACAATTTGGGAGCGGTCGCACCACATAGCCCTCATGAGACCGGCGGAACTGGTCGTGCGATACTTGCCCGGTCCGGCCCTCGAAACGGACGCTATGGAGTACGCCGGCGTGTTCATCGCCGACCCCGATGTTGAGAGTGCGTACGCGCGTTCGGAGCCGCCGGCGCACGACGACTGGATCCCGGATGGGCTCGAGAAGCGGGAGGCCACACTCGTGCGCGTGGGACTCAGGCGGATCCGCGAATCCACTGAGGAGTACATTGGCTGGAAACGTGGATCGAACGAAGGCGTCGGGGATCGTGTGGCGGTGTCGGCGCTCTCCGACTACCTCGGAGGGCTGATCATCGGCGGCCCTGCCGGTCGACGTGTAGGCGTGAAAAAGAAGCGAGGGAAGAAGCGTCATAAGTCGGCTCAGGGCACTGTGAAACGCAGGCGTCAGCCTTGGGACCTACGGCAGCCTCAGCCGTTCGACCTACAGGTCATCGACGGCGCCCCCGCCGCGCTGTTCCGGTTCCAACTCAGGTGCGAAAACGAGGCGGCCCCGCTAGTGACCGGTCAGCCTTCCGTGGTGATCGAGGGTGGTCGTGAGAAAGCCACCGCATCGGGAGCTCGCCCGGTAGTCCTCCGGTGGATCCTGGAGGACGGAGAGAGCACGGACGGTGCGGAAATCAGAGTACCGATGGGTTACAGAGGTGAAATCGTCGTGGCGGTATCGATGCCGGATCGGTGTGCGGTCGACCTCCGCGTCACGGCCCGGAGACCCGAGGGCGATTCCGCCGCGTCTCCTGCATCCGCGAATGGTCAGCAGGATGACAGCGGGGAGGATCTCCATGAGTGACCTGTTCAGTAGGCCGTACCGCATTGCAGCTCCCGATGCGATTGAGACCGAGCCGTGGACCCGGTTCGACCCCGCGAACGAGAGCTGGACGGAACTCGGTCCCGAATTGCCGGGATGGGATCCCGCCATGGATCTCAGGATACAGCGCACTTGTGTAATCCACTCTGACGAGGTGCGGGACGCGTGCCGCCTGCTCGAGTCGGACTCGATCTCGCTGGCGGTGACCGTGTGGTCGCGCGATGCCGGCGTGCGTGAATGTCTGTACCGGACCGAGATCATCGGATCGGGGCGGCATCCCATGCAGGTCGAGTGCCTACTGATCGGAAGTCAGACGGCGGGCGAAGTCGTGCTTTGTACCGAACTTGTGACGAGCGGCGCCGTGCGCTCCACCGATGTGTTCGCTCCCCCCGGTCCCGGTTGTGTGCTCTGGAGCGACGAGTTCTCCATCGAGGTGGAGGGCGCCGGCAGCCAGTTCCCCATTGAGTCGGGAGACTTTGCGGAAATGCCTTGGATATCCGGCTCCAACGCGCCATGGCACGTGGAACTCGAATGTGACGTCGATCTCGAGGAGCCCGTGCTCAGGGCGATCCGTCTGTACATCAACTCGGGTCATGAAATCATGCGCGAGTACGAGCAGCACCCGCACATTTCTGCGATCGTACGGTACGACGTTGCGAGGGTGCTCCTCACGACCATCCTTCCGAGGAAGGGTTTTGCCGAACAGGCGGAATCGTTCGATCGGAAGTCTCTCGGAGGCGTTGTGCGGAACCTCGCCGAGAGTCTATTCCCCGGCTGGTCGCTCCGTGATCTGGCCGAGGATGCACGTCATCGCCCCGCCGAGTTCGAGACGAGCCTTAGGTCGGCCTTGGAGCTGTTCCATGACTAAAGATCGCGGCTCCATCGAGGCTCGGCTCCTGCCAACATTGCCGCGGACCGTGGCCCGCAAACTTGTCGGGGAGATTCTCACGCAGGCGCCGGCCGAGCTCGCCACCGCCAGCGCGTACGATCATCCTCAGGCTGTCTACCCGCCCGTCGGCGGTAGGAGGGTGAGCGAAGATGAGCTGTCGCGTGTGCGTGCCGGCGTGATGGAAGCGCTCTCGAACACCGACTTCCCGCGCGAGTCAGACGCCGCGGGGCGGCGCCGGGCCGATCTGCTGATCGCTGTCGCGCTCGCCGACCTGTTGCCGCTCACACCAAGGGTGGCCATGGACCGCGAAGTGTGGAATTTCCTCGCCTGCGTGGTATTCCCGGACGTGGTGCGTTGGCGATTCCCTGAGAGCGGCGAAGCCCGTTACCTTGGTGGCCAGCGCAACGCTCTGCAGCGGCTCTGGCTACGAGCGACCATTCTCCGGGACCGCGATGCAGATGATCAGTGGCACTTGATGAACCAGCTGCCGGAGGATGCGCTGGTCCAGATCTTCGAACGGCCGGCTGTATGGGCCGACTGGACGCTGGCCCGTCACACCGCTTCCGAGCTGACGGCTGCGCGTCGAGAGTCTTCGCGGCAGTTCAATTTCCAGACGCTTGTGCGTCGTACATTGCTCGAAATCCGACAGATGATGCCCATCGCCAGCCTGACGGCCTTGTCCGAGGACGTCAAGCGTGACGTGTTGCGGACCATCGTAGCCGCCAATCTCGAGCGGATGCTCGATTGACGGTGCCGCCCTCCAGCGCGAGAAACGAGGCACAGCAGGAGTGCTAATTGAACTGTCGCTACGAGAGTCTTGCTGTTGATGCCTCTTAGTGGTTCTGAAGTTAGCTCACCTTGACTGACAAAAGCTAATCGACGATCAGAGGAGAATGTTCCTGATTCTGTCGGTCAACTTTAGCAGATCGGTCGTTTGGCACTCCCAGATCGTGGCAACGCGCCAGCCGTGTTTTATGAGTTGTTGCTGATTCCGCCGATCGCGTGCAATATTCGCAGAAAATTTCTCCATCCAGAAGTCAGTTCGCGTGGCGGGGACCACTCGGCCAAATCGACATCGGTGTCGGTGCCAGTAGCATCCATGGACGAAGATGACCATGTTGTGCTTGGGCAGCACGATGTCCGGATTGCCTGGGAGCTCTTTGCGATGAAGCCGGAAGCGGTAGCCGAGCCGATGCAATGTACTTCGCACGATCAGCTCGGGTTTCGTGTCCTTCCCGCGGATACGCGACATATTAAGGCTGCGTTGCTCGGGCGTGAGGACATCGGTCATTAGACGACCCCCGAGTCAATCAGGAAGCCATAAACCGACGCAGCGATCCTAGACGCAACGAGCGGTGGCACGGCGTTGCCGACCTGGACATATTGAGAGGTGCGGGGGCCGCAGAAAAAGTAGTTGTCCGGGAAGGTCTGAAGCCGAGCCGCTTCTCTGACAGTCAGGCTGCGGCATTGCTCCGGATCAGGGTGGATGAAGTAGTGCCCGTCTTTGGAGATATGCGAGGTGATTGTCGTTGACGGTCGGTCCCATACCTGCACGCGGAACCGATCTGCGAAGAGCGATCGGTCATTGGCCGCCACCTGTGCGTTCTTGTGGTTGGGCATCAGATCTGCGGGAAACTCTGCGAGCGTCGGCGAGTGGCCCGCGTTCAAAGAATAGCAGGCTGCAAAGAGATATCGAACAAGATCGGACCGCATGTGTGAACGAGCGCTGTGATTGCAGAAACCGTTGAGCCTCTCATCGATGATCCATCGCCGTATACACTCGTCATTAATGTCGCTGCCTTGTCCCGCCACAAACTCGCTACCTCGCGTGCGATCTGCCCCAGCGATCGACTCTAAAGCTTGACGCATGAGTGTGCTGACGCTTAATCCCGCTGTTTCGGTTACGCTTCGAAGTATTGAATCGCTGACGCCGGAGCGTATCGCGTGCTGCCAGTCCCCTGTTGCTTCGCGTGGAGACAAGCCGCTACGCAACTCGGGCATGCCCCCTATGACATCGCGGACGGTTATCCTGTGCGATGGAGTGAGCGGTTCAAAGTGGCCCGACAGATCTTCGCGAAGACCCACGATGAAGACCCGGTGGCGTTTTTGAGGCACGCCATAATCCTCACACCTGACGACATAGTCACGCGGATTGATACCCGAGTGCCCAAACAGATCTGTATCATCAACTGGCGTCGCGACAGGCACGAGACGATAACGGCGAGAATTGCGAGATCTCACATTCTTGTCAAGTGACTTCGCAGGGTCGTGCAGATCTTCAAGGATCCGCGGGAAGATCCGCTCATTCCCAAGCTTAGAAGACAGGATACCCTTCACATTTTCCATGACGAATGCCGCAGGCCAAGTGTTGGCGATAATGCGAAGGTACTGCAGATAGAGAATGTGCCTCGGATCCTTGCCGAATCCCTCGATGCCTCGCTGTCGAGCCCGTCCGACCAGCGAATACGCTTGACAGGGTGGACCGCCGATCATCACGAACGCCTTTTCTTTTGCCTGCCTTTTCAGGGTCCGGATCCGTGCATCCACGGCCTCGTTTCCGGAATCGTCACCCAGCTCGGCCTGCAGCGCTTCCTCTTCGGCAAGCTGCCAAGTGTCCGGACACGCATCCGCCAACGCTTCGGGAGGTGTCTCGCCGAGCAACACTCTGTAGAACGCCTGGGGGACCTTACTCGGACTGGCGTACTGCCGATAGAAGCTGCGGAGTCGCAGCGTGCGATGAGCATTTCGCTCTTTCTCGACAGACATAGCGATTGAGAATGGTCGGCGATTGCCTACCCGACATCGAGTGAACCCCTCGCCCAACCCACCTGGACCTGCGAAGAGGTCGAGGACTGGAATGCGGTCAGGATCGATCATGATCATCAGTGTCCAATTCGTGGGTTGAGAATAAAAACCGGGGTTTGAGAAGCGTTATTCTAGTTCCAATAGAGCTCACCCGCCTTCGAGGTTCTTGGGCATTTGTTTGCAGCAGTTGACGAGCAACTCAGATCATTAGGCCACCGCCACGGTGAATGCGAGATCTCAAGGTTTTTGTCATGTCCTGAAACCGACTTGGTTGAAAGTACTTGACTTCATATCTCCGATGATCCAGCCACCCTGAGTCCGGCGAATCCAGTCGGCGCGGGCCGCGTACCCATCCACCTCGAACGCAGCCTCGAAGATGACTTCGATGGCCGAATCGAGAATCAGCTGTTTCGTTCTTTCGACCTTGCCCGCGTAGACGCTGTTCTGGTGAAGGCTTTGCGCTCGGCGATGGACTTCCTTCCCCTCTTCCATGCGGAGTTGCTCACCGGGCGTGGGCGTGCCGCCTTTATCACTCAACAGGTACCAGCCTTGCGTCGTGCATTCCATCGCGGTGAGGAATGCTTCTTTGGTGATCATTCGTTTGGCCATCGCAAAGCTCCGTCGTCTTCATCGTATCAGGAAAGAGTCTTGCCCAGTGCAGACCACGCAGGGGCAATCTGAGCGGATGCGATTTCTTGCCCAGTTACGGTCAGGTGCCAAGTCCGTGCAGCGGGGCGTTCAATGAGTTCACGGAGTTCCATGATTTTTGTGGTTCGGTTCCACCCCGGTCGCTTTCCGTTCTTTGGGTAGTACTGGTGAGTTTCGGGAAGCCGAGAGAATGCGTCATCCCACACTCGGTATGTCCATCGCTTGGCCACCATCGCTGAGAGCAGACTCAAGTCGAACGCCATCGCGATAAACGGCTTCCGCTTGCTGGGGTCCCATGGTCGCTCGATACCATTCTCCGCATACATCGCCGCGACCGGGCCGTACTCAATCACTCGCTCGCCGAGCGTGATGAGCGGATACATCACCAGCGTACCGTTGATGATGTCTGCGCCGTTCGCGAAAATTTTTTCGAGCCCCTGAGAATCAACCAGTTCGAGAAACTCGCTGATTTCACCATCAGAGATATCTTCTTCGGGCGTACCAGTGCAGCGGCTCGGTGTGACGCGCTTGGGCGTTTGTTCCGGTTCATGCTGGCGCGGATGCATCCACACTTGGTAATCAGGAACCTCGGTCATCCGGTAGAGCATGCCCGACGCCCCGTCGTCCATGCGCTCGATGTTCGTCTGGATGATGTCGTACTGCTGACGCCATTGTCCCATCCGACGCATCAGCGAAATCTGGAACGGCCTGCCCAGGTTCAGAAGGTCGGAATGCTTGAGGATGAGCCCCGCGGCTTTCTCTAACGCGGGAAGAGAACCATTGCAAAGAAGTCGTTCGATGCGGCTGAGGATGCGTTGCTCGGCTGGATTCATGTTGTGGACCTCCATGTGGGCGAATGGCACGCCGCGATCTCTCGATCGCGGCGGCCTCGGCAAGGCTCAAGAGCCTCGGCTGGGAGCTAGGCTGCCTTGCGGTCAGAGTGGTCAGAGCGGTTCATGCGGGACTTGCGTCGACAGGCACCGCACCCAAGCAGCTCGGGCTGCTTCCGTTTGGCGCTGAGGCAAGGTGATGGCACGCGAACCTCATAGTCGGCCTTCCAGGCCATCTGAGGCAGTTTGGTCCACCATCCAACTCTGCATGCAAGTGTGGATGACAGACCAACTCCGTCGTCGGCCACAGCCTTCCAATCGGGCATCGCAAGCGTAATCTCGCATTCGAGCGTCTTCATGTCGATGACACAGTCCTTGACGAACAACTCCACGAGCCGTCGCTTCTCGGCGAATGTCGCGTCGGCCAAGAGGTCCGCGCCGTTCCGAACGGCTTGGGCCCAAGACCGAAGTTCGTCATCGGTAGGTGGCTCGGCGATATCCGCAGTACCTAGCTGCTCGCGCACATCATCGAGTTCAGCCATCGCGGCTTCGAGCCGTTCGGTGAAGTAGTCGCGCCGCTTCGCCTCGAAGCTCTGTGTGAGCCAGTCGATGGTGCTGAGCAGCTTCTCTTCTCGCGCGCGAAGCTGGTCGATTTCATTGTCCGCGAAAATTATTTTTCGTTCGTTTTGCAGTGCGGACAGGTACTCATCCATCAGAGCGGGCATGCCGCAGAGCGTGTTCTGCAACGCACTCAGCACAGCCGACTCAATGGGCTCGGCGGGCACGCTTTTGCGCAGGTACCGCTCGCTATCACGGTTGTACTTCTTCCTTCCTTGGACCACATAGTACCTATAGACGGATTTCGTCCCACCGCTGTGGCCGCGCATGGTCAAGTTGAGTTGCTTTGACCGGATGATGCCGCTGAGCAGGTAGCTCGCTGCGACAGGACTCCGCTGGCGCATGGTGGGTGTGTGGCCTTTTGCCTTGGCTTTGAGATGCATCTCGATGCGCTGTTCCGCGATATCACGGAGAGGGGATTGCAGATACTCGCTCAGCAGCGGGTACTCGATTTCAACCCAATTCTCGCGCGGGCGAAACTCCATCGGGGGACTCTTGCGGCCCATCATCTCGATTTGTGATCGTGTCACACGCTCAGGGGCGTTGCGACTGCGTTTGACTTTCAGAGCACTTGATCTCTGGTTCGCATACCCCTTGCCCAAGTAGGTGGGGTTATGCAAGATACTGTGGACCGCAGACGCATTCCATCGGCCACCACTAGGGCTCGGAATCATCGCGTCGTTGGACTCCTTCGCGATCTGCTCGCAGCTCATCTTTTCGATGTCGAATGCTGTGAACATCCGCACCACATGGGCGTGCAATGAAGCCATGCCTGGGCACAGTGTTGCTCGCTCTTGCCGTGACTTGATGTAATGCGTGGACCCACCACGCCCATCATTGGGCTTGTAGGTGCGGATCAGCTCTTTCGTCTTCGCATTGTACTGCTCTTGGGATCCATCCGCGAGATGCCGCAGGATCCACAGGGCTTCGCCTTCGCTGGTCGTGATCAGCTTGTCGATTCCGTATGGAGGAAAGGCACAGTGCGCCCGCCTTCCGTCTTCGAGGCTCTGCTGCGCTCCGCGCGATGCGTTGGTCGCGATCGCTTCAGCGTGCGCCTGGGCAGCCATCGCATCAAAAGTCGTGATCATCTGGCGCGTCCGTGGGTCTTCGATGTACCGAGTAACACCGATGACATCGACCCCCATCGCGAGCAGGTCGTACCGCACCTTCGATGAGTGCAGCGGGCCGCCACGCGTCAATCGGCTCTCGTCGAAGACAAAGACGAAATCGAACTGCTCACCGCGATCTAGCCGCTCCTTGACCTCACGCACAAACTCGTCAACATTCCATTCAACGGATGCGGACACGCCCACACGCACGATCGGCTTCGTGGCCGTTGCCCCTCGCTCAGTTCCGAAGCTGAGAATCGCTCCGAGCTGCTGTTCCACGCTGTTGTCGCCTTGTGCCTTGGTCGAGCACCGAGCGTATGGCAAGTACTGCTTGCCGTTGATGTAAGAGTCATGAATCATGATCTCTCTCCTTATGTGCGGTGAGATGCCGATGGGCTGAACCCAAAAGCAAGAGCATCACCGCTTCCTCGAACAGACGCTGCTCTCGGTGCGTCAGCCGTCCGCGGACGACATGGATGCCCACGCTCCGAGCACCTCGGCCTCCGTTTCGGTGACCAACGCGGTCGCCGTCGTGGCGGTCGGTGTCGGAGCGTGGTGCTCCACTGTTCTCTCTTCTGTGCGTACCCATAGAGTCCTTCTTTTGTCTTTGAGAATCAGTTCTTCTCGGGTGACCACGGGTTCAGAGGCACCGGGATCAGCCGCATCGTGGGCTCACTGTGTTCCCGCAGGATTCGGTACGCGGATGTGAGAGCATCCCCAAACTCATCGGGGTGCTGATCGCGATAGTGCTCGATCAGCCCATCGATCTGGACCTTCGCCGATGCGAGCAACAGCGCCAATCGAGACCAGTGTTCTTCGTCATCAGGGGAGACAAGCGCGAATCCGCGGGGCATCAGCGTCGGTGCTGAGCCGATGCTCTCGCACCGCTGGATCTCGCTCTGATCCATGTGGGGCGGGAGCACCGCACCAATGACCATCGCGCCCACCATCTGCTCCAGCCCGATCGTCGCGACCTCCTTGAGCACGGCGTGCTTGGTGTCGAGTGCTTCCTGTCCGGTGATGTCGTTCGTTGTTTCGTTGTTCACCTTTGAACTCCTTGTGGTTCTCGCGTACGGCATGCACGCTGGCCGAGTACAACACCCAGAAGAGAAAAATCAAGCGCGATCCACCGAAAGAGGAGTAATTTTGTGAGAATTATGTGCGGCTCGGAATTAAACCGAAGAAATGCAGCCACATTTCATGATTCAACCACCACATTGTGTGTCTTCCGCAGCTGGCGGGAACTCAATCGACGCGATCGCGGCCGCCGCATCGTCGTCAAACATCGTGTAATACAAGTCCAGAATTGCACTCGACGACTGACCCATGAAGGCAAGCGCGTACCTGTAGCCGATGTTGCTTCGTGCGAGCATGCTCGCGAATGCGTGACGGAAAGTATGCAGTTTATATTGCTCCGGATTGTCGAACCCGCAGCGGGTACACAATCGTTTCAGTGACCTGAGGAGTCGGCGCTCATCCATCGGACCGTCACCATTCGGGTGCTTCGCTGATCGACCAGCGGGGAATACCAATTCGCAATGACGAGGCAGAGCTTCGAGCAGTGGACGCAGTTCCCCGTGGATTGGGACCCGTCGTGTCTTTCGGCCCTTGGTCGTCTGAGCCCCACCCCGTTTGATGTGGATGAAGCCCCCATTGGGACCATCCATATGAACATCCGCCCATCGCAGATCACGGAGTTCACCGAACCGCATCCCTGTGTAGGCGAGTGCCGCGAACCGTGGACGAAGGATCCCATCGGCATTAGCGAGCAGGGTCGCGACCTGCTCGGGAGTGAAGCAGGGCTGCTCGGTTGGAGGTGGCTTGCGGACGCGCACTTTGCGGATCGGGTTCTTGGTGATCAGCTCCGCCCGCTCACAGCCCCATTTGAAGAGCTGCTGGACCACGATCAGCCGATCGTGCCTGGTCTTCTCGCTCAGGTGATTCATGCTCTCGGCAAAAGCCCAGAACAGCTCTTCGCTGAATCGGTTGGCGTAGACCAGTCTCTGCTCTGTGCAGAATCGCAAGAGCTGATCACACACAAGCTCGTACTTCTGCAGCGTCCTTGGGGCTCGACCCATCCCCCGCACGGTAGCGAGGTAACGCTGGGCCATCTCTTCCAGCCGGATCTCAGCAGGCGCAGCTGTGGGCTCGCCCAAACGGATCGAGCGGTGAAGCTCGTGGGCCGCCTGGATCGCGGCGACCTTGTTCGTCAGCTTCAGCGAACGGTACTGCTGCTTGCCTTCGAGGAAGTACTCAGCGGTGTAGGGCTTGGCGGTCCGCACTTTCCCGGTGCTGTCCTTCCACACCCGCTTGCCGATGTAGATCACAGGGCGCTCGGTCCCATCGACTGGTTGGCGTCCAACCAGCTTCATGCGTCGTTGTCCCGCATCAGCTCGATGAGGAACGCATCGCGCCAGAACAAGAGCGGCTTTCCGCGCTTAGCACTCTTAGGGAAGCGTCCTTCGCTGACCAAGCGTTTGAGTGTGCCCGGTGCGCGGCGAGCGATGGCCGCCGCTTCTTCGAGCGTCAGGACGAGGGGGAGGTCGGCCGTCTCAGCGGCGACACGAGCTTGTTCACGAGTGATTGTGGCCATAGAAGCTGGTTGCCACTCGTGGTCGCCTGCCCGGTACGGACCGGGCGTTTGCGTGAGATCGGGATGGTCTGTGTGTTGATCATGGATTACCGAAACAAACCGCTTTCGGTAGAAGTATACCACGCCACCCAAACGAGTCAAATCGTGTAGAATAGGACATGCCAAAACCCAAGGGTGATCCAGTCCAGACCCTCGAAGAGCTCGCTCAGGCCCTCCAGAAGCTGGAAGACCGATGCCCGAACGCCAAAAGGCAGCTTGCAGCCGCTCGGAAGCTCGTTGATCGGCTTGGATCGGAGTTCGAAGAGCAGATCCGCCTCGCCGAGCGCCGTGGGTACGCCCCGAGAAAGAAGCCCAAAGCCGCCAAATCGGTCACGGGATACACCATCGAGCCCAGCCGCAAGGGACCAGCACTCGCCGAGCACCGATCGACCGGCGCGGCGGCGTTCCATTGCCCCAAGTTCGCCTACGACGCGGTCGCGAAAGTGATCAGCGCAGGGCCTGAGTCTCAGAAGTTCGAACAGATCCGAGAATCAGTCGCTGGGATCCTCGGCTACGAGCCCCCGGTGTACTGGCTGCGCGTCTCGACGAGGTTCTTCTGCGAGCGAGGAATGCTCAAACACTCCCGAGCGACATTCACCCGATCGATTGATCGCGGATTTGTTCGAAAGGCGGGCGAGGAGTGGACGAAGCTCAAAGCACATGGATGACCGAATTCCGCTTACGCCGCAATGTAGGCAGCAACTCATTGATAAAGAATCAGGCATGATTAAAATCAAACCCATTTTCCATCATGTTGGATGAAACTTGCTGCCAGAGATCTCACCCGTCACCAAGACTTTGCCGTCGCTTCTGCAGATACTGATGAGGAGTCCGTCCGGGCCAACGAACCAAGGTGCCTTGTGCAGATTCTCAACAATCGATTCGATGCTGTGCTTCTTCGGGATCCTCTTGGCCCAGTGCGGCGACTGTCCACCGTGGTAGGAGTACTGGCTCTCCTTCAAGACCTCGGCCCTCTGTACTGTGGGCTCAACGCCTCGTCCGTCGGCGTTTCCGACAATCAGAATCCAGTCGCCATCGTCAGGGCAGAATGGAGCTAGCCGCTCAATCTGGAGTTGTGTGAGATGCTGCTGGACTTCATCCAGGAATGGCGACAGTCGCTGGCTGTCAGTGACGATGATCAGTCTCTCTACGGCCCGTGAGCAGCCGACATAGAACAAGCGGCGTTCATCGTCGATCAGCTTTTGGGGTTCGTCTCCAAAAATCCGGCCAAAAACCCAGTCGGGGTGGAGTTTCGGATAACGCCGCTCGACTGCGTCAGCGATGATCACCACATCAGCTTCTCTACCCTTGTATTGGTGCACCGTCCCAACGTGCAGTTGTTTTCGAGCCGCATCGTCAAGCCCATGCCGAAGCAGTACGGCAAGCCGTCCGAGGTCGTCTCTCGGGTAGCTGCCGGTGGATGGCGTAACTACCTGGAACGGCAAGTAGCGCTGCCTGCCGAGGATAGCTACAGACTTGCCAGACTCCAGAGGCGCTCTGATAAGGCGGCGTATAGCGGGTGTAATCAGGTCGCCTTCCCAGGTGCTGCGTTCTGCTGTATCAGGACGAAACTTCGCTAGATCAACAATCTCGACGAGGCCGCGCTCCGCATCAGGGCGAGACTTTGCTGGGGCCCCGAATTGGGACATGATCCTGTTTCCGAGTTCAACCACTGCCTTTGATGAGCGGTAGTTTGTTGTGACTCCAAGTTGGCTCGATGGCGAATGTCGCTTTGTGAACTCGTGGAAGAATGCCAAGTCGGAGCCCGCAAAGGCATTGATCGCCTGCCAGTCATCTCCGACTCCAAAGGCTTGAGCCCTGTCTCCTGTTTGCTCCAGCACTGCGCTAAGGAGAAGGTCGAAGAGTGGCGAGAAGTCCTGGTACTCATCCACCATGATGTAACGCATTGAAGCGAGGTTACCCGCTCCCGACTTACGGTCAAAGGTAGTCCGACCTTTCGCGATAGCTGCAGCAGCCCTCTGCATCAATCCATCGAAGTCTTCTAGTCCTTCCGCTGCCATTCGGTCTAGATAAGCGGTGTAGACTTCTTGCAGAATCGCCAAGACATCACGCTCAGTATCATCGAGAGGCGTGTGATGCCGAACACGCTCGTCCAACTCTGCTGGCGTCAAGAGCGATTTTCGCGATCTGCCAACCAGCCCAGTAAGTACTTCAGCGAACCGAGTGAGATGGCGGTCCTGAACACGACGCCAAATCTCTTCCTCTGGGAGCCGCCGCAATGGAATGCCATGCTTGAGGAGGTCAGCCTGTAGGGTGTTACGTAGCCCATCTTCTCCCTCTACTGTAAGGATGCGCGGGCCGTACTCAATCAGCGTCCAGTCTTGTTTGTTCTCCCAGTACTCTCGCTTTGCGATCATCTCCTTGTCATAGTCGGGATCGCTCGCCATGCCAAAGTACTCGATGACAATCTTACGGCCAGTGAGCGAGAAGTCCGGCCTGTAGTTGCGATCACCCCACCAGTGGTTACGCTCGTATCCGTAGCGGACATCATGCTCGAACAAGAAGTTTGAAATGACCTTCTCGCCGAACGACTTGACCCTTGTGCCGTCGATTGCCTCTCGCTCAAGCGATCTGCGTAGAAGGAGCCCATCCTTTTGAGATAGAGCGGCGCCACTCGTGATGATGTTGTCCCAGTCACGCTTGAAGTGTCGCGACATTACAGAGCGGACTCTCTCCTCGCTTCCGGGCTTGGACAGGAAGTCATTGACGACACGTTGCGTAAGCGCTGAACGCTGCATCTCGCCATCATTCGGTTCATCGATGACAAGAGTCTCTTCAGGGTGAGCTACTGCATAAGCCAAGGCATGAAATGTCATGACATGCGGACAATCAACGCCAGCCATCCGAAGCCGCTCGCGGACTTCCTCAGCAGCCTTTCGGTTGAAAACAAGAATCAGAATCTGAGACGGCGATACACCACAGTGGCTGACTAGGAAAAGTGTCCGGGCGACTATGGTCCTTGTCTTGCCGCTGCCTGCTCTGGCAGTCACGAGCGTGTGGGGATGGACTGATGCGACGGCAGAAGCTTGTCTGAGGTCTAGATTTGAAATTCCATGCTTGTCACTCCAGTCTTGGACATACCGAGCCCGTTCATCGAGGCCCAATTGAATAGGAAGTTCGCCGCAGATCGACTGAATTGTCGATTCCGTCAACCCTAAAAAATCATTCTCAAGGGCGTCCCATAAACGCTTGCGCAATTGTCGCTCTGCGGCTGCTCTGTACGTGAGCAGGAGGCTATGAACCTCAGCGCGATATCGGTCGGCACCCATCGCGTCTTGGAGCCTGTGTAGCCGCTGGGCCACCTCATCCTCGAACGAATCTGGTTGGAAGAACATCTCCGGTATGAGTCGGTGCAGGATCTCTGGGCGCCAGCAGCGCACTACATCACCAACGAGCTCATTGAGCAACTCGCTGTGCTCACTAATATCTGGGATCTGCTCTCGCTCAGGAAGCACTCATGATTGTAGGGCAAATCTAGGACAGTAGGGCAAAATGAAAAGACCGCGTTGCTCGCAAACCCCTGTATATACGGGTGTTTGAGCAACGCGGTCTTATTCAAACGGAGAGGGGGGGATTCGAACCCCCGATGACCCGAAGGCCATACTGGATTTCGAATCCAGCGCATTCAACCGCTCTGCCACCTCTCCAGGTGGGGAGAAAGTATAGGCCCAAATCGGGCGAAGTCATCCCCACTTTTTACCAACCAAGGACATACCCAAAGATCAGCGGGGCAACAATCGTCGCGTCGGATTCGACGATGAAACTGGGGGTATCGACCGCCAGCTTCTCCCAGGTGATCTTCTCATTGGGCACCGCCCCGGAATACGACCCATAACTGGTCGTCGAGTCGCTGATCTGGCAGAAGTACCCCCACAGCGGCACATTCAGCTCCATGTCCTGTCGCATCAGGGGCACGGCACAGATCGGGAAGTCGCCAGCGATGCCGCCGCCGATCTGGAAGAACCCGATACTCGACTTGGCCGAGGCTTCCTTGTACCACCCCGTGAAGTCCATCATGTACTCAATGCCCGACTTGACGGCCGATGCCGACTTCACATTCCCGCTGAGCACCTCCGCCGCGAAGATATTGCCGCTCGTCGAGTCCTCCCAACCCGGGACAACCATGGGCAGGTTCTTCTCGGCAGCCGCCAGCAGCCAGGAGTTCTTGGGGTCCGCCTGATACTCGTCCTCCAGAAGCCCCTCGTTGAGGATCTCGTAGAGGTACTCGTGCGGGAACTTGCGATCGCCCGACTCAGCCGCGGCCTTCCACTTCCCGATCAGCAGGTGCCCGAGCTTGCGGAACGCCTCTTCCTCGGGGATGCAGGTATCGGTGACCCGGTTGAGGTGGCGTTCCAGCAGTGCCTGCTCGTCGGCGGGGGTCAGGTCGCGGTACTTGGGGATCCGCTCGTAATGGTCGTGGGCAATGAGGTTGTAGACATCCTCCTCCAGATTTGCCCCGGTGCACGAGATCGCGTGGACCTTGCCCTGACGGATCATCTCCGCAAGTGAACGCCCAAGTTCAGCCGTGCTCATCGCCCCTGCCATCGCCACGAGCATCTTCCCACCTTCAGCGAGATGGTCCTCGTACCCCTTTGCGGCATCGAGGGCCGCCGCTGCATTAAAGTGACGAAAGTGCTCGTCCATGAAGGCACGAATATTCATGTGTGACTCCGGTGAGGGTGTGAAGGGTTTCTATCGCCGCCCGTTCCTGCTGGAAAGAAAATCATACTCGACATGGATCGAGTGATTCTCGATGGGCTATACAATTCAGAATGCCCTCCCCCACCACCACCACCGAACTTCCACACCCCTCTGACCTCCCCAGCACCGCGAAGGGGGGGGCGTGGAGCCATGAGCATTCAGAAAAGACCTACCGCACCCAAAGATGGGGCCAAGGCTACTTCCGCATCAATGAGGATGGGAACCTCCACACCAACCCGCTCGGGCCCGACGGCCCAAGCATCGATCTACACGAGATCGTCGAGGGGTTGAGCGAACGCGGAATCGATACTCCGGTGCTGCTCCGATTCACCGATATCGTCGATCACCGTCTCCGCGCGATACGCGATGCGTTTCAAATCGCGATCGAGGAGAACAACTACAAAGGCAACTATCTCGCGGCCTACCCCATCAAGGTCAATCAACAGCACCATGTTGTTGAAGAAATCGCGCGATATGGGCACAAGCTTGGATATGGGCTCGAGGTCGGTTCCAAACCAGAGCTGCTGGCCGTCATGGCAATGACCATTGAGACGCCAGATCAGCTCATTATCTGCAACGGCTTCAAGGACGCACAATACATCGAAGCTGTCATCCTCGCCCACAAGCTCGGACGAACCATTATCCCGGTCGTCGAGAATCTCAAGGAGCTGATGCTCATCATCAACTTCGCAGAAAAGTATGCCGTGCGCCCACGCATCGGCGTTCGCGTCAAACTTGCTGCATCCGGTTCCGGGCGTTGGGCAACATCAGTCGGCATCAAGAGCAAGTTCGGGCTCACTATCGCAGAACTCCTCCGAGCGATCGGCACACTCAAGCGACACGATATGCTCGACTGCCTTCAACTCCTCCACTGCCATTCCGGAAGTCAGCACCAAGATATAACAACCATCAAAATGGCCATCACCGAGCTAGCGCATGTTTTCACGCAGATGCATGACCAAGGTGCCAACCTGAAATACATCGATATCGGCGGTGGTCTCGGGGTCGACTATCAGGGCTCAGTCTCCGACCGACCATCATCCATGAACTACTCGCTGGATGAATACGCTTCGGATGTCATCTATCGCATCTCTTCCGTCTGCGACTCAAAGGGAATCAATCATCCGACCGTAGTCACAGAGTGCGGGCGGGCCATGGTCGCGTATTCCTCCGTTCTCATATTCAATGTGCTCGGCTCCACAGGACCCAGTGATCTCGTCGATCACGAGTTTGTCGTTCCCGATGACGACCCAGACGCCCCTCAGCCGCTGCGTGATCTCCGACATGCGCTCAACTCACTCCGGGAAAAGAAACCCCGTCTCGTAGAAATCCTGCATGATACCACCCGCGCACGCGAGGACGCGATGTCGCTCTTCTCACTCGGGTATCTCACGCTTGAGCACCGAGCCGAGATCGAGAGAATCTTCTGGACGAACTGCTCACTTCTGCAGCGCGCAGTATGGGAACTCGACGAGGTTCCAGAACCGCTGCAGGGCCTCGACGACCTTATGAGCGAGACCTACTTCGCGAACTTCTCGTTGTTCCAGTCACTCCCTGACACATGGGCAATCGATCAGCTCTTCCCGATCATGCCAATCCATCGACTGAACGAGGCACCCGAGCATCGGGCTGTATTTGCTGACATCACATGCGACTCCGACGGAAAGATCGATCTGTTCATCTCTGAAACTGGTGAAGCAGAACACACCCTCGCGGTGCACGACATACGAGGTGATGAGCCGTACTACTTCGGCGTGTTCCTCGTTGGTGCGTACCAGGAAACCCTCGGCGATCTCCACAACCTCTTCGGTGACCCCCATGCGGTCCATATCGCGATCGAAGACGATGACTGGTCTATCACAGAGATCGTCAAGGGCGACTCAATCTCGGAAGTCCTGTCCTATGTACAGTTCGAACCTGAAAAACTCGCACGATCGCTTGAGAAGGAGTGCGAGCGGGCCGTCAAACGCAAAGACATGAGCGTGCGCGAATCCCGCACCCTGACCCAGTTCTACGAGTCGGGATTGAGCGGATATACATACCTCAATATCGACGACCAGCTCACCTGACCCCAGCACCGCAGGGAGTGACCATGCCAGGATTCCTCGACATCCCAGATGAATACACACGCCCCGAAGCCAGGGTTCAGGTCATCCCCGTCCCATACGATGCGACCTCGACCTATCGCAAGGGCGCAGACCTGGGCCCCGAGGCAATGATCGAGGCATCCGCACAGGTCGAATGGTACGACATCGAGACGCAGAGCGAACACTACGAGCAAGGCATCCATACACAGGAACCTGTGCTGTGTGATGCGCACGACCCAGTCAAACTCGCCCCGCTCGTTAAGGAACGCGTCACCACCGCAATCCGAAACGACCAGCTTCCAATCGTGTTGGGGGGCGAACATTCGGTTTCCATCGGAGCCATCGAAGCTGCCGCGGCTTGTTGCGGCCCGATATCAGTTCTACAAATCGATGCCCACGGTGACACTCGCGATAATTACCACGGCATGACCCACAACCACGCGTGCGTTATGGCCAGAGCCCGCGAGCATGCGTCAATCGTCCAGGTCGGAATCAGAGCGATCGATGCCGAGGAACTCGAGGGCATGGACAGCGATCGGGTCTTCTTCGGTCACCAGATCGACGCTTGGACCCGTGCCAACGACACAAGCTGGATGGATCGCGCGATATCGAAACTCGAAGACCGGGTGTATCTGACAATCGACCTCGACGCGTTTGACCCATCGATTCTTCCCTCAACCGGCACCCCGGAGCCGGGAGGCATGGACTGGTTCACCGTCAATGAACTCGTGCGGCGTGTGGCACAACAGCGCACGATCGTCGCCTTCGATGTCGTCGAGCTGTGCCCCAACCCAAATCACCATGCCTCGGATTTCATCGCCGCCAAGCTGGTGTATCGTGTCATGAGCGAAGTTCTCGCCGCCCAGAAGTAACCTGATTCTGATCGAGAATCACGCGTCAGCCCGATGTACATCGGGTGCTGACAACCGCGCAAAGTTCTGGAACAACCGGCTTCGGGCTCATCGATCTCACGGTCGTCGCAGGATACTTCCTCTTGCTCGCGGTCACGGGCGCACTCTTCTCTCGACAGTCGGCCAAGAATAGCAGAGACTACTTCCTTGGCTCTCGTTCGATGCCGAGTTGGGCCGTCGCGATCTCCATCGTCGCGACCTCGCTCTCAGCGGTCACCTTCATCGGTGCACCCGAACAAGCCTACAAAGGCGACCTGACCTATCTCGCGACCAATATCGGCATGGTGCTGGCCGCGTTCGTGATCGCGCTGGTGTTTATCCCCGCGTTCTATCGTTCGGGATCGGCCTCTATCTACGAACTGCTTGAAGAGCGATTCGGCCCTGCCGCTCGCAAGAGCGCCAGCATCACCTTTCTCATCGGCCGTGTGCTCGCATCCGGTGCCCGCGTCTACGCAGGCGCCATCCCCGCGGCGATTGTACTTTTCGGATTTGAACGCGGGAACCAACCCCTATACCTCATGGGAGCGATCGCGGTGCTGGCGATCGTCGGCATCGTCTATACCTTGGCTGGCGGGATCAAATCCGTAATCTGGTCAGATGTCATCCAGTTCGCAATCCTCATCGGTGCCGCAATCTGTGCCATCGTCGTGATTGCCAGCACAATCAATTCCCCGCTGGATACGGTGCTGCATGAACTGAAAACCGGAGCGAACAATGGCCAGTCGAAGCTCACACTAATTGATCTCAGCTTCGACTGGCAAGCACCGTTCACGCTCCCAGCGTGCATCATCGGCTTCACCCTGCTGGGTATCGGCTCCTACGGCACAGACCAGGACCTCGCCCAGCGCATGCTCACATGCAAAGACGCAAAGCAAGGCGCCCGATCCGTGATCGTGGGTATCCTGCTGGGTATCCCCAGCGTGACGATCTTTCTCACGCTCGGGCTGATGCTCTGGGTGCTCTACCAACGCCCCGAGCTCACCTCAGTGGAGAACACTGTCCCGCCGGAGGAATCGATGACAATCTTCCTCCACTACATCCTGACACAGATCCCCCCTGGTGTGCGCGGGCTCATGATGGCCGGGCTCTTCGCAGCCGGGCTCTCCAGTCTGAACAGCGCCATCAACGCGATGAGCGCCGCGTTTATCAGCGACCTGTACAAGCCCATGATGAACCGCCGCCGCAGCGCACCGCTCTCCGAGCAACACCTGGTGCGCGTTGGGCGGATCGGCGTCATCGCCTGGGGTATTGTGCTCGCCGTGTTCGCGTGTGTGTGCATTTATTGGAAGCAGATGAACGGCGACACCCTGATCGTCTTCGCCCTCAGCGTGATGAGTTTTGCGTACGCAGGTCTGATCGGTGTCTTCTTCTGCGCGCTGCTCACCAAACGCGGCTCGTCAGCCTCGGTTATCGCAGCGCTGATCGTCGGCTTCGTGTGGATGTTCATCACTCAACGATTCATCTACGACGCAGTCCCGATGATTCATTCGCCTCGGATTGAATACTTTTATGGCATCAACTTCACCTGGAAGCTCACCATCGGGGTGCTGCTGTCGACGAGTGTCTGTGCCGCCGGGTCTCGTCAGTCGAAGGCGAGCATCGCCGCTCCCGATGCCGCGTGATAGAGCGAGTCCGCAAAGCCCAGCGACCAGTTCGGGTTGGCGAGTGAAGTCAACCCTTCATTGACGCGATCGCGAATCGCCTCGCCGCTCGGTTGCAACGCAAGCCCTACACCACCCGCGAGCACAATCGTGTCTGGAACATAAATCGCGTGCACCACCCGCATCGCATGCACTAACGCGCGCAGCGCTGGATCTTCTGACGGGAGTGATCCCATAAATCGCAGCAGCTCTTCTTCATTCGCGCCGCCGAGTCTCGACCGCAACGCCGGCAACCCAACATACGACTCAAGCGTATTGAGCGAACCATCACGCCCCACAACATCAGCTTCTCCAATGCGCCCCACATCAATCTGTCCGATATGGCCGATGCCGCGCGAACCAATCGAGCACATCTGACCGTGTTCGTACACCCCCAGCCCTACACCAGTTCCGATCGCAAGAACCGCAACCCGACCCTCAAGCCCTTGGGAGCGGACAATCTCATGCGTAGTCGCACACATATCGCTCACGACACGAAAGCACGCCGGTCTGAACCCAAGCACCGAGCGCAGCAAATCATCAAACAACCACCCCTCGAGGCAAGGCAGGTTCAACGACCGCTCAATCGCTGTTTCTGACTCGTTGATTCGCCCGGGAAGGCACAGCCCCAGAGGAACCGAGCTGTCGATGGACGAATCTATCAAACCGATCGCACCGCGCAGGGCATCAATCAACGATGCTCGATCAGGACAGCGGTACTGCTCGCTCCGGGCAGTGTTTGTCAACGCCCCATCCCGGAGCGCCACCTTGACGCTTGTACCGCCGATATCGATGCCGAGCGAACGCACGCATCAGTTCCCGACACGCTCGATAAACTGCGTCAACGCGGTCCGCTTCTGTTCTCGGTCCCTCATCACGGTTGAAGTACGGTCCTGCCCGGGATTCACAGACTCGAACAGCGTCGAGTACGCAAACACCAAGAAGCGGCGCGGATGACCGAGCGACGCCTGAGTGATCGTCTGGCTCGCACCCTTGTGCTTGTACGCCCCAATTCCCGGCACCACCCGTCTGCGATCCACGACGCTATACCATGCCTGCAGATCACTCGTAAACTGACCATCGTCCTCGGTATAGATCATCGGCATGATCAGATCAACAATCCCATCGTTCACCCAGCGTGGGGCATCCTGAAGGTATCGATTTTTCGCAAGATCCGGGCGACGCCAGACCGCGGCAGAATACACCACATCTTCATGCCCATCGAGCGACTCATCAGCAATCCGCTCGACCAGCGTCGAGATACGATCACGAATCCACTCGCGATATCGAGTGCGATTCAACTGACCAATCGTGGCCCGATCCCCAACCTGCCTGTTATAGAGCGAGAGGGAGCGGGCATCGCCCGGGTACAACTTGTCATCGCCCAGTTCATCGCTCAGGAACCGAATGTAATCCAGATGCAAGCCGTCGATATCGTACCTGTCCGCGAGATCCTCCACGACCCGAACGATGTGATCTTGCACTTCATCGAGCACCGGATTAACGACGACATACCCTTCACTCAATGGCTGCGCCGTTCCTGTCTCATCTCGAAGCCGCCACTCGGGATGAGAAAGCAATGGATGCCGAACATCGATCGGCTCTTCCGTGCCTTTCCACAGAGGCATCACATTCACCCACGCGTGGAGCTTGATCCCATTGGCGTGCGATTCAGAGATCGCAAGACGCAACGGATCAAACCCGGGATTGAGCGTTCGTGAACGATCACGGATCGGCTTATTCTGCTCATCATGCCTGAGCGTCAGGTCCTCGCCCCACGGCTCATAAGGCGAATCGTAATACGCATCCCCCTGACCGCGGACCTGCCAGAAAATATCAGTCACACCCGTAGCCCGAGCATCAGCAATGATCGCCCGCACATCATCAGCCGTTTGAAAATCCCAACGGGTAACCCAAAGACCAAACAGATCCTGAGTGAGCACAGAGTTGCCCAACCGATCTGCACGGGCATGCCCCAGATCGATCGAACAACCGCTACCTGAGAACAGGGTAAATACCAGAAGCAAACGCAGAATAAGCGTGTTTGACATGCACAACCTCCGTGTCGTTGAGAGCATCATATCTCATCGGCACGGAGGCTGCAGTATGGTCAGAACATAGATCGGGAAACGAGATCCTACTCAGCAAACAAGAAGCGCAACGCGTGCCCAAACCGCTCCGCCCACGCATCCTCGGTGTGGCTGGCATCAGGAACAATCATCAGCTTGCGATCCCGCCCAGAAACACCAGCCCGCTCAGCCAGCCGATCGACCCGCTTCGCCCAGTCTTGATACATCTCATTCCGATCCTCATCCGCATCATCATGGCCGACTTCGTGCCCCCCCATGCCGATGAAGATCTTGTCCGGCCAACGGTGGACCGACTTGATATACCGTTCAGCAGATGCACCCTCGTCACCCATCATCGGCAGGCTCTCAACGATCGCCATGCCAAAGTGTTCCGGATACGCAGTCGCACCATAGAGCGCCATAGCACCGCCGAGTGACGCACCGCCGATCGCTGTAGATCCACGATCACCCTTGACACGGAAAGCACGCTCAATCTTCGGCTTCACCTCACGAAGAACCCAATCCATCGTTTCCTCACCGCGCCCCTCAATGCCACGGTACGATCCGAAGGGGAGATACTCCTCAAGCCGGTTGACCCCGCCGTGCGGGATGCCGACGATGATCAGCGGCTCGATCTCGCCGGACTCAATCAACTTCATCGCCGTCTCGTCCGCATGCCATTCACCAGGAACACCCGGGAGCTGCTCGAAGATATTCTGACCATCGAACATGTAAAGAACCGGGTAGCTTTTCTTCGCATTCTTCGGATCGTCATAGCCCGGCGGCGTCCAGATGAGCAAGTCCCGCGTGACCGCTTCCGAAGCGCCGCTCCCGCTCTGAACCTGCATGCGATGAACATCACCGGTCACATTGAGTTCTCGATAAAAGCCCGATTCACGGACCTGATCCGCGAGCGACATCGGGACGCGGAAGTCCACGATCTCCAGCTCGATGATCGGGCGTTCACCATCCTCAAGCTTGGACGCATCGATCAGCGGGAGCGAGCGGTTCGGCACCGCGTTCCCCTCAGCGTCAAGCTCCTCACGATCCCAGCCGCCCTGCGTGAACTTAAACTGAACACTCACGCCATCGAGATCCTCATCGATCACAACTTGCCAGCGCGTATCCGAACGACCCGAGAGCAGATACTCCGGATCAGCAGGATTCCACCCGTTGATGCTCGATGCAAAGTAGATCGGGTTGTCCTTGTTCGCTTTGCCAGACAGGTCCTTGACAACAAGCACGAAACCCTGCTCAAGCGACTCGGGCTTGACCATATCCTGGGCCCAGCTCATCGCAGACATCAGACACATCTGGATCAGAACAATAACGGTGCAGATTCGCGGCCTTGCTTGCACGACAGACTCCTATCCGGGGTGATTCATTCGACCGTATCCTATCGGACCAGTTCGATCAGAGTAAAGAAAAAGGCGTCCGCGCGGTTGGGCACGGACGCCCGATCAGTATTCAAACCCATAAAAGGGTTGCGTCAGTTTCGATTACGGGCAGCCTGCATTGAATGCGGACAGGAATGCCGAGACATCGAAGAAGTTAAACATGCCGTCGCCATTGAAGTCCGCGACAGGATCCATCGCGTTGTA
>DDGE01000024.1:0-52195 GCA_002337545.1 Phycisphaerales bacterium UBA1910 | reverse complement strand
TCAGCCGGGCATGAGGGTGTCGCAGGATTCGACAGATTCACAAACTGATCGCCATCGATCGCGTTGAAATCAAGGTCGTTCATCCCGTCGCCGTCCGCGTCACGCGGGCCAATATTATCCGCCGAAGGGAGACCGCCCAGAACCTGGTTGGAGAGGAAATCGAAACCGGAGTTTGCGATCCAGCCAGCCATGAGGATGTCCTGTGAACCGTCCCAGCCGAGCTCATCGAGATCGATGCAGAGCTCGAGACCAGTGTTGACACTCGCAGCGCCAGCCGCGGACGAGTCAGAAACACCATCCACATTGGAGTTGTTGATCGCGAACTGAACAAGCCCATCAATCGGGTTGTTCGGGTCGAGCTGCGAGAGACGCGGCCCGTAGTTCGCGAACAGGGAACCCAATGAACCATCCTGGATGTCGATGCGAGGACCGGCGAACGGGATCGTTGGGAAGTCCGCGATCAGACCACCGTCAAACGAACCGTAGTCAACGATCACGCCGAAGAACGGATCGATAAGGGCGCCCTCGGTACGCATGGTCGCGGCATCCGCGAATCGCTGCAGCGCACCGGTGCCGCCATCAACACCCTGGTTAAAGTCCATCCAGTAATCCGGCTCAAACCCTGCATCAAAGGTGATGCCTGACATGTTGTTGAGCGCGTTGAACGAGATATCGACATTGTTGTCGAGAATCACATTCTGACCACCCGGCTGGCTGTCGAAGAACATGACGAGCTTGTTGTAGTTGCCCTCCATGTTGCCCGCGAGGAAGACCCAAAGCTTGTTGTTGGTCTCATCGATGTAGACACGCATGTTGTTGAGCTCTGAGCCATACGCCCAATCAGCGTCAGGCGAAACAGGCGATGCCTGAGAAGGATCACCAATCACACCATCGACATTCGAGTTATCCACACCCATCGAGATGCCGCCCGAGAGCGCCCCCGCATTGGCCGCACCCCAACCCGCGAGCGAGCCGAGATCGTCGATCGTGCTGTCGATATCGCCGAAGTAGGCGCGGGGAACATTCGGTGTTTCGCCCATCATGTCGTCGTCGAATGAATCGATCGACAAGACATAATCCGCATCAAAGCCCGAATCGAAAACGAGCCCGGACTGCCCATCGACGATGAACCCGCCGTCGCCCGAGCCGCCGCCCAGGGTGCTGTCACCGCCGGCGCCGGTGTCGATGTACATGTCGATCGCATTGCCGTTGGACTCAAGGTTGCCAGCGACGAAGATGTAGAGATTGGTCGCATCCTTCGCAATGTAAATGCCATCGATCTCGGAACCGCCGCCGTTGGGGCCGTCACCGTCAACCGTGCCATCGGTCTCGTTGCCGAAACCCGTGTAGTTGCCCTGGATGAACGCGTTCGTGTAGCTGCTGCCCATCGTGCCGCCGTCAAGCGACCCGTCAACCGTGGGTGTGCCCGAGGCAACGCCCGACAGATCGATGCTGATGTGCTGTGTCGTGGTATCGAAAGGCGCGTCGTTCAGGTCCTGCGCACCACCCAGATTCCCAGTGTCCAGTGGCAGGTCGCCGATGATCTGGTTCGACTTGAATGTGCGATCACCCGAGTTCACCCAGCCCGCGAGGCGGATGGTTTCCGAGCCGCTCAAGCCGAGCGATGCGAGCGGAATCGCAACTTCGATTCCGGTGTCAACAACTTCCGGATCGCCGAACTCGCCGCCGGTAAACAGTCCGGCAACATTGTCGCCGAACGCTGTCGGCTGATTCTGGACCCAGATGATGTCGCCATAAAACGCACTTTCTGATCCTGCGTCGTAAACACCATCAAGTGTCGGTTGAGCGATCGCGGACCCCGCGATGAGCGCGAGCATCCCCGCGCCGAGTGCAAACTGCTTGTTCATGCTGATCTCCCTTAGGTTGCTCCTGATGACCGAGCAGAGCGCCCGATCGATCTTGAAATCTATACCCCACGAGTTCCAGCGGAGGCTCTCCGCAGGCATGGGTTGTATTCGACAGAATAGCGAAACTGATTTCGGGGTGCGAGGAAGATCTTTCACGAAAGGGCTTTCCTTAGTAGCCCAGCCGATTCTGTCCAGTTTTCGGGCCTTCTCAGAACAAGTTTTCTCATCAACGACGCCGATAAACACGCACTTGCAACGGCGCATCAGACAAACCGGCCATCAACTTTCGCTCCATTTCGTGAGCCCGATCCCAACCAGGCAGGTCCAACTCAATCGCTTCTGGATCGGCAAGCATGTCGTGTTCCGGCGCGATCACCACACGCACCTGCACCCCTTCAAAGGTACGAGTGATCAGCAGCGATGTATCACCACATGCTTCAAACGCGACATCCCCAATTCGCAACACATCGCCAACCACATCGTCATCCCTCCAACGAAGCAGCCGCGAGATCGCCCAACGCATCTCAAGCTGAGACGCACTGAAATGGCCCCAAGGGATCGGCCTGCGATTATCCGGGTCGTCCGCCCCAGGCAGCGCGTACTCATCGCCGTTGTACATCATCACCGCACCCGGCGAAGCAATCATCGCCGCAACCGCTGCGAGCGAACGCGCCTGCGCCCGCTCCCCCACCGCCTCCGGCTCATACCGCCCGAACCATCTTGATGACTCATTATCAAAGCCACGCGCCCATCGGTTCTGCATCAGCGATCCGAGCCGTTCTGTATCGTGCGACCCCATCAGGTTCAGCTGCACCTGATCAACTTCTGCCCCATGATGGAAAACACGCCCCAATCGGTTCGCAGCGACCAGCGCATTGTTCCGAATATCAGCATCTCCAATCGCGAGCCAATCCGCGATCACATACGCGAACGGATAGTTCATCTGCGCATCAAATGCCTTATCGCTCAGCATCTCATCCGCATCATGCCAGATCTCCGCAACGATGAGTGCTTCAGGATTGATCGACTTCACGAGTGATCGCCAATCCCCCCAAAAACCAGCACCGATCTCGCCCGCAACATCCAACCGCCACCCATCGATACCATCGCTCGGGTCACCATCTCCGTTCGGATCCATCCACCTGCGCGTGACCGCCATAATGTGCGCCTTCGGGCCCGCCGCGATGTCATCCCCAACATGCCGGAACTCGGGCAGACTACCATTCACGCGGCTCCACCCCTGCCACCCAATCAACGCCCCTTCTTCATCGAATACAACCTCAAACCAATCCGCAAACGCTGAATCCTTGCCCCTGATTCGCACATCCTGAAACGCGAAATGATCGAGCCCGACATGATTCCACACACCGTCGAGCATGACCCGCAACCCAAGCGATTTGGCCTTTGGTAAAAACACATCGACAAACCATTCGTCCGCAGGAGTCCAAGTCCAGGTCGTTTCGTCGTACGGATCCTCACCCTCGCGTAAGAATGTGTGACCGATACCCGGATCGTCATAGCTGTCAGGATCCGCGAGCGTCGGATCAATGTGACGGTGATCGCTCGCGTCATATTTGTGCAACGATCTGGATGTGAATACAGGGCACAAATAGATACCCGTAAAGCCTGAATCACGGATGTTTTCAAGCTGTTGATACACCCCCTGAAGATCACCCCCATAGCGACGGGAATACACAGTACGGCGCATCCCACCCTGCCCCGATACCTGAGTGCGCCCAAACAGATCTGCCGCGATCCGCCCCCGGTTCCATGCCCGTTCGATCTCCTCGATAGAACTCGATGTCCACACCCCGTCCCAGTCCATCAGAACCTGGTCAAGTCCTGCAGGATCGTTCTTCGGGTTCCCATTCGCGAATCGTTCAGGAAAGACCTGATACCACACAAGCCCTTTCGCCCAATCGGGAGTTGTGAATGCACTCGTCTCAGCCGGTTCTAAACCCTGCCCTTGCAAGGCATAGGCAGAACTTATTGGACGAAACGCCCCCGAGAGCACCCAAAGGGCAATCCCAAGAAAGACACGAAATGTTTTTCGTTTGCGAAAGTAGATTCGGTTGACAGGCATCATGGGTCTCCAGTACGATCGTACGAGCGCGGGGCTGCCGCGTATGGGGCACACAGTAGCAGCCAGACCGCATTGCTCACGAGGAACTTGCATGAAACGCTATCACAACCGACCCACCGGATCAGCATTCACACTGATCGAACTCCTCGTCGTCATCGCGATCATCGCGTTGCTGATTGGGATCCTATTGCCCGCACTCGGTGCCGCTCGCGATTCCGCGAAAAAGCTCAAGTGTCTGACACAGGTCCGGGCAATGGGACAGGCCTTCACCTACTACGCCGATGATTACCGAGATTGGTATCCAATCATCCCCGCGCAGCAACCCGATTCTCGTTACCTCGACAATCAATACACGGCCGGTGGAGTCGCAGGAATGTTCTCACTGTTCCAGATCGGCGACGGCGAAGGCACACTCGGGAATGACGGCGGATCACCATCCGTCTCAGGCGATGTCGGATTCGTCGGGACACCCGCTGGCGGACCCGCAGCATACATCGATGGGAATAAGTCCCCGCTCATGAGCGGCTACATGGACGCACTGGAAGTCCTTACATGCCCGAGCGATCGGATCGACTACTACTGGAGCCGCTTCCCAACACCGACGAACAAGCTAATCGCGGACGCGGACGAAGGCAAAGTACCGGAACCACCCTCAACCACCCGTGATGTCATCCACTACAACATCAGCTACCTATACATCGCAGGACTCAAGTCCGTCGATCCTTCCATCCAGTTCTCACCACCGCTCTGGGGTGATGAAACCAACACAGCTGATGTCAGTGTGAACGCTTGGTACGGCTGGGACTGGCGCAACAACCAGCCCGGCAGCGGCAACGAACCCAACCCCGTGGAAGAATACGGGTTCAATCCCCAAACCGGATACGCAACCGACGACAACCACGGCGATGAGGGCGGCAACTTCGTCCGCGCCGATGGCAGCGCCGACTTCGTCACTACAAACCCGCAGGCCACTTTCTTCATGGACGCGGAAGATATTCAGGATGAGAACCTCAGAACAAGCAACCTGAGCATCAACCTCATCAAATCCGACCGCAGCAACAAGGTCCAGGTCATAGACTGACCCAATCAACTACAAGCGGCGAACGATTTCGATACAATCAATCGTGCATAAACGCCCCACTTGTCCCCGTTCGAAGGAAACACGGTGAGCAGGACCGAATCGGCTGAGCCGAACCACGCACAATCGACAACCCCGAGCACACCTCGGGGTTCGTTTCTCTCCAGACTCTTCTCACATCAGGAGTCCGGGCTCGTCATCGTCATCATCCTCATGATGTGCGTCCTCACGATCTACGGACACTTCAACCAGAGCATCGGAAAACGAAACCTCGAAATTCCAAACGACGCCCGCATCGAACTGCTCGATGCGCAGAACAACGCCCACGAGGTGGGCACCATCGCCAAACGAAACATCGCGCAATACCGAGTCACCCACGGCGATGATGTCAGGGACTACCCCGCCTCGACCATCGACCGGTTCGACGCAACGACCAACACGCTCTACGCGATCGACAAGCAGAACCGCTTCCTCAAGAAAAGCAACATCTCGCTGGTGCTCAAAGACGCGAGCTTCTTCGCAATCATGGCCGTCGGCATGACCGGCGTGATCATCCTCGCGGGCATCGACCTCTCGGTCGGATCGATCTACGCGTTCTCCGCAATCGTCGGCGCAATGGCCCTCAGCGCCCTACCCGAGGGCGCCGGCTGGTACATCTCGCTCCCCGTCGGCATGCTCACATGCATGACCGTCGGGACCCTGTGCGGGCTGGCGAACGGCTCGATGAGCGTCGGGCTTGGCGTCCACCCATTTGTCATCACCCTCGGGATGATGGCCGTGTTGCGCGGGCTCACCATTGTCATCCCACAGCAGATATTCAACACTCAATCCATCGGTGGATTCCCCGACAGCATCATGACCGGCACGATCAAGGCCGAGCTCTTCGGCGTGCACCCCGTCCCCGTCTTTGTCATGATTTTCGTCGCGATCGTGGGCTGGTTCGTGCTCTCGCGCACCGTGTTCGGCCGACGCATCTACGCGATCGGCGGCAACGAAACAGCCGCCCAATATGCGGGCATCCCCGTCGGCAAGGTCAAGATCCTGGTCTACACCATCACCGGGACCCTGTGCGGGCTCAGCGCCTTCCTCTATCTGGGTTACTTCGGAGCGGGCGAGACCAACGCGGGCAACGCGTACGAACTTCAGGTCATCGCCGCCACCGTCATCGGCGGTGCATCGCTCATGGGCGGTCGCGGCACGGCCATCGGCGCCGTCCTCGGGGCCATCATTATCCAACTCATCAACAACGCGATGGTCATCTTCGAGATCGACCAGAGTTACAATCAGATCGTAATGGGCGCGGCCATCATCATCGCCGTCGTCATCGATCAGACAAAGCAGCGGGTCCAGGCCCGCAGAGGGTAAAACCACAGGAGCTCCATCATGACCACGCGACGCGCTTGGCTCATCTCTTCCACTTCCATCTCCATCGGCGCACTCATGCTCGCCAGTGCCTGCTCACAGAGCGGCAGCGAGAGCGACACCGCCTCCAGCGGGAGCAGCGACACAACAACCTCGTCAGACGAAACCGTCTACCGCATCGGGGTCATCGCAAAGAGCAACAGCAACCCGCCCTTCCAGGCCGCCAAGAAAGGCGCAATCGACGCCGCAGCACGACTGAGCGACGAAATGGACGGCGTCCAGATCGACATCCTCTGGCAAACACCGCCACAGGAAGACGCACAGGTTCAGGCACAGTATGTCGAGCAACTCGTCGCATCAGGCGTCGACGGCATCGCCATCTCCTGCACCGACGCCAACCTGCTCACCGGCGCACTCAAGGCCGCGGTCGACAACGGCGTGGTTATCGTCACCTTCGACTCCGACGCACCCGAATCGGGCCGCATGGCGTACTACGGCGTGGACGACAAGGAAGCCGGCAAGGAAGTCATGCGTCACCTCGCAGAGCAGATGGGCGAGCAGGGCAAAGTCGCAATCCTCACCGGCAACCCGGCTGCGGTAAACCTTCAGGCCCGCGTCGACGGCGTGAAGGAACAGGCAGGGGAATACGAAGGCATTGGCGAGCCCACCGTCTACTCGTTCATGCCCGAAACCGCCACGGAGGCCGCTGCAAAGATGCAGCAGGTCCAGAGCGCAAACCCCGACATCACCGGTTGGGCACTCGTCGGTGGCTGGCCGCTCTACACCGACAACGCACTCGACGGCATCTACGAGAACGCCAAGGTTGTCTCCATGGACCCCCTCCCACTCCCGCTTGAGTATGTCAAGAAGGGACAGGTCCAGGTCCTCGTCGGCCAGCCCTACTACGGCTGGGGCGAAAAATCCGTCGAGATGATCATCGACAAGCTCGAGTACAACCGCACGCCGGAATCCGAGCTCATCTTCGCAGACTTCGATATCGTAACCGAAGAGAATGTCGAAGAGTACGGCGAGAACTGGAAGACCTGGCTCGGCGAAGACTAAACACAACCACACCTCACCACACCCGGCGTGAAAACGCGGGGTGTGCTTTTTATGAGTTCTGATGTGCAACAAGCGCAACCCGTTCTTATCGCAGACAACATCAGCAAGGCCTTTGGAATCACCCAGGCGCTGAGCAATGTCTCCGTGTCTTTCCTACCCGGAGAGGTCCACGCCCTCATGGGCGAAAACGGCGCAGGCAAGTCCACACTCGGCAAGGTCATCGCCGGTCTCCATAAACAGGACACCGGGACGGTCACACTCGAAGGCCGCGAACTCATCCCGGGCTCACTCGACGACGCGTTCGCGGCGGGTGTACGCATCGTGCATCAGGAACTCGCTCAATGCCCCAACCTCTCGGTCGCTGAAAACCTCTGCCTCCACGACATCCCAAAGAAGGGATTCACCGTCGATTTCGACGAAATGCGTCGCAGAGCAGAGAATCTCGTACACCAGCTCGACCCCAGCATCGATGTCGCCCGACCACTCGGCGAACTCTCTCCCGGGCGTCGCCAGATCTGTCAGATCGCCGCATCGCTCGACAAAGACGAGCACGGCAACAACGCCGCAAAGGTCATCGTGTTCGACGAGCCGACCTCATCACTCTCGCTCACCGAAGCCAGCACACTGATGGACATCACCCGCGACCTGGCAGCACGCGGGCTCACGATCATCTATGTATCGCATCGCATGAGCGAGATATTCACCTGCTGCGACCGGGTCAGCGTCCTGCGTGACGGCAAGTTCGTCGCAACGAACATCGTCAAGGAAATCGACGAGCCAACCCTCGTCGAGCAAATGATCGGCCGACGCGTCTCGACCCCCGGCGCAAAGCATGAATCGAACCCCGAAGAGAAAGCCATCGAAGCACTCGTCGGCGATGCAAACTCCGAAGAACCCGAATACGACAAAGACCCGATCCTTGTTGTGCGCGATCTCAACTCCCCGGGCAAACTCCATAGCATCGCCCTCGATCTCTACCCGGGCGAGATCCTCGGCGTCGGCGGGCTCGTCGGCGCTGGACGCTCAGAGCTCTTCGACGCAATCTTCGGCATCGACTCACGGGCATCCGGCTCGATCCTCGTAGAAGGCGTCGAGATCGCAGGCAAAGGGACCAAGGCAGCGATCGACGCCGGGGTTGGCCTCGGCTATGTCCCCGAGGACCGTCGCAACCAGGGGCTGTTCTTCAACCTCGGCATCGATGAGAACATCCTCGCCCCCATCATGCCCGACATCTGCGGCGGCTTCGGCATGCGACGCCTCGAAGACGAGCTCCGACGAGTGCAAGCCCGCGTGGACAAGTTCCGAATCAAAACCGCCACGCTCCGCGACACCAAACCCAGCGAGCTCTCCGGCGGCAACCAACAGAAGCTACTCATCGCGCGTTGGATGAGCGATCGAACAAAGGTCCTCCTCCTCGACGAACCCACCCGCGGCATCGATGTCGGCACCAAAACCGAGATCTACAAGCTCATCAACGAAGCCGCAGACCTCGGGCTCGCCATCCTGCTCGTCTCCTCCGAAATGCCGGAACTGCTCGCCCTCTCTGATCGCATCCTCGTCATGGGCGAAGGCGTCATCAAAGGCGAACTCAAGGGCGCGGAGATGACGCAAACGAACATCCTCACGCTCGCGACGGATGAGTCGAACACGCCAACGAAAACAGCCGCACCCGCCTAAGCAGATACGGCTGTTGCTTCACTGTCAACTTGATTACTCGATCACACGCACCTTCATCGTGCGCTCGGGTGCTTCCATCTTGCCCTGCTGATCGACAACCTCAACCTTCACCTCGTCGCCCTCGCGCGAGGCCTTGAAAGTCGTAAGCAGATACTCGCCCAGCATGTACTCCATGCCCTCGCCCGCATCCTCGTAGAGGGTGCCGGTCGCTTCGCCGTTTGCATCAAGATGCACAATCAGCGTGATCTCGTCGCGCTGATCGGGGCGATCTCCGAAGTACTGCGTCACCGGTGCCGTCACGATGATCGAGCCGGGCTTGATGTACAGGTCGGGCTGATCGGGGTCCTTGGAGTCACGCCCGCCATCGAAGCTCGGGAAGTCGAACTTCGCCCACTCGACACCATCGATCGCCTCGGGCAAGACCGCAACACGGTCCGCCTCAGGGGTGACCTTGGCAACGACCAAGAGCGATTCGCCCAGCAGGAACGAATCATCCTCACTCCGCAGCGCCGGATCGCTCGGGTCCGCAAAGAAGGTCGGCATCGCGATCGGCGTGCCGTCCGTCGCAGACTTGTGGAACAGCGTGTAGATATACGGCATCAAACGATAACGACGCTCCAGCGCCCGACGACAGGTCGCTTCGACCTCTTCACCGAACGACCACGGCTCTTTATCGATATTCCCCTTCGCCGTGTGACCACGCGAGAAGGGGAAGAGCGTGCCGAAGCCCATCCAGCGGGCAAAGAGCTCGCCGTCACCGTTATACGCGAATCCACCGATGTCCGGGCCCGCGAAGGGCTGCCCAGAAAGCCCCAGATTGATCGTCATCGGGATCGACATATCGAGGTGCTCCCAGTTCGCGGAGTTGTCACCCGTCCATGTCGCACCGTACCGATGCCCGCCGAGGTAGTTCGCACGCGAGAGCACAAACGGACGCTTACCAGGGTTCGCGTCCATCACGCCCTCGCGGGTGGCGCGGATCATCTGCATCCCGTAGACATTGTGATAGCGTGCGTGGTCATCTGTGCCGCCCAGCTCAGGATCGGCATGGTGAATATTGTCCTCGGGCATCGTCTTCGACTCGACATTGAACACGGCCGGCTCGTTCATGTCATTCCAGACGCCATCGATCTCATACGCCATGAAGCCCTCATAGAGATCCGCCCACCACTCACGCACTTCCTCATTGAGATAATCCGGGAAGACACAAACACCGGGCCAAACCTCGCCCGTAAAGGTGTCGCCGCTCGCGTTCTTCACCCAAACATCTTGCTCGGTGCCCGAGTCGTATACAAAGTATCCCTCTTCACGCTTCACACCCGGATCGATCATCCAGACATTGCTGAAACCGATCGAGTCCAGGTACTGGTTCAACGACTTTGGATCAGAGAACTGCTCATCATCAAATGTGAATACGCGATACCCGTCCATGTAATCGATGTCCATCCAGATGACATCCGCAGGCAGCTGCTTCTCGCGGAATGTGTCCGCGACTTCCTTCACACGCGTATCCGGGTTGTAGGAATACCGGCACTGGTGATACCCCACCGCCCAACGCGGGGGCATCGCAATTTTGCCAGTCAGTTCCGCGAGCCCCTCCATCACCGCCTGCGGCGACTCACGATCAATCACGATCACGGGGAACTGGTATCCAACACCGCGGAAGGTAATCCCATCACGCAGATCGATCTGGCACCGCTCCGTCGTATCCGCCAGCACGCCGAACGCGGTCCCGTCCGGACGAACCGCGAGCACCCACGGCTGCGATGTGTATAGATTCTCTGCCCCGAGCCCATAGCCAAAGGCGTCAAAGTTCCATGTCTCAGTCACAAAGCCATTGCGGAGCAACGGACCCGCAACCTGCCCGGTCCCATAGAGACTCGTGCCGGATTCGATATCAATCGACGCAACATACCGTCCCTCGTCGTTCTTCGAGAAGCTCGGCACCAACGGATGAGCCGATGCATCGATGTCGCCAATCGATTCGAACTCACGAACCATGGCGATCGACGGGCGCCGTTCCATCCGTGCTTCGTCCGAAGCATCGAAACGAACGATCCCATCTCCGATGACCTCACCAAGCTGCGCGTGCACGACACTCGGCACCACACACACAATCGATGTGGCCGCCAACAGGGTACGAAGCGTGATATCCATGGGAGACTCCATTGAACGATGATGAGGAACTGTTTTACGAAAGAAACGCGATTGGTTCTGGGACTTTAACAGCCCAAAGCTGAAAAAGTGGCGTTTTTCCACAGTAATCGCACGAAAGTGTGTTCACAATTGACACGATCTCAGGGATAATCGGTGTTGAGGAACACTGTAAATCGCCCCAACTCAACAGAGTGGACGGAATCGACGCATGAAAACTACATCTCTCCCCAAATGTCTCGCTGCCTCAACCCTGCTGATCTGCATCGCGGGTTCCTACGCGAACGCACAAAACGCACAGAACTACCTCCAGTGGTTCGAGACGGAATGGGACGATATCGAACGCCGCGTCCCTGACTTCTTTCTCGCTGGGTACAACGCCGTCTGGCTTCCCCCAGTCTCCATATCTTCCTTTCTGAGCCCAGGATACGACCCATTCGATCGGTTTGATCTGGGTCAGCCGCCGCTGCTCGCTTTTTCTTCCTCTCGCTCACGCACGACCTACGGGACCGAGGCCACCTTCAAAGCCATGGTGGACGAACTCCATCAGGCAGGCGGGGAGGTCTATATCGACGCGATCTTCAACCACAACGGCGGGCGGACCGAGTCCGACGCCTTCCTCGCTCAGGGCGGTTACCCAGGCTTCTGGATCCCACGCGAGGATCCACCACGCGATAAACAACCAACCGATGACTGGGGTGATTTCCACAACGGGGTCGCCTCGGGATACCTCCAATCCGAGGACCCCGGCGGCGCTCGCTACGATCTTCATGACGGGGATCTCGTCGCGCTTGTCGATATCGCACAGGAAAGCAACAACCAGTTCATCCGCCAACCCGTCGAAGAAGGTAACCCGGACAACATCCCCGCCGGGACGATCTGGAACAAGCCGGACCCTGACAACGCACGCTACTACCCCGATCAACTGCTCTCACCAACAGTCGTGAACAACCCCGGCACCTCAAGGAACCCCGGCGGAACGAGTTTCACACGATACCCCTACAACATCAACAACCCCCTCGCGGGAGACGCAGTTGTCGACAACGGCACCGGGCTGCTGATGCGCTGGGCGCAATGGATGGTTGAAGTGCAGGGCGTCGACGGGTTCCGTCTTGATGCCCATAAGCATGTTCCCAACTGGTTCTGGGACGGGTTCTTCGATTCCGCAATCTACAAGACTCGAACTTCACCGGCGACCGGGAACAAGATCACTCCCTTCACATTCGGCGAGAATGTCACCGGCAACTTCGACATCCTCAACAACCAGATACGCAAGGATTCCTTCGCAAACCGCGGCGCGCTGGATCTGCAGGGGGCAGCACGCCTTCGCGATCTGCTCAACGCGGGCGGCTTCGGATCATGGGCAAACATCAACTCCAGTTCCGATTCCGGGCATCTCGACTTCGCCGACGACGGGTTCATCAACGGTTCCATGGGCGTCAACCATGTGTTCTCACACGACAACGGAACCGCGGGATCCGGTCACGATGTGCCGCCACTGCCAAGTGCTCGCCAGCAGGGCTTCCAGATGACAGCGTACATGCTGATGCGTCCCGGGCGCACGATCGTCTATCACAACGGTCGTCAGTTCATCTCACGCAACGGTGGCTTCCATCCGCGAGAGGGCAACCCAAGCGCGCTCGGCTGGGATGCAGCGTCCCAGACTCCAGACGACACCATCACCACGCTGATGAAGATCCGCAACCAGGTCGCCTACGGGCAGTACTTCCAACTCAACAGCAACATCAGCGACACTCTGATCTTCGAGCGTGCCTTCAACAACCAAGCAAACTGCCTCGTTGCCGTCAACGACCGCTTCGATTCGGGCATCGACACGGTAACCGTCAACACCTCGTATCCACAGGGCACACGCCTGCACGAAATGACCGGTAACGCCGCAGATCCCACGATCGATCCAACAAATGCGATCCCCGAAGTGATCGTCGTCGGCGCCGGCGGCTCCGTGACGCTACAGGTCCCGCACAATACAACCGGCGCAACCGAGCACGGCAAGGGGTATGTCATCTACGCAGAAGCGCTCCCGGAAGCGGAAGTCACATTCATCGGCGCCGACGGCGTCATCGAACCCGACCCATCAAGCTTCCCCGACTTTCTCCAACGCCTCAATGAAACCACGATCATCACGGACGATTCCTTCGAGATTCGACTCCAAACCACGCCGGGCGATCCAGAAGACCCGAACACCGACGACAACGCGCTCTTCGCGTTCAACCAACGCAACCAGGACTTCAACGGCAACGGGGTGACGGACATTCCCACCACCTCGTCCGTGATCGGCGGGTTCGAAGAGTTCACGACTCTGAAGTCACCAATGTACAACTCAGGGAACTCCTTCGGGCTCTACCGCCAGGCAATCGACGCGACACAGATGGAAGAGGGATACCACTACCTCACGGTCATCGCGTTCCGTCATCGAAACGCGGGGACGACCCCGATCTTCCGTGAGGTCCGCAAGGTCCTCTACATCGATCGCGAGCCGCCCGCGATTCAGCTCGAGCAGGCAGGGATGACAACGGACGATCCGCGTCCCCAGTTCACAATCTCCGCACTCGACCGCACCACGAGCGAGGTCTACGCGTTCCTGAACCTCGATGCCGGCGAGGACCCCCTGAGCATGCTCAACTCCGGATCGCAGGCCCTCCCCTTCGATCGCTATACCTACACCAAGACATTCAACTTCGATCTCAACCCCGGAGCGAACACAATCACCGTTGTCGCGCTCGAAGACTCAGGCAACGCGAACATCCTCACTGAAACCGTCACGCTCGGAGTTGAATGCGAAGCCGATCTCACAGGAGACGGAATCCTGAACTTCTTCGATGTCAGCGCGTTCCTGTCGCTCTACAACGCACAGGACCCAGCCGCCGATTTCACCGCCGACGGGCAGTTCAACTTCTTCGATGTCAGCGCATTCCTCGGCCTCTACTCGGCCGGGTGTCCCTGATATCAAGCCAATACAGCAATGAAAACACCCCGCGAACGCGCGGGGTGTTTTTGTACCTCGTTATGGGAGTGGATCAGTACACGCCCTCTTCGCCGCCGGTGATCTGCTCGGGCTTGGTCTTGATGAGACCGAACCAGATCAGGTAGAACAGTGGAATGCATACACCAAGCAGAATCGTGAGAACCAAACCAATGATCTGTCCCGCGGCTGCCTGAGAAGAGTCCATGCTCATGCCCGCAGCCATCGGATTACTCGGGAACTCCTTTGCCCATTCCGCATTCAGCGCCGCCTTGGACATTTGGTTCATATAGCTCCACAAACTCAGCGGGATGGCGATGATGCCGTACACAAGATGCAACGGGCGAGTCAACGGGCGACGACTGACCGCCAGAATACCAGCGAACAGCAGCAACAAAGATCCCAGGATTCCCCCGATCCCGATGATGTAGTCCGTAGAGGTTGGAACCATTCCGTAGGGCAACGGGTCACCCTCAAGGGCCTGCTCCATGACCTTCGAAGAGAACGGGAGAAACGCAAGACCAAGCCCGCCACAGAGCAACCACAGACCACCCCAGATGATGGAGATAATCCCAATCACAAGTGGCCACTTCGGCCGATCAACTACACGGATCGATTCCCACTCATCAACTGACGCAGACTCTGTGTGCTCAAAGTACTCTGACATAGCAAGACCCCCAATGTGGTGTTCATTTCTATTGGGAGTATACCAGAACGAATTACACCCGCTGAAGGAACCGGATGTCGTTCTCGAAGAGCATGCGGATATCGGGGATGCCGTACTTGCCCATCGCGATGCGTTCGATCCCGAACCCGAACGCGAACCCGGTATATTCCTCCGGATCGACGCCGCAGGCACGAAGGACATTGGGGTCCACCATTCCGCATCCGCCAAGCTCAATCCAAGACGGATCGGTGCCCGGCTTGAGCGCGATCATCATGTCGAACTCCGCGCTGGGTTCCGTGAAGGGAAAGAAGCTCGGGCGAAGACGAACATCCGCATCCTCGCCGAAATAGGCGCGTGCGAACTGGAGCAGCGTGCTCATCAGATCGCTCATCGAGACGCCCTTATCGATATACAGCCCCTCGATCTGATGGAACATGAACGAGTGCGTCGCGTCGACCGTATCGGGTCGGTAGACACGCCCGGGCGACACGATCTTAATCGGAGGTCCCCACCCCTTCGCGACCGCGTCCTCCATTGTCCGGATCTGGACCGTCGAGGTCTGACTCCGAAGCATCCGGGGCGTCGAGACCTCGTTGGGGTCATCGACATAGAAGTTGTCAATCGGATCACGGGCAGGGTGCGCATCGGGAATGTTGAGCTTCACGAAGTTGTGCTCGTCGTCCTCGAGCTCTGGGCCCTGCGCGACCTCAAAACCGAGGCGCGCGAAGATTTCGACGAGCTCGCCGCGGACACGGGTGATGATGTGTTCTTTCCCGACCGAGTGCGTATCGATAAGCCCGGGCTCAGTGAGATCGAGAGAAGGGCCGGAGGACTTCCCGCCGCCACCTCCGCCGAGAGCTTCCTGCTTGGTCTTGAACCCGCTCTCAAGCTTGGACTTGACCTCGTTGAGGCGTTTGCCAACCTGGCCCTTCTGCTCCTTCGGGACATCCTTCATCATCGGCATGACCGAGCGGATTTTGCCCTTGGTGCCGATGAACTCGATCCGCCACGCTTCGAGCGCCGCGGCATCGTTGACCTGGTCCAGTGCGCTCATGGCGCTCGTTTCGATCTCGTTGAGTGCGTCAAGCATCGTCATATTCGATCGTAGTCCCTGTGTGCGTGATTCATGATTCGATCGGTTCAAGAAAAACCCCGCTCGGGTTGAGCGGGGCCTTTGAAATCATACATCGGCGAGCGTGGATTACTCCTCGCTGGTGCCTGCATCGCCGTTATCTTCGGCGGGTGCTTCCTCTGCGACCGCTGCGGGCTCTTCAGCCTTCGCAAAGTCCTTACGGAGCTTTGCCGCGAATGCGGTGCGTTTGTCGGCCTGACGACGGCGACCGGAGGGGTGACCGCCGATCTCGGGGCCTTCCTCGTTGCCGACGAACTGGATCACGCAGAGTTCAGCCGCATCGCCGAGACGATGACGACCGAGCTTGACGATGCGGGTGTATCCACCGGCGCGATCTTCGAAGCGGGGACCGACATTCTCGAAGATATGACGAGCAAGCTTTGGTGCCTTGCGAAGCTCACCATAGCGGTTCCGCTCGATCTCTTCGATATCGGGGATATCGAAGAACCCTTCGACAAACTCGCGCTGTTCTTCGACCGCTTCACGCTCTTCGTCCGTCGCGTTCTTGGCGACATAGGACCACGCGAACGCGTTGCGATCGCCGCCGAGCATCGAGATCACCTGACGACGAGCGTGCAGGTCACCACGCTTGGCCTTGGTGACGATCTTCTCAACGAACGGCTGCAGGGCCTTGGCCTTGGTCACCGTCGTCGTGATCTGACCGTGCTCGAACAGGCTCGCGGCCATGTTGCGAAGCATCGCCTGACGATGTGCAGCTGTTCGTCCCAACTTAAAGCCGGCTTTCCGATGACGCATGGCTTTATCCCTTCGATTCTGACGCGCTCACCGCGTCTCTAACCATATCGGGCACAATCGCCCGGGTTGATGCTTCAGTTGACACCCGCGGCGTTGTAGCCCTCGGGCAGTTCCATTCCAAGATCAAGCTCGATATCGAGCAGTTTGCGCTTCACTTCACGCAGCGATGTACGACCGAACGAGCGGAGCTTGAGCAGTTCCTGCTCCGTCTTCGTGACAAGCTGCGCCACCGTGTCGATCCGTGCAGATTCGAGGCAGTTGCTCGCACGCACCGAGAGATCAAGCTGCTCGATCGGCATGTTGAGCTTGCGGATCAGTTCCTCGTCCACACCAGCCGCTGCTGCCGCGTTCTCCGACACACGCTCTTCGCCGATGTCAAAGTACTGGATGAACGGGTTGAGATGCTTACGCATGATCTTCGCCGCCTCGACCATTGCCATCTCGGGCGTGGTCGTGCCGTCGGTCCAGATCTCCATCGTGAGCTTGTCGTAGTTCGTCTTCATCCCCACACGCGTGTCTTCGACTGCGTAGCGGACACGCTGAACGGGCGAGTAGATCGCATCGACAGGGATCACACCGATCTCCTGCTCGTCGTTGCGGCCGTACTGCTCGGAAGCGGGGACATACCCACGACCCTTACCGACATGGATCTCCATCTCGAACGGGATTTCCTCGGTCAGCGTTGCGATGACCAGATCCTTGTTCATGATGGTGACATTGGTGTCAGCCTCGATGAGGTCCGCGGTCACCTCGCCAGGCCCCTGGGCCGCGAGCTTCATCACGCGGGGCTCATCACCCTCGAGCTTGACAATGAGGTTCTTGATGTTCAGGACGATGTCGGTGGTATCTTCCAGCACGCCGGGCATGCTGGTGAACTCGTGCTCAACACCTTTGATCTTGATCGCGGTGACAGAAGCACCCTCGAGCGACGAGAGCAGGATCCGACGCAGCGAGTTGCCGACAGTCGTACCCATGCCGCGCTCAAACGGCTCCACAGTAAAACGCCCGAAGGTATCCGCGGTAAACTTGGGGTCCGCGACGACCTTCGAAGGAAGTTCCAATCCACGCCAGCGTACACGCATGTCGTTGATCTCCTCAGCAAGTGTGGTTCATCGAACCGGATACATCACTCGATCTTGGTTCACAGGTCCGACGCGCTTGCTGCCCGCGTCGCCCTTTCTGTCCATGCCGAGCACGAAAAACACCCATGCGTCTTTCGACGCGTGGGTGCATATTGATTCAGATCAGACGCGACGCTTCTTAGGCGGGCGGCAACCGTTGTGAGGAACCGGGGTGTGGTCCTCGATCGCCGTAACGCGGAGACCGGTTGATGCAAGACCCGAGACAGCGTTCTCGCGACCGGCACCAGCGCCGGTGATCTTGACCTCGATCTCGTTCATGCCCATCTTGCGGACCTTCTGGCCGCACTGCTCACCCGCACGGGTCGCGGCGAACGGTGTTGACTTCCGTGCGCCCTTAAAGCCGATGGTGCCAGCCGAGTCCCAAGCGAGGGTTTCGCCGTTGGTGTCGGTGACGGTGATCATGGTGTTGTTGTGGGTGGCCTTGATGTGAGCCACGCCCCGGACAACGCCCTTGCGAACTTTCTTTGCCTTCTTCGCCATTGAATCTCGCTCCTGACGGTTCCACCTCCCTCAGCGACCTGCGTCGGGCTGGAACCTTGCGATGTATGAGTCTTGATTGTCGTGCGTGCCGAGCCGGAGCCGGGCAAACACCGTTTAGCCCTTGACGCCCTTCTTGCCTGCAACGGTCTTCGCGCGTCCCTTACGGGTGCGAGCGTTGCAGCGGGTACGCTGACCGCGGGTCGGAAGACCCGAGCGGTGACGATCGCCCCGGTAGGAGCGGATCTCACGCAGACGCTGGATATTCTGCTGGACCTGACGACGGAGCGCACCTTCGACGAGGTACCCGTTGTCGATGATCGTATTGATCTGCGAAACATCGGTTTCCGAAAGCTCGTTCGAACGAGCCTCGGGGTTGATGTTTGCTTCTGCAAGGATATCAGCCGCATACTTCGGACCCACACCGTGGATGTACTGAAGCGCGTAGTAGATCTTCTTGCGATCGGGGATGTCAACACCTGCGATACGGGGCACTGTTTGCTCCTGTCACCGGCTCACGCCGGAAATGTGCTGCGTGCTTCGCACGCGTATCTAACTCGATTAACCCGTTACTGAGCGATCAGCCCTGACGCTGCTTGAAACGGGGGTTCTTCTTGTTGATCACAAAGACCTTGCCCTTGCGACGAACGATTTGGCAGTCCTTGGAGCGACGCTTAACACTCGATTGAACCTTCATAACTTGCTCCTGTCGCCCATCGCGACGCGCTGCGGGCTCAAATCTTTGGCCCAGTATTCATCTGCCTTCGATTCACAGCCATCCCGCTGGGGAAAGCTGGGCCAAGACTATAGGCCCGAAACCGAATATTTCTTGTATCTCAAGCACGCAAAGTGGCTTGAGCTTGAAAAATTCTCAATCCGACGACCCAAACACTCTCCGAAACTACTTATCAGCGGAGTTCCCGAGGAAGCCCTCATAGTTCCGCATCAGCAATGAGGCTTCCACACGCTGCAGGAAGTCCAGCGCCACGGACACCACGATCAGCAACCCGGTACCACCGAGGAACTGCGACACGGTGAACTCGATGCCGAGCTTGGAACTCGCAACCATGGGAAGAACCGCAATCACCGAGAGGAAGGCCGCACCGACATAGGTGATGCGTTCCATCACCGCTTCCAGATACTCGGCCGTTCGTGGACCAGGACGGAGCCCGGGGATAAACGACCCATGATCTCGGAGCTGTTTGCTCATCTCTTCAGGATTGAACTGAACGGTGATCCAGAAGTAACTGAAGAAGTACACCATCACGACATAGAGCACCATGTATGGGAACTGCCCCATCTGGAAGTTGGTGCTCAGCCACTGGAGTGCATCGAAATACAGCCCGTCGTTGTTCCCTGAGGTCTGCGCGAGCTCCGTGAGGTACCCGAACGCAACAGAGGGGAAGATCATCAGCGAACTCGCGAAGATGATCGGCATGACGCCGCCGTGGTTCACACGCAGCGGAAGGTAGCTCTTCTGCCCGCCGAACACGCGCTTTCCGCGTGAGTGCTTCGCCTGCTGCACCGGGATGCGACGCTGAGCAACGGTCAGGAGCACCGAACCCGCGACAACCATCACAAAGAGCGAGATGAGAACAATGAGGCCCATCCAGCCCATCTTGGTGGAGTCCTTGGGATCAAAGCCGCTGTACAGGCTCATGATCGCACCGGGCATGCCCGTGAGGATCCCTGCCATGATGATCAATGAGACACCGTTACCGATACCGAACCGGTCGATCTGCTCGCCGAGCCACATCAGGAAAATCGTGCCCGCGGTGAGCGCGGTGACAGCCATGACCCACCACAGCGGATTCGATGACCACTCGCCATAGACAAGCTGAGACTTGGTGATAAACGAGAGCCACCCGACCGCCTGAACTACACACAGCCCCACCGTCACATAACGGGTCCATTCCTGAATCTTCGCGAAACCCGTGGGCCCCTCCTCCTTCAGCTTCTTGAGCTGAGGCGAAACGGATTGAAAGAGCTGGAAGATAATGGCGGCCGTGATGTACGGCATGATCCCCAGACCGAAGATCGTGGATTGACCAAACGATCCGCCTGAGAAAATCGCGACATACTGCATGACCTTGCCCGCGGCACCGCCAGAGGCGGCCTGTGCCTCGAAGAACTGGGTCAGCGCACTCTGATCTACACCAGGAACCGGGATCCAGAAGCCGATGCGGTAGACCGCGAGCATCCCAATCGTGAAAAGGATCTTCTTCCGAAGCTCCTCGATCCTGAAGACATTGATGATGGTTTTGATCAGCATCCTGTCAGTACTCCGCCTGGTCCTGCGTCCGTCGGCACGGCGCGCCGTTCGCCGCGATCATCAATGAAAACGCCGTGACCGATACCTTGGGGGGATCGTAGGCCCCGCCATCAAGCGATCGGTCACGGCGTCTTGAATCACAACACATTCTCACCTTCTCGGATCACGGACCCGAGCGTTGAGCTCATTTCTTCTTGAGAACCTCGCCGCGTGCGAATGCCTCGGAACGCTTCCGATGCCATTCCTGGCTCTTCAGCTTCTTCGTCAGGTTCTTGGGAGCGCGATCGTCTGAGTTGCGATCGATCCCTCGGACGTTGTCGCGGCGTGTGCCTGTCTCAGTAACGCTGCCACCAGCATCGGTGATGAGCTTGCGAGCCGAATCGGTCACGCGGTTCGCGGTCACATTCAGCTTGACGCCGAGCTTATCCTCACCATCGGCCAGCCCACCCAGGATCTTCAGGTCACGGGAGGTGTCACGCACCAGACCCGCCTTGACGAGGGTCTCGGAGCTGACATCGCCACCGTTCTTGAAGTCGTCGTGCTCAACGATGGCGCTGAGGTTAACAATCCAGAACTGGGTCTTGAACTTCGCGTTGGTGAACCCGAACTTGGGCATGCGACGGAAGAACGGCATCTGGCCACCCTCAAACTGGTAGAGCTTGGAGTGACCCTGGCGTGCACCAGCACCCTTCTGCCCGCGGCCAGCAGTCTTACCGTTGCCCGAGCCGACGCCTCGTCCGACCCGCTTGCGCTTCTTGTACTTGCCCGCCATCGCGGTAACTTCATGGATCATCATGGCCGATGACTCCCGGTTAGGTGTGCTTGTGTTTGATCAGCTCTCTTTGGACTCAGTGGATTCGCCGCCCTCGGGCTTTGCTGCCGCTGGTGCATCACCTGCGGGAGCGGAAGCCGGCGCCTGTGCGGGTGCGCCACGATCGCCACCGCGACCACCACGCCCACCGCCGCGTCCGCCGCGACCACCTCGCCCACCGCGTCCACCTCGGTCTTGGCCGACGGTGTTCACAGGAGCTGCCATCTTTTCGCCCTCAACCTTCGAAGGCATGAACTTGCTACCGCGTTCGATCCGCTCTTCGATGTCCGAGGTGGTGATCTCAACACCACGCAGCTCGGCGATCTGCTCACGCGTGCGGAGCTTGGTCAGCCCGTCGATGACGGCGCGAACCGTGTTGAGCTTGCTGGTCGAACCGGTGCACTTGGTCAGACAATCCGAGATGCCAGCGATTTCCATCACCGCACGGACTGTACCGCCAGCGACCACACCGGTACCCGGCGATGCGGGCATGAGCCGGACGGTGCTTGCACACGCGCGGCCCTCGATCTCATGAGGGAAGGTCGTCCCGGCCATCGGCACCGTGACAAGTGACTGTCGAGCACGCTTCTGCGCTTTTTCAATCGCGGTCGGTACTTCGGGGGACTTGGCGTACCCGTAGCCCACCTTGCCGCGTCGGTCGCCGACGACAACGAGTGCGCCGAAGCTGAATCGACGCCCACCCTTGACCGTTGCTGCGGTGCGGTAGATGCCGACGGTATGCGACTCGAGATTCGTGCTTTCGTCGAGGATTTCAGCCATAGTTGCTGTCTCTTTCAGAATCGTTCCGTTAGAACTTCAGACCACCGTCGCGTGCCGCGTCAGCGAACGCCTTGATCCGCCCGTGATACTTAAAACCGCCACGATCGAACACCACATCGGTGATGCCCGCTTCCTTGGCACGCTCGGCGAGAAGGGACCCGGCACTCTTGGCCGCGTCACAGTTGCCGGAAGCTCCTTCAATCTTCACACCCTTATCACGCGTCGAAGCGCTTAGAAGGGTCTTGCCCGCCAGATCATCGATGACCTGAGCGTACACATGATTCAGGGAGCGGTAGACCGCCAGACGAGGACGCTCGGGGGTGCCTGCGATGCGCTTGCGGATGCCGATGCGGCGGCGGGCTCGGCGTGCGTCCTTGAGTTTGTTCTTATTCATCTTGATCACCTCGTGTGGATCGGGTAACCCGATCCGCTCAGTGCGTTACTCTTGGTTTACTTACCGAACGCCTTGCCCTGCTTACGCATGATGACCTCGTCGAGGTACTTAATACCCTTGCCGTTGTACGGCTCGGGCTTCCGCTTCGCACGGGTCGATGCGGCAAAGTGCCCCACCGCTTGCTTATCCGCGCCGCTCACCGTGATGATCTGCTTGTCAGCGGTCACCGTGAGTCCCTCGGGGATCGGCATCTCGATGATGTTCGCGTACCCGACCTTGAGCGCGAGCTTATTGCCGTTCACGGTAGCAGTCCAACCAACACCGACGACCTGGAGCTTCTTCTCGTACCCGTCGGTGACGCCCTTGATCATGTTATTGATCAACGCACGAGTTGTGCCCCAGTATGCATTGTTGGAACGCTTCGCCTGGATCAGCTTCTCGTCCATGCTGACGGAGATGCTCTTGTCACCCTCATCGAAGGAGACATCGACTTCCGGGCGGAAATCGTACGACAGCGTGCCCTTGGGTCCCTCGATCGAGATGCTATTCTCGCTCAGGTTGACCTTCACATTGCCGGGCACCGAGATGGGCTTTTTACCGATTCGCGACATGTTCGCGTTCCTTTCCGACTGTCCTCGTCGTCCGACCGAAGCCGGGGATTCCAATCGCAGATGTGGGTGAAACTCTCACCCGTTAAATCATTCCTTGGGTCATTCAGAGCACGGTGCAGAGAAGCTCTCCACCAACACCCTTCTCGCGGGCCTGACGATCAGAGAGCACGCCGCTGCTTGTGGAGACGATCGAGATGCCGAGCCCCTGCATGGGTGCGGGGATCTCGCCCACCTTCTTGTATACACGGCAGCCGGGCTTGCTCATGCGCTTGATCTCATGGATCAGCACCTCGCCACGCGGCCCGTACTTCAGGTCCACATGGATCGTGCCCTGCTTGTTGTCTTCAACGACTTCGTACCCGTTGATGTACCCCTCACTCTTGAGGGTTTCCGCGACACCGCGGCACACCTTGTTGTTCAGCACAACAACGCTCTTGGAGCGGTTCCGCGTTGCGTTGCGGATGCGGGTGAGCATGTCTGCGACTGGATCACTGATCGACATGGGGACCTACCTTTGTCCTTGCGTACTCTTTGCAGGCACTCATGGCCTGGGTGTTTCGTTCTGCCCCGATGATTCTGCAGGGGGCGTTGTTTCCTACCGGTCTCATTCCGATTTACCAGCTGGCCTTACGCATCCCGGGGATCTTGCCCTCGAGCGCGAGCTTGCGGAGCATGATGCGGCTGATTCGGAACTTGCGGTACACACCCCGCGAACGACCCGTGAGCTCGCAACGGCGAACAATGCGGGACGAGTACTTTGGGGTACGCTTGCTTTTGGCGACTTGTGCTTTGGTGGCCATATCTGCTTAATCCTTTGCCCGTGCTCAGTTCTTCTTGTTCTTCGCCGGCTTCTTGAACGGCAGTCCGAGTTCCGCGAGCACGAACTTGCTCAGCTCGGGGTTCGAGTTGCTGAAGCTGAAGTTGATGTTCATACCGTGGGTGAAGCTCTGCTCCGCCATGTTGATCTCAGGGAATACGCCCTGCTCAGTCAGCCCCATCGAGTAGCTGCCCTGACGATCGAACGCCTTGTCGTTGAGACCACGAAAGTCCTTGATACGAGGCGCGGCCAGGTTGAACAGGCGATCAACAAAGTGCCACATCCGATCACGACGGAGCGTCACCTTGAATGCTGTCTCGTATCCCTCACGAACCTTAAAGTTCGAAACGGACTTCTTCGCAGCGATCGCGACAGGCTTCTGACCCGAGATCGTGGTCAGCGTGTGAATCACGGCTTCGCGGACATTGGTCGGAACCTTCGTCCCGTCCAGGTGGCGACCGACATTCACATTGATCGTGACCTTCTCGAGCTTGGGCATTGCGTTGCGATTCGCGATACCGAACTCCGAAGTCAGCTTCGGGAGTACTTCCTGCTCGAAGGTTGTCTGGAGACGAGGCGTGTTGGACGCCATTGCCTCATCGATCACTGCTTGATCAAACTTGTCTTTCTTCGCCATCACTCTGCCTTCTTCTGGGCCTGATTGTCCCCGGTTTCCATCCGGAAGACGCCCTCATGAGTCGACTCTTGTATATCTACGCGGATCTCAGCTCAGCCCCGAGCACGCCCGACCTGCCCGAGTGATTTCCCACCACGGACCGCAACGCGAGATTTCACGCCATCCTTGGTCTCAAAGCGAACCCGAGAGGGCTTGCCATCAACGACGGGGGAAACATTCGAGATGTGGATCGGCGCCTCGATCGTGACAGTCCCACCCTGCGGGTTGAGCTGCGAACGACGGAGGTGCTTGGTCCGCATGTTGACACCCTTGACAATGACCTGGTCCGACTTCGTGAGCACCTCGGTGATCTCACCGATCGCGCCCTTGTTATCGCCCGAGGTCACAATGACCTGATCGCCTTTTCGAATATGCTTTGGCATCACACGACCTCCGGTGCAAGGGAGATGATCTTCATGTACTTGCGCTCACGGAGCTCACGAGCGACCGGGCCGAAGATGCGGGTGCCCTTCGGGTTGCCGTCGTCGTTAATGAGCACGACCGCGGACGAATCGAACTTCACATACGAGCCGTCCTTACGACGCGTATTCCGTGCGGTACGAACAACGACGGCCTTGTACATCTCGCCGGTCTTCACATCAGCACCCGGGAGCGCCTTCTTGATGCTGACCAGGACCTTGTCACCAAGGTACGCCTGACGACGGGTCTGACCGTCGCGACGGGTTGAACCGCCGTAGACGCGGATGACATAGGCGATCTTACCGCCAGAGTTGTCCGCCACTTCACATCTTGATTCTTGCTGGAGCATTGCTTGCCCTGCCTTGTCTCACGCTTGCTCGCGTGTGCGATCTTCCGATTCGCCCAACGATTGGGTTGCCCCAATCAGTCGGCACGCTTCTCCACGATACGATTGAGCTTCCAGCTCTTGGTCTTACTGATCGGGCGGCACTGCACGATCTCAACCACATCGCCCATCGCGGACTCGTTGTTCTCATCGTGAACATGCAGCACTGTCCGCTTGCTCACAAACTTGCCGTATTTCGGGTGCTTTGCCTTGTAGTGGATCACGACCTTACGGGACTTGTCCCGCGCATCGCTCTCGACTACGCCTACCTTTGCACCTTTGAGTTCTGTATCGCTCATTGCGTTCTCCTGTGAGCGCCTTAGCTCGCGGCCCGGGCCGTCTGCTCTGTCAGCAGGCGGGCTACATCCTTGCGGATCTTCCCAAACTGCGAGGTGTCTTCGATCTTTTCACTCACGCCCTTATTCTTCAGAGCGAGCAGCTTGCCACGAAGGTTGGCGAGCTCGACCGTGATTTCTTCGTCACTGAGTTTGCGTACTTCTGCACCGGTCATCGTTCGCTCCTTACGCCTCGACTCGTCGGCCGACCATGCGGCACTTGACGGGCATCTTCATTGCAACTCGGAAGAACGCGCCACGCGCACGGGCCTCGCTCACGCCTGCGAGCTCATAAAGGATCGTGCCAGGCTTCACGCGGGCAGCCCAGTAATCCACATCCGCCTTACCCTTACCCATTCGAGTTTCGAGGGGCTTCTTGGAGATGGGCTTATCCGGGAACACGCGGATGAACAGCTTGCCCTCACGCTTGAGGTAGTGCTGACATGTCACACGCCCGGCTTCGATGCAGTTGCTCTTGAGCCAGCAGGGCTCAAGGGCCTGCAGACCGAACTCACCGAAAGCGACATAGTTGCCCTTGGTCGCCTTGCGATCACGGACCCGGCGGAACTCTTTGCGGTGCTTGACTCGCTTGGGAATCTTATAAGGAGGCATTCGTGCAATCCCTTCCGTAACTGCTGACTAATCAGTACCGCTTAGCGGCGACCACGAGCACGCGCCTGAGCGCCCGCTGCGTTTGACTGGTTTTCTTCCTGTTCGCTCGAGTACGGCCCCTTGTAGATCCATACCTTCACGCCGATGATCCCGTAGGATGTCAAGCTCTCAGCGAAACCGTAGTTGATATTCGCCTGAAGCGTCGAGAGCGGCAGTGCCCCGAGACGGACATCCATCGTGCGGGACATTTCTGCACCACCGAGGCGACCCGCGATCTGGATCTTGACACCCTTGGCACCCGCCTGCATCACGGATTCGCTCCGCATCTTGACGACGCGACGGAAACCCATCCGCTTCTTGAGCTGCTCGGCGACATTCTCCGCGACGAGCTGCGCGTCCATGTCCGGCTCACGAATCTCGATGATCGAGATCGAGACCTTACGACCGGTCATGTACTGAAGCTCTTCGGTCATCCGATCAACCTCGGCACCCTTGGGGCCGATGACCAGGCCGGGACGGGCCGTGCGGATGATGACCTTGAGCTCTTCACGCGTACGCTCAATATGAATGTCCGAAACGAACGCGTTCGGGGGCGTACGGTTCAGGCGGTTATCGAGATACTTGCGGATCTTCTCGTCTTCGACAAGGAGCTCGCCGTAGAGCGCCTTGGGAGCGTACCAGCGGCTGCGGTGCGCTTCAGTGACGCCGAGTCGGAATCCGAATGGGTGTGACTTCTGTCCCATTAGTTACGCTCCTGAAGTGACAGAGTAATGTGGCTCGTGCGCTTGATGATCGGGTGAGCACGCCCGCGATCCTTCGGACGGAAACGCTTGATGTGCGTACCACGATCAACAGTGACCTCACTCACGAAGACATTGCTTGGATCAGCGCCGAGCTGCTCAGCGTCGGCTGCCGCGGCCATCAATGCCTTGCGGAAGTTCACCGCCGCACGCTTGGTCGAAAATGCGAGCATGTTGTTCGCATCCTCGAAGCTCTTGCCACGGATCATGTCCGCGACAAGGATCGCCTTCTTGGGGCTACCGCGATGGTTGCGGACCATCGTGGTGAATGTCGCGATTTCTCGCGAGAGACACCCGACCGCTGTCGCCATCGCCTCAATATCAGACCGGGTGCAGCGGGGAGTACCCTTGCCGCCCAGCCAGTTCTTCACGGCCTTGACGGCAGCGTCGCCGCTCAGGCCATCACGGCTCACGGCGTCCGCGAGCTGCTCTACGCTCACGCCCGCATCATCAGCACGCTTTTTCAGTTCTTTGGCTCGAAGTCGCACGGCTTCTTCCTTCCTTCTGAGTCATGAACGCATCAGCGTCCGGACTTCAGACCTTCCTTCTTGTTCGTGTGACCACGGAAAGTACGCGTATTCGCAAACTCACCGAGCTTGTGCCCCACCATGTCTTCTGTAACGAAAACATCGAGGAAGGCGCGACCGTTGTGCACCTGGAAGGTGTAACCAACGAACTCAGGCACGATCGTGCATGCGCGAGCCCAGGTCTTGATGGGCTTGTTCTCACCCGACTCGGACTGCTTCATCACCTTCTTGTAAAGGCTCTCGACGACATACGGGCCTTTTTTCAGACTGCGTCCCATATCAATACTCCTCGATGCCTTACTTCAGCTGACCGTAACGCTTGCTCTTACGACGACGGATGATCAGATCCTGCGAGGGCTTGCTGCGGTCACGCGTACCGCCACCCTTCGCGGGCGTACCAGCCTTGTTCACAGGGGCACGACCACCCTTACTACGACCGTCACCACCACCCATCGGGTGAGCATGGTGGCTCATCGCAACACCACGGGTCTTCGGACGACGACCCAAGTGGCGGCTGATGCCTGCCTTGCCCAAACGACGGTTCTGATGATCGGTATTACCAATCTGCCCCACAACTGCACGGCAGTCAATCAGCACGCGACGCGTTTCGCCAGATGGCATCACGAGTGTCGCGTACTTGCCTTCCTTATTCGTCAGGCGAGCCGACGAACCAGCACTCCGGCAGAGCTTGCCACCCGCACCGGGGAGAAGCTCAACGCAGTGAACATTCATACCAGCCGGGATGAAACGCAGCGGCATCATCGAACCGACCGTAGGCTCGATCGCCTCATCCGCAGACGAAACGACCGTGTCGCCGTCCGTCAGGCCCTTGGGGGCGAGGATGTAGCGCTTGACGCCGTCGCTGTATTCAATCAACGCGATGTGGCAGGTCCGGTTCGGATCGTACTCGATCCCGACAACCTTGCCCTCGATCCCGTCACGATCACGACGCTTGAAGTCGATCTGACGGTACATACGCTTGGCACCACCGCCACGACCGCGAACGGTGATCTTGCCCTGGCTGTTCCGCCCGCCCTTACGAGGACGCGGCGAGAGCAGGCTCTTCTCCGGGGACTTCTTGGTCACTTCCTCATTGAGGTTGACCGAAGCGTTCCGGCGGCCCGCACTTGTTGGTTTGTAGACACGGATGCCCATATCTGCAGTCCTTCCTTATACGGACCGGCTCAGAAGAGCTCGATCGACTGACCTTCAGCGACCTTCACGATCGCACGCTTCCAACTATTCTCAGCAACCGTCCCGTAGCGGAAACGGCGTGAGCCGCCCTTACGGACCTGCGTGGTTACCTTCTCAACCTTCACGCTGAACGCCTGCTCGACGGCCGACTTGATGTCGTCCTTCGTCGCCCGACGATCAACCTCGAAGGTGTACACATTCTCTGATTCCATCTGCGCCGTGCTCTTCTCAGTGAGAAGCGGCTTGCGGAGGATGTAGTGAGGTTCAAGCATGACTTACGCCTCCCCTGCAACGGTCTTACCCGTGTGCGAGCTGGGACCGGCGAGCCAAGCTTCAAGCTCGCTCTTATCGATCACCAGGTAGCGATTGTTAAGCATCTCGAAGGCATTGAGCTGATCCGCACGGCAGATCTGCACACCATCGACATTGCGAGCACTCAGACGAGCGTTCTTGCTCTTCTCTGCGTCACCCGAAAGCGCCACGAGGGTAGAGCGGTCAACCTTGAGTGCATCAAGGAAGCCCACGAACTCCTTGGTGCGTGGCGAGTCAAAGCTCAGACCATCGATCACCCGGACTTCATTATCCAAGAGCTTGGCAAGCAGAGCATTGCGATTCGCCTTGCGACGCATCTTCTTGGGCATGGACTTGTGATAGTCCTCACGAGTACGCGTCTTCTGCTTCGCGTGACCACCGCCACGGAACAGGTTCGCACCCTTGTCACCGTGACGCGCACGCCCGGTACCCTTCTGCTTGTACATCTTCTTCGTGGTGTAGGCTGTCGCCGTACGATTTTTCGTGCGTGCAGAACCCTGACGACGGTTCGCGTGATACATCACGAACGCCTGCTTCAGAAGATCTGCGTTGACAGTCTCACCGAGCGCGATCTCGTCGACAGACAGAGTGCCGGCAGCTTCGCCGCTCATTGAATAGACGGGGACATCCATAGGTCTTTACCTCGCCTCACGCCTCACGGACCACCCGGACTCTCGTCCGGCCCATTACGCCTTACCCGGTTCTGAGTATTGCCCTGTTGCTTTCGCTTGGGGACCACCGCTTCGCGGCGCTCAGGAACGCAGGTTTGACTCGGCATTGTGATCCCGGCAAACCGCCGGGGACAATGACTTGTTATGCTCGACGGTTTCGATCAATCGACCTGCCGAACCTGTGAGCAGGGATTATTCCCCCCTCGTTACCTTCAATCAACTCACAAACAAAAAGCTTTTACGCTCTCGACGCTTTCGAGCGATAGAGACGCGTTGCGGGACGAACTTCGACCCAAGCGTTGTTGTGCCCAGGAACCGGACCCTTTACCAGAATCAGATTCTTGTCAGCATCCACCCCAACAACATCCAAAGAACGGACCGTGATCCGCTTGCTGCCCAGGTGACCTGCCATTTTCTTACCCTTCTTGATCCGACCCGACTTACCGGCATTGTTGCCGTGACCGCCGATCGAACCGGGCGAACGATGCTTCCGCTCGACACCGTGAGAAGCGAGCTGGCCCTTAAAGCCCCAACGCTTCATACCACCCGCGAAGCCTTTACCCTTGCTGATGCCGATCACATCAACGAACTTGACCTCATCAAACTCGCTGACCGTAAGGGTTTGCCCGAGCTCCCAGTTGGACTCGTTGCCGTCTTCGACACGGAACTCAGCATGCTTGCGGCGAGGAGCCACACCGGCCTTCGCATCGTGACCGATCAAGGGCATCGTCGAGTTGCGTGCCTTGATGTCGCCGGCACCGACCTGGACCGCGCTGTACCCGTCTTTTTCAGGGGTGCGGATCTGCGTCACGGTGTTCGGGTCAATCTTGATGACGGTCACTGGCGACGAAACGCCCTTTTCGTCATAAACACGGGTCATCCCGATTTTCTGGCCAAGCAGGTGTGCTGATTTGCTGGGTGCGGTCATGTCTGTATCCTCATCCCCACTTCGGGTGGGAACCGCTTCATGTCTCAGGGACAGAGGAAGTCTTTTCAGGGTGAAAATCAACGAAAAACAGGCCCACCCCATCCGAGGTAGACCTGTGTTGAAGTACTGTTATGCCTTGATCTTGACGAACACACCCGCGGGGACGACGAGGCGGTTGAGGGCCTCGACAGTGCGGTTGTTGGGTTCGTGGATATCAATAATCCGCTTATGGGTACGGATCTCGAACTGCTCACGAGATTTCTTGTCAACGAACGGACCACGCAGAACGGTGTAACGCTCGATGCGAGTGGGCAGCGGGATCGGACCCTTCACTTTGGCGTTGGTGCGCTTCGCGTGATCAACGATGTCACGCGCCGATGCGTCGAGGGCGATATGGTCGTAAGCTTCCATACGAATACGAATACGGTTGATCGACATGGCCGATACTCCTGTTTCCGGTCGGAAAACCCGACCCAATCACGCTCGAGCCCACTCAGGTTCGATGCGGACACTCGCCCGCATTCACATTCGCCTTGAGTGTGAAGGCACAAACACTTCCGCCCGAAGAGATCAGGCGGGAGGGAAGCGTAGTCCGAACCGTCGCCGAGTCAATCCGTAAACCCTATCAAGACCAAGTTTTCTGCCCAGACTCACCGATGGGATCGTGCCGATGTGCCCGATAGACTCTCAAGAACCACCGCCCAAACGCTCAAACGGGAACCCAACCATGCGGAACGCTACTCGAATCACCCGATGCTTCGCCCTACTGACGATCTCCCTGATGACCCTCCAGTCATTCGCCCAGACAGCACCCGCGAGCCCCACAACAACTGACTTTGAGCCCGATCCGGTTCGAATCGACGCCCTCGACCTCAGCATCATGCTCCCCAAAGGCGCTGTCTCCGAAACAACAAGCTTCGGCACCAACACGAGCGTCGGCGTCGGGTTCCCCGACAAAATCGGCGTCATGATCATCAAAGAGCAGCGGACGACCAATAAAGACCTCTCCCTCGAGCAAGTCGCACAAAGCATCATCAAACAGCTCACACGCTTCGGAAACTCCTCCACGGGCGCCATCATCGAGCACGAAAAGAACCTCAAAATCAAACTCTGGTCCGGACAACGCTTCTATGTCCGCATGCCCGGCACGAACGGCAAGCCAGACTCCGTCCGAGGCATGACGATTTTCCAGACCCAACCCCAGCGATTCATCATTTTCGACCTCACAACGCTCTATCGAGACTTCGATCGATGCCGAGTGATGTACGAAAACACCGTCGCAACCATGGATCTCGGAAACCCCACAGATAAGGATGTCCAACGCGCGGCTGCCATACGCAAGATGCTCGACTTCCTCGATCTCCGCTCGCCAGAGGAAATCCAGGCGGTCACGACCCGCAAATCAAACGATCGATGGGAACGCCTGTATCTGCCCGCCGTCACCGGCGACGACATGGACGCGACCGAATATGGCTACCGCCGAACCCGATCATGGGCCGGCTTCAAGGGTGACCTGACCGAAAAACCACGCAATAAATGGACCGAGGACGATCAAACCATGGGGTATCTCGTGCAGATCGACGCCATGGCCATCGAAGAAGACCTCCGAGTCGACACGCGTGCCACCTTTTATACATCGATCGATGGCGAAGAGGAATCCTGGACCATCAAAATGTCCCTCCGCCAGGGCGGTGAACAGAGCACCTCAACCATCACCGGAGCAAGATCAAAGAAGAACCTGGTCGTATTGACCGATTCAAGCGGGTCTGCACCCACAAAGACCTCACCCCTGATTCAGGGCGATGGATACATCTCGCAGGCGCTCAGCTACCTCATCAGCCCCCTGCTCGCCAAGCACGCAGAACCCGGCGACTACGCCTCCTACGCATACAACAGCTCCGCGGGCGCGATCACCCTCCGCTGGGACCTCGTCGAACACCCCGAAGAGTCACCCGGAATGGTCCGAATCACGACCAAGACTTCTCCCAACACCCCCCCCACGGTCAGCTTGTACAACGGGAAGGGTGAACTCCTCCGTGTGCGCCTGAGCAACGAACGGATCTGGGAGCCCATCGAGGTTGAACGACTGGTCAACCTGTGGCAGAAGAAGGGCCTCCCCCTCGAGTAAGCTCCGAGAACGATTCCCCATTCTCTTGCAGAAAACCAAGCTCAGGCAGCAACGACATCCCCTCGTGTTGGTATATGCTCAAACGGGCACTCGCCCATTGCGCAATCTTTATCCTCCGAGGAGTTTCAACGATGTCCAAGCTCAATCGCTATCTTGTCTTGTCGCTCGCCGGCACCTGCATGTCTCTCGGTGCCTGCACCTCAAGCCAGACCCGCGTGACCGAAGAAGAACCCCAGGGCTACGCCATCATCGACGGCGAGCAGGCCCCCATCCCACAGATCGAGATGGGTGACCCGGAAACAATCGAAGCGATCATCAGCGAGGGCAAGAACAACTCTCAGGTCATGGCCACCCTCACCGAGATGTGCGAAACCTTCGGCCCACGACTCACCGGCTCCACATCGCTCGAACAATCCCAGCGCTGGGCACGCGACCTCTTCGAAACCTACGGGCTCTCAAACGCCCATCTTCACAAATGGGGCGAGGTCGAAACCCGCTTTGATCGAGGCCCGTCCTCCGGACGCGTGCTCATGAAGACCAGCCGACGCCGAAATGCAGAGCCCCGCGAGGTTCGGTCCATGGAGTTCACGACCCTGGCATGGGCACCGGGCACAGACGGCACGGAACAAGGGCCAACCATGTTCCTCCCCTCCACGCTCGATGAATACGAACAGAACAAGGGCGACTACGCAGACGCATGGGTACTCATACAGCCCAACTACGGCGGCCGAGGCGGTGTTCGCTCCACAGGCTTCCTGATGCGTGAACGCATGGATCAACGCCACGACATCCGCAGCAATCTCGATGAGATCATGAACCCAACGCCAGCGGAAAACGCGGAGGTCGATCCGTACGCATGGGAAGGGTCATTCGACTACCACGGATCCCAGGTCCCCGCAACACTCACACTCAATATGGACGGCGACGAACCCACCGGATCGATGTCCATCCAGAACTTCTCCGAGGGCCCCATCTCAAACATAGAGAAGAACGGCAACACCGTCACCTTCCAGTGGAAGCACGACATGGGCACCTCGAACATCGAGCTCAACATCGACGGCGACAACGCAACAGGCGTCTCCCGCGCCGCCTCAGGCAACGAGTTTGCCCTCGAGTTCGCACGCGCAACCGCAGCCGCAGCACAGGAAGAGCAAACCGAAGACGACACCATGCAGGCGGTGATGGCCCATGTCCTCGCGGAGAACCCGCTCGGATTCATCTCGAGTTCCAAGGACGAACGCGTCTGGACAACCTCATCAAACAAGTGGCGCGAGCGCAAACTCGAAGACTACCCCGAAGATGTCGAGGTCAATGTACGCCAGAGCGACTACGACTTCCTCGCGACACGCACAATGGAAGGCGTCGACCTCATCGTCGAGTTCGACCTCCAGAACAACCTCAGCGCCGGCCCATTCCCCGTTTACAATGTCATCGCTGAAATCCCCGGCACAGAAAAGCCCGAAGAAGTCGTCATCATCTCGGCACACATGGACTCATGGAACGGCCCAGGGTCGCAGGGCACCGTGGATAACGGCACCGGGACAGCGGTCACAATCGAGGCCGCACGCATCCTCGGCGCTGTCGGCGCCCAGCCAAAGCGCACCATCCGCTTCGCACTCTGGGGAGGTGAAGAACAAGGGCTCCTCGGGTCCAAGGCCTACATCGAATCACTCTCGGAAGAAGAACTCGCGAACATCTCCGCAGCGTTCGTCGACGACGGTGGAACGAACTACGAAGGCGGCATCCCCGCCGCAGATTTCATGGTCGAATACCTCGCAGCCGCAACCGCTCCAATCAACGGAGTCTTCTACTCCGAAACCGACGGCGAGCACCTCAATGTCAACATCCGACCGACGGGAGACAAAATCGACACGCACGGCGGGTCCGACCACGCAGCGTTCAACCGCGCAGGCGTCCCGGGCTTCTTCTGGGATGAGGTCGGGCGTGCCGATTACCAGTACGGCTGGCACACCCAGAACGACCGACTCGATCTCGCCATCGAGGAATACCTGATGCAATCCGCGACAAACGCGGCCATCGTCGCCTACAACCTCGCAAACGCTCCCGATCTGCTCCCGCGTGAAGGCGAACTCTTCGAGAACGACGAAGAATCCGATACCACGGCAGCAGCCGAGTAACCCTACCCAGACACCAACACCGAAGGGAGGCACACGCCTCCCTTTTTCGTGCGCGGAAACACCCAAGAACAGGTCGTTTTCACGGCAGACCCGACCAAGACCCGATAGACTCATCACATGGCGACCGAACGCATCATCGCACCCACCGCCTCACCCGCGGAAGAGCACAAGAACTGGGCGCTCAGGCCCCAATCGATCGACGAGTACATCGGCCAACCCGAACTCATCGAACGCCTGCTCATCGCCATCAAAGCGGTCAAATCTCGCCAAGCCCAGAAGGACGATACCGAGTCACGCGAACACCTCGAGCATGTCCTCCTCCACGGACCACCCGGGCTCGGAAAAACAACGCTCGCGCATGTGATCGGGGCAGAACTGGGCACGAAGGTACATATCACCTCAGGCCCAGCGCTCGCACGCGGCACCGATCTCGTCGCCGTGCTCACCCGCCTCCAGCCAGGCGATGTACTCTTCATCGATGAGATCCATCGCCTCCCCATCGCCGTCGAAGAGTTCGTCTACCCCGCGATGGAAGACTTCAAAATCGATGTACCAGTCGATACGGGACTCAACGCACGAACGGTCCAGATCATGTGTGCCCCGTTCACCCTCATCGGTGCAACAACGCGAGCAGGCCTTCTTTCGTCGCCCATGCGTTCACGCTTCGGCATCACACACCACCTGCGTTTCTACGAGCACCACGACCTCGTCCATATCCTCACGCGATCCGCGTCGTTGCTCTCCATGGGCACATGCGACTCTGACTCGCTCGGGCGAATCGCATCTCGATCACGAGGCACCCCTCGCATCGCGAACAGACTCCTCCGGCGAGTCCGAGACTTCGCAGTCGTACGAGCGAACGGCGAAATCTCAACACAGATCGTCGACGACGCGCTCGCACTCGAAGGCGTCGATGCCCTGGGGCTCGACGAACTCGACCGCAGCTATCTCAAAACAATCCGAAGTGTCTACGACGGCGGCCCCGTCGGGCTCGAAGCGGTCGCAGCAACCCTCAATGAGGACGCCGGCACACTCGAAGATGTGGTCGAGCCGTACCTGCTTCAGCTCGGCTTCCTCGCTCGCACCCGGCGCGGACGCATGATCACCCAGCGCGCCTGCGATCAGCTCGGACTCCCACCGCTTGCGCCAGGCGCAGAAGAAAAGCCGACGACCGATCCGGTCTCCGGCTTGTTCTAGATCAATCTCTCGTCGATCCGTTTATTTCTTGAAGGCGTCGGAAAGCGTTTCTTCATCCTCTTCGGTGAGGTAGAGAATGCACCCGTCATTCGGTGATATCGTGAGCTTGCCCTGGATCAGCGAAGCCGCGACCTCAACCGGCACGGACATCATCGAGGACGAGCACACATACTCGTGCCGCTTCCGATCAATGATCTCCAGCGGGGCCATCGCATCCTCACCACGCGATTCGAGCAACTCCTCATACACATTCAGTGCATGCTTGGGAACATCCGCAACGAGCCGCTCACGCTTCTCACGAAGCTCCGCCAGCTTGCCCGCGATCTCATCGGCACGCTGCTGACGGTCACTCTCAGCAACCCCTCGCATCTTCTCGCGTTCGCTCTTCGCGGACTCAAGCTCACCGAGCTGCGTGTTGAGCTCTTCGATCTTTTCCATCTGCTCAAGCGCTTGCTCATCAAAGACCGAACGCTGCTCTTTGAGGTTGTTGACCTCGCTGAGCAGCGCCTTGTATTCCTTGTTCGAAGTTGAGTTGTTCATCTTCTCACGGAGCTCGTCGATGTGCGTCTTGATCCGCTCACTCTCGCCCTCCGCGTTCGCCGCGGATGCTTTGAGCTGGCGGATCTGAGCGTTCAGGGATTCAGCCTGAGCGCCGATCTCTGCGAGCTTCCGGGTCTGTTCTTTCAGGAACCGTTCCGCTGAGGTGAGCCGGCTCTGAAGCCCGCTTATTTCTTTATCAACACGGAACACGCCGAGCAACTGATGGGTGACGGACATGCAGTCCTCCTGAACTGTCGATTCGCTCATACAAAGAGTGTAGCCACTCAGATGCTGGTCGTGGACCAGAACCCCAGAATGTATGCGATCTCAAGACCCCAATACGCAAGGGGCGCCACCAATATCGGAGAATCGATGACATCCATCGCCCCCCCAAACCCAGGCAGACTCGTCCCCGAGTCCTTAACCCCCGCGTCACGCTTGAGCAGGCTCGCAGCAAGATCACCAAGCTGACCGACCCCACCCATGAGCACACCCATCACCGCAGAAACACCGAGTGTTGGAGCGCCGATACCGTTCCTCGCTAACAACCAACTCCCCAGCACAGCGATCCCACCCGATGTCAGCAGACCGCCAACGAGTCCTTCCCAGGTTTTACCAGGACTCAGCCAAGGGATCATCTTGTGCTTCCCGATCGTCGTGCCAGTAAAGTAAGCGCCGATATCGCACGACTTCACACTCGCCAGCACCCAGACAAGCAACCAGATCGAGTGCTCCCGACGGATCAGCACAAGAAACCCGAACATCAAACCCATATACACATGGATCATCAGCACGCCAGACCCGATCCCGATCGCACCCTGCACATCACGATCACGCACCGCGTAAAGCACACCGATGACATACGCGAGAATCGAGCTGCTCATCCCCGCCGCAAGCCCGATCGTGGCGTTCGAGTCCGATGGTGTCAACGCCACCGCCAGAAGACCCAGCAGCTGAACCGTCACCGCAACCCCGGTTCCGATCTCAATCCCCTTGGCTCGAAGGATCCGCGCGACTTCACGCGCCCCCATACCGCCAAGCACCCCCACCACCACGAACACACCAACTCCCGGAGGGAAAGTCTCACGACCCAAAAACGCGGGCGCGGGCTGGGCATCGAGCCATTCATCAAGCCACGCGAGCAACGCGACAAGCAGGATGAAGATCGGACCGAATGTGAGTCGATGTTTCAGCACGGGCACTCGATAGGGTTAGACCTCAGAAGAATCATCCGATGACGCCTCGTCGTCAATGAGCCCGCCAAACCGACGCTGACGGCGGGCAAACTCACGAACCGCCTCGCACCAACAGCCCTCATCGAACTCGGGCCAGTATGTCCGGGTCACATAAATCTCACTGTAGCTGATCTGCCACAGCAGATAGTTGCTCACACGAAGATCCCCACCCGTACGAATCAGCATATCAGGATCAGGAAGCTCACGCGTATACAACGAATCGGACACAAGATCCGCATCGATCGAATCCGGATCAAGCGCACCAGCGCGGACACGCTCAGCGATCGATCTCACCGCGTCCACAATCTCATCCCGAGAGCCGTAGTTAATCGCAAGACAAAGCGTCAGACCCGTACAGCCAGCCGTTTCCTGCTCGAGCGTTTCAAGCGCGCGAACAACATCATCCGGCATCCCATCTCGGCGTCCAATCACCCGCACGCGGACATTGTGATCACGGAGAGCTTCTCGCTGCCCATCACAATAATCTACACAAAGCGACATCAGCGCCTGAACTTCCTCGCTCGGACGCGACCAGTTCTCGCTGCTGAAAGAATAAAGCGTCAGGACATCAATCCCAAGCTTGGCACAGGTCTCGATCGCCGTACGAACCGCGGCCGCACCATTGCGGTGACCAAAGATCCGAGGAAAACCACGCTCCTGAGCCCAGCGCCCGTTGCCGTCCATGATCACGGCCACATGCCGCGGGATCCGCGCCGGATCGACATCCCCGATCAACCGCTCAGGGCAAGCGTCAGGATACCGCGACTTGATACGCGTGATCGCCGCCACCGATTCTGGCGAATCGAAACGCATCGCACCCGTCTCCCCTCGACTCACGGCTTCACTCGTCAAAACCCGTCACCTCTTGATTGGTCAACCAAACCCGGCTCATGAACGAATGATCGTCTGCTCACGATCAGGACCGACAGAAACGATCCCAACGCGAACGCCGACGAACGACTCGATCCGCTCCAAATACGCCCGAGCAGCCTCTGGGAGTTCGTCGAAAGTGCGGACCTTGGTGATATCTTCGGAAAAGCCCGCCATGGTTTCATACTCCGGGCTCACACCGTCCAGCGCGTAGCCGTCCGCAACAAACCGATCCGAGATCTGATCGCCCGACCGATACCCCGTCGCAAGCTTTAGCTCCGGTTCCCCGGAAAGCACATCGAGCAGCGTGATGCACAGCTCCGTCGCACCCGAAACCATCGCGGCGTACTTCACCGCGACGAGATCCAACCAACCCACACGCCGCGGACGCCCGGTCGTCGTCCCGAACTCGCGTCCGCGCTCGCGGATCGCGTCGCCCGTAGCGTCGAACAGCTCCGTCGGCATCGGCCCACCGCCGACACGGGTCGAGTACGCCTTCACCACACCGATAATCCGATCGATGCACTGCGGAGGAACACCCGAACCAGCGCCGATCCCCAGCGCCGACGCATTCGAACTCGTCACATACGGGTATGTCCCATGATCCACATCCAGCATCGTCGCGTTCGCACCCTCAAAGAGAATCCGCCCGCCGCCCTTGCGCACATCATCCAGCAGGTACGCCGTGTCGTGGATCATCGGCGCGAGCCGCTGCCCAAGCGCGGCATACTGATCCGCTAGCTCGTACGCGTCGAACGGCTCGATCCCATCAGGATGCAGCGCCGAAAAGACCGAGTTCTTCATCGAACAGATCATCTCGAGCTTCTCACGCAGAACCTCAGGACGCAGCAGATCGCAAACACGGACGGCCGTCGCACGCTGAACCTTGTCCGCGTACGCAGGACCGATCCCACGCTTCGTCGTACCGATCGCGTTGATCACGCCCTTGCTCTGGGTCTGGTCATCACGCACTGACCCGCTCAGTATCTGCTCTCGCAGCTCGTCCTCGGCCTTGTGATACGGCATCACAACATGCGCACGATCGGAGATGATCAGCTGCGAGGTATCAACACCACGCTCGCTCAGCGTCGCGATCTCCTCAAGAAGACGCTGCGGATCCACCACAACACCATTCCCGATCACCGCCTTGACACCAGGCGACAGAATACCCGAGGGGACCAGATGCAACGCGTAGCGTTCACCACCCACCACAACGGAGTGCCCAGCATTCGCACCGCCGTTATAACGCACCACCGCGTCGAAACGACCAGCGAGCAGATCGACAAGCTTGCCCTTGCCCTCATCGCCCCATTGCAGTCCAACAACAGCCGTGGTGTTCGCGACTTCACCCGTCATAAACTGGGCCCTTCGTTCTCTTCGAGTAATCCGCCCAAACCGGCGGCGAGGTTATCGGCCAGTACGATAGCGCCGGTCACCCAAAGAACCCATCTCGCCAAGACCCACGAAGTGCGGATAGTCAGCCCAGAACACAAATCAAACGCGAAAATCACCGGATTATCACAGCATCCGAGAAACAGCTTCACGATTTTTGCCGATGGTCTTACCGAGCCGGAGGTTGCCAGATGACGGACCAGAAGTTGGTCAGAATTATGTGTCCAAACCTGACTTGCCGCAAGGTCCTCACGATCCCTGAGATCGCAAGAGGCAAGACCGTGCGCTGCAAATCATGCGGCACAACAATCCGAGTCCCACTCAGCAAGCCCGCACCGACAGACACGGAGCAGGCAAAGCCTGAATGAGATCCACAGAGAACGCCGCTGATCACAGCGGCGGCTGATCTTCCTCATCATCATCAAAGTCGAACTCGAAGTCCATCATGCTGGAATCGTCGTTCAGGATCGAAGCGGGAACCGCCTTCGGGGCCGGCTCAGGCGCGGAAGCGACCGGAGAGGGGGCAGCCGAGGCATCCGCAACATCGGGCAGACCATCCTCATACATGATCCCCGCATCGATGTCCTCAGGCTCACCGTTCACCGAAACAACAAAGACCAGCCCACCAACGGACAAAAGATCACCCGCCGAGACCGGGATCGATTCGATACGATCCTGATTGACATATGTCCCATTGCTCGACCCAAGGTCATTGATCGTCACCGACCCGTCCTCAACTACGATCTCGCAGTGCTTTCGAGAAACACCCGCGATAGGGATACGGAGATGGCAATCGTCCATGCGTCCGATGATGGTCTTCTCTCGAGTCAGAGGCACGGGCTGCTGCTGACCACTTTCCGTCACACGAATCAAGACGACTTCCAAAGCGTTCCTATCCTTCCCGGCGTCACCCCGCGACGAATCGACACGGAGGCAAGGCCCTATGGCGGACAATACCGCCTTTTCACTGCTCAAGCAACGCTCCATCGGGACAACCCGGGCGGTATTTCAACACGCGCTCACTGGGGAACCACCCCATTTCAACGATCAAACGCCCCGATCGCTCTATATACACATCCCATTCTGCACACATAAATGCCACTATTGCGACTTCTACTCCATTGTTGATACGCGTGATCGTCAGGAGAAGTTCGCATCGCGTTTGGTCCGAGAACTCATCGCCCAATCAAAGCTCGCCCCACTGCCCCTGCGCACCATCTTCGTCGGAGGCGGGACCCCCTCCCTCCTCAGACCCGATCTATGGACAAAAATCCTCGACGCGCTCCACGACCATTTCGATATGTCCCTCATCGATGCCAACGAGGGGGAGTTCAGTGTTGAGTGCAACCCCGAGACCGTGACGCAAGAGCTCGCCCATGTCCTCAGATCTGGCTCCGTGAACCGTGCTTCGCTCGGCGCACAATCATTCAACGCGGCACACCTCAAAACGCTGGAACGGTGGCACGATCCAGAAAAAGTCTCCTCCGCCATCAACACGCTCCAACAGGCAGGGATCAAACGCTGCTCACTCGATCTCATCTACGCGATCCCGGGCCAGACGATCGAGCACCTCAACAACGATCTCCAAACCGCACTCTCCATGCCCATCGAACACATCTCCGCCTACGCACTCACCTACGAGCCCGGAACCGCCATGACCGCGCGGCTCGTGCGCGGCGAGTTTACCCAGGCACCCGATGAACTCGAAGCCGAGATGTACGACCACACCATCGCGACACTCCGATCCAACGGGTTCGAACGCTACGAAGTCTCCAACCACGCAAAGCCCGGTGCCCAATGCATGCACAACCTCGCATACTGGCGACAGCAGGATTGGCTCGCAATCGGGCCGAGTGCCTCGGGACACTTCCAGCAGCACCGCTGGAAGAATACACCCCGCCTCGACGACTACCTCAACAAGGACGACGAGGGTTTCGCCCCCATCTGCGACCATGAACCGCCCAACGCACGACGAGAACTCATGGATCTGCTGATGACAACCATCCGACTGAGCGAGGGCACAGACGCGATCTCGGTCATGAAAACCGCAGACCAGCTCAACGCCTCACAGAAACTCATGCGCGCCGCGATCATGTGCGCCGACCAAGGCTGGATTCGCAACGCCAACAGCGAACGCTGGACCCTGAGCGACGAGGGCTTCCTCTTCGCCGATCGCGTCGCTCGCGAGTTCATCGGGGCGTTGATCGAAGACTGATCAGCCCTCGAGTTCAGCTTTCGCTTCCTCAGGACCCGGCAGGCGCAGCTTCTTCAGCACGCCCTTGAGATCACGAGGAAACTTCGTCGTGATATCCATCGGCTCACCCGTGATCGGATGATCAAACACCAACCGGTGCGCATGCAACGCCAACCGCGAGGACGCCTTCCGAACAAGGTTCGGGCCATACTGCGGATCACCCAGAACAGCACTCCCGATCAAATCCAGATGCACACGAACCTGATGCAAACGCCCCGTCACCGGCCTCGCCTCAATCAACGCACCAAGCTCATTGCTCGCCAGCACCCGGTACGCCGTCGCCGCGGGCTTGCCAGAGTTCGAGATCTTCGCGTATTTGATCGAGGTATACCGATCCTTCCGCTTCACCTGCTCCGCGATCGCCTTCTTGATCACACCCTGCGGGTCCTTGGGCGCTTTGTGACAAATCGCCCAGTAGTACTTGCTGACCTTCCGCGTCTCAAACAACGCACGCATCCCGTCATACGCCCGCGCCGAGAGCGCAACGGCCAGCAACCCGGATGTCTCACGATCGAGACGATGAACAAGCCCAAAGTCTCGCGCAACACCCAACTGCTGCAGCCGATCGCCATAGTGCGCAAACAAGCCGTTGAGCAGCGTATCGTGCTGGTGCCCCACGCCCGGCTGCGTGACCACCCGCGCCGGCTTCTCAACCACAAGCAGGTCCTCGTCCGCGTGACGGATCGAGTAAGTCACGCGTTCATTGGGTTCGATCTGTCCGCTGGGCTTGTTCAATGAGGCTCCTCTTCCGTGCATCGGCAAGCATACGCATCAAGGAACCACTTCAGGCTCCCGGCATCGGGTGATAACCCAACTTGGCCATGATCCTCCCGGACAACATCGACCAAACCCCGTCCCTCGTGCCCGACCCCCACCACCGCGATCGTCCGCGATGCATTGAGTAACCGCCTCGTCATCACCACCCGCGATTCATCGTCGTTCATCCCCACAAGACCCCTCATCGGGTCCTCAACCCCATTGAGCACCTCAACATCAGCACCCAGAATCACATAATCCAGACGATCATGCCCCCGCTCTCGCCATTCCAGGTGCTCCACCAGCTCCCGCTCATACATCGATGCCCCGTCCGGACGGTGCGCCACAATCGGATGCAGCTGATCCTCCGGGACCTCGCCGGGCTCCGCGATAAGCTCACGCCAATGCGTCATCGAATGCTCAGGATGCCCCGGCTCGATCACCCCCTCCGACACAGACCAGACATGCGTCCGATCCCAAGGGATCGATCGGTACTTCGGATCCGTCATGAGCTTCATGATCAGACGCTCAGGACCACGCCCCAGCGAAAGCGCGAGATGAAAGTGCCCGAAACTCGACACGCAGTTCGAGGACTGCACGAAGAGATCCGCAGCCAACATATCCAAAGCAACCTCGGAATCCTCACCCATCCGCACACTCCCCGGCAACTCTGGGACTTCCGGGAGTGGTTCAAGGCCATAGGATGGATCTGGGTGTTCGCTCACGACACTCCATTCTGCGCACACCGCATATGTTTCGCCACCCCAGGACGGCTCCAATGCCACGATTCGACGATTCTATCCACCGCATGATCGATGCAAACCTCAACCGCACCCGCGAAGGAATGCGTGTAATGGAGGATTGCGCCCGATTCGCGCTCAATGACGCCGCGATCTCAGAACGCCTCAAAGCCGCACGCCACTCACTCCGCACCGCGATCGACAACCTCCCGATCCCCTCCGACACCCTCATCGCCTCTCGGGATACAGCCGGAGATGTCGGCACAAAAATCACCACCAGCGCCGAACAAGCTCGCCTCGGAATGCGTGACATCATCAGCGCCGCCGCCAAACGCGCCACCGAAGCACTCCGTGTGATCGAAGAAGCATCCAAATCCCTCGGCGTCTCAGGCGCGACCTTCGAATCGATCCGCTACGCCATCTATGACATCGAACGCGACCTCTGCCTCGCCCTGCACCCGCCATGCCCGCAATGGGCGCTCTGCGTCCTGATCACCCGTGAACTCTGCACGCACCACACACCAGAGCAAATCATTGAATGCGCGGCCGAGGGCGGCGCGGCATGCATCCAGATCCGCGAAAAATCCATGCCCGACGCCGAGATGCTCGATCACGCCGGCGCAATCACCAACCAAGCCCACGCGCTGGGGATGCATGTCATGATCAATGACCGGGTCCACATCGCAAAGCTCGTCGAAGCAGACGGCGTCCACCTCGGCCAGAACGACCTCCCCATCGATGCCGCACGCGAACTGCTCGGCCCAAAGCCCTGGATCGGACGCACCTGCCCCACGATCGAACACGCGATCGACGCGATCAACCAGGGCGCGGACACCTGCGGGCTCGGACCAGTATTCAGCTCGACGACCAAGTCAAAGCCCACGCTCGCGGGGCTCACACTGATCGAGTCATACCTCAAAAACGATCAAACCAACACAACCCCGATGCTCGCGATCTCAGGCATCTCCCCCTCCAACATACTCCAGCTCAGCGCCATCAACTGCCCCGGGGTCGCGGTTTCCAGCGCAGTCTGTTCCAGTGACGATCCCCTCACCGCAACGCGTGCAATCGTGGACGCAATCCGCAAACACACCGACGCGGACGCCCCTACGATCAACGCATGAGCATCCAGTATCATCAAACGACCCTCGACAACGGCATGACCATCATCGCGGAAACAGACGACGACGCACACTCGTCGGCCGCGGGCTTCTTCGTCAAAGCAGGCGCACGCGACGAAGCAACCAAGATCATGGGGGTCTCCCACTTCCTCGAACACATGATGTTCAAAGGCACCGATGATCTCTCCGCCGAGCAGATCAATCAGGGGTTCGACGATCTGGGCGCAAGCAACAACGCCTACACATCACGCGAGCTCACCTGCTTCTACGCGAGTGTCCTCCCGGAACACTTCTCCTCCGCACAGACACTCCTCGCAAAGATGATGCGCCCCGCGCTCCGCCAAGACGATTTCGACACCGAAAAAGGTGTCATCCTCGAAGAAATCGCGATGTACGCCGACAACCCGTTCTGGGTGCTCTACGAGGAAGCTATCGCACGCCACTACCAGACACACGGACTCGGGCATCGCGTCCTCGGCACAAAGGAATCCATCACCGCACTCAGCCGTGACCAGATGGCAGACTACTTCAACCAGCGCTACGCAGCCGACAAAACCGTCGTCGCTCTCGCAGGAAAAGTCGACTTCGACCAAGCCGTGACCCAGATTAATGAACTCTGCGCAGACTGGCAACAGAGCGTCGGCGAACGCGAAACACAAATGCCCAAGGTCGGCGCAGACACATTCACCCTCAAGGACGAACGCGTCAACCGAGGATACCTGATCGGCGTCGCACAGGCACCCGCGGCCAACGACGACCAACGCTACGCAGCAGCACTACTCGCACAAATGCTCGGGGGCATGGACAACTCAAAGCTCCACTGGGCACTCATCGAAACCGGCATCGCGGAAGAGGCCCAAGCCGGGTACGACGGACTCGACGGCACCGGCGACTACTTCGTCTATGCCTCCGGCGATCCGGACAAGCTCGACTCGATCTGGGATGTCACACTCAAGCAAATCCGAGCACTCAAGGACTCCATCACCCAGGAGGAACTCGAGTGCCTGCGATCGAAGATGGCCACCGCAGCAATGGTCGCCGCCGAACGCCCCGGCGGAAGAATGCAGCGCCTCGGACGCCTTTGGACCATGACCGGTGAATACCAGCCACTCGAAGACGAGCTCGAGAAGATCGAATCGATCACTCTCGACTCATTGAGATCGCTCTGCGACCAATACCCAATCGACAAATGCACGCTGGGAAAAATGATCCCCGCGTAACCTGTCCCGCAGCCATTTGCAAATATTCAGCGTCCGTTCAGGCGGCCTTTGTGCGTGGCACAAACGCTCGGGCTGTAGAACCGGAAACCGCCTTCGCGACCACAACCGCTTGGCTCGCCGCTTTCACAAGCAGATCCGCATTACTCAGAACCCCACGAGAATCGTCGTCGACCGCTGCAACCCCCATCGAGATCGAACACATCCCCTGAATCTCAGGCGTATCGGGCACCCACTGCTGCAGACGATTCTCAAACTCACTGCAGCAGACGCTCGCCTCATTCACCGCGTCAGCCCGCTCCACCGCCGGGAGAACTACTGAGAAAATCGAATCCGCCAATCGACACACAACGCCGCCGAGCGGCTCAAAGTGCTTCCGCAGCATGACAACCGTGCTGATGACAACCTCGTCCTTCGCCGCTTCACCGATGCTCGCACCGATCTCATCGAGATGGTTGATCACGATCTGCACAAGACTCAGCGCATGCTCGCCGCTGTGCGCGGGCGGGAAGACTTCCCGGATCGCCTGAGAGAACCCCTCACGACTCAACGCCCCGGTCAGCGGATCTGTGCCCTCGCTGTCGACCACCAGCTCCGCGAACTGCTTCGCCGCGTAGCCCTCGATCTGCTGATTCCGCGCCATCTCGATCAACTGACGGTCAGCCCGCGCGAGCACGGTATCGGGATCCTCCATCGAGCCAACATCAATACTGAATAGATTCGCCAGTTCTTTGGTCGAGCCGCCGGTGTCCTTGATGACCTGGTCAACCTGCGCCTCACTCAGACCCAACCAGCGCATGCCCTTGCGATACGCAAGACGAAGATTCTCGGTCGGGTCCTCAGACACAAGCACCTGATGAATCAGATTCCCCATCGCGACACAACGCGCAATCTGCCCCTGATCACTCGGACACGCCGTCGCACGGTCGTGATACCGCACAGGGATCGTGATCTCGTAGGGCATTTTCCATTTCTCGCAGATCATCGCACCGATGCTCGAGTGCTGCGCCTCAAAGGCATCAAGCTCGAGCTTCGCGAGCAGGGAATGATCCTCACCGGCCTCACGCACAACCTTGAGGTAATCCTCACCCAGCGTGCGATACATCGCGATCATTCCCACATCCTGGAATAGAGCCGCGAGGAAGACCTCGTCCATGATCGTCTTGTTCCCGACCTGCTCGGCAATGTACTTCCCGGCGATCGCGCTCGTCAGGCAACGCCGCCAGTAGTTCTGATAATCGAACTCGTCCCCGTCCTCACCTCGCACCGTCTGAACCAGCGAGAACCCAAGCACGAGCGACTTCACCGGCCCAAGGCCAAGCATCACCAACGCGTGGTCGATCGAAGAACAGCGCCGACGCAGACCAAAGAAACTCGAGTTAACTGTGCGGAGAATCTTCGCCGCGATACCCTGGTCGTACTGGATCTCTTTCGCAAGCTCGTCCATCGCAACATCCGGATCGGATGTCAGCTCAAGCACGCGAATCGCGACCGAAGGCAACGACGGTAGTGTCGGGCAACTCAGGATGTCATCGAGTAACTGCGTATCCATGTCGGCAAGCAATCGGGTCTTCTGATGACATGTTCGACCAGCCCAAGATCCGTCTCAGGCCGCCCCTCGGCATCGATATCGACGGGATAACGCGCGGAGTTGATCGAATCCCACACCCTCGACTCAGATACCGGGGCGGGTCTGCGGAAAAATCGGATAGGCCGATCGGATCTCATGCCCCACCAAGGTCCGGATATACATCGCAAGCAACGCACCAGCCCGGATCTTCGCCTGCAAACCTGCCTCAGCGATCGATCCCATCTCCCCGCCCTCGTCGAGCCGACGCAGCAACTCCAAGGTCTCTGATCGAACACGCCAAATATCCCCACGCCCGGCACTCCCCGGATCTTGGGTGAACCCACCGCGATGCGCATCAAACCCATACACATCGCGCCCGGGATCAAGCACCGCCCCATCCTCGACATCCGCCCGCAGCTCCGGCGCAGACCCGATGCTCCCCAACAGAACCCATTGATACCAGACCAGCAGACTCGCGATCTGGCCCTCACCGCACTCGATCCGAGATCCCAGCAGACGAAGAACATCCCGGATCGCGTCGTACAACTCCGGATGCGGGTCATGATCATTGATCAGACGCGGGATCAGATCGATCGCGTACATCGCCGCGTGATACCGGCCAAGATCAGATCGCAACAGGTACACCGGGTCAAGCAGATCCCAACTCGTCAGAAGAACCAACTCAGAGTTCGGCCGCACAATTGAAACCATGTGCCCAACCGTCGCGATCTCCAGCCCACCCGAGAACGGCGCCTTCTCACGCTTGGACCCCTTCGCCAAGCAGCGCACCAAGCCGTGATCACGAGTAATCAGCGATACCGTCTGGGAGGTCTCAGACCAGTCCCAATGACGGACACAAACGGCTTCGCACTCAATCGTCGCCACATCAAAGAGTAGGTCCATCCGATCCACCCGACCTATGCTCACCCATGCACTTCAACCTCGTCGACCGCATCATCGAACGCTCCGACTCCCACATCGTCACGCTCAAGCATGTGAGCAGCGCCGAGGAGTATCTCCAGGACCATTTCCCCGGCTTCCCCGTCCTCCCTGGCGTCATGATGCTCGAGTCCATGACACAGGCCGCCCGCCAGTTCATCGACCCCAACGACCAAGCCGAGTCCCCTTGGGTCCTCACCCAGGCGCGGGCCCTCAAATACGGCTCATTCGTCCGCCCCGGCGCCACCATCCGCGTCACCATGACCAAGCACAAAGACAACGACGACGGCTCCATCGACTTCAAGGGCGATGTCCGCCTCATCGAGCCCGATGCGTCCGAAAACGCGGATCTCCCCGTCGCCTGCTCCGGACGCATCACCATGCGACCAGTAAACACCGGCCAATGACGAACTTATAGCTAGACCACCCGCGTCCATCCTGTTACGCTCAAGTCAACATCCATCATGTCCGCGCGAAGCGAGCACCATCGACACAGCGATTGTCAATGCTGACCATGTTCTTTGTATGCGCCATCCCACTGATCAGGCACCAAGGCTCCTCCCATGACTCACTTCGGATTGCACGAAGCCAAGCTTCTTTGGTTCGCGATGATCGCCGCGACAGCTACATCAAACGCGAGTGACGCATCCGGACGGGCCCCATCGACAGAAGGCAACCGTGCCGATGCGCGAGCATGCAGCATCATTCAGCCGACGCATGCTGCCCCACCAGACCCAATGCCCTCCCAGTGCGGTGATCGGCACATAATCGATGTGCTCTGGGTGTACACACCGGATGCACTGGAGTTTGTGGGCGAGGAGGACTGGATCAATCTACTCTGCTCGCAGAACATCACCGACACCAACGAGTCATTCGCAAACAGCAATCTCCCGTTCTCAGTTCGACAGGTGGGTCTGCACGCCACGGATTACGACGAGAGCGGTGACCACCTCGCGCTCATCCAAGGTCTCAACGATGGCGTCATGGATGAAGTGCATGCAGTCCGTGACACACTCGCCGCAGACATCGTCGTTCTCATCACCGTCGATGGATTTTGCGGGGTCGCATACGCCGCACCAAATAACCCAGCACTGGGATTCCAGCGTGTATCCGCGTCATGCCTCGTCAGCTCTGCATTCCGTCACGAGCTGGGCCACAATCTGGGATCAAAGCATTACGCCACTGATCTCGGGGGCTACCTGACATATTCATCTGGCCACATCCTCAGCCTTCCTGGCAACAACAACGCCGGAACCATAATGGGCGGGAATGCGCTGCAGCAATTCTCTAATCCACGCTTAAGCATCTCCGGAACTCCAACCGGTATAGCAGTTGAAGACCCGCTCGCTGCCGACAACTGGCTCGCAATCATGCAAACTGGACCGATGGTCGCCAAGTTTCGTTGCAGCCGCGACTGTAACAACAACGGAATCCCAGATTCAACCGAGATCGCGCAGGGTAACGCTGCCGATTGTGATCAGAACGGCGTACCGGACGAGTGCCAGATGGACCTGAACGCCAACGGCCTCATCGATGCATGCGAGACGCTCCCAGTCACAATCCATGTACCAAACGACTACCCCTCGATCCAGCTCGCAATGGCATATGCCGAGTCAGGTGTCCACGAGATCGTTGTCGCCCCGGGGTCCTACTCGGGCCAGATCGATTTTCTTGGCAAGAATGTCACCCTCCGTAGCAGCCACGGCCCTGCCCAAACAACCTTGACCGCCAACGGCAACGGCCGAGTCGTCACCTTCAGAACACACGAAACGCGCGATGCGACACTCGACGGCTTCACAATCACGAGCGGATCCGCGTATGAGGGCGGTGCCCTCCTCATCGAGTACGCATCACCAACCATCTCGAACTGTATCATCACCGGCAACCACGCGGAATACGCCGGCGGAGCACTACGCGCCACCGATGGATCGCCCAGCATCCAGCAATGCCAGTTCATACTCAACTCCGCAGGGTGGGGTGGCGCCATTAGCCTCTGGCAAGGCTCGCCCGAGTTCATTGCGTCGTCTTTCATCAACAACACCGCCACCCAGGCCGGCGGAGCCGTTTCATCTTGGACCAGCAACGCGACTTTCACCAACTGTCTCTTTCAGCACAACACCTCACTCAGCCCAGGCGGGGCCATGCTCATCGTTGATGGCAGCGGAGCGTACGAGCCCACACTCTCCGGCAACACATTCTGTGAGAACACCCCCGATCACTTGAGCAGCAGCGCCTGGATCGATCTGGGGGGCAATCTATTCGGCACAACCTGCGTGTGTCCCGCCGATCTCAACATGGACGGCGATATCAACTTCTTCGATGTCTCCGCATTTCTCACCGCCTTCAACGCGATGGACCCCGTCGCCGATTTCAATAACGACGGCATGTTCAACTTCTTCGATGTCTCCGCATTCCTCGTCGCGTACAACGCGGGTTGCCCCTGATTCGTGCCTTCATCGCAGAACCGGTGTACCATCGCCGTGATGACCCAGATCTGCGTACCCATCATGGTTGAAGAACACGCGTCCGCGCTCCGCGATGCGACGCTCGCCGCCGAGCACGGCGCGGACCTCGTCGAGTTCCGCATCGATGTCTTCTTCGAGGACAAAGAAGAGTCCACCGATCTGCTCCAGGACCGCATCAACCGCGTCCTCGAACTGGTCAAGGCCTCACCGCTGCCCTGCATCGTCACCTGCCGCCCTCACTGGGAAGGCGGCGAGTACTACGGCGACGACGACGAACGCGTCTCCATGTACGAGGCGCTGGGCACGAGCGATCACCCGCCCGCGTACATCGATGTCGAGCTCGCGACCTACACCCGCTCGGCGAACATCCGGCAGAAGATCAACCTGGCCGTCAACCATCCCAAGCAGCAGCGTTCGGTCTCGACCCGCCTGATCCTGTCCACGCACGACTTCGAGGGTCGCCCGAGCGATCTCACCCGCAAGGTACTGCAGATGCAGGACGAGCCAGCATGCGCCGTCGTCAAGGTCGCCTACCGCGCCCGCTCCATCCGCGACAACCTCGAACTCTTCGAGATCCTCCGCGACCAGACCAAGCCCACCATCGCTTTGGGCATGGGCGACTTCGGCATCATGAGCCGCATCCTCGC
>DDGE01000014.1 GCA_002337545.1 Phycisphaerales bacterium UBA1910 | reverse complement strand
TTCCCGCCGATATGGCGGGCTCATTTTTCATGCAGGGTTGTCCGTGATGTCATCGGTTGAGTCAGGGAAGCTTTTGATGAGTTTGATAGCAGCACGGGTGATTGTGTAAACCGGTCCTTGCGACCCCTGATCAAAGATCAATAGGTTCAAGCTGACTAATCGATCCATGTCATCTCTAAAGAACCGTGGATCAGAAGGTTCATAGGTCTCTCCACTTTCCCTCGGAACAAGATAGATCCCACCGCGATTCAGAATTTCTATCGCCATCGTAGTTCCGGAGTCATCAAACCATCGTAATACTTCGATGGCCTGGTCTGATAGCTGGTGTTGTGGACTGAGTGACTGGGTGATCTCCGCCCATCCCGGCGCGCTGATGAGCGACTTGGCGAGCATCTCTTCGAGCCGGTCGAAGCGATCGAGGATCTCATCGTGCCCCTGGCGCATAAAGCGGTCCGTGGCGTTCATCAGGCCTTGGTTCGATCTGAGCAGCTCGACGAGCTCGGTATGCCGTCCGCGTTCGAGCCACTCGATGTACTCCTGGAGTGTGGCCTGGGTCTGGGCCTCCTTGCGTCCACGGCGTTCTTGGAAGAATGTCGCCATAAGCCCGGAGACCTGGCTGAGTGATATGAAAGTCGCGGGATCCATAGTGACTCCTCAAGCCATTGGCATGGTGTCTTGATCACTTGTTTTTCTGAGGACGACCTTGAGCAGTGTAGTCGTATGTCCTCCATCCGAGAAACGGACGGATGAGCATCATGGCGATGCCCGCGTACATCAGCGACATGCCTCCTGTCATTCGTGGGTCTGAGATCACCTGCGTGCTCATCACCCAGCACACCATGAGCAGGCTTCCAGCCGCGATCATGACGGCAATCACCGACTCTCTTCCTGTGCGACCCCCGACGGTGCTTCCCTTGCTCGGGTGCGATCGCTGAAACCCCATGACATCGGCCCCAATGCGGTCGTTGATGAGGTGCTCCTGATGCTCGATGCGTCGCAACGCGTCCTCGAATGAGCGGGCGTGGTTGATGGTGGTTCGCACGAGCCAGATGAGGGAGATGGGCACGGCAATCAGGGCGAGGAGTTGTGTGGGCTCCGGGAGCACGGGCACACTCCCCAGGAACGCGGTAAGCAGCCCGCCGATGAGGGGGATCCGCCGGTCGAGTGCGTTGAGGCGGTACTGCGCGAGCCCATAGACAGCGTGGTACTCGGCGAGTGCCGCGTCGAGGATCATGCGTTGATCGGAAGGTGATGCCCGTGCCATGCACCCTGCATCGCATGGGTGGATAGCGGTGTCAAGACTCAGAGCTTGATCTTGGGCATGAGATCCCCCGGCTGAACCCCGAGCGCCTTGGCGATCTTTTCGACGGTCACGAGCGTGGATGCCCTCGTTCCGCGTTCGAGATGGGTGATCGCTGTGCGATGAACTTTCGAGCGGAATGCGAGCTCTTCTTGCGAGATCCCCATCTCCTCTCGCCGAGCTCGGACATTGACCCCAAATCCTGTGACAAGTTTGCTGTTTTTCACAGGAACAGGGTCGAGTCTATGTGACGAATAATCTACAGTATAAAAGTCACCATAAAATTCGTCACATCGACACTCGGAGACTGCCATGCTCCCCGTTCACAAGCCCGTCACCCATGATTCCGCCAACACGATCCTCCGCTCCCTGCTCACCCTCGCCCATGCGTCCTTGGACGCGACCCCACACGATGGTGTGCGGCTCCGCCTAGGCCGCATCCGCGGCACCGGCCCCGGTGTGTCCTGCGGTACCCTGATCGAGGAGCTGGAGTCCGCGTACCCACTCAACCTGGAGTACCCCTTCGAGAGCAGCGACCGCGTCGGCGGAGCGGTCTGGGACTGCCGTAAGATCCTCGACGACCCATTCGTCACCGACGGCATCGCCAAGCTCCACTGGAAGCCCTACGCGACCGATTTGCCCATCCATACTCACGATCATGCAGATCGCTTCATCATCGTGCTCGAAGGCCGAGGCTTCTTCCACTGGTCCACCCAGTCGGCGGCAACCTTCGATGGCTCCGCCATCGAGACGATCGCGGCGCGCAGCCGCGATGTCTTCGTCTTCCGCCGGGGCCTCCTGCACACCTTCAGCACCCAACAGCACGGCATGACCCTGCTCTCGGTGCAGCTGCCGATGATTGCGTTTGATGACCCGGACCAGTACCGCCTGCCGAACCACCGGTGGACGGCCGACGCCCTGGCGTCGGCTCCGAGATCGCGGATCGCGTGCCTGCTGCAAGCGCCCGAGACCACCCTGCACCTCTGAGACACACAAAGACAGATCGAGTGACCCACCAGATATGGTGACGCATCCGCGGCTCGGAAGCGGTGCGTGTGTGTTCATTTGGAGTTCATGCTTGCAACCTGCGGTGGTTTTGGTATCGTCGTGCGGTCTGACGATAGCCAGATGTGTATTTGTATTACAAATACTCCGCTACGCGGCCCCTAGCGGGGTCTGGCCAACGCGTCGCCGTTGGATCACGAGCAGGAGCGTGGGGGCCTTCCCGCCCCCCTCTCCTGCACCTCTCCCCCTGGACCACCTCTGTCCGGGTGGATCAGGACCAGGGGGCGTGTCGCCGCCCCCGTGGACCCCACGAGCACCGTGTCGCCGGTGCACCACGAGGAGCGATCGGTCGCTCCACCCCGTATGTCCGCCACTCCGCGCGGGCGAGCCAACGCGAAGAAGAAAGGACGCGTCGCCGACATGGGCAGGCCGGTCAAGCAGGAGCACGAGAAGCGCACCGAGGTGATGCAGACACGCGTCACGCTCGCCGAGCACGAGCATGTGCGGGGCGTGGCGGAGGACGCGGGCCTGTCGGTGTCGGACTATGTGCGTCGTCGGGCGTGCGGGTACATGGTGCCCACGGGGGCGGCTCGTCGGTCGGTGGATCCTGCGTTGGTGAGCGAGCTCAACCGCATCGGCGTGAACCTCAACCAGATCACCCGGAACCTCAACAGCGGTCGGCCGCTGCGGATCCATGCCAAGGAGGTGCTGCGGGAGCTGGAGGCGGTGCTCAGGGTCGTGGTCTCGGGCGAGTCGTTTGAGCCGGACGATGAGCTCGATGACATGTTGGCGGAGGATCGCTGATGGTGCCCAAGATCCACGCCAAGGGCAGCTCGTTCGTGGGGATCGGCCAGTACATCCTGCACGACAAGGATCACGCGCAGACTTCGGATCGTGTGGAGTGGACGCTCACGAAGAACCTGATGACGGACGACCCGGAACTGGCGGTGCGGCTGATGGCGGCGACGGCGATGGACGCGGACCGCCTCAAGGCCAACGCGGGGGTGAAGAACACCGGCCGCAAATCCAGCAAGAGCGTGCTGCACCTGAGCTTGGCGTGGCACCCGAGCGAGGGCGACGAGCTCATCCCCGAGGAGATGCAGCGCGCAGCGGAGCTGGCGATCAAGGCGTTGGGTGCGGAGGATCGGCAGGCGTTGATCGTAGCGCACAATGACGAGCAGCAGCCGCATATCCATATCGTGATCAATCGGGTCTCGCCCGAGGATGGGCGGATGCTCAGCAGCTCTAAGGAGAAGCTAAACCTTAGCAGGTTCGCGGAGAAGTACGAGAAGGAACGCGGCGAGGTGCTCTGCGAGCAGCGGGTGATCAACAACGCGGCGAGGGATCGGGGCGAGTATGTGCGGGGCGAGAAGGATGTGCCACGGCACATCTACGAGCTCGAAGCCGCGAACGATAACCGCCCCGACATCGAGCGGATCAAAGAGCAACAACGGAAGCTGGACCTCGCGCTCGCGCGGCGAACCAGGGAAATGCGTGCACGCCAGGCCCAAGAGCTCGCCCGGATCACCCGTGAACAGAAGGCAGCCCGATCGGAGATCAACGACTGGGCGAAGACCCAGGCGGTCCGTGCTCGCGAGCGAGTCCGCACGGAATTCCGGCCCGAGTGGGAGCAGCGGTACCACGAACAGCAGGCAGCGCGGCGTGTGTTCGATGATCGTGAGCGTCAGCTCTTGGGTCGCGTGGGCAACGCTCTCCGCTCGATCGACTTCAAGGCGATGCTGAGCGCCGGTGAAAGACGCAGCGCCATGAAAGACGCGTACAACGCGATCTCTACGAGCGGAGGCCGTCTCGAAGCGTTCAGGCGTCGCCAGGAGCTCAAAGACTGCGCGTTGGAGCAGCGGCAGCGATCCGAAGAAACCTTGGCGGTCTTGGGCGTGCGCGAAGCGAGAGACCAGAAGCATGCGCAGCAGCGAGAACGCTTCCGAGCCGAACGGTCATCCATAGTGCTGAAGCACCGCTTGGAGCAGGCGGGCAACCGATCGGCGTGGCGCACCCGTTCGGAGCAGCGGCGGGCGGCCTTCGAGCACGATCGTCCGCACACCGAGGGTGTGAACCCGAACCAGACCCATCAACCTACCGGGAAACAAGCGATCGAGCAAGATGAGCGGACCCGGAGATTGCTCGAGTCCTACGAACAGCTCCGATCTATGCAACACGAGCAGGACCCCGAGAAGAACCAAGGTCGCGACGATCACGAGCGATAGAGCGAGAAACAGCAGAGATCAGACTTGAGATCGAACACGATCAAGTACACTGGCGGTGTCTTACCGATCACCGCAGGAGGCCCTGATGGATCCCAAAGATGTTGCTGCACAACAGGCAAAGCTGGCCCAGCACCGTGCCCAGCAGAACCACACCAAGTCAGATCACCAGCCGACGAGCGCGGCCAAGAACATCGACCCGGAAGGGCAGATCAAGGCACCGAGGGCGGTGAAGCGTGACTTTGAGCGTGCGCACGATCATGCGCCACCAGAGATGAAGCCGAAGCCATACGCGAGCCCCGAGCTCGACGCGAGCGCGCCTGCCCCCAGACCCAAACCACCAGGATCCGTTGGGCCTGAGGTGGACCGTCAAGCTCACAATGACCGCCTTGAGCGCCTGAAAGCTGGGGACAAAGCGCACAAAGCTGGACAAGAAGCGGCCGATCATGGCAAAATGAAGGATGGCAAAGATCACGATTGATCTCTCGGGCACGGGTCCGAGAGGTTCCAGACCCGAAACCCGCCTTCTGCGTTTCCCGGACGGACTGCACCGTTCCATTACTCTGCCACGACGGAAATGGCGATTCTTCGACATCCTTCGTGAGCAATGGGTCTACGAGGGCATGTATGAACAGAGGAGCTACGACCTCGCCATCGAGGATCGTGATGCGGGATCCACCGACTTCGATCGAGATCTGCTCGCAGCGTTCGAGCTCAGTATTCAAGCCGGTTGGGATGTCTATCTCGGTTATGGAGAGCAGGCAGCGAACCGATGATCAGAGGAGATCCTCGGCGTGCTTTTCGATGGCAGTGAGCTTGTCGTAGTAAATCTGGGAATGGGTGTTTATAGGGTGGCCTTTTCCACGGAGCAGTGGCGGGATGGATTCGGCACCAAAGATGATCGTGCCGATTAAGGCCCACAGTGTGAACCCGACCAATCCAATAGCGACGGCGATCAGAACCAATGTCACAATAAACCCTGGATCATTCGATATTTCGTGACGGGCGGCTCCCCAGTTGGTCACGAGCTTGTAAAAACCAAATGCGCCGCCAAGCGTTAAGAGTGCAGAAAACGGAACCATGCACGCCGGGCCTACGACATTGTGATTCCAGTTCTCCGCGGTGTAATCGAGCATGAATTGTTTTTCTCGGCGAGCAAAGTCCGCTACGGCGTATGCGTTGTCCCTCAGGATGTCGCGATCAATTTCTGTACGCCTATGTATGCTGATGGCATTGTCGCGGATCGTTCCGAACACCATCATGCCGGCACAGGGGGAGCGGAGCTCGAAGCCCCAGTCTTTGTCACGGCCAGCACAAAGCACTACTTCGCCCTTTGCGACAGCTATCCGTCCACTCTGGAATGGCCGATGGTTCGGCATTTCCAGGTCGTAGTTGTAATCAACCCGGGCACCGAGCGCGAACCGATGATCCAAGCCCTTGTACGCGCTGTACGAATCATCGCTCATCAGCTTGATCGATTCACGGGGAAAGAGGGATCCCGCCGGATGATCCGGGTGTGGTCGGAACTTCTGCACGAAGAGCTCATCCTCGAAGTAGTTCACCCTTTGCACCGGACTGATTGTGTTACCCGAGATCAGAACCAGGCCAAGCCCAGGATAAACAGAATCGCCTTTGTCGTCGATCCTGCCGAAGTACCGCCCGACCTCATCGGGTGTGATCAGCGGCCGCTTGTGGAGTGTCTGGTTGCGTCCCTCAGAACTGGTGCTCCCGGTGGTCGTGCCCTGTGAATCGGAGCTCCCGTCCGATCCTCCCGAGCTCGTGCTGGTGTTGGATGTGGTGCTCTTCGAGGCTTGTCGCTTTCCCGTGAGCATGGCGATGACACCCGCCGTGTTCCGCAGAAAGAACGGCATGGACTTCCAGTTGTCCGAGCTCGACACGCCCGAGCTGTCCTGCGATCCCCAGGTGGTGGAGCTGGTAGAGCCGCTCGTGTGGCTGACCTGCTCGCTCGTGGATTCGGAGCTGGAGACCAGCTCGCGCAGGAGCTCCGTTTCGCCCACGAGCTTCGAAACATACTCGCGGCTGAAATGATCCTCGATACCGAAGAAGACCTTGAGGCCGGCGTTGGATAGGAAGGTCTCCCAGTTATCCTTGTACACCGATTTGAGCTGCTCCAAACTCTGGAGTACGAAAAACAGCTTGATCCCGTAGCCGGCGATTTGGGCGACCGCGGACTCGATGATTTCCATCCTTTTGAGACCCGCGAACTCATCGAGGCACATCAGTACCCGATGCCCGGATGCGGGCTGGCCCGGCACGGCTTCCATCTCCATGACAATCAGACTGGTCATCATGCGGAGCCACCGGAAATGTTCGCCCATGTACCGTTGGGGAAGCGAGAGATAGAGACTTACCCCGTTTGGATCGGTCTTGAGATCCGATAGATTGAAATCTGAGCCGCCCAGCACGCTCTCCATGCCAGGGCTGTCGAGAAACTCGGTGTTCCGGCTGGCGATCTGTAGGAAACTCTCGTACATCTTTGGCGAGTTGATCATCGAGTCCGCCATCTTCTCGCCCACAGCGGCCACCTTACCACCGAAAACATTGTTCTGTCGTACACCCTGCCAGAGCAGTGCATGGGCGCTTACTGGATTTTCTTCGCCCAACTCCTCTCGCAGAATCTGGACCCCCTCGTGGTCGCCTCTAGAAATGAGTTCTCGCACGGTGAGTAGGTTCCGACGGCCTTCGAACATCGGGTCTGTTAGTACATGAAGAATGAGACCCTTGACAAGCAGCCGTGCTGATTGATCCCAGAACGGGTCCTTGGTATGCGGGTTCTGGATCACAATGGCTTCGGCCAGCTTGCCGGCCTCGTCCAACGAACGAGGGTCCGATGCATCGAGCGCGTCAAGCGGGTTGAACCTAGAGCGGTACTGAGGATCGACCTGGGCGACCTCGAACGGGTCGAGCACATGCACCCGTTGCCCCATCCCCTGGCACTGATCGTTGCCGGAGCCCCGTCGAGCGGCCGTCACGGTGGCGTTCTCACCCTTGGGGTCCACCACCACCACCGAGCCGGGCCAGAGGCACAGGTTGGGGATAATGACACTCGTACCTTTGCCGGACCTCGTCCCGCTCACCAGGCATACATGACGGTCATCGGTGTAGCCCAGGGGCTCACCATTCTGGGCTGATCGCCCCAGCCAGAACATACCCTCTTTGAAGGCGTGCTGGCGAGAAAACTCTTCCGGATCGGACCATTCAGCGGTCCCCAAACGCTGGTCATGCATGATGAAAGAATAACTGGCCTGAGCATACTGAGGTCATAGGGGTGCGGGGTTTTGTAAGCCGAATTCCAGCCAGCCGCTCTGGATCATCGCATGCAAGCACCAGAACTTTACTAGATGGGCTCTGAGATCACGCTTCAGACTTCTTCTTGCTTTTCACTGAGTTGACGAAACCATGCGTGAATGCACGCCGTAGAAGATGAGTCGCGCGTTCTGTTCGCGACCGCCATCAGCAGTTCGTGTAAATGGCGCCGGGGGAGAGTAAAAAAACTTTTTATGAGTTGCGCGAGGCCTCTGTTGCCCGTGGCCCTTATCTGTGACGGTCGAACGCGACCAATCAGATCAACATTCTGCCATGCGGCAGAGAAAGGTAGACACAATGCAGAACAGCACCCCCAACGCCTCACGCATGAATAGCGACGCCGGTACCGCGAAGGTCTCCCCTCGCCGCGAGGTCCAGCGCGTTGAGTGTCCGGACGAAGTGACCGAGGTCCTTACGCGTGCCACCTTTGAGCACCGCTCACGCACGGTCCGCCGTGACGAAGACATCAACCGTCGCGAACGCCGTGATGATCGTCGCGATCGGGACGAAGATCGCCCCCGCAATGAGCGTGATCGCGATGAACGGAGTGAAGACTAACTGAGTTATCGGAACTCATAAACCTCCCAAACTGTCCAATGTACGGGAAAATCTTGCCCACACCCCCTAAATACACATAAACCATTGCTAACAAAGGAGATTTCGCTTAAACCGAATTGACAGCACTCTTCTCACTCACCCCGCCAGCGGGGCGAAAACCCCGCTGGCGTTTTTCAGGCACACATCCGTTTCAGGAGATCACCATGAGCACACACCACACAGACACGATGACATTGGAGGAGTTCTTGGAGAAGAACCCAAATTTTCCAATCATCATGCAGGCGATCGCTCACTATGAGACCCAGTCTCAGGCTGATCCCCAATCGGAAGAGCGTGTCTTTGACCGCGCAGTCCAACGCACGGTTGGTGAGTACATCAAGAACGAAGTTCGTCGTACGGAAAAGGAATGGAAGGTCCTTCTTCGTCGCATCACTCGCCGCGCAGCGACCGAGCTCCCTGGCCGCAACAAGGGTAAGGTGGAACCGGTTCGCGGCGACGATGTTGAGGCTTCGCGGAAGATCCGCTCATCGTTCAAGCTGAACCACTTCGATGAGTGCATCGAAGAAATCCGCGAGCACGAGCTCGAGTCTGGCAATCACGAAGTCGTCGAGCTGATCGATGCCGTGTTTCAGAACGACCTCTTTGAATCGCTCTTGGAGAAGATCGAAAACAACGAACCGCTCCAGTTCTCTAAGTCTGTCTCGGAATCACTCGGATGGTCAGTCCGAAAGGCACAAGACCGTATCGGGAAGCTCAATGAAGCACTGGATCGCTACTACCGAAGGAGGCGGCGACCTGAGGAGACTCACTATGCCGCCCACCGAACAAAACCGTGATGTATCATCGTAATCGTTCGGAGTAGAACACCGAACCAGTACCCCTGCAAAGGAATACACACCAAATGACGGTGTTTGGTCGATAGACCATTCATCGGTGGGGTCATGCCACAACCACATCGGGGTTGACACCCCTCGACCCGTAAGGTAATCACTAACAATGGCCAGCATACCACCAAATCCAAACTTCACCGCACTGATCCACTGGCTCGTGGAACAGATCGCAAACTCTGAACTCGTCGAGCAACTTGGCTCCGAGCATGTTGAACGCATTGTTCAGCTAATCTTCTACTCTGATGCGAGTGATCCAACCGCGCTCGTCGATCAGTATGTGGACTCCTTAGAAGATCAAGGCCACGATGTCCATGACGGCGCCGCCATATTTGCCGAGCTCGCTATGGCAATTTACTTCCACGAGAAGGAAAAAGGCTCCCGCGTCAAGTTCACTCACAACTTCGAGACAAACGGCCAGAGCGCACCCGAAATCATGTAGGGCTAATGAATACTCGCTACGACGAGCTCGATGACTTCAAGACCTCCATCAACCTCACCGAGCTCATGGCGTCGTTCGGGTACGGGATCGATCGCAAAGTCAGCTCACGCAACTCGGCCGTGATGGTCCACCCCGACGGCGACAAGCTCGTGGTGGCTAGGGGGCGTGACGGGCACTGGGTGTACTTCTCCGTCCGCGACGACCGAGACCACGGCAGCGTCATCGACTTCGTGCAGCACCGCACCCGTGAGAACCTCGGGCACACGCGTAAGCGGCTGCGTCAGTGGCTCAACACCCCCACCTCCCTCACTGCTCACGCAGGGCCTCGACCCGATCCCCTGACTTACGCATCGGCCCTGGAGCCCATCGCGAGGGACCTCGCGCAGGTGCGAGCCCGCATCGCGGGGATGGAGCCCATCCAACCCGATCACCCGTACCTGGTGCAGGTGCGCCGCATCCCCCCGGCCCTGCTCGCGCAGGAACGCTTCGCAGGGTGCCTGCTTCTGGATCAACGCGGGAATGTGGTGTTCCCGCACGAAGACGGCGACGGAGTGTGCGGGTACGAGCTCAAGAACAACCGGTTCACCGGGTTTGCGCCCGGTGGGGTGAAAGGGCTTTGGGGCAGTCAGAAAACAGAACGCGATGATGCCTTGGTGATCGCCGAGTCAGTTATCGATGCGTTGAGCTACGCGGCGTTGCGCGGCTCCCAGAGCATACGCTACCTCAGCACCGCCGGGCGGCTTAACGACACGCAGCCCGGACTCATCCGGGCCGCGATCGAAGAACTCGGGGAAGGCCGTGTCATCGCGGCCGTGGATCATGACGCGGGGGGCGACGAGCTCGCCCAGGTCATTGAAACACTCTGCTTGGAGCACAGGAGCCCCCAGATCGCGTTTGAGCGACACAGCCCGCCTAACACCGGCGAGGACTGGAACGACGCTCTACGAGCTTCTGTGGGTGATTCTGGGCAGAACCAGAGCCCGCAGCCCAACTCTGGATGAGTAACTACTTCCCTTTCACGAGCGAAACCCACCAGCGCCATGCCGCTCCGATGAGATCCAACAACGAACCCGACTCGGATCCAGAATCCTGCTTCGATTCGATGTGGCTCTTCACCAAGCGAGCATCGTACTCTCGGCCACGCTGAACCTGTGCATCCGACATATCACCAGCCTCGATGACACGCCCAGAACGAATCCAGTAATGAGATCTGCACGGAAAGCTCCAGTTCCCAATCGAAGGATTCAGGCTCACAGTGCCGTCCACCTCTTCGTGAAGCAACCACTTCGCCGGAGACAGTGGAGTCACCACGCGCTGACCGCATCCACAGCAGCAGCGATGCACCGCTGTTCGGTACTCCCGAGACACATAGAGCACGCCCTCTTGGAGCTCGCGGGGGACTAACTCGACAAACTCGGCTCGCAGGGTTTCTCGCACACGCACTCCTCGTTGTTGATCCGATTTCCGTCGATCGTGTACAGGCAGTTGTGGGCCTGATCCTGGTCGAGGTAGAACTCCGCCCACTTCTTCCATCGGATGACCGCCAATGATGCGTTCAATGCGTTGAGGTCCGCGATCTGGATGTTCCGGGCGTACTCATTAGCCCCCCCACCACTTCCGGTAGGTGTGCGCGTGCGCATCGATTCGGTTCCATCCTGCGTTGCCACAGTCACACGCACCTGTCCCCGCAGTTTGGTGTCCGTTTCTTCTACACCCATCCCGACATCGATAAATGGGATCTGCATGGCGAGCAGGCCCTCAATGATGAGCTTGCGGACCTCTCCGCTGTCTACCGCCACAAAGACGAAGTCGAGACCTTCAAGCTTGGAAAGGTTCTCCGCCGTGATGAACTCTTGATGGGGCCGGATGCCCTTGTGCATGCGGCTGTAGATCTCGCCGAAGTATTCAACCTTCGAGCGGCGAGCTCGCAGCTGCTCAATTGAGGCCGCACCCGGAGCCCGAAAGGCGTTGTGATTGAGAAACTCATCCCCGTCAAAGAGGTGGATCTCCGAAACGGGGGTCTTGGCAACCAGGTCCAGGATGTACGAGCCGGTCCCACCCAAGCCGATGATCGCGACCCGCTGTTTCTCGAGCTTCTCGCTTATCGCGGAAATGCCCGCGCGGGTAGATGCCGTATCAGCATACACGAACGGTGAGTCAGGATCGGCTGGGATCCGCACGGCATGGGTTTGGGCCGTTGCATCTGGGTCGATTGCAATGACAGGTGCCGAGATTAACGCGATGTAGGTGGTCAGCTTGTGGTGGTAATCACGATACTTGCCGCTCTTTGGCTTGGCCGAAAGTTGATGGTGCGTCTGGAGACCATTTGGAAACGCCCTACCCTCACTGCAACGGTTTATCGTTGTCAGATTCTTGCCCAAAGCATCGCGTGGAAAATCACCTGAAAAATACACCTTGTGGTCATTGGGTGAGCCGATACTCTCACCGCTCGCGCTATCGATTGGCGTGACCAGTATCCCTCGCTGAAGCTCGCCCGAGGAGTTCAGGTACGGCACATCCCGGATAATCAGGTGATCACCATGAACCTCCAGGTCATACCCCTCCGTGCGAATGCGTTGCAGGTCTTCATTACGATCGATCAGTTGCTGTGACATCGAAAATCATTCCTTCCGAGGGCTTTAGGCTGTCGCCTGGGTTCATGATGCCCTCCAGCTGTGGTGTGTTCTTGGATCGGCGGTAGGTGATGCTGAAGCTGGTGTTGTCCCCATATGGAGGGGTCTCGTACGCCAGGTTGACGACCGCGTCGAATGTCAGGGGTACGGGCTTCACCGTTTCCTGCGTGCCGTTTACGATGATGTTGACTGGGTCCATTGATGTGCTCCTTTGTTCGTTAGTGACTGGTGATTCACGATTTGCTCGTGAAGTCCTTCATCAAATCAGTGCTTGCGGTCCTTCGGGGGATTGGGATCACGGCCATAGCTGTCCGAGTCCCGGATCTGCCCGTTCGGGCGGTGAATGACCACCTCGCTCTTGTGCTTCTGAGCGATGGGCTTGGCCGCCTTGGTCGCGGCGGTTTGGGTTCTGTGGTTCGAGACAGGCTTCTCGCCCGCGGGCTTGACCTGCCAGTTCTTGCCGTTGGGTACGACATGGATGTTCTTTCCTTTGGCCATTTCAACCTCCTTTCACTCGTGTCTTTGTTGAAGTTCGCCCCGTCACGGCTTTGAACGCCGATGAGGGCGAACACTGACAGTCTTCGGGCCAGGCTTACCCGGCCCATAGCAGGTCGGACCCGGTGTTGAACGCCGATGCCCTCCCACCGGTACCGTCTTGGGCCCTCGGCCTGCTTTGCCTCCAGATTGCTTAGTCATCGTTCAATCTCCATGGTTGGAGTGGGCATCGACCACGCGTCGGCGCCCACCTTACCAAGTGCTACGGCAGAATCATTTGCTAAGTTTATCAAGCAGTCAAGCGGTGTGCTTGAGAAATTTAGCAGACCGGCTACACTTCTTCTGGGCGGGCTCCAGTCCAGGAGCCGCCGAAGGAGCGCCCACTATGAATTCCCCCCACCCTGATAAGAGCCGAGCTCAGTCGCTTGGCCAGTACCTAGCAAATATCCGAACGACCAAGCGAATGTCCCTTCGCGAAGTTGAGGATGCCTGCGATGGCGTTGTATCGAACGCCTATCTCAGCCAGCTCGAACACGACAAGATCAACAAGCCCTCGCCGAACATCCTGCATGCTCTTGCCGAGGTGTATGCCGTGCCGTACTCCACGCTTATGACAAAGGCTGGATACATTGCTGAGACCCAGTCTCCCAAGAAGAAGAGCGGTCGGCACGCTCAAGTGCCTACATTCGCCACCGATGACCTCACACCCGAGGAAGAAGAAGCTCTCTTGGAGTATCTTGCCTTCCTCCGCTCACGCAAAGGCGGATCAAAGTGAAGCCCAATGATCAGCTCGATGACCCACGACAGCTCGCTCACATCCGAGATATCGCGATGCGGGCGATCCAAGATGCCGATGCATTTGGTGTTTTTCCAACCCCGGTAGATGAAATAATCGAGGCTGCAAAGCACAGTGTTGTCGCAAATCAGGACATTGACGATCACTTCTTGGCGAAGAGATCTAAACGAACTGGTGGGGTTCTCAAGAAGGCACTGTCCAAGGTTTTAGGAGTCTTGGATGTTGCGGCACGCACGATGCACCTAGACAAGACTGTTCACGCAGCCAAGCTCCCATTTCTCAAGCTTCACGAGCTCGGGCATGGGATTCTCCCATGGCAACGGGACATTTATGCTCTCACAGCCGACTGCAAACAGACACTAGATCCAGACATCAACGATCTGTTTGAAAGAGAAACTAATGCGTTTGCTTCTGAGGTTCTCTTTCAGGTGGACACATTCACCAACGAAGCGGCGGACTACAAGTTCTCTATCAATACACCAATTACGCTCAGCAAGACATACGGAGCATCTGTCTATGCAACGGTACGACGGTATGTTCGTACCAACGCCCGGTCTTGTGTTGTTCTTGTGTTGAACCCACCAGTGTTTGTGGAAGGGCACGGATTCAAAGCTACGCTCCGCCGAGTCGTGGCATCTCCCACATTCGAGTCACAGTTCATTGGCCTCCAATGGCCCAAGGTCTACACACCTGACGATGCACTTGGAAAGATCGTCCCGTTTGATCGGAGAATGTCCAGACCTCAATCTATAGAACTCGTGGATGCAAACGGTACTCGCCATGAATGCGTTGCCGAAGCATTTAACAGCACCCACCAGATCTTCATCTTGATTTGCCCTCAAGCAGCATTGGCCAAGAAGATCATTCTCACCTAACGCACGGAAAACGACAGGGCCATATAGCCATATGGCCCTATGACCTTTTCAGTGCGAGCTGGAGGTAATCGACAATCGCCTCCTCATACTCCGCCATCGCAAGAGGGTCTCCTCGCGACGGGACCCGCAACGGCTGCCCACGCCGCGGGTTTCCTGCAAGTGCATCTTCAGCGCCCGCAAGGATCGCCCACAAAGCCCTGGACACCTGGCTGTAGGTCACCCTGCTCCCGAACGCCTGGCTGATCGCGTAGATCGTCTGGTCCATCCGCTCGGCCTCCTCGGGGGTCAGCATGAACTTGCGAGGGACCGTAAGTGACCGGGGTTCAGGTCGCCGCCGTTCCTGGCGGGGCAGAACCGGTCTCGATACGGGCGGCGATGACTTGGGAGCCTCGACGACCGATCTGGGGGGCGACTCGTCCCCCACTTCCGGATCAGATGGCTCTGGGTCGATCGGCTTCTGCTGCTTCGGCGCGGGTGACGCGACCGCAGCAGCGAGACGAGAACGGACAGGATCGACTGTATCGACGGTTGAAGCTCGCTTAGGCATCCGCTGCCTCCATCATCTCACCGTGAGGCTTGATCTCAACTTCCGCGACCGCCTCCGAGCTCCGAACGGATTGGAGCCTGGCCAGTACTTCACGGGCCAACGCTCGGTATTGCTCGGCGACCTTGTGAGCGGGTTCTGTCTGGAAAACCGTCTTTCCCTCTTCCTGCGCCAGCTCGATCGCCGTCGCACGGGTGATGTAGGTCTCAAACGCCCCCATCTCCCCCGCTGCCGCAAAGTCCCGGCGAATCCGCTCGGTGTAGTTGGACGCGATACGGGTCCGAGTGTCGACCTTGCACATGATGACCCCGAGCAGCCGCAGGCCCGCGTTCCCGGCCTCGCGAACCGCCTGAATGTCGGTTAGGGCGTCTGTGAGCCCGTCCACGGACAGCTTTGACGCTTCCGTTGAGAGGATGAACCAGTCCGCGCTCCGATACGATGCCACGGTGGGTGCTGAGGCATTCGGTGCCGTGTCCAGGAAAATGAAGTCGTACTTGCCCTTCAGTTTTCCGAGTACCGGCCCGAGCGTGCTCGACGGCTCAGCGAACTTGTTCCGACGACGATACTCGTCCTCGAACTGCTCCAGATTTCGCCTCGCGGGAAGCAGATCGACATTCTTCGGAAGGTCTGTTCCCTCAACCGGATCTGTGCGAACGATGAGGTCCTCGGGCTCTTGATCGCCTAACAGCGCCTCGAATGTGCCCAGCCAGTCGGTGCCAAGCCCCAGGCCGCGCGTTGCGCCGCAGTTCCCGTCAAGATCGATCACCAAGGTCTTCTTCCCTAGTTCACCTAACGCCGCCGCCAGATGCAGCGTGTTCGAGGTCTTGCCGACGCCCCCCTTCTGGTTCCCGATCGCGATGATTTCTGTGTGTATCTTCGTGTTGTCCATGGTGATCACCTCAAAATCCACATTTTTTCATTTCACGCCTACTTGGCCATATGAACCGATCTTTATTGCCATATGGCCACATGCCCACATGAACCGATTGTCTGGTGCATATGAACCGATTGACATGGCCATATGACCATAGCACCGGTACGCTGCCATCCGCAATTCACTTATCGGCCCTACGACACGATTGTCCACAACTTTTTCGGCCATATGGCCATAAGAACATAAGAACATATCAATACGGCCAAGTACTTATGGCCATATGAACTCTTTGAGATGTCCTTATGGCCATATGAGCCTTTCGATTTGGCCATATGGACCGCTAATCCGTTGACAGCGCGCGCTTTACGGGCTTGACGCGCCATGTCCGACTCGCCCATATTGTGGTTGACAACTCTCGTTCCCTACATCTTCGTATCCAAGCGAAGACCTTTCAGGGAGCTTCACCCAACCGCAAGGAGGCGTATGGCTGAGCGTACACCCACATAAACCCTGGAGCAGGGCTGTGCAGGTTCGAGTCCTGTAGACCCCGGACTTCTGCACTCTCTTGCTCGGGAAATGAAAAACCGCCTCGGAGCGGCAACTCCATCGGCGGTCATCAAGGTCGAAAACGGCAGGGAAGCCGGATCGACCGCTTCGTACTCATATCACGAAGCTAGCGCGATCGCAATTCCCTGTCAATGCCTTCCTGTGCGGAGGTGATTCGGCTTGCGGTATCGCTGTGCCCATACGCGGAAAGGAATCCGCGATGCACACCCAAACCAAATCCCCCAAACCGCCCGGAAACAGGCGGTTATCAAGCATGAACCATCCGCAAGGTTTAAGAACCCCAGTAGTGGGGGAGGGGGCTCAAAAAAAATCTCGCTCATCCACAATCGGGGAGCGTTGCGACCGCATCGAGGGCAGTTTCCGCAAGATCACCGTGCACCAGCTCACGCTCGCCTGGTGGCTCTATCAATCCGGCCATATGACCAAGAGGCAGTACCGCCTCTCTTTCGCCGCCCACGAGCTCCACGAGCGTCGCCGGTATACCAGCCCCGAGCACCGGGGCGCCAAGCCCCTCTACACCATGCGGGAGATCGCGACCCTTGTTGGGGGCAGGGGCGATCAGCGGGCGATGCGAGCACTCCGCGGCGACATCCGGGCCCTAGCCCAACTCGGGCTGGTGAAGATCACCAAGCACCGCATCGCCTTCGCGGTCTCCGCCGACGAGATCCGCGTTGATGATCTCTCGGGCTTCTGGTCGATGTACAAGGCCATGCCCAACCACCGCCGCTCGGTCCCCGTGCCGAGGCGGCTGCTCCGCGCGATGGCGGGGGGCTTCTCCAAGGGCGTCACCGCCCTCATGACGGCCATCCTCATCCGGGGGTTGTTCTGGCACAAGGAGTCCCAGGACTACCGCACCGACGGACGCTACAAGCTTGCCTGGGTATCTGAGCACTTCGGGATCTCGCGTCGCGCCGCGACCGACGCCCGCACCACGCTCATCGAGCTTGGATGGCTTGAGCCCCTCGAAGTCTCCCAGTGGGAGTTGAACCGGTGGGGGCTGCGGGACCGTATCGTGCCCGAGTGGTCGCACACCCAGGCTCAAGAGGAACCTCAAGCCGAGCTCCAAGCCCAAGGCGAAGCCCGGCACACCCCGGCAGCGGTGGGGGGGTCGCAAGAGGGCAGTAGGAAAGAGGGAGCTCAGGCACCCGACGCCTCGCCATCTTCCCTTCTCCTACCGCCCAATCCGGGCCAATCAGGTGACACCGATTCTGCTACCCCAAACCGCGAAAATGACACCCATTCTGCCACCCCTGATCTAACAGATTCTCTTCCCCTAACGGGGAATTCAAAAACCAGAAAGCTCACCACGCGTGAGGCGTCTGGTGTCTCGCAGGGCTCGACTTTGGGCAGTAGGAAAGGGAGCAGGGGGGCGAAGAGCCCCGACAAATCCGCCCCGCCGAACATCCGCGACATCCGGGCGTGGGATCTGGGGGACACCGGGCGGCTCCTGGAGCTGCACCGCCAAGCCTGCGCCCTCAAGCTCGCCAGCAGCAGCGAGGCCGGGCGACTCGAGTTCATAGCCTTGGCCCAGCGGGCACGCACCCGTGGAAACAAGCCCGGAGCGATGTTTGCGTGGCTGCTGCGCGAGCAGAAGCACGCCTACATCACGCTCAGCGACGAGGATCAGGCCAACCGCATGCTCCGAGAGCACCTGCACGGGGATCGCCAGCAGTGGGGGGGCAAGCAGGTCGGAGGTGTGGATCTTCTTGCCAGCTCATCGCAGGACAGGGGACTCGAACCCCTGGCCTCAAACGGTCAGAAAAGCAGGGAAGTGGGGGTGTTCAGCGAGAGCGAACGCATCGTCGCGGCTTGCTTGCGGGTCGCCAAGTCCCACCGCATCGCCGATCCCTACATGCTCGCGAGGAAGACCAAGGGCTGGAGCAGGGAGCAGTGGGAGAAGGCTCTGGACGGGTTCAACGCCAGCCAGCTGGAACGCATGCGAGCCGGGATGGACTTGTGCAGCGATTGATCGCGGCTTGTCGATGAGACAGCCTTAGCGGTAGGCAGAATTGTTCAAGAATAAACACCAAGCAAGAAAACCGTCCGGTAACCCCCTCGTATAGTGGGGTTCGTGATGGTGCTTACCCACTGCAAAAGCACTTATTGAATCATGATGATGAGGTTACAGTATGACTATTAATAATCGAATCTGGCAGTCCGGCATTAGTCTAATCGCATGTGTATCGCTATTGGCACATGCGGGTGGGAACGCGAACCCAACCGGGAGCAAGTGTGGTTCACAAGAGACTCCGACCCCTGAAGGTCAACAGGGTGCAGAGGGTGATGCATCCAAAAAATCGAGCGATCCGATTTACCTTGCTACAGGTGATTTCCAACACTCACAAGAGGATCTGTATATCCCCGGGCGAGGACTCGATTTTCAGCTCACAAGGATGTACCGCTCCCGCAGCAGTATTTTTGCGGACATCACCCAGTACCCATACTTTGACCCGACTCCTGAGAACACTGAGATTGGTGAACTTGAGATCTCGCAGCGTTCACCTCTTGGAATAGGGTGGCAACTCAACTACAACATGCGTGTCGATTTGAGCATCGACGGGGGAGTTGTCATAGGCACATCGGCGGCCCCATCTCCTGATCCCGAACCAGTAATACTCGCAGATAACGAGCCAGACATCATCATGTTTTATGATGGCTCTGGGCGGTGGGATCAGTTCGACATGTATACAACCCATGATGCCGTCGCGGGTGATCCAGCGCTGTACTCGAACGAGAAAATACCCATTCAGTTTCAGTACTCAGTGTATAACGCGTACATCACCATGTTCGATGAGAATCAGGTACGCTACAGATTCCTTCCCTTTTATTCCGGCGAGGATGAGACACTCATTCTGCCGTACGCAGGTCGCCTCCACTCAATTACCGATACGAACGGTAATGAGATGACTTTCTCATACGAGACCTCGAATGGGGTTGAGCGTCTGGCTTCGATGGTAGATTCGTTGGGTCATACCATCAACTTCTTCTATCACGACGATCCTGGGTCCTCGTTGGGTTCAGCGCATCCAGCTGATCATGTGGCGCATCTTCTTTGGCGAGTCACAGACCATGCTGGACGAACTGTTGAGTACGATTACGAGAATATCTCCGCAGACTATGAGGCAAGGCTGATCTCCGCAACACTTCCTTCGATCGAGAACACGTCGGATTTTCCTCTTCAATACACCTCACTCGGCGGGGCAGTTGATCATGCTCGGTTCCCATCCGGTAGAAAGTGGCAGTACAACTATGCTCCAACTCTGCCCGCAGGGGAGTGGCTCAGAGATGGAATGATCTCGGAAATTATTGACCCCAATGGGGTCACGATCATACAGAATGAGTACGACCTCGACGGACACAGTGAGCGTACATTTGGGCGTGTGATTCGCCAGCAGTACGGGGATGAGTCGTACAACTATGTCTTCATTGATGAGACGAACGAGCTCGACTTTCCATACACGAACAAGGAGTACTATGTTTGGGTCAATGACCGTCGTGGTGCTGTAATTCGGTACAAATACGCAAAGGCAGCCGCACCTTTTCTGAACTATGTCCCGAGCGAGATGCAGCTTCTCGAGAAAACGGAGTTTCTTGATTTCGTGGATGATCCAGATCTCCGTGTATTCGCAGAATCAGATAACGGCGGACTGGGCGCTTGGAAACAAATCAGTTCTACAGGTGTCGTCTCTCCATTGACTGGTACGATCCCAAGTCTCGCGAACAGTGTTACCACCACTTTTACCCCGGTTGGGGGGTGGAACACGGGTTCCGTGACATACCCCGGTGACCACAGTATTGAGTTGACATACCAGAACGACGATTTTCTTCCACCTCCTGGTGAGTATGCAAACCCACAGCTCAGCCGTACGGTGACAAGCAGGACACAACGCTCCGCCGATAACTCGATTGTCATTACCGAGAACTGGCTATACGACTTCGGGTTCGGAGGAGGAGGTTGTGGGTGTGGCTCGTCAGATCACTACACCGCATACAAAGATGGAAATGGCCATGTTACCCGCAGGGTATATGACAACGCTATCGAGTCGAGTACGCAGCGACCAAATGGGAATCTTCTTGGTGTCTACCGAGGGCTTCCCTCTAGTTTCTTTAGCAGTACTCCATTCGATCCAGCGGTAGATGCGAGTGCTGCTACTTCTGTAGACGAGTACACCTACAACGAATGGGGGCAAGTCGAGACGCACACGCACCCGAAGAAGTGGATCCTCGATGACCAAGGGAACGAGATAGAGCACTGGCGCGTCGATAAGTATGAGTACTACAACAATCCGAGTGATGAAGCGAACTATGGTCGTCTTCACAGGATGATCATCGACTTTGGCGGGAAGAACCTCACGACTGAGTACGAGTACGACCTGGTCGGAAACATGATCAAGGAAATCGATCCCGGTCTTGATGTCACCAAGTACCTGTACAATCAGATGTCAGAACTCGTACGAGTGCAGCAGTTCGATGATGCGAACAATCTCTTCGCTGAGCGGATGTTCTTCTATGATGCGAACGGGAACATGGTCGTCGAGGAAGAGCTGAACCTTGATGGTGACCAGGCAATTGATAGCTCGAACAAATGGTTCACGACGGTGCATGTCTATGACAAGCTTGATTACAGAACTGAAACCTCGCGTGAGAAGAACACCGTAACAGGTATCTTCAGCGATTACGATGCGACGACGAAGCAAGCGGACAGTCAGGCTCTGAGCAGTAACTACATCACACAGCGTTGGACATACGACGAGAATCGCAATCTCATCAAGTTTGAAGATGGTGAGGCGGTAAGCGGTGGGCAGGCGAGCAACATTGTTACTCACAAGTACGACGCTCGTGACCTCAGGATCGAAACAGTGCAAGGCGATGGCGGGAGCTCTCCGCTTAAGACGGAGTTCATTTACAACGCCGACGGTCTACTTCAAAGCAGCACGCTTGACCCGAATGGGGTAATGCAGCAGACAGGCTACACTTTCGACGGCATTTATCGGGTGATTGAGGTAAGCGATCCGATGGGGAATGAGTTTCTCTACGCATATGACAACAATCACAATATAGTGAGTGTGATGGCGTGTGGTCCGGTCGGAGAAGACACGGTGAACGGTGATACGCTATATACACTAGCAAAGATCTCGCGGACATATGACGCGCTCAACCGTAACGATTCTCAGTCATACGAGATCTTCAACTATGATTCAATGGTCGCGGGCGGGACGGGTACTTGCGATCAGGTCCCGTCGAGCTCCACGCAGCAGACGATGAGTATCGATTTTAACAGTGACTCATCTATCTATAAGATGATCAGCCCTGCGGGTAGCGGCCTGACCAATGAGTCGGTGTTCTACTACGATACGGCATCTCGATTAGAGTTCGAGATTGATGGTGCCGGCAACATCACCCAAAGTGAGTACGATGCGGACTCAAACCTCACTAAGCTGATGCAAACGGACTTCTCAACGGAAAGCCCGCCCGCGTTCCAGTTGTTTGAGGTGGACTTCCAATACGACGCGCTCGATCGTCAGATAATGCATACCGATGGTGCGAACAACACGAGCATCTACAAGTATGACTCGCGATCAAACAAGACCGAGATGACCGATGCTCGATTGAATATCACTGAGTATCTCTATGATGCGATAGGGCGTCTGGTCACTACAAATAGCGGCATGGCGACAGCGGGTGGAGCGGCAGTGACATCAGAGTCACGCGAGTACGATGATTCCAGCCGTCTCATCAGCGAAACAGATAGCAATGGGAACACAACAGAATACGGTTACGACGGCCTGAACCGTATGACTTCGGTGACAATGCCGGACACAACGCAGGTCTACAGCGTTCAGTACAATGCGAGCGGAAATCCTGAGACATATACCGACGCGCGCGGCGTAATCGTGACCCAAACATTTGATAAGAACAACCGAGTGACTTATCGCTCAGTTGATGATTCGTCAGTGAGCGAAGGCATTCCGGGCGCAACATTCGAAGAGTTTACCTATGACGGGCTTGGGCGGCTTCTTACCGCTGACAACGACTTTGCTATGGTGGTTCGTGAGTATGATTCACGATCAAATGTGCTTAGCGAGATGGTTAATGCGGATGCGGTATCAGGATTCAACGCGACTTTTAATCGTGAGGTTGCCTACGAGTTCGATATCGCGAACAACAACACCAAGATCACATACCCAAGTCAGCAGCGTGAGATTTACCGTACTTACGACGAAATCAATCGTCTCTCTGGTATTTTTAATACATTTAACGGCACTGATTACATTGATCCGATCACGGAGTTTGAGTACTTCGGCCGTCGGGTAGGGGCGCGAATCCACGGTAATGGCACCCGCACGGATTACAGTTACAACGGCGTATCCGATGGTAGCGGGGGCGTGAACAATGCATTGGGCGACTCTGGTTTTGGTCGGTTGACGCAGATCTCGACCACAGTGGCTGGCACCAGCACGATCCTTGATCAGTTCGAGTTCACCTGGGACGAGAATCAGAATCGAACCAGCTACGACGATACCGGCTCGGGTATGAAGAACCGTCGTGAGCGGACATTCGGGTACGATGCGATCAATCGCCTCATCAGCACAGATGTTGATTTTCCCGATCCCAACACCGATTTCACTGCACCAACTAACAACGGCATAACAGCCTATGTCCTTGATGGAGTCCACAACCGCACTGCTGTGAGTGGCTTCGAGGGGGCTGGGGCTCCGATCGGTACATACTCTCAAAATGGCGTGCAAGCCGACTTGAACCAGTACTCACTCGCTCCGCGCGATGCAGGAAGTGAGTGGGCGTACTTCTATGATGCCAACGGAAATTTAGTGGAGCGTGTGCAGAATAGCCCTGTGGACTACAACGGGGACTACACCGTTAATGGGTTTGATGCGAGTGCATTCAATGCGGCGTACAACAACGGTGATCCTGAAGCGGATTACAATGGTGATGGCCAGCTCAACTTCTTTGATGTATCTGCGTTCCTGCAGGATTATCAGCAGGATGAGAATACAGACCTTGAGCACTGGCATTACAGCTACGATTTTCGCAATCAGCTAGTCGAGGTGACTTCGGGATTCGGGACTGCGACGCCAACCGGGACTATAAACACCTACGACGCGCTAGCCCGGCGTGTGCTTGAGACCTCGGTCGGGCAGACAAAGCAGTTGGTGTACGGGGGGGTGTCGCACTGGGAAGTGCTTGAGCAGATCGATCTGAGTCAATCACCCGAGTCGCTACTTACTACGCATGTTTACGCTATCGGAATCGATGATGAGGTGAGCTACCGGATCGAAGATGTTCCTGGCGGCGAAGACTTCTGGACGCACCGAGACGATCTCAACTCGCTCACGAGCATCACGGATGAGAATGGTGATGTGAAAGAACGATATGAGTACGGGGACTTTGGCGAGGTGAGCGTCTTCGACGCAAGCGGCTCTGTGCTCACAAGCGGGACGCAATTCTACGCGATCCACTTGTACACGGGCCGGGTGCTCATTGGTGGAAGCGGACTATATGACTTGCGGTTCCGCATACTAGACCCAGAGACTGGGAGGTTTGGACAAAGAGATCCAAAATGGCATATTGATACTTTGAATCTTTATCAATATTCATTGTCTTCTCCTCATAGTTTCACGGATCCTTACGGTTTGTCAGTTGTCCCTTCGCCCCCATTCTTTGACCCTACTGATCCTAGGAATTTTGGACGAAAGCCTGGGCAGTCTCTGACTCCTAAGAAGATCAATTGGAAAACATTCCTAAAGAACAGAGCAAAAGGATTTGGATTCACTAGTGTACTGGCAATTGGAGGGTGCGCGGCGGCAATTTTGGAGTTGGACATAGCATGTCGGGTCTATTTTAAGTATGGTTCAGAAAATTGGGCCCGCTGTCTGTGTGACCAGTTGTCTTCGCCGCCTTGGGGTGCGAAGGTGTTGTGTAAATGGGCATCTAAGCGACTCTTTGATCCAATAGCTGCAGCGTCGGAGGCAGCGGGTTGCGACATATTGAATGGATTGTCAGGAGGGTGTAGGTGACTAGATTTTATACCCCGCCATCATGCCCTGTGTGTTCAGGGTCTAAGGTAGTGCTGTCAAAAACCCCCGTGAACTTATTTAAAACATTGCTGGCCACATTATTGACGGCAGTCATGCATATTGATATTCTGAAATTAAATTGGAAATGCAAACAATGTAATAAAATATTTAAACACAGTGGGTTTTATCCTACGGAGCATCAATAGTTGGGTGGGGGTGAATCGTTGTTGGGCTGTTTTTTGCTCAAATTAAAGTGCTAATATCTTACCTTGTAAGTCGGCGAGTCCTCAGGTCTCGATCTTCTTCTGTCATAGAGTCTTGTTGTAGCGATCGACGAATGCCCCAGCCACATCTGTACATACGCGATGTCTGCTTGGTGTTCCAAAGCGTTCGTTGCCGCGGTTGCTCTCAGCGCGTGCAAGCACAGCCCATCCATCGTGATCCCGGCGTATTTACCGTACTTCTTGAGCAGCTTGTAGATCCCATCCCCGGTCAATGCCTGATCGAGCACGCCGGTTCGGTTGTTCTGGACGGGCCGAAACAACGCCCCTTGGCGGTCTTCCCCGTGCCCCGCGAAGGTCAAGTACTCCTGGATGGCCGATAGCGCCGCCGGGTGAACCGGCACGAACCGCGTCTTCGATCCCTTCCCAAACACTGTGAAGTGCATTACCCCGCGTCGCTCCCGCATATCGAAGACCCGCAGGTTCGCGACCTCCGAGCGTCGCAAGGCGTGGAACAAATAGGTCGCCAGGATCGCCCGGTCTCTCCGAGCTTTGATTGAGTCCCCTTCAGGGGCCTTGAGCAGCATCCGCGCCTGCTCGTCAGAAAGAGCGGGGGTCTTCCCCTCATTGGCCCCCTCGGTGGGTCGCTTCACCCCGGCCACGGGGTTCGACTCCACGGCGTTCTCATTGCACAGATAGTCATAGAGCGAGCTCACCGCCGAGAGCTTTCTTCTGACCGTGGCCGGAGCGAGCTGCTCGGACTCGAGGAGCTCCCGCCAGGCGATGACATGGGCCCGCGTGACCTGCCGCAGCTCATCAGCGTGCTCGATCCCACAGAACCCGATGAAGGCCTCGACATCCCCCTTGTACGCGCGCCGTGTATTCTCGTTATCGATATTTGCGAGCCAAACGGCCGCGGCGGGTACCTCGCTAAGCTGATGAAACCGCTCATGCGTCAACGCTCGCGACTCGACGCCTCGCACCACGATATCTTGTGCCTGTTCGGTTGGTTGGTGATCTGATTCCATGCTCCCCATATCGGCCATTTTACTCTTGATAATGTATTTTATCAAGAATAAAAACACCTGTCAAAAACCGGGCGTGCAACCAATCGTGTTCGGATCCTAATAGGTTCACATGGCGACACCACTTCAGCCACAGTTCGAAGTCCAGTTGCCGTTTACCCCGCGCGAGATCGTTCAGCTTGGGTGGGATGGCTTTGGACTTGTTCTTCTCGAAGTCATCAAGCAGGTTCCGGCGTGGGCTTGGTTCTTGTTGGTGGTCTTCTTCGTCATCTATGCTGAGCGGCTGGTCCCGATGCTCTCCCGGTGGCTTTGGAGATATCTGACCCGATCCTCATTGCTCGGGTAATGGTTCTTGGGCTTTGAGAGCGATTTTCTCGTCATTACCCAGAAAAATATAGCCCTTGACGAATATAGCCAGTATGCTATACTGTTCGTATGTGGGAAGTGGAGTTTACCGATGAGTTCGAGCAGTGGTGGCACGAGCTCGACGAGGAGGAGCAGGTGTCGCTCGCGGCGAGCGTCACGCTCTTGGAGCAGCTTGGGCCGGGTTTGCCCAGGCCCCACGCGGACACGGTGAAAGGGTCTGCGTACTCGAACATGAAGGAGCTGCGGACGCAGCATCAGGGGCGGCCCCTGAGGACCTTCTTCGCGTTCGACCCCAGGAGGATGGCGATCCTGCTCATCGGGGGCGACAAGACGGGAGATGATCGGTTCTACGACCTGATGATCCCCGAGGCAGACCGGCTCTACGAGGAGCACCTGCAGGAACTGAAAGACGAAGGATTGATGTGATGAAAAAGAAGTTCAACGAGCTGCGGAAAGACATGGGACCCGAGCGTGCCGCTCAGGCCGATGTGCGTGCGCGCGAGATGATGGCCGAGATGCTGCTCGCGGAGATTCGCAAGCAGACGGGGTTCACGCAGGAAGAGCTGGCCGAGGCCCTGGGCATCAAGCAGCCCTCGCTCTCCAAGATGGAATCCGCCGACGACATGCAGATCAGCACGCTGCAGCGTGTGATTGAGGCACTCGGTGGTCAGCTTGAGCTGATCGCGCACCTCCCCAAGGGTGATGTGCGGATCACACAGTTCATGCCGAAGGCAGGCTGAGTTCACCCACAGGAAGGGGGCACGATGGCGGCTCACGATGATGTGCACGCTCTGAAGCAGCACCTGTTTGATGCGTATGGAGGGTTCTCAGACAAGAGAATCAAGAACCTTGACAAAGGGAAGCTATTCATCGTTGATGATCGCCGGGAATCAGGCGATAACGACGCCCGTGGGGCGTTGTTTTACTGGTTCTGTCAGATGTTTGCCGAGGTGGAATCCGCGAATGAAGTCCAGCTCATTATGCGTGGAGGTATTCCTCACAGCTCAGCGATTCAAGCATGGGTTGAGGACGGTAACGCCCAGTTCGATGAGTCCATCGGTCAACTCACGATTACGGTGCAGCTTGGTCGTGATGAGGAGAAGCTACACCAGTTGTCAAAGCTCGTCCATGACATCGTGAAGCCGGGAGCGCCTTGGTATTCAGAGAAGAGCTACAAGTATGTGTGCCCGCGTGTTGCAGGGTCACTCACGAAGCTTGCCAGAGTCCTCGAAGAGTTTGACTCTGCCGAAGAGCCGTGACACATATTGATCATTGTTCATGGGTAGCACCCATCACCCAATCCGCCGCCTTCTGCCCCGCTCCCGCGGCCTGTATGACGAGCTTCTTGTCCCCCTTGAGCTGCTTCCGCCAGTGATCGATGTACGAAGCGGTTTGCTCGATGGTCGGTGGGCTGATCCCGCACGCCGCCGCGAGGAACGCGGATGCAAACTCCGCCGTCAGCTCTTCCTTCGAGTAATCACTGCTCCCGAACGGCGCCAGCTTGGTGTCGAGCCCGCGATCGAGGCGGGAGCTGTGCCCGGTGGAGTGTGCGAGCTCGTGAAAGAGCGTGGTGTAGTAGGACTCGCGTTGCTCGAAGCGGTTCGGCTCTGGCATCCGCACAAGATCTTCCTTGGGTGCGTAGAACGCTTGGTTCCCACCGTGGACGATCAGCGGCGGATCCTCGTACCCATCGATGATCGCCATCGCCTCCGCGATCGGTTCAAACGGCACCTCTTCGTCGCCCCCCTCTTCTTTCCTACCGCCCACTTCGAGCCCCTCACACTGCTCGGTGTTGAACACCTTGTAGTACCGCAGCACCGGGATGGTGATGGGTTCGCCGGTGGCTTTGTCCTTGGTGGCGTGCTGCTTCCAGAAGATGACTAGCGAGCCCTTCTCGCCCTTGCGGATATGCCCGCCTTTGGCCTTGGTCTGCTTGAAGGTGAGCCACTGGGGTGAGCCATACCCCTCGATCATCGCGGTGATGCCGAGGAGGAAGACATTGATGCCCCGGTAGTGCTTCTGCGAGACCAGGTTCCTCGGGAGGCTGCTGCCCTCGCCGGGTCTGGGCGTGAACGGGATCCTCCAGGGCACCGTGCCCCGATCGAGGATGCTGATGATGCGGTCGGTGACCTCCTGATAGATGTCGAGCGGCATGCTCCCTCGCTGTGGTGTTGCTCCTTGCCAGTGAGGGTGATGGCACAGATCTGGTCGTGTGTCGAGCGGTGCATGCGTGCGTGTGCAGCGGCGCAGGGTTGGTGACGGGGTGATCCCTTTCTGTGTGGTTGTTTCGATGCGACCTTCGCACGGTCGGTCGCGCGTCAAGCAAAACGACGGTTTCCAGCTTCGCTGCGCTTGCCGGACCCTCCGCAGTTTTACTTGCCCCGCTCCCTGCCCCGTGCGTGGACCGGTGCATCACAACTCAAACAGAAAGGAAACACCATGAGTTCAACAACCCAAACAACGCCTCCGGCACAGACCCTCCGCGATGGAGCCCTCTTCGCCAAGATCTGGCGGAACACCTCCGAGAAGGGCACCTTCTACAGCGTGCAGCTGGGCCGCACATTCACGGACGGTCAGGGACAGATCCACAGCAGCGACTCGTTCAGCAACGGCGAGCTCCTTCGGATCGCCCGCCTGGCCCAGGTCGCCTACGACGAGGTGCTGCTCCACCGCGAGGAGGACAAGCAGATCGCCGCCGAAGCGAACGGGGCGTAACCCACATCAACCACCGTCCGGTCCTCGCTGACGCGGGGATCGGACCTTCAACCGAAAGGAACACACTATGTCTAGATTCAACGACTCCAGGGTCATCATCGATCAGCTGCGGCTGGGAGGCCTCGAGGCCTCGATCTACGCCACCGTCGCGTACCAGGACGAGCACAACGGGCTCTGGATCACCGAGCATGTGCTGGAGATCTACCGCGAACAGGACCAGACGATCCTGCACCCGCACCAGTTCCGCTTGGGTGATCTGCCGATCATCGAGAAGCTGGCCGCCTGGGCCTACGAGCAGATCCTGTCGTACCACGACGACTGCCCGTAACCAGGACGCCCGGTCCCCGCACACGCGTGGGCCGGGCGTTTCCTCCCTATCTCTTTTTCCTACTGCCCCGCCCCGACGCTGCGTTCGGGTGCCCCGTCGTTGGTGAGGGGCACCCGAACGGTCGTCGGTGCTCTGCAACCGTCAGGAAAGGAGCATGACATGAGCACCACCGATACCATTTACGAGATCGATCCCGATCGCCTGGCTCACGGCAGCTGGTCGCACGAGTTCAACAAGACACTCGGCGAGGGCGACATCGCCGCGTCGTACTCTGCGGACACAATCGGGATGCACGGCCGCGTCCGCAAGCCGTTCGTGTTTCAGGGGGTGCTCTGGGTGTGCGTGGGCAGGTGCTTACGACCACAGGAGCACGCGAAGGCGTACCGGCTCGTGCATGAGCATCGGTTCGAGGGCGAGTCGACGACCTACGCTGAGAAGACCCGCGACTGCGATGCCGCTCGCAACGATCCCAACGGGTTCTACCACGGCATGCGGGTGACGCACGGCGGTCAGCGGTATGTACTCAGCGGACCGCAGGCGGTGTTCATCGCCGGTGAGCGTGAGCAACTGGGGTTATTCGATGGTGTACACTGATGGCTCTACCAGCCTACGGAGCGGAAACGCTCCATCTACCGATGAGCCCGCCGATATGGCGG
>DDGE01000002.1 GCA_002337545.1 Phycisphaerales bacterium UBA1910 | reverse complement strand
TAATCGTCGTAGACCGCGTCAAAGATCAGCGCCCGTGTCTGTTTCATCACGGGCTCGCGGGGCTCGGGGAACCGATCACAGATCGCCGACAGCAACTCGGGGATTCCTTCGCCCGTTTTCGCGCTGACAGGGAGACAATCCATCGCGTCGATCCCGAGGACCTGCTCCACCTCGTCCGCGATCTCGTCTGGGCGAGCACCGGGCAGATCAATCTTGTTGAGGACTGGGACGATCTCAAGATCCTGCTCGACCGCCAGGTAGGTGTTGACCACCGTTTGGGCCTCGACCCCCTGCGACGCGTCCACGATCAACAAAGCCCCTTCACACGCCTTGAGTGCGCGAGAAACCTCGTACCCGAAGTCCACATGACCCGGGGTATCGATGAAGTTGAGCATGTACTGCTCGCCGTTGTGCTCGTGCATGACCGTCACAGCGGACGCCTTGATCGTGATCCCCCGCTCGCGTTCCAGATCCATGGAGTCGAGCTGCTGGGCTTTGGCTTCACGATCCGACACCGCGTTGGTGGCTTGTAAAAGCCGGTCCGCGAGCGTGGACTTGCCGTGATCGATATGCGCGATGATGGAGAAGTTTCGGATATGCACGGATGGAGAACCCTTTACCTGGTAAGCAACCGTGCATCATATGCGGACAAACCGCGATAAACCGACGGAATCAGTCGCACCACCACTCGTCGTAGTGGTAATGCCTTGGTGCCCGATACCCGTGCTCGTAGCGGACATGACCGTGCGAGTGGGTGTGGGTGCTCCGAGATCGGATGTATGCGTTCTCGCGGTTTCGCTCGTTCTGATCGCCGATGATCGCACCACCAGCACCGCCGATAGCCGCACCGATCGCCGCGCCCTCGCCCGCGTTGCCCGTCGTGGACCCAACAATCAGCCCTGTCACCGCGCCGAGTGCGGCACCGGTGAAAAGCCCCTCGCCCGCGTTGTTGCATCCGCTCATACCCAATGTTCCGAGGGTCAGACCGCTCAAAACGAGCAGCGTCGTGGCTTTGGATGTTCTCATGGACTTCATGTTGGTATCTCCTTACTTACAGATACGCATTGATTGGGCTTCCGGATCGCGCAATTTCACAGGCATCTGTCATCCGCTACCATCCATACCGCAAAGTGTGCGTATCTCTGACATCAAACCCTCGATTCGGCTCGATATTTCCATGATCGCCCCCCAACACCCACGCATCTGCACTTGGATTCTCGCCCTGATCGCCCTGTTTTCGGGGTTCGCGCGTGCCCAATCCATCAAACCCCTCTCCGAACGCCTCGACGCGATCGTGTCGTACCCGCTCGTTGTCTCGATCAATGTCGAGGACGAGCGCGATCTCCGCCGGGGAGTCACAACCCGCATTGATGACGGGCGCACATTCAACTGCGAACCGTTCTGGGTAGGGCTCACGCCGTACCAGTCGCTGCCAACCTGGACGCGTGCCGTCGGTCGATGGGAAGCCTCGCCGTACGAAGAAATCAGATCCACCCCCAAAGCCCAGCGTCCGACCGGGTCGTGGTTTATCCGCGTCCCCCTCCCGATCGATGCCGTGGGGCAGGGCCTCTGGTTCGGAAAGACACGGTATGAGCTGAACTGGTTGCCCGATCCGGAACGAGCCCTGCTCGAGGCGGATACGGTCGAGCACACCCGCGACTTCACCCAGTTCTGGTCGATGCACCTCTCCGAAATCGCCCTCAACGATCCGAGCGTGATCAGCACTGTGGAGCAGTATCGACGCGACCCTTTCCAGAACTGGCGGGCCCGTCTCCTGACGGACGGGCTTGATCCGAACCGCACCCGCGCTCGAGAGACGCATGGGCAATCCAACAGCATCACCAGTTCGATCGAGTTGGAGTTGGCCACCCAATCGCCCGGCAACGATCTGCTCAGCGCGATTGCCCGGCAGCAGGAAGCCCGCTGGCAGATCATCCTCGGACGCATCTGGCTCATCGACCCGGACACCGCCAAGCGGGTGAAGCTCGCGCTGATCCGCACGGCCCGATTCGGCGATCGCATCCTGCCACTCTGGAACGCGGACAACTCGGACCTGTCCCGTCTCGCCCACGACCTGCTTTCGCCGTATGTCGATGACGACACGCGGGTTCTTCGCGCCAAGGCATGGCTTGAGACCCAACCCCGTGCTGTGGCATGGGTCATCGACGATCAGGGGACCCTTGAAGCGGGGACCGATCGGTTCCTCCCAACCCTCGGCGTCATCTCACTGCCGAGCGAACCGGGCAACTCGCTCCTCCGCATCGACGCACGCCTTGAATCACCAATCCTTGAAACCATTCCCCCTGATACCCAGCAACTGCTTCAGATCCCCATCACCCCCTCGGATGTCTCAGCACTCAACCCGCAGATCTCTACGACACGCATCGATCTGCGATTGGCACGCTGGACCCAATCGCATGACCTGATCGCCTCGCGAGTGCCAGCGGGCGCGCCCTTTGTTCGTATCGGCCCCCTGCTCGCGGACTGGACAATGACATCGCTGCTCAACAACCGTCCCCGTGAGCACGCGTCGATCCCACCCACCCGTGTGACCAATGGGATCCTCTGGCGCGCGGCACCACCCAGCAGGAAGAACCCCAGATCGGGCTGGCGTCTCTTTATCGAATGTGCAGCACCGAACCCCGGTGCGGGATCCGATGCCCTGACCATATGGATCGGGCCGCGTGAATACCCCACCGCCGCGTGGCGGATCACCCCGGACGCGCTTGTTGAGACGATCGCACACAACTCAACCATGCTTGTTCCACAACCCGCCGTCGACACCCGGCTTCTTGACAACCGCTGGGTCGCGCAGATCGATCTGCCAGACATCGTCTTTGATCAGGACGGCCAGCTCATGCTGGGGATCGAACGCACGGACGCCGACGGCGTGCACAGCGCCTGGCCGCGTCGCATGATCCCGGGACAACGCGAGCCCGGCCGGCTGATCATCACCCCGGATCGCTTTGACGATCTACGCGTGCCTTAGATCGAGACCCGGACCTTGCGGAGATAGAGCACCCACTCGATCAGCAACAGCACGATCGCACCAAGCACGAACCATCGCCAAAGATCGACCCGAACACGCCCGAGTGTCGCGTTGCCCATGCTCTCTCTCGCATTCCCGATCGTCACGGTCGAACGGGTTTGGAGTGCGGACTCGTCATCGCTGAGCAGCGACACACCAACCACTCGCCCGTCGGGGACCGTCGTTTCACCGATCGATCCGATCGGTCCGACGACGCGCTCGATTCCATCATCGTCCCGGTACACGATGAGCTCGTTCGTGCGGAACACCTCCCCCTGCCCGCCCGCGCCAGGGAGAAGGGACTCGAAGACCTGGGCCATAAAAATAGTGAACCCCACCTGCACGCTCCAATCCGAGTCGTGCAGCGCGAACGCCGCCCGCAGGTGCCGATTCCCCCGATCCGCGATCTCAGCGATCGCAGCGCCGTCCTGATCGCGTGCAAGCACCCTCAAGCCTGATATGGCCTCGTCGAATCTGATAGAGCGTACAAAGGCCATCCCGCCGATCCCCGCATCACGCAGCGTCGGGTCGTTTCGATCCCAACTCAGCATCCGCCGCGCACTGGTCGGTGGAGCCATTCGTGATGCATATGGCGCGATCACGGACCCAAAGCCAACACTCGGCACCCCGGGCAGCATCTCCACATCCACACGATCGAAGACAATCAGGTTCGGGCTCCCCATCGGATCTCCCGGCGACACAACCATCGCTGGAGTACGAGCGACCACCTCGATGCTATCGAGCAACAACGGATCGACTCGCCCTTCGGGTGCAACGATCGTCACGCGGACCGGGTCCGGGCCCGGAACGGACACCCACGCTCGATTGTCTATCGCAAACGCATCGTCGCCAACGATCTCTACCCGCAGCAGCGACGATCTCATGAGCCGGATCTCAAAGCTGTGTGTCGCGGTGGCCTGGTCATCTTCGAAAGAAACGGGCGCGGAGTCGATCACATCCTCGCCCTCGAACACCCGCACGACACCGGCGCTCGGTCCCGTTGCGCTGCGTATCAACCGCACGAAAACACGACAGAGTTCCGTATCGACCCGATCCCGTTGTGCGCTCAGCGCGACAATCCCGAGGTTCCGGAGAGCCGCACCCTCGGGAACACTCGGCACGAGCAGCCCCGACGCTCCGGAGAGCGGGAACGAATCCGACGAGAACCCACCACCGTCAGAAAAAACCCACACGAGCGTGTCCACACGCTCCGATTCCTCGTCCACACGGCCATCCAATCGCTCGATGAGTTCGATCGCAACGGATACATCCCCGGGCTGATCCGTTGCGTTGATGGAATCGATCGAAGCGAGCAGCCGCCCACGCTCTGCTGAATCGCGTATCACAACTCTCGGTTCAAGCCCCGCATCGATAACCGTCACGCGGGGTGATCGCCCAGAATCGAACAGCGCCCGCACCCGATCGCGCGCGTTCTCTTTGGCAATATCGATCAAGGATTTCTCGCCGACCGACGCGTTCATGGATGCGCTCGAATCGATGACAATCGCGACCCTCTGCCCGTCCGCAAGGCTCGTATCCATCACCGGACGCGCCAGCGCGAGCGCAAGCAGCGCGACAATGAGAAGATGCAGAAAAAACAGGGCGGTCGGTGATAACCGTTGCCACGGGATGTTGCCCTCAAGGTCCTTGACCGCGCGTTTCCAGAGCAAGATGCTGGATACGAGCACCGGGCGTCTGCGAAGACGCAGCATGTACATCACGAGCACCAACCCCGCGCCGATCGCGCCAGCGATCAGGCCCGCGATAGGCGCAAGAAAAGTCAATCGTCCCACCCCGGCGCGGGCTCGGGCAACGCCCCAGCGTCTTCGTCACCCTTCACACGCACACGACCGGGCCGGAACCCAATGCCGTAGACATATGTCTCACGCGACACATCCCGGCACGCGTCGGGCTTGATCGCACCCGCGACGCGGAACACATGCTTCATCCGACGCATCAGATCCGGGAAGGTCTCACCCTCGAGCACCTTCATCGTGCAGGTACCCCGGGGCTTGAGCAGATCGGGAAGCGCATCGATAATTTCCTGACACAACCGCTCGGAGAAAAAATGGTCCCCGTGCCCTGTCGTTGACGGCGCCATGTCCGAGATCACGACATCGAATAGCACTTCTTCACCACCGAGCAACTCCGCGGCGGTCGTCTTGGTGAAGTCTCCCACGATCGTGCGTGCATTGGGCCCAAAGTCGCCAGAAACCGGCTTGAGGTCAATCCCGACCAGCGTGCCCTCCTCGCCGATGATCTTCTCTGCGACCTGCATCCACGAACCGGGCGCACACCCCAGATCGAGCACGCGATCACCCTTGCGGATGAGCTTCCGCCGCTTGTTGATCTCCAAGAGTTTGTACGCCGATCGCGCGAGATAGCCCTCGCGTTTCGCCATCCTGAAGTACTTGTCCTGTAGTTTGCGTTTCTGCGCCATCGCGTCCTCGTCTGTTATTTGTAGAACACGACCACCGCGTCGGTCCAGTGATGCGGAGCCCAGGTCTCCCCACGCCCTTCGTTGATGTACGGGTCAAGCTCGTACTCAATCCGCAGCATATCCCCCATCACGAACTCCGATTGCACATCCACGATCCACGGCTCAACTCTATCGCCCGGGGCCCAACCCGAACGATCGAACTTCCAGGTCCCGCCCTGTGGTCGGCACGGGTTGAGATAGCAATCCGTCTTCCAAAGGTGGTTCCGCTCGGACATCGAGATGTAATCGCCCTCGAGGACATCGCCGCCGCCGCCGCTGTTCGCGGATGAAATCGTGAGTGTGCGCCAGATCGGCATGAACTCGCCGGCGTTGTTGGAGTTCGGGAGCATCCCGTGCCCCGTCACGGTTGTGCGTACCCGTGCACTCGATGCACCTTCGGGAATGCCGATCTCACGCGTCTTGTAGAAGTCGGACACTGGTTTCTCAGGGTTCCCGATCTCCGCGTCCCCGTTCCAGAGGTTCATCACGGCCATGGGTTCACGCTCAGGCGTGCCCTCATAGAAATCGAGATGGAAGGTCACGAGCCACCCCTTCATGTAGGTCCCGATATGGGTTTCCAGCTGGCGCGAGTCTTTGAACAAAGGCAGCAGATCCGTGACATCCATGTGCCAGGTCCATCCTCGCCGGTAGGGCGTGATGAACCGGAATAACTCAAAGCGTTCCGTGACCTCGCCCCCCTCATCATCCATTTCACCAGTGGGGACACGGATCGCGACGGTGCCCTTCTTGTCCCAGTGGTCGTACCCCATCTCGGGCTCGCCCAGAGTCAGGGTCGCGATGACGCGCCCGACAGAATCCGGAATCGAGGAAAAATCGACCTCGTTGCGGAGTGTCGCCGCGTTCTGCAGCAACTGGGCATCGAACGCGGTCAACCGTACCGGCTCGGGCATTGGATCGTCGAGCAACGCAACCCGGGTAATCGCGAGATCCGCAACTTCGATGTCATCACCTTCCACCCCCACCATCGCATGCAGTCGCATCGGGCGCAGGTCCCACAGATGTTGATCGATGATCGTGTGCCCATCTAGCATGACCACGACCCGGGCCCCGCCGAGCACATACCGCACATGGGCATCGACATCGACCCACTCGCCATTTCGGAACTCGTACTCGGAGCGTACATTGACTTGCTCGCGACCGTTCGCATGGACTGATACTTCGCGCTGCGGACGCTCGTACCAGTTCCCATCCGCATCAAACCACCCCATCACGCGTCCGTTTTCGTCTTCAGACTTATCCGGGATCTGATTGTGCACATCCAGCGCGACCGCGATCGAATGGCCCGTGTTTGGCTCATCCCAGACGAACTCCTCACTGAGCGACCCCGAATCCGGGTCGATCAGGACCAGCCCGAGCCCCTTGTTGTCTCCGGAGTACCCGTCTTCGCTCGGGACAGGAAACTTAGCCCGGAACGAGACCCAGACAGACTCAACGACATCCGCCGTCGGCGCCGTCCGCGCGCGAAGCTCGCCACCCGATGCGAGCGGCGAGCACATGAACAAAGCAAGCATGACGATCGAGATTCGCAAGGGATATCGCATACCCAAGCATATCGCGACCGATCGACCTTCGTAGCCTAGTGCGGGACTTCCTTGACCGCGTTCCGATTCCACGCCGGGACACGGAACACAATCGGCCCATCACCCTTGATATCGCACTGACACGAGAGACGCGAGTTGATTTGTAGTCCCGGCGCCTCTTCGACGCGATCCTCTTCCTCTTCCTCGGGCTCGCTCAGCGAATCCATGCCCTCTTCGACATAGACATGACAGGTGGAACACGCGCAGACACCGCCGCACGCGTGCTCGATATTGATCCCGTGATCCATCGCGACCTCGAGAAGATGCTCACCCTTCGCGGCCATAACCTCGTGAACGGCCTTGTTCGAGCCATCCTCGTTCAAATCTTCCGGATTCTCAAGAATGATCTTCACGGGCACCGTCGCGGGGCCATGATCGTGATCCGACTTACGCATGTGCATGACGCTCTACTCCTTCGACGATATGCTTACAGACGGCCAATCCCCGCCCGGTTCTTTCTTAGAACGACTCTAGGAACTAGAATCAGCGGACATTGTCGTCCGATTCGCATGCACACAGGAACAACCGACATTCCGAGCACCCAAGAGATCGATCTCTCCGTCGTTGCACCTGCGCACAATGAGGAGGACAATGTCGATCTGCTCGTTGACCAGATCGAGGCCGCCCTCACACCCATAGGTATCCGGTTCGAGTTCATCCTGGTAGACGATGGGTCTACAGACGCCACACGCGACAAAACGATCGCACACCAGCAGCAAAGGCCCTGGGTGCGGTGCATCGCGATGACCAATACCCCGCAGGGCAAAGGGAACGGTCAATCCGCCGCGTTCCATGCGGGATTCCGTGCCGCGAACGGGAAACTCATCGCGGTGCTCGACGCGGACCTCCAGAACGACCCCGCCGACATTCCCGCCATGCTCGAACTACTCCGATCCTCGGACGCGGATTTTGTGCAAGGCGATCGATCCTCGGTCCGCAAGCAGGGCGACTCGATGATCCGCCTGTTCGGATCGTGGGTCGGAAGGTCATTCCGTCGCGTCTTGCTGGGCGACACGATCACGGACACCGGGTGCTCATTGCGTGTGATGAAACGCGAGATCGCGCTCCAGCTCCCCCTCGAGTTCCGAGGGATGCACCGATTTATACCGGTCACAGCTCGACACCTGGGCTACAGCGTGGTCGAGATGCCCGTCAATCATCGCCATCGTCATGCCGGAAAACCCAAGTATGGCATGGGCATCACGAAGCGGGCCTTACCGGGGCTGATCGATCTCTTCGCAGTACGATATATGCGAAATCGGCGACGCCCGGTATCGTGCGAGGAGCACACAAGCACATGAAGCCCGGCCCCGTTATCGCGATGATCCTGCTGGTGTTCCTCGGTATGTGGCTCGTTCTCCAACCGGCACTGTCGCGTTCACACTCGGACCTGATCGTCCGCGTGGGCGCCACTGAGATCCTGCTCGAACGAGTGGAGTTCAACGGCCAGCCCGCGTATCACATCATCGCACCGACGCCGCTCCACACGGATCTGCCGATCTCACATGACGAGCTCGATACATTCTTGTATGACCAGATACAGGATTGGAACAATCGTCCCGCGCTCGAGCGGCACCTGCTCGGATTCTTCAATATCACCCGCTGGAGCACCTTCGGGTGGGTCGCGATCGGGCTCATCGGGCAGGCCGCTTTCTTTGGACGGATGTTCGTTCAATGGATCATCTCCGAACGCACAAAGATCTCAACGGTTCCCGAGATCTTTTGGTGGTTCAGCTTCGTCGGCGGGATCTGTCTGTTCACCTATTTCGTCTGGCGCGTCGATATCGTCGGCGTGATGGGACAATCAACGGGTATCGTGATCTATGCACGGAACCTGAAACTCATCCACAAAGAGAAAAAACTCCGCGCGTCTCCCACCCCGACGCCGCAAGCGCAGGCCAGCGCCTGAGCATCCGAAAGGTCGACCACCCATGCGTGTCTTCATCGATGAAACAGAACTCGACAACAACAACTCGATCGCGGATGCCCTCGACGCCGCAAGAGATCACGCGGAGAACACCGGGCGTCTGATCGTGGATATCCACGCGGACGGCGAGGCCATCAACGACGCACTCCTTGACAACCCGCCGAGCGACAACGCGGGGATCAATGAACTCCGCCTGACCACAACGGACCCCGTCGCTTTTCTTATCGAGACCTTCGCGAGCGCCCGCGAATCGCTGGGACTCGTCCGCGAAGATCAATCAACTGCCGCAGATCACCTCCGCAAGGGTGAGCTTGAACCAGCCGTCGAGGCCCTGAACGCGATCCTCACCGGGTGGCAAGCCGTGGGCGAGGTCGTCGCCCAATCCGCCGAACTCGCGGAGATCGATTTGAACCTGTTCTCGTTTGACGGGACCACCGCATCGGCTGTGATTGAGAAGCTCGGCGACACGCTCTTCGAGATCCGCACCAACCTGACCCATCAGGATTGGTCCTCTCTCGGAGACGCAATCGAATACGATCTCGATGATCTCGCGAAGCAATGGGACGGGTTGCTCGATGCGCTCGCACAACGCGTTCAATCGGGCGTATAACTCCGTGTCCAAACGCGACAGGAGTTTCTTCTGAGCACGCAGCAGTCCAACCCGATCGATGCCCGTATGGAGGAGGCGTCATCTGCCCTGACGACGGGGCAGTACCTGCTCGCCGCGGCGCTGTGCCACGACGCACTCAAGCTTGCGCGCATACAGAACGACTTCGGACGCATGAAGCGTATCTGCATGCCCATGCTCGAAGCTCAGCGATATCTCCGCCAATCCGCTCTGGACAAAGGCATCATCCACACGATCTCCAAATCCACGGACATCCCGGAATCACCCGGCGACGAGTGCTTCTTCTTCGCACCCAACTTCGTCGGTGCCGATGCGTTGCGGTTCCGAAATGCCGCCAATGACGCAGGCATCGCCCCCTTCGTGCTCACACGCGAGCCGACCACCTCCAAGAACCAGTGGCCCATCGTGGGCGTTGCTGAGCGTGTCGTCCGCGTCCGGATCGATCCCCCAGAGAACGACACCCCGAACCCCAAGTGGTTCAGCGCCGCCGCCGAAGCATTGGGCGATCAGGCCATCCAAGACGCGCTCGAAGCGTCCCAACCCGACGATCCGCCCGCGTGGATCGTGGACGACTTCCTCGACCTCCTCGACGCCTGCCCCGAGCACGAGAAGTTCATGATGGCGCTCGCCGACGCCTGTGCAAATGCAGTCGGGCATCCCGTCCCGACTCGCAAACGCCGCCGCGGGCTCATCGACGATCCGTACTCGTTCTGATGCTCAACCCGCATCCCGTGGCAATGTCTCGACGATATTCTTTACAATCTGATCCGTATCCACCAACTCCGCGCTCGCCTCGAAGTTGAGCAGTACGCGATGACGCAGCGACGGCAGCGCGACCTGCTGGATGTCCTCGATCGACACGCTCGCGCGCCCATCGAGCAGCGCCATGCACTTGCCCGCGAGCATCAACGACTGAGCCGCACGCGGCGATGCGCCCAGCGACACGAACCGGTTCACCATCGGCGTCGCGAACTGACCATCCGACAACGCCCCCTGCGGATGCGTCGCCAGCACACACCGTATCGCGTAGTCTCGCACATGATCTGAAACCGGGACCATCCGCACGAGCTGCTGATGCTCGATCAATCGTTCCGTGTCGAGGACTTTCTCGATAGTCTCGCTCGTCGCCCCTGTTGTGCGGATGACGATCTCCGAGAGTTCCTCACGCGACGCGTACCCAACCTGGAGCTTGAAGAAGAACCGATCGAGCTGCGCCTCGGGGAGCGGGTAGGTCCCTTCCTGCTCCACGGGGTTCTGTGTTGCGAGGACAAAGAACGGCTTGGGCAACGCGTGCGTCGTCCCCCCCACCGTAACACTCCGCTCCTGCATCGCCTCGAGCAGCGCAGACTGCGTCTTGGGCGTTGCGCGGTTGATCTCGTCCGCGAGCAGGATCTGCGAGAACACAGGACCGGGCTGGAAACGGAAAGTCCGGTGCATCCGCCCGTCGTCACCTTCGGATTCGTCGATCACCGTCGTCCCGGTGATATCCGCCGGCATCAGGTCGGGGGTGAACTGCACGCGCCCGAAAGTCAGATCCACCGCCTCGGATATGCTCCGCACGAGCAGGGTCTTGCCGATGCCCGGCACGCCCTCAAGCAGCGCGTGCCCGCCCACGAACAGACACACGAGGGTCTGCTCGATGACCTCCCGCTGCCCGACGACCGCGCGGGCGACCTGAGAACGGACGGTTTCGAAATCTTCACGGAACCGGTTGGAGGCCTGCTGCACCTGCTCTGCGGTCATCGGCTGCGCTGCGTCATCACTCATGCACTGATCGTACAACACAACCCACGAAAAAACCGATCCGCGTCAATACGGATCGGTTCAGTTCGGTAAAGGCCGCGGTGGGATTCGAACCCACGGTTGGCTTTCGCACAGCGGATTTGCAATCCGCTCCCTTAGACCACTCGGGCACACGGCCGAACTCTGCCCAGTCGGGCAGGGGTGACCCTACAACCCATCCCCGAAAAGATCAACACACGCGCCTGAAAAACCCGTTCTATCGCGTCAAGAACCACGATCTGCACGGCAAGGATCGCACTTTGCCGATACCCTTTGGTATGCATCGAGCCCAACTCCACATCTCGCCGATCGTTCTCACCGCCCTCGCATGCTCCGCCCCCGTGTGCCACGCTCAGGATTTCCCCGGCAGTGCTGAGCAGGTCGAGCAGGCCAGATCGATCCTCCCCCGGGTCGAAACGAACCAGACCCCGATCATGCCCACGCAAGCGAGCGTATCGGTCGCCGTCCAGCCCGGGCTCGGCGAGGGGCCCGATTGGCTCGATGTGCTCAACGACACCCTTGAGAAAAAGATCACCCCTTCAACGCTCGCGGAGGGATCGTTTATTCAAGGGCGGATCGGTGATATCGTACTCGCGCCTTCGGGACAGGTGATCTTCGTCCCCGATCGCGCCGAACGAGAACCCGGCGAGGGCGCGGTCATCCTCCTCCCTTGCAGGGCGCTGGAGCGCCTTCAGGAGGAGTGGAGTGATCAACGCGTCGTTGTATCAGGAGAAATCCTCACCTATCACCAGCGGAACATGCTACTTCTCTCGGATTACCGGCTCATCCGCGAGCAACCGAACCAGACCCCTGAACAGCCCGCGACGGAGCCCGGAATCGAGATAGACGAACCAGGAGGGCTTGAGGCGGACCCGGAGGTGCGAGACCTCCTCCGCGAACTCGACCGCCCCGATCCGAACGATCCGCGTGAAGGAGCAGACCTGCTTCGCAACCGTCTCGAGGCACTCCCACGCACCCCACAACGCGATACGAGCGCCCAAACGACCGGCCCGGAGGAGGGCACCCTGCTCCTGCGTCGCCCCGCACGATTGGTCCGCAACGCAGACGGGGCGTGGGCCCTCGCGTTCGACAATGACGATCAATCCGACATGAAAGAGAGCGCCTCGATCATCGTCCTGCCGTCAAGAGCGCTTATGCGAATGGAACAATGGGCGATGGATCAGGGTGATGCGGCCCGGTTCCTTGTCTCGGGGCGCATCTACGCATATCGCGGGCAGTCATACCTGCTCCCCACGATCGCGCAGCGACTCGGCGCAAGCGACATCAACTCGATCCAGTAACGCTAGACAGGGACAAAGCCCGGATCATGCACTCGGTGCGGTGCCCTGCATCGGGCGATCTTCGCGCGCCATGGGGTTGGACGGTGCCGTCATGACCCGCTCGCCATCCATAGGTGAGTAACGCGAGCCCCAGAGCCCGATCTTCCGGTTCGCGGTCGATCGTCCGTAGATCGTCGCGAAGATGTGCTGCGCGATCAGGAGGACTACAAGCATCACAATATTCGCCAGAAGCATCGGGATGAGTGTCGTCTGCCCGAGGTACACCATGACAGATGTCACGACGATGATCAGCATCCCCGCGGGGATCATCGCCTGCCAGCCGAGCATCATGACCTGATCGTACCGGATACGCGGCACGGTCCAGCGGACCACCATCGCGAAACAGACCATAAGAACGACCTTGAACGCGAACACCCCGATCTTGACGAGCATCGCGAGCAGCCCCGTGGCCTCGGGTGAGGTCAGACCAAAGTCCAACACCGGGAGGTGGTACCCACCCATAAAGAGGAGGACGAAGAACGCACACGCCGTCACGAGATGCGCGTACTCCGCAAGGAAGTAGAGCGCGAATCGCATGGACGAGTATTCCGTGTGGAACCCGCCAACGAGTTCCTGCTCGGCTTCCGCGTTGTCGAACGGGGCACGGTTCGCTTCCGCGAGCCCGCACACATAGAAGAGGATCGCCGCCAGCGGCATCGACAGCATCATCCAGCCGTTCTCAACCTGGTACGCCACGATCTCGTTGGGCATAAAGGTACCCGTGATCAGCAGCGTGGAAAGCAGCGCAAGCCCGAGCGGGATCTCGTAGGAGATCATCTGGGCCGTCGCACGCAGACCGCCGAGCATGGAGTATTTGTTGTTGGACGCCCATCCGCCAAGCGTGACGCCATAGACGCCGATCGAGGCCACCGCGAGCAGGTAGATGATCCCGATGTGGACTTCGGCACCCGAGACCGAAACCGTCTGGGCGTCGATGTGCCCGAAGAGGAAGAAGAATGTGTCACCTAAGAAACCGGGGGCGCCAAACAACCAGTTGAAGAACGCCATATCCTGAGCGGCCGGGATCTCGAAGTACCCGCCCCAGGGCATCACCACGAACCCGATCAGCGCGGGAACCACAGCGAAGATCGGTGCAAGGGTAAAGAGCACCTTGTCGACATTCGTGGGTGTGAAGTCTTCCTTGACGAAGAACTTGATCCCGTCCGCCAGCGGCTGACCCAACGCGAGAAACCCACGAAGGAACTTCAGAAACGGAAGACCAAAGTCCAAACCGACCCGGTTGGGACCGACCCGGTCTTGAATGTACGCACTGATTTTGCGCTCTAGGTAGACGCCGTACGCAACGAGCCCGAGGACGGCGTGAACGCCGATCGCGAGGACGAGGGCGCTGACAATGAACTGCCAATCGATCAGGTCTTGGATGAACTCGCTCATGGTGCCTCTACTGTAGCATCTCAGACCCCACGGGGTCCGCTTCCGGGCATGCTTCGGCCACGGATTCATACACCACATTCGGCAGATCTGTCCCCGTGTGTTCAACGGATGTCACACTCGAAGTCCGCGCGTTCTCACGCGACATCAGGACCGAGTACTCAAGCTTGTCAGGCCACTGATGGAAATGGAACGCTCGCTGATTCTCCGGCGAAGGATCGGGCACCACCATCTCCCGGAACAACGGGAGTCGGCACTGCACCAGATGGTCCCCCAGCCCAGACGATGCGAGGCATCTCGGGCGGACAACCGGCTCAAATGGCGCGGGGAGCGTGACATGCACACCGCCGAATCGAGCAATCGCGGACGCGAATCCCCCACCCTCGACCGGGCCGACCAGAAGCAGACGGAACGGCTTCATTCCGCGTAGGTCCATCGTGGTCAAGCGTTTGAGCGCATCCTCGACATCATCAGCTTCCATCAACTGCGGGATCAGGGTCCCTCGGGAGATATGAAACGCCTCCGGTAATCCCGGATCGAGCTCGTCATCGTTCAGATTCAGATTGACCAGCCCAAGGTAGAACCCATCCTCGCGGACGGCGACCCAGGTTCCCCCGGCGTCGGTATCCGTCGGCCAGCACGCGGTCTTCCCATTCTCGAGCATCCGCCACGCCGGGGCCTGCTCGGGTGAACGCGAACGCAGCTCATCGCGTGAATGCATCACCCGATACCCGTTTTCAACTGGGACAATTGAGATCGTACACATGGGAGTTTACTTCACCCCTGCCTGCTCGAAGTTGATCGTGGACGGCGCCGTCCCGAACCCCTCGGGGCAAGTCAACCCGAGCTCGAGCGCGATCGCTTTGAGAATCGCGTTGTGATGGATCGCGTGGTGCATCGCGAAGAAGATCTCGCGAGCGCGGGTGGAATGCAGCTCTGCAGTCTGACCGTCGCCGCAGAGCATGACGCGCGTCGTGACGGTCTTGTCGAGATCCTCGGCACTCATCTCACCCATGAGCGAACGGAGGGTCGCGATTTCCGCTTTCGCTGCATCGCGATCTTCCTCAACGGATCCGCCTCTTTTGCGATGATCGTAATCAATGGGCTCGGTGCAATCCGTGGTGATCGCGCAACGGAAATGATCGAGTGTGTGTCGGACATGCTTGCCGATCGTCCCCCCCGGGACGACCTTGGATTCCTGGACGAACTGGGCATCATCGACCTGATCGATGTAGTCGCCGCACTGTGCGAGAATCGCATCCGCGGCCAGGCAAACCGCTCGTAAATCGTTGCATGCTCCTGTGTTATCCGTTCCCATCGAGTTCTCCTTCGTCATGTGTCAGATTGATCGCTTGTGTCGGTAATCAGATGCACAGACACCCAAAACACGGATGCTTAGCCATATTTGTGAGTGCGCAATACCAGCTGATATGTCGTAGGGGTATCTTAGCCGCCTAACGCGTCCCGGCCAGATCAGCCGCTTCGATCACCTCGGTGATGATTTCACGATGGTTCGCGCAGCGGGGGCATTTGTGCTGACCGCCGAGTTTGCCTTTGCGATCGAGCCAGCGATGGAAAGTCCCCATCGGAAGTGCCGTAATCGTTGGCGGCGCCATCCCCAGATCGTCCGAGCGTTTCGTGTTGTAATCCACATTCTCAGCGCGGATCGACCGATCGAACGCATCGCCAAATGCACGCACCCCCTCATCGCCGGGGATGGATTCGAACTCGATCGCCAGTTCCAACCCGGCTCGGTTCGATTCGCTGGGATAGACGGGGGCGGCAGTGAACTCCCCCACCGTGACCCCGGTTTGCGAAGACGCGCAGGCGACGCCGTGCTCGATATGCTCGCCGATGAGGTTCTCGCCAAAGGCGTTGATGAAGTGCCGATGCCGCCCCACGATCCGCAATCGCGCAGGGCCCGTCCCGTTCCGGGTTGAACCGTCCCGCTGCGCCCCCGACGGGATGTCGTCGAACTCGACCACATCCCCGATCACATAGCGCCACAACCCCGCGTCCGTGGACATGACCACGACATACTTCTGCCCCTTCTCCACCTGCCAGCAGGTGAAGACATCCGGGTTGTCGTCATCGATCTGTTCCAAGGGGACGAACTCGTAGAAGATCCCATTATCGACGAGCAACCGCATCCCCGGATCACCCGTCGTATCCTGCATCGCGATGAACCCCTCGGAAGCGGGATAGAGCTCCTGACGCGAGGGGAAATCGATGCTCGGGTCACCCGAGTAGGCTCGGCACATGCGTTCGATAAACGGGACATAGTTGACCCCGCCGTGCACGAATACTTCGAGGTTCGGCCACACATCGCGGGCACACTTCGCGTCGACCCCGCGTTCGCGTGCGAGCTCGATCACCCGATCGATCAAGACCAGTGCCCAGCTCGGCATGCCCGAGATAAACCGGATGTCCTGATCGATCGTGAGTCGCGCCATCGCCTCGATCTTGTCCGGCCAGTGGTTCAGCAACGCGATGCCCGGGCCTGGCGAGTAGATCATCGACAGCGGCCATTTGATCAACGGCGTCACCAACCCCGACAAATCCCCCGTCGCGATCCCGTGCTCGTTGAACTCCAGATCTGTCGAACCACCAAGGAACAGGCAACGCCCGCCCATCACACGCCCCGGGTGCACGCCGCGATTGATCAGATGCGCGAATATATCCAGCGATGCGAGGTAGTTCGATCGCATCATCTCATCTGAGACCGGAATGAACTTATCACCGGCGGTCGTACCAGAGGTCTGGGCAAATCGCATGACCTTGCCTGCCCAAAGGACATCTGATTCGCCGTGCTCACGCATCGCGACGATATCGTCTTGAAACGCGTACCAATCGGAGATCGGCACCTCTGCCTGATACGCACGCAATCGATCGAACTCATTGTCATATCGAAGGATGGAATCGAATCCGTGCGATCGCCCGAACCGCGTCGATCGGGCGCTGCTGAGATTCTTGGATAACTCCCCCACCTGCACACGCTGGGTGTTCTGGGCCCAGAAATCCAGCTTGGAGAGCTTACGGCGTCGGGCTTCGACACGCGCATGCAGCGCAGCCCCCACGAGCGAGGTCCATGAGTACGGCGCATTCGGTGTTGGCGCGTTGGTGTGCACTGGGTGGGCCGCTCAGTCTTTGGTCGTCATGACGCCGCGTTGTTCGAGCTCATCGAAGAACCCGTTCATCGCTTCACCGAATGGGACCGGCGCCTCGATCATTGGTGCGTGTCCACAATCATCGAGCCAGTAGAGGCGTGCATCGGGCATCAACTCACTGAACCCCTGCCCGGCACTCGGGGGAGTCACAACATCTTCACGCCCCCAGATCAGCAGGGTCGGCTGATTGATGTTGCCCAGATCGTCCGTCATGTTATCGCGTCGCGCGGTCTTGCTGAGCTTGACCATCGCCCGAGCACCGCCGCGTTCGTTGAGCAGCTTGTGCGCCCGCTCGACATCCTCGGGGTTCATCTTGGACTTGTCGTAGAACAGTTCACCGATCTTCTCAACCAGCCACTCGCGGCTGGGGCGCACAGGCGCGCCCTTGACGACGGTTCGTTCGATCAACCCGCTCGAGCCCGCGAGCACGAGCGCGGAAACCAACTCGGGGCGTTCATGGGTCACGCGGAGCGCGACATGCCCACCGAATGAGTTTCCAACCAGTACTGCGGGGTCCCCGATATGGGCATCAAGGAACTGCATGGTCATCGCGCTGACCGCGCTGAGTGAACAATCAACACCACGCAGTTCGAGCAGCGGCATCTCCAAGGTGACACAGCGCGCCCGATGACACACCGCGTCCACGACGCGTTCCCAGTGTTCGTTCAGACCGACGAGCCCGTGCAGAAAGACGACAACGGGGCCTTCGCCGCGCTCAACGACATCAGCCTCTACCTTCTTCCCGCTTACCCCACGGAGCGTGAGCTTACGCCTTTGACGCGTATGCATCGCTGTCGATTGTGTTTCTGCGCCGTTCACTCGTTCGTCATCCATTCCATGCATCCAAGGGGACAGCGGTCCAAGAACCGGCGAGCCCCTGTAATCCAATGGTAGTACCCACAAACCGGGTATGGGAGAATCTGACCAATCTCATTGGGAATCCAGTTGTTAGGATTCCTGAACCCGACCGTCGAGCAAACGGATCACCCGGTCAGCACGAGCCGCGATCCGCTCGTCGTGCGTGACCATAACCATCGTCAGACCGGCTTTTTCGCGATACTCGATCATGGTGTCGAGGATCGACGCGCCAGTTTTCATATCGAGATTGCCCGTAGGTTCGTCCGCGAGCAGGACGCTCGGGTCGTTGATGAGCGCACGAGCAATCGCGACGCGTTGACGCTCGCCGCCGGAGAGTTCCGCAGGGCGGTGTTTGAGCCGGTGCCCGAGCCCGAACCGCTCAAGCAGCTCCGTGGCGCGCTGGACCGTCGCGGATCGGTTTGACATGTACCCGATACGACCGTGAAGAATCATCGACCCGACACAGACATTCTGGACCACGCTCAGCTCGGGGAGCAGGTGATAAAACTGGAACACGAAACCAATATCATCCGCGCGGTAGCGATCGAGTGTGCGCTTGCTCTGTTTCGTGAGGTCATTGCCCTCGAAACTGATTGTCCCGCGTTGCCCATCAACCTTGTCGGGACGATCGAGCCCCCCCATCAGGTGAAGAAGCGTGCTCTTGCCCGAACCGGAGGCGCCAAGGATCGTGACCCATTCACCCTTCTGGACATCGAGGTCTACGCCGTGGAGAACAGGGACCTTCACGCGTCCGAGCTTGTAGGTCTTGCGGACATCGCGCACGGACAGGATCGGCGATGATTGCTTCGCCATCGTCTCTGTCCCGTCATGTGCGATCGTTTCGGTGCCCATTCGCTTGTCCCTATTTCCTCTTCCCTACTGCCTCTTCCATGATTCCTGAGGCAGTTCCCTGATGCCTTCTTCTTACTCAAACCTCAATGCCTTGACCGGGTCCATCCGGGCGCTGTGCCATGCCGGGAGAAGCGCACCAAGAACGCAGGTCATGATCCCCACGATGAAAACGATCAGCGCCTTCGTCGGATCGACATCACTGGGGATCTCGATGAAGTAGTACTGCTGCGGGTCCCAGATGACGAGCCCGGTGTGCTCACCGATCCAGTCGTGGATTGTGTTGATATTGCTCACGATCCAGTACCCAAGGACCGTTCCGACGGAAGCGCCGACGACCCCGATCACCGCGCCATACCGAACCCACAGCCAGGCGATTCCCATCGTGGAAGCACCCAAAGCACGCAAAATCCCGATGTCCTTGGTCTTTTCCGAAGCCATCGACCAGAAGATCGCGAGGACGAGGAACACGGTGGTGAACGACACGATCCCGAAGATGAACAGGACAAGCCCTGTCTCCTTCTTCACCGCGCTGATCATGGTCCGATTCAGGTCTTCCCAAGTTTTCACTTGCCAGTGCATATCGTGGCTGCTCGGGACATCGCCCTGGTGCTTGCGAGCGAACGCTGCATAGATCTCACGAACTCGATTACGCATGACTTCCAGTTCGACACCGTCCGTCTTCTTGACGAGGACCGTCGTTACGCGTGCCGGATCGATCCCGACGACCTCACGCATCTTGGGACGCAGGATCCCCGTTTCCGGATCGAACTCTGTGGCGAAGGGTTCTCGCTCAAGCGTGATCCGCTGGGCTTCATCCATTCTCAGATTTCGCTGGAGCACTTCCAGCGGGATCACGATCGTGCGCTGATCGACCTCATACAGCCCGGACTGGAACTCGTTCGCGATCGGAATCGTGATCGTCTTGGGATCCACCGGGCGACCGTCGCTATCGAGGGATAGCACCGTCAACCCGACCGAACCGTCATGCGGCATGAACACACTCTCGTGCATCACTCGCCCGTCCGACATCGCACGATTCACACCCTGAGGCTCGTATCCGCCCCACTTCGTGCGATAGTTCAGCCCTGTCACCTCAACACCCAGCACGCCAGCAGGGTCGAGCTGGCCATCATCTGGATCCGGGCGCGTCAGCGTGAGCCCGTTCTGAAAAATCTGTTCCAGATCGATACCCGCATTCTCACGCAGATCGTCCGCAATCAGTCGTAGATCCTCACGCCCCTTATCCTTGGGCGTTGGTTCCGTGATAGGTTTCCACCAGAGCGTGTCGGCGAAGCCTGTCACATCGGAATAGCTCGTCGCATCAACGCCCTTAATTTGGATCAGTTCGATCCGTCCATCCGGGAGCTGTGCCAGCCCGAAGGTCTCGATGATCGGTGTCGCGGAATCGATCATCTCGTCTTGCTCGAGCATCTCGATGAGATCGTCGTAATGACCGAAACCGACATTGGGCCAGACGATCGCGACATCACCCACCAGGACCCGCCCGCTCTGGATCAATGACACCAGAAACCCGCCCATGACGGACCAGGTCACGAGGATCGTCGCGACGGACAGCATCACCGCGACCATCGCCAGCATGGGCATGATCTTTCGGGTCAGATACTTTCGGGTCAGCAGCGCTTGGTACACGGCGGAGTGTATCCCTTTCTCAGACCCTCATCGGCATCTCTACGAACTTATCGCCACCGGTTGTTCGCGCGATCCATGTCCGGGAGGATTTCCTCCGGATCGAGCGTGATCGATTTCACGCGTCTGCCGTTCGTCTTCAGACCAGCCTGCCAACGGCTGGTCTGGTGCCAGATCTCCACGGGCAGGTCCACGATCTCGCTCGACCCGTCGCGGTACTCGACGAGCATCCGCACGGGCATCACCATATCCCCGATGTTATCGAGGACCACGATTGCGCCGTCGGGCGTGTCCTTGACGGAGATGATCGCCTGATCGAGCGCGTCGGGCTCGAGGAACCACCCGCGCCAGAACCAGTTCAGATCCGCGCCCGCGCCGTCCTCCATCGCACGGAAGAAATCGCTCGGCTGGGGGTGCTTGAAGTACCACGCACGCATGTACCCCTGGAACGCATCATCAAAGCGATCGTTCCCGAGGATGTACTCTCGCAGGAGATACAGCCCGAAACCCGTTTTGCGGTACATGAGCCCCCCAACCCAGCGCGGCCATGTGCGATCGGGTTTCGTCATGATCGGCTGGCAGTTGCCCGAGCTGCAGATATCGATCGTCTGCTTCATCGCACGATCGATGTTCACATCTTCCTTATACCAAGCGGCCTTGGAGTACATGTTGATGAAGGTGTTGAACCCCTCGTCCTGCCACATGTACCGGCGTTCGTCGGAGTTGATCACCATCGGGAACCAGTTGTGCCCGACCTCGTGGTCCGTGACCCCGAACAAACCACGCGGGTTGGTGCGAGCGCCGCAGAAGATGATCCCGGGGTACTCCATCCCGCCTTCAGGGCCGTTGATGTTGCTCATCGCGGGGTAGGGGTACAGGAAGAGGAAATCGGAGTAGAACTCGATGGAGTGGCGGATGTACCGGGTCGACCCGCCGTCGGCGTGATCGGGTCCCCAGACTTCTGCTTCCTTGGGGTAGAGCGATTGGCACAGCACGCGCCGTGTCCCGCCTCGTCCGTCCGCGATCGCGACACTTGCTGCGTCCCACATAAACGCGTCGGACGCAGCCCATGCAAAGGTCCGAGCGCTGTCGATCTTGAACCGCCAAGTCATCATCCCATCACCCGCCGGGCGAGATGATCTCGCTCCAACCTCTTCGGCCTTGATGATCCAAACTGGTTCGTCGGAACGCATCGCCTCGTCCATGCGGGACTGCTGGGTCGCGGTGAGTACTTCCTGCGGGTTGGTCAGCATCCCCGACCCCGACACGATGTAGGTGCGCGGCACGGTGATGTTGACATTGTAACTTCCGAAATCTGTGTAGAACTCCCCACTCCCCAGATACGGGAGGGTGTTCCACCCGTGCACATCGTCGTACTTGCAGACCTGCGGGAACCACTGAGCGAGCTCGAAGATCTTGCCCTGTTCGACCACCTCGGACCCCATCCGGCGCAGGTGCGGCGGAACTGGGAACGAGAAGTCCATCTCGAACACCAGTGTCTGCCCCGACGCGAGGGGGGTCGGGAGATCGAATCGTCCGAGCGTGTCGTAGACCTTCATCTCAAGATCCCGCCCGTTCGTTTCGAGACGATCAATCGTGTACCCGCCTCCGAAATCGTACTCGAGCATCTTCATGACGCTGCCGGGGGTGCGGGAGTTGGTGCCGATGGAGTCGCCTCGGAACAGGTTCTGCTCGAGGTTCATCCAGATGTAGTTCAAGGTATGCGGCGAGTTGTTCGTATAAATGATCCGCATGCTCGCGTCGATGACTCCGGAATCGGGTTCGAGCGTCGCGTCGATGTCGTAATCGCAGGTCTGCTGCCAATAGTCCGGGCCGGGCATACCCGAACCCAGACGCATCTCGGTGGGTGTGCCCCAATCGATCTGGGCGAAGATATTCTCGCCGTCCGATCCGCCTTCGCGGCGGAACCGGTCATCGACCGCCCCGACGGATTCGATCGCCCCCACGCCCGGGCGATCCCCAGACCTGCTCGAAGTGGTTGAAGTTGAGGCGCATGCGCCGAGGGCGAGCGATGAGACAAGAAGGGCGACAACCCCGAGCGCTCTGAGAGCGCGTTGCACAGCGTCAGTAGGCATGAAAAGAGCTCCTGAGATTCACGCCGAACTCGAACGCCCGGCGAACTAGAAAACACGGGTCCTGCATCGCGAGGATACCAGAACCCGTTGTATCGTGCATCT
>DDGE01000040.1:24877-52313 GCA_002337545.1 Phycisphaerales bacterium UBA1910 | reverse complement strand
CTCCACCGAACCCACGCCCTGCTCCTCAGCCCAAACGGGGGAGGCAGACGCAACGAGTACGGAACCAAGAATCAACGATGTCTGGATGTGATGTGTGATATTCATGCCCATTGAATCGGGCATCGGGCTCAATCCGCCGCAACATCCATCACGATTGTTGCATCATGCCCGCCCAGATACTCATGTCGCATCTGAACAATCGGCGTGCGATCCAACGCCCAAGCCAGCATCATAACCGGATCGAACCGGACCGCGGGTGGGTTCGCTGGCGACTGTTCTTTGTCATGACGCAGCGACAAGAAGTTAAACACCAAAGTCCCACGCCCCGACTTCTCCAGCGCCGCCCAGAACCGATCGAGCACGCCCTGCGCGCGATCCATGCTCAAAGTATTGAGCGACCCCGAGAACACGAAGACCTCCGCCCCCGCGTCGTTCACCAACAGATCGGGAAGCGACTCATCAGCAACAAAGTCCCCCACCTCGATCAGGGTGCGCCCGATGCCCTCGCCCTCGATCCGCTCACGCGCATGCACCGCCATCGCGTGCACACCCTCGATCCCGACATACGACTTGGGGAACGCTTGGGGGCGATGGGCCTGCATATACACCGGGAAATCACCAACCCCGCAGCCGAGGTCCGCGACAATCCGACCGCCGAAACGACCAAGGTCGCAGAGCACACCGAAACGGGTGTTCTGCGCCTCTTTGCTCATCCAGAGTTGCGACTCAAACCCCGCCCCACCCCGACGCGTCGCGTCCTCGTAGGGCTGGAGGTATGAACGGTCGGGTTTCTTTTTGCCAAGCATCTTCCGCTCCGGGTGCCACTACTCGCAGCGATGCTGCGCAGTAGTGTCTTCTCCGACTTTCAAGAACACGACTGCGCGTCTTCGACGCGAGTCGTGCCACCCTCGGATTGAACTCAATCCAAACGCACCATCTGGGCGAACTCGTCGAATCGCTTGTTCACATCGCCGCGGGTGATGCCGCGCATCCGCTCGAGCGAGAAGGACTCGACATTGAAACTCGCGACGATCGTGCCGTGCGCCAGCGCCTCGCGGACGGATTCGTAAGAACCCAGATCGTGCCCGCCGCGTGCCGAGAGCCGTCCCATCAACCCGCCCGCGAACGAATCGCCTGCGCCGGTCGGGTCGACCACATTCTCCGTTGGGTACGCCGGCAACGCACAGATGCCGTCGCGATGCACCAGGATGCACCCGTGCTCCCCCTTCTTGATCACCACGAAGCGCGGCCCAAGCTCCAGCAGGTGCTTGCCCGCGCTCACCGGGTTGCGATGACCCGTGAACTGCTCCGCCTCGTCAAAGTTGAGCACCAACCCATCGACCTTGCCCAGGAGCTGGGTCAGCTCTGGCTTGGCGATATCGATCCACAGGTCCATCGTGTCCGCGACACTCAAAGTCGGGTTCGTGACCTGATCGAGCATCCCCATCTGCACCATCGGGTGCGAGTTCGCGAGGAACACGACCTCCGAATCCTTGAACGACTCAGGAACCACCGGCGGCGCCTCTTCCAGCACCCCCAGATCGGTAAACAGGGTATCGCGATGATCCATGTCTTCGTGGTACTTGCCGCCCCAACGGAAGGTCTTGGACCCACTGCGGACCTCAAGCCCCGCCAGATCCAGCCCTTCGAACGACTTGAGCGTGTCCATAAACGCGCTCGGAAAATCGTCGCCGACGGCGGCCACCATCCGCGTGTTCGTATAAAAGGAAGCAGCCGCGGCGAAGTAGACCGCGGACCCGCCCAGAAGATCCTCGTGACGACCGCCACCGGGTGTTTCCACCGTGTCGATCCCGATCGTGCCTGTGACAATTAAGCTCATACGCGATGGTATGCGCCTCAGCGCTCCAGTGCAGAGCGGATCGAAGCACTCGTAGGGTTCCCACCCGGGTAGTGGCGGCAACTAAGGGCATTGCTCGTGGGCGTGGGCAGCCCAAACAAGTCTCGATCCTGATAGAGGACAGTCGGCGAGCCGTACCCCCTACGAGTGTCATCTTCTGAGAGCGATTCGAGATCGATGGCCTCGACTCGCCAGTCGTCACCTAAATCGCGAGCCGCGGCCTTGGCCGATTGAATCACTGGCGGTGTATTGGGGCACCCATCGAAATACAGAACCTGGATTGTGTGCACAGCATGGTCTCCGCTCGTCGCATCGTCCCGGTTCTGGCTGCTGTCGCAGCCAACGAAGAATAGCGAACCCGCGAAAGATGCCGCGAGGAACAAAAATAACCTTGATCGATGGGAAGTCTGGGTCAGCATGAATGAAGTTCTCCAGAAACTGAACACGGAAGTGCTGGAGTGTATTCCACGAGAATGCCACGATTTGGCATCGTCACCTTCTCCACACTCCTGAGAAATCTTCCGCCTTACCTTGCAACCCGAGCGTCCTGAAGCCGTATATCTGTTCATATACAGGAGTAAATATGAACAACAAGACCCGCCGAATCCCATTCCCGATCGCCCTCTCCACCGCTATCGCGATCGCAACCCTTGCCGGGACCCTGACCGCTGCGAATCAGGGCGTGTCGCGTGAAGCTTCCGCCGCGAGGTCCACCGCACCCGAACCCGAACCCATGACCGAAGCAGCTGTCACCCAAGCGATCGAGGAGTATGTCCGTGCCCGATACGCGGGGGATGTCGAGACCGCGACCTCGCGCCTGCACGAGAACATCGCCCGGCGGATGGTCGCCGACAACTACTGGGGTCAGCCCAGCAAAGAATGGGTCCGCCCATTCACCCGCGACCTGATCGCGTTCTACGCCGACCCCGAGAGTGCCCAGCGACTCGATAACCCCTCCGAAGGGCGCTGCGACATCGAGGTATTCGATATCGAACAACAGACCGCTTCGGCCCGCGTGATCATGGAGGACGCGGTCGATTACCTCCACATGATCCACCTCAACGGGCGCTGGGTGATCGGCGACTCCGCCGTCATCCTCCTCAAGGAAAGCGGCGCCAAACCACCCGCGCTCTCCGATCGTCACGCCCAGAAGATCGAGCAGGTCTCTCGCGACTACTGCGTCGGGTTCTACGAGATCGACGGCGACAAGGTCCAATCCACCTGCCACCCCTCCCTCTCCAAACGATCCGTCGAGCAGGCCAGACTCTCCGATGGAACCGAGTTCGAGCACTTGTCCGGGATCACATGGGAAGAGATTAACATCCTCGGCGAGACCTTCAACACCCAATGGGGATTCGACGCCGACGATCGGTGCGAGATCGAGATTTACGAGATCCGAGGCAACATCGCCGCCGTCAAAATGACCGGCACCGTCTGGTTCGACTACTTCCACATGATGAAGGTCAACGGCGAATGGTCGATCGTGAACATCATGTACGAGAGTCTCGACCGATCCCGCTGGGTCGATGTCTGATCGACATCCCCGAGCCACATAACCCACACCCTGATCCCGGCCGTGAGACCCCCGGGAGGCCCGACGCGATCCCACGAGACGCGTCGGGTTTTTCAATCAACTGGAGGATAGAAAATCAAATCACCATCCAAGTCCTCCGCCAGATGTGGATCAAGATCCTTTAACTCGTCGAGCGTGAAGAACTCCATCGAGTATCGAGGATCCGCTGCTGGACGACCGCCATCATCATCTCGATCTGCACCAACCGAATAGATCATTGGGCGTCCATCTCGTAAGGCGTATTGAAGTGATTGGCCGGAGTATCGATCTGTGAACACACCCCCCAACTGGCTGAGGTCCGTTGGGTATGCGCCGTGTTCGAGACGGTACAACTCAGCGTGAATCCTGAGTCTTGCTGCGTCTATGCATGTTGGGCTGTACACCAATCCATATCGCAGCGTCTGAGTGGAAACGAGATGCCTCGCGATAACTTGTGACTGAGCCGATTCGCGTTCAAGGTCATCTAGCTCACTGAAAGCTTCTGGGAATGATCGCATCGAGTGCATTGAGTCGAGATCGATGTGTTGAAATGAATCAAAGTATGCGTTGATCAAGGCCGCTTGCGTTGAGACATTCGGCAGCACCTGCATCAACACAACCCCCTCAAGTACATACCGTGCTCGCTCTCGCACCCCCCGATGCTCGCGGGCCCACATACGCGTAAAAGCTCGTCCTCGATCATCGACAAACCGAGCAACACCAATCGGGCCAAACCGATCGCCCTGTTGATCAGCACTCAACCAGCTGAGATGATCGAGTACCACAACCCGTTCATGCTGGAGTGCGTCGAGGGTATCACCCTGAGGATCAATCCCATCAAGAACATGAACAAAAGCTTGGAGTATTTTCTGATCAAGCGTGTGGAGATCGATTTCATCCGAGAGCGCCAAATGAAGAATGATGTTCTGGTGCGATTGCACAAGAAGATGATCGATCCAAGCTCCCGTGATATTGTTGAACTGGGCGATCTGTGCGATCGCTCGGAGATTACGGATCAATCGGTCGCCATCACCTTCCGTGATCGCAATGAATGAATCAACTCGTAGCAACAAGGAATGCTCACGAAGCAAAGCCCAATACTCAGGAGAAATGTCATCCAAGTATTCGGGTGTTGCGGAATGAATATCGATGAGTCGCTTATGCTTGCGCCGATAGCGCCACGAGCTCTCCCTCATAGATGCCCCGATCGCCTGACGATCCGCATACGAACGAATCTGCTGCATTCGGTCCTGATGCTCACGTACAAGTCGAAGTGACCACTCCCAGTCCGCGAGATCTTCCGGATTATCATCATCGGGCGGCGAGGTCATCAAGTAACGCTGACCACCCTCGCGTTCCTCCATCTCACGAAACCAACGATCAACATCGAGCATCTCAGTGATGGCGCGCTGATCTTCTGGGATCGATTCAACCCACGCATCCCATCGATCCAGATACGCCGCCGCATCCTCACCGAGCACGGGCGCTGGCTGGGCAACAACAACTGGACTCAACAACCCAAGAACAAGCGACAACTTCATTCACCCAACTCCACCACCGGCACCCACTTCAACCAATCCTCATCCGCCCCGTCCTCAAGCTCAAAGCTCGCACCCGACTCGACGCGATCGCCTCGTTTGTTCTCGCGTTCGGGGGTGGCGAAGGAGATCGACGCCTGGAGGAGCGCATCGAGCGAGTCGGCCTCGACGCTCAAACCCGTGAACAACCCGAAGTCGAACCCGACCCCAGCCGTGCGCCAGAACTTGGTCTCCGTGTGCACCAACGGCGCGTACCGGGGCTCGATATCGATCGTCACCACCACTCCCGTCGCGTCGTCACGCAGCACCGCGTCGCGCACTTCGCCCACGCGGATCTCGCGATAGAGCACCGGACTCCCGGCACTCAGGTTCCCGAGACGATCCGAGTTGAGGGTGAGTCGCAACGCCCGATTGTCCGCGGGCGCGATGCGAGGCGGCGCGTCGAGCGCCATGAACGAGCCCACCCGGTTCCCCGACGGATCGCCCGGCTGCAGCGCGATGTACTGCGGGCCTACCAGCGTCTCGAGCCCCGCGATGCGTTCCAGACTCACCTCGGGGCGTACGACCCAGAACGATGTGCCGTCCACCGCGAGCCCCGACGCGTCGGGTCGGAGCTCGGCCGTCACCGATACGGATTGCAGATCCGTTGTCAGCGCCATCTCGCGCACGACTCCGACCGTCACGCCGCGATGGATAATCTCGGATCCGGGCTCGAGCCCGCCCGCGTCGTTAAAGACGATCGTGATCATCGGGCCACGATCTCGCATGACCTGCGACCAGATCAGGTACCCCACCACCCCCAGCGCGAGGACCGGGACGATCCAGACACTCGACACCCGTCGGCGTTTGACGACGGCTGTCGGGATCGAACCCGATTCAGATTGGGCTGGGGCAGGAGTGTTTGATTCAGACTCACTCATTCGATTCCTCCCAGATCGCGTGCGGATCGAAGGCTGCGGACGCGAGCAGACTCAGGATCACCACCACCCCGAAGATCACGACCCCGGGCCCGGGGGTGACCTCCACCAGATCGCCGAGCTTGACGACCGCGACCAGGATCGCGACGAGCAGCACATCCACCATCCCCCATCGCCCGATGAGCTCGATCAATCGATACGCGCGGGCTCGATCCGATCGTGCGATCAGCCGCTGCCCCATACAGAGCGCGAATATCAACGCGAGCTTGCCGATGGGGGCGATCACGGAAAACAGCAGCACCGCGAGTCCCACGAACAGGTGCCCCTCGGCGAGCAGCGCGACCGTCCCCGACCAGATCGATGCATCGGAGTGATGCCCGAGGCGTTCGATCTGCATGACGGGCAGCCAGAGCGCGAGTGGATACAGAAGGAGAGCGGCGAACGCGAGGGCGGCGGCCCGGTTCGTGGATCTCGGGTGGACGCCGTGCTTGATGATGGCGTTGCATCGTGTACAGCACGCGACCGAACGATTCCCTACTGTGGGGATCTGGTGGACCAAACCGCAGCAGTGGCAGGCCCCAAGATGATGTGCCGAGGATTGTTCAGGCATCGCGGACATGATACGAGATTGCGCCTGACTCGTTTCGGGTATCGCTTGAAATCGTAACTGTTCCAATGGGTTTCATCGGGTTGCGAAAAAATTGACCACTTCCTGAAACGATGATCTGCGAATCTTGGGAAGCGTGGTTTTTGGACGATAACCCGCACTTGATTAGACGAATATATGAATGTCGCTACGCTTCTAGCGGTTGTATCCGCATTCAATTCCGGATCAATCTGACTGCTCGTTGAAACCATGTGGGTGTTGGGTGCGAAAGATTTGATGCCGAGCTGAACCGCTGACCTGGTCGAAGCGAGGCACACAAAAGGGGACGAGCCAGATCGTATGGCTCATCCAGATGTACAACTCAGTCGGTATTCGTTCGGGAAACACAGGTCTCCCGCAGCGCGATCGGTGTGCCTTGACTGGCCACCTAGACAGAACGGTCTCAGAGAGGTTTGAAAAGGAGATGGATACGAGCACGGGAGTGCGAATCGTTGAGTACAGATCACATTCTCGGCGTTGAGGGAACCGCCGAGGAGCTTGGGGCGTCCGGTGCTGATGGGGCATCGGACGCCCACAACGAGACTCCCAGACATCATCGCCGGCAATCACGAGCGCAGTCGGCGATGGTCTACAAGAGGGTGCCCAGGGGTGGTTTGATGCCCTCCCCCCCCTGTGTCGGCGTCGTGGAACGCCCCTGGGCTCACCCTTCTTGATGACTCGAGCGTCCGACGCCGGGTGGGAAACACATCTGATCTGATTGGGAACTTCCCGGATGATCGATGTTTGCAGACTTTGTCCTTGGGGCGGATCGTCATCGTCCCCAACCGTTCCAGGGGCTGGCCCGATCGGGTGGAGTACACCCGATCGGCGTCTTCGAGAGGACGAGGCCGAGTTGCTTTGAACTGGCCAACTCCAGACCGGGCATGGGAAGGCGAGAGCCCATGTCCGGTTTTTTCATGCGCAGTGCGCAAACAAAATCGGCCGGGCGAGCTGCCCGGCCGACGAGAGAAACTTGCCCTGAAACCGTGCGGTCAGTTTCCGGGATTGAATCGCTTGGAGTTTGGCGTACGCGTCCCGAGCCCCATGAGTGCGAGGTCATCGTTGTCGAGATCGAAGTCGCCGTCCATATCGAAGATCTCGAGTCCGGGCGTGATCGGATTTCCCGGCCCAGTCCGTGAGAGGATCGCGGTGCGGAGTTCGTCGTAATCGACTCGTCCGTTTCCGTTCGGGTCGCCGAGACGATTCTCTGGCCACAGCGTCCAGGTCTGATTCGCCGGCGCGTTGCTCAGGTTTCGGATGGTGTTTCCGGGATAGATGACCTGGAGGGCATCTACCGTGTCGGAATCCCCGAGCCCGAAATGGACGAAGTGTTCTGAGGTTGTCTTGTAGTGGGTTCCCGCCCGGACTTGCCGCACCTGCGGGATGCCGTCGTGAACGATATCGACGCATGTGCCGATGCCGAACTGATTGAGGCTCCCCTGGTTGCCAACGACATTGAAGCGGACCCAGTTGTTGCTTGACGCGTCCTGGGAGTTGTTGATGTAGAGACTGATCTTGCCTCCAACGCGGGCGATCATGAGATCGAGGTCCCCATCACCATCCACATCACCATGGGCGGCACAGTACACATCATCTGTTTCGCCGACTCCTGCCGAGACGGCTTCATCGATCATGGGCCAATCCGCGACGGGTGCGCCACGGTACAGACGGTTGGCCCCGTCGGAGCCGGGCAGCGGGCCCTCGATGTTACAGACATAGAGATCGAGGAAGGTGTCGTTGTCGAAATCGGCAAAGAGCGTGCCCCACCCGACTTCGTGTGATGCGACATCCGCTGCGGCGGTCTGATCGATGTATTCCCCCCCGATGGGGTCGTACATCAGGAGCTTGTTGCCATGCTGGATGTTTGTCAGGTACATGTCGTAGAACCCGTCAAAGTCCAGATCGCCAACGGCGATACCCATGCAATCGACATATGCCTCGGCGCTGGTTTGCGTGGTGACTTCCGTGAATGAGCCGCCGGTGTTTTGGTAGAGGCGGTTCTTCCAGAACCCGCCCGAGCCCTTATCGGTGCCGAGGTAGAGATCGTCGTCGCCATCCCGGTCGAAATCGAAGAACGCGCTCACGAGTGTGGGATCGCCCTCGGCGTCGACATTGAGTGCGATGGCCTGGTCGGTAAAGGTTCCGTCGCCGTTGTTCATGTAGAGATGGTTTGAGCCCTGGTAGGCGTTGTTCCCAGTGCGGATCGAGACATAAAGATCGAGGTGCCCGTCCTGGTTTACATCACCCCAGCACGCTGACATGTTGGGCTGATCTGGATCAACGATCCCGGCGCTTACGGCCATGTCTGTGAAGGTGAAATCACCGTTGTTGCGGTAGAGGCGGGAGTTGGTATACCAGCCGGAGATAAAGATATCGATGTCGCCATCGTTATCGTAATCGGCGGCGGCAATGCCCGATGACATGCTCATGTAGAACAGCCCGGCGGTGAACGAACGATCGGTGAAGTGACCCGTCCCGTCGTTCTCGTAGACACCGAAGCGTCCGGTCGAGCCGCCGGAGACCACGATATCCAGGTCGCCGTCGTTATCGAGATCGCTCATCATCATCCCGGCGCCGTATTGGAAATAGTTAAATCCGACGGAGAAGTTAATTCCCCGGGCGACCGCTTCTTCACTAAAGCTGAGTGGGCCTGCCTGAGCAGCCCCGCACGCACACATCAACACTGCTGTCACGCCCGGCACAAGCATGCCTGCATGAACTTTACGCGAACGCATAGCGATCTCCTTCTCTCTCTGTCCAGTGCTCACACACCATAGGTCACACCTATTGCCTGCCGATTCGAACGGCATAGCACCCCACGGGATCGCGCATGCGAAACCCGATGTATGAATTCCCCTCGTTCCAACAAGATACCCGTTTGCGGGTTGCGATGAAAGCGTTGAATGGCAACAGCGATCGAATTTTCGACGGCTCAAAGGGCGTAATGCCTCTAATTGCCGCTTACGGGTCGGATCGCGGCTCGGTCGATCGGGCTCTTATCGGGGCATTGGGGTGTAGACCCCCAGCCCCATGAGCTGAATATCGTCCGAGTCGATATCGAAGTCGCCGTCCATATCGAAGATTTCGTTGCCGGGTGTCAGGGTTACACCGGGGCCGGTACGAGCGAGCATCGCGGCACGGATCTCATCGACGGAAATGACGCCGTCCATATCGACATCGCCCAGGCGATCTGGTGTATAGAGCGTCCATTCCTGATTCACGGGCATGTTCTTGAGGACACGCATCTGGGATCCAGAGATGTATAAACGCACTTCGGAGATCTTCTCCGCATCTGCGAGCCCGTAGTGCAAGGTGAACTCGTCCTGCGATTTATAGTTCGTCCCGGATCGCACCTCTCGGGTTTGCGTCTTGCCCTCGGCATCGACCTCAACACATGCGCCAACGCACTGCTGATTCATTTGGGTGCCTTCGACCTGCAGTCGGACCCAGTTGTTCTTTCCGGCGTCGGTTGAGTGATTGATGAACAGGTTTGCTCGGCGATTGGTATTCCCGACGAGCATATCCAGGTCGTTATCCCCGTCGATATCACCCACGGAGACGCAGTAGACATCCCAGAACACATCCACGCCGGCTTCGGGCGCCTCATCGGCGAGCGGCCATTGCGAGACATCTTTTCCCCGATACAGGCGGTTTGCCCCCTGAATGTTGCACACATAGTTGTCCAGATGCGTGTCGTTGTCGAAGTCCGCGAACACGGTTCCCCATCCGACACGCAGGCTTTCCATTCCCGCTGCGATCGTGTCGTCGCGGTAGGTACGATCCCCGTTGTTCATATAGAGGATGTTGCCCTGCTGGATGTTTGTCAGGTACATGTCGAAATGACGATCGAAGTCCATATCCCCCACCGCGATGCCCATACAGAAGATGTATGCCTCGACCCCAGCCTCGTATGTCGCGTTGAAGAAAGTTCCATCGCCGTTGTTGCGGTAGAGCTTGTTGTGCAGCAGTAGCCCGTCGGGATCATCGCTGCCTTTGTCTGTCCCTATATAGATGTCGTCGTCCCCGTCTCGATCGTAATCGAAGAACGCGGGGAGACACGAGGGATCACCGGGCGCATGGACCCCCAGCTGTGTGGCAACATCGGTAAAGGTCCCATCGCCGTTGTTGCGATAGAAGTGATTCTCGATCTCAACGCCATCGGTGAATGTCCGCACTGTGGCGTACAGGTCCAACCAGCCGTCCTGGTTGTAATCCCCCCATGCCGCGGCCATTGACGGTGCGCTGAGATCGACCCCTGCCTCTGCGGCGACATCCGTAAATGTCAGATTCCCGTCGTTGCGATAGAGCTTGCTGGGCACAAACCATCCCGGGATATGGATGTCGAGGTCGCCGTCGTTATCGTAATCGGCGGCGGACAGCCCGGAGGCGTTGACCATCGGCGCGATCCCTGATGTGAATGAGCGGTCTGTGAAGTTGCCGGTGCCATCGTTCTCGAAGAGGCCGATCAGCCCCCCCTGCCCGCCGGCGATGAGGATGTCCAGGTCGCCGTCGTTGTCCAGATCGGCGAGCATATTTCCCGCACCGACCTGGTGGTAGTTGAACCCGAGCCTGAAGTTAAACCCCCGCGGGAGTGCCTCGTTCACGAAGTTCAAAGGGGCGGCGAGCACGCCTGAGCACACGACGCTTATCAGCATCGCCCCCGGAACAAGCGAACTACTCTTAAAATGGCCAGCCCTACGCGCTTTGATCGCGTTATTCATCCCCATTTTTCACCCCCACAGAGCACAGAATCCCTCTGTACGATATCAATCCGCAGTAACGCTGAGATCGCACATACTCAGTCTCCAAAGAGAAGATAACAAAGTCCGATCTCTGATGGAACAGAATTCCTGCACTCGAACCAATTCCTTAACAGATCGGATGCCATTCTCGTATGGAGGAATCTGGAAGCCCAGAATGAGGCCTGAGCCCCCCTCGCCCGGCTGGCGCTGTGTCTGGGCGGAATTCATGCCCAAAAACACAAATCCAGAGTATGATGAGGGTCTTTCCGTGAAAGCCCGAGTGGCTTTTTCCCAATCATGGGAGCCGGGCACCACCAGTTGTGTGCCTGTTTGGGAGGACGAAATGGAAGCCATCATCCAAGAAATCATCCGCAAGGAAGAACTCTTCTTCGTGCTTGTGATCGCGGGATCAATTACCATCGTCTCGATCTTCAAGGCCCTGACCGGTATGGTCGGGCGTCTGGCGCACGAGCGGACTCGCCGTGAGGTTGCGGCGTACATCGCTGAGGGGTCGATGACCCCGGAGCAGGGCGAACGCCTGCTGGCGTCGGGTAAGCGGAACAACGGCATCAATATGTGCGGCTAACCAGCACAGGGGACTCATTGTGGAATCCATACTTCACAACATCAGCAGCGACAGAGGGATGTTCACCATCTTCATCGTCTTTGGGATGGGTGGGCTTATTGCCATCATCGGGATCGTCTTCGGCTCGATCAAGAGCACCGCGGAAACCAAGGAACGCGAGAAGACCCGTCGTGAGATCGCCGCATATATCGCCGAAGGATCCATCAGCGCCGAGGACGGCGAGCGGCTCCTGAAAGCGGGCAACCCGAAGACCGCGAGTGAGCTCGCGCTGGAACAGCAGGCCCGGCACGCGTCGGCCTGATACGAACTTCATTCGCAGGAAACGGTCCCCATGGAAGACATCCTCCACAACATCACGAGCGACGAAGACAAGTTCATCCCGCTCATCATCTTCGGAACCGGGACCATCATCGCCGTGATCGCGATCGTGTTCAGTTCCATCAAACGCATGGTCGTGAGCTCGAATGTTGAAAAGTCTCGGCGCGAGATCGCCGCCTACATCGCCGAGGGGTCCATGACACCCGACGACGGCGAGCGGCTGCTCAGCGCGGGCAAGAGCCAGAACCGGTGCGGCTAGATTCGCCCGTGTGACGCGATCACCAACCCACGCAATACTTCGGCAATCGACCACGCCTGCGCAGGGCATCCCTGCGGGGCGTGTTTTTCATTCGCGCCGGGCTCCGCGTCATAGATCTCGTGGATTGAGCCGACGGCGTCGGTGTCCATTATCGCCGCGAGCGTGGAGAGATGATCGATGACCTGCTTGCGTGCGGTGGCGTCGTGCCCGTTCACGCGGAGTTTGGTGTCCGCGTAGGCACCGATCAGCCAGGGCCAGACCGTTCCATTGTGATAGGCACGATCCCGATCGGTCATCGATCCTTTATAGTGCGCCTGGTAGTCCGGGTGGTCCGGGCTGAGTGTGCGCAAGCCGACGGGCGTCAGCAGGTGCTCTTCTATTGCCGAGACGACATCACGCGCGATGTGCTCGGGAAGTCGCATGCCCGGGAGCGCTGTCGCGAATGCCTGATTCGGGCGGCACTCATCGCTGCGGCGCCAGCTGAAACTCCTGACAGCGTTGTGCGGGATGAGGCAATCGACCAACCCGCCGTGCGGGCCGGCGGTCATGGTGCGGATAATGGTCTGCTCGGCCTGGGTCGCGGTGGCGTCGAGCTGATCGGCGCGGAGCGGGTCGATCGATCCCATCTGGATCCTCGAACGCAGCGCGTTGATCCACAGCGCATTGATCTCGATGGGTTTTCCATGCCGAGGCGTGAACGCGACCCCGTCGCGCAGCGCGTCCATCCAGGTGAGCTGGGTGTGCGCATCGCCGCACCGGATCATGCCGTCGTGCGGGTCCATCGCGATCTTGTTGATTGTGCCGCGGGTGTAGGCATCGAGGATGTCGTCGCACGCGTCGATGATTTCATGGTTAAGTTCATTGCCCGACGCGAGCGACCATGATCGGCACGCGTGCACGAACCACAGGGGCGCATCGACCGTGTTGAAATGTGCCGGTCCTGCGTCGTCGTCGAATCGGTTCGGGATCAGTCCGTGCGCTCGGGCGCGAGCGAAGGTCGTGAGGCACGCGTGCGCCTCGTCGAAGCGTCCGGTCGTGAGCAGGAGCCCGGGGATGCAGATCATCGTGTCGCGTCCCCAGTCGCTGAACCAGGGGTAGCCCGCGATGATCGATGTGGATGTCGATCGGGGAAACACCCGGTCCACAACGAAATCATCCGCGGCCGTCGCGAGACGCGCGATCGTCTCACGCAGCGCTGGATCACGCGGATCGCCGGCTGCATTCAGGGCGTGGTCGATGGAGGAACGGACACGCGTTCTTCGGCGTGTCTCGCATCCGTCCAGGTCGAGTGCCTGTTCTTCGAGCGATATCTCGATCGCGATATGCGTCGTTGCTCGCGGATCGAGCTCGACAGTGAAGCGGACTGGGTTCAGCAGGTCCTCTCGATCGCTCTGCCCGCGTCGGGATTCGTGCTCGTACCGGATTCCGCGCCAGATACTCGGGGTGTGGTGTGCGTGGAGCTGCACGCCTCGGATGTGCAGCACCGCGTCGAGCCCTTCCCGGCGGATTGTGACGCCCTCGATGCCTGCCTCAGTGATGGGTCTGAGCTGGAACTCGCCGGTTGTCATGGCCCCGGGGTGATTGAGTTCGTGGAAATCCCGCATCGCGACCAGAGGCGAAAGGGTGAGAGTCATCGCTTCATCGAGATCGGCGCTGAGGATCCCCGATTCGATTTCGTATTCCACCCGGCACGCGTTGGCCCGGTCGAGCAGGGTGAGGGTTTTGCGGATTCGCACCGCCCCGATTTGTGAGGGGATGGTGTGATCCCATGTACACGAGCCGACACCCTTTGAGAATCCCGCCAGGGTTGGAGGCGGCGCGGGCCGATCCGTATCGCCCTCGAACTGAAAACGGGTGAGGCGTGTGTCGTGGTGGCACCCGCAGGAATCGCCGAGGGGGATGTGCAGGTGCTCGTCGATGGTGCTGAGCATCAGGGCCCGCCGAACTGGGGGCGTCAGCGAGGCGATGAGCAGCCCGTGGTATCGGCGCATCGGGGTCGCGTCCGCGCACCCCATCGCGAACCCGCCCTGGGCATCCGCGAGGACCCACTCGAGCGCGGCCCGATCGGGGTCGGGGGATCCGGGGGTGAACTCGATGGCGTGCTCGGGAAGTTCCACGATCGTGTTTTCGGGCAAGTCGGAGCGCATATACAACGAGGATAGTCAGAAACGCGCTCAGATGCGGGCGATCTTGTGGACAAGGGGGGGCCAGGGTGGGATACTCTCTCATGGAGACCATTGCAAAAACCGAGCAGACCCAGAGCGAAACCGGCGCGAGCAACTCAACGCAAGCGGCGGGCGATATCGCATCATCGAAGATCGTGATGGACGGGATCACATTTGACGATGTGCTCCTCATTCCTCAGTCATCGAGCGTGATGCCCGCCAACGCGAGCACCGCGACCCGCCTGACCAAGGACATCACCCTCAACATCCCCATGGTCTCCGCGCCGATGGATACCGTGACGGAATCCGAGCTTGCGATCGCGCTGGCGCAGGAGGGCGGGATCGGGATCGTCCACAAAAACCTCGATATCGAGAGCCAGGCACGCGAGGTAGCGAAGGTCAAACGAAGCGCCAACGGTGTCATCACCGACCCGATCACGCTGGGCCCGGACGATCCGATCTCGCGGGCCATGGAGCTCATGCTCGAGCACAATGTCTCCGGGTTCCCGATCACCGAGGATGGCTCGATCGATCTGCGTTCCAAGGGGCGCGTCATCGGGATCCTGACGAGGCGTGATCTCAAGTTTGCACAGAATCAGAACACCCCCATCCGTGAGGTGATGACGAGCGACAACCTCGTCACTGCGCACGCGGGAACGACCTTGGAACAGGCCGAGGGCATCCTCAACGAACTGAAAGTCGAGAAGCTCCTGCTTGTCGATGAGCAGGGTTGTCTTGCTGGGCTGATCACGATGCGTGACATCGAACGGCAGAGCCAGTTCCCGAACGCCTGCACGGACACGCGTGGGCGACTCCGAGTGGGCGCGGCCGTCGGGCCCAACCAGTTTGATCGGGTTGAAGCCCTGATCGAGGCCGAGGTCGATGTTCTTGTTGTCGATACAGCGCATGGGCATTCCGCCCCGGTCATCGATACGGTGCGTGAAATCAAGCGTCGTTACGACATCGGCGTGATCGCGGGCAACATCGCGACGGCGGATGCCGCGATTGCGCTGGCGGAGGCGGGCGCGGACGCCGTCAAGGTCGGCATCGGTCCTGGCTCGATCTGCACCACGCGCGTGGTGACGGGTGTGGGGATGCCGCAGGTGACGGCCGTCATGAACGCGGTCCGTGGGCTCCGATCCATCGGATCCGATGTGACGGTGATCGCGGATGGCGGTATCCGGCTCTCTGGCGACATCGCGAAAGCGATCGGGGCCGGGGCGCATTGTGTCATGATGGGCTCGTTGTTTGCCGGGCTCGATGAATCCCCCGGCGAGCTTGTGATCAGCGGCGGTCGTCGCTACAAGTCCTATCGCGGGATGGGCTCCGAGGGCGCGATGAACGCCGGGAGTGCCGATCGGTACCGACAAGCCGAGAAGCTGCTTTCGGGCGCGAAGGAACAGCAGAAGTTCGTCCCCGAGGGCGTTGAGGGGCTCGTGGCATATCGCGGAAAACTCGCGGAGTTCACCTACCAGCTCGTCGGCGGGCTCCGATCCGCGATGGGCTACTGCGGGTGCGCGACGATTGACGACATGCGGAATGACGCCAAGTTTGTGCGTGTCTCGGGCGCGACGGTGGTCGAGAACCACCCGCACGACATCAAGATCACGAAGGAATCGCCGAACTACACCTTTGCGCAGGTGTGATATCCGCACATCGGCATCCTCAAATATGCCAAATCGGCAGGCATGAAACTCATTCAGCCGATGAACCAAGAACGGGTTTCAGCAGTAGAATATGGGCTGAAATCGCATTCCCTGGGAGGCATATTGCCATGAGTATTCTTCAGTCACGAAACCCCGCGATGCGGGTTCTGGAAAACGAGGATGTCCTGACGGTTGAACGCCAGAGCGTGATGACCATCGGCGGCACCGTCACAGCGACAAGTATCCTGCTCTCGATCGTTGCGGTCGTGGGTATTCTTGTGTGGCAGGCTATCAATAGCTATTGGCTCGCGAACAACGGAGGCGTCCCTGGCTGGGCTTGGCCTGCTGCGATCGGATCGATGATCGTGGGATTGATCATCTCGTTCGTCATCTACAAATCACCCAAGATCGCGCCTGTGCTCGCACCTGCACACGCGGTTCTTGAGGGTGTGTTTGTGGGCGCAGCGACCTTTGTCATTCCGCTGCAGTTCATCCCGCCGGACAAGGTCAACGGCCCGATGCTCGCGATGCAGGCCGCGGGTGCGACTCTCGCGATCACCGCGGCGATGCTCGCTGGGTACGCAACGGGGATCCTCCGTGTGGGGCCGCTGGTCCAGAAAATCATGGTGACTGCCCTGTTTGGTCTCGTTGGCTATATCGCACTGCTTTGGATCCTCTCATTCTTCGGCGTCGGTATCTGGAACGGGTACGCGGACACCGGCGCGATGGGGATCGGGTTCACCGTTCTCTGTGCCGGTCTCGCGAGCTTGTTCCTGCTGCTCGATTTCCAGTACATCGAAGCGGGCGTTGAGCATCGTGCACCGAAGTACATGGAGTGGGTTGGCGCGTGGGGACTGATGGTCACGCTCGTATGGCTGTACATCGAACTGCTCCGATTGCTCGCCAAGCTCCAGTCTCGCGATTAAACACACCAGCATACGGTTCATCGAGAGCACCCACGGCGTGGGTGCTTTTTCATGTCTCGGATGAATTAGGGGGATTGCCCGGCAATAGACGCGAAAGCGTTTCGTTCTCGTTCTATGCCGAAGGATCCGGTCATGGAATGGGCAACATCAGACGGGGCCTCGCCAGCGAGTCTGGCCGGGGATGCTGTGTCTGAGGCGCTGGACCAGCTCCGCATCGAGGGATGGTTCGCGGGGACCTCGCGCCTGTGTGATCCGTTCGGGGTCGAGATCCCTGTTGCCGGCGGCGGGTTGATCGCGATGCTCTCCGGATCGCTCATCTTCGAGCATGAACAGAGCGATTACAAGACCGAGCTGCGGAAGGGCGATCTGGTGCTCATTCTCCGCGGCGAGCGGTTCACGATGCGTACGAGCGAAGGCACGAAGACCCAACCAATTGTCGAGATACTCGAACCGGGACAGATGCGGATGCATCGCGGGATCGTGAACGACCGTGGCCCGATCGTTGCGGAGCACATGGGGGCCGCGGTCCGGTTTTCTGGCCCGCATGATGCGTTCGTTCGCAATATGCTCCCGCCGGTGCTGCATCTGCGTTGGGATTCGGACGAGCATGACAGTCTGTCGCACTGCGTGCAATGGCTCAGCGATGATGCACGGGTCACGCATCCGGGCGATCGTGCCAGCATCAACCGGCACCTTGCGCTCATCGTCGTCGAGGCGATCCGGAAGCATCTCGCTGAGTTCCCGCCCTCAAGCGGCTACCTGCGTGCGTTGAATGATCCCTACATTGGCCCGGTGCTCGGACTGATGCGCTCTCGGCTTGGGCACGACTGGAGCGTCGAATCGCTCGCGCTGGAATCGGGGCTCTCGCGCAGCGGCTTTCACGCACGATTCCTGTCTTTGCTTGGGGTGTCACCCGCTTCGCACCTGCGCGAGTTGCGGATGCACGCGGCCAAGGATCTGCTCCGTTCAACGGATCAATCCATTCGCGAGATCGGGTGCGGCTTGGGGTATGGATCGGATACGGCCTTTGGGGCCGCGTTCAAACGATCGTTCGGGGTTTCGCCCAGCGTGTACCGGAACCGAGCGAAACAGGTGTGAAAGCAGATTGAAGCGGCTCCGCCGCACTCAACATGCAGATGATGCCCAGTCAGGCGTCGAGATCGAGAAACGACCCCGTTGGGAGGTTCTTGATCGCGTCGGCGATGCTCAAAGCGATCGAAGACGAGTCTTCAGATGAGTTGTCTCCACCGAAGCTTGGGCGCTGTCCCCTTGGCGGACGCTGACCCGACGCGGCGAAGGCCTCGTCCATTTTGGCCTTGAACTCGTCGGCGTCGATCCCGTTCTCCTCGAGGATCGACTGGATGGAGCTCTGGACATCCTCGCGGCTGGCGCCGCTCTCGATCGCCTCCTGCATGACCGAATCGATCTCGCCGAAGAGCGATGATGCCTCAGTGCTGCTGAGCCCGAATGACTCGGCGACGCTTGTGAACTGCTCCTGGGCGCCTGGCGGTGGGCCGGCGGGGCGCTGGCGCTGCGGCTGTTGCTGCTGGAGCGACTGCGCCTGATAGGTGCTGGCGCTGGAGCCAACACCGGAGATGGTGCTCATGACGAGCCTCCTCATTTGTAGCGGATTCCGCGTGCGGCACACACCGCGCGGGCACGGAATCCTCGACATAGTGCGTATCGGACACCCACTTACCGCATCGGAGGTTCATTTGTCCAATATCGTCCAGCGATTGTCCGTTTCCATGATTCCGGGGAGACCGCAGGCGTTCCCGACCGCGTGCTACACTCCTGAGACTCACGCGAAAGGAATGAACTGATGGGTGGATGCCTGCTCGTGCTTGGGACGCTGCTGATGCCTCGGGTGCTGCTGTTTGTGTACTGGATCACGGGCATGTTCGCGAAGGCCGACCCATGGGATGGGTGGTTGGTGCCGCTGCTGGGGTTCTTCTTCCTCCCGGCGACGACCTTTACCTATGGAATTTGCCATGTGTACAACGACGGCGAGTTCAGCATCCTGTGGATCGTTGGGATGGTGTTTGCGGTGCTCTACGACCTCGGGGCGTCAGGAAACGCGGGGGCGGCGAAGCGGTCGCGGTGATTCTGTGTCGTCAGGATCATGGCTATCTGGGTGCTACTACTCGCGTCGTAGACGCGCAGTAGTGTCTTCGCAGTTCGAGAGCACTACTGCACCGCTGCGTGTCGAGTAGTGGCACCCTGCGATGAGACCACTTGATTGTCGGGTGCTCCCCTCCGTCACGCTGCGCGTGACACCTCCCCCGCAAGCGCGGGGGAGGAGAGGTCACCGGCTAAACAGGAAGTGGCACACATCCGCGTCCTGCATGGTGTACTCCTTGCCCTCGATGCGGAGCTTGCCGGCTTCCTTGATGGCCTTCTCGCTCTCGTGCTCGATCAGGTCGTCGACGCTGTAGCACTCGACACGGATGAAGCCCTTCTCGAAGTCGGTGTGGATGACGCCCGCCGCCTGGGGGGCCTTGCACCCGATGGGGACGGTCCAGGCGCGGACCTCCTTCTCGCCGGCGGTGTAGTAGGACTGGTAGCCCAGCAGGCGATAGGCGGCCCGGGCGAGCGATGCCAGGGCGGGTTCTTCCATGCCCATATCAGCGAGCATCTCGGCCTTATCCTCGTCGTCGAGTTCCGAGAGCTCGGACTCGATGCGGGCGCAGACGGGGACCATCTCGGAGCCGACCGATTCGGCGTGAGCCTTGACCCGCTGCGCCAGTTCGCCTTCACCGTTGGGATCGTCGTCGGAGACATTGGCGATGTAGAGGATGGGCTTGGTGGTGATGAGACTGAGCATCCGCACGGCGCGCTGGTGCTCAGGGTCCGCGAACTCGACCGAGCGTGCGGGCTTGCCCTCCTCGAGGGCGGGGATGATCTTCTCGAGCACCTTGACGCGTGCGATGGCGTCGCGATCGCCGCCGCGGGTGTTGCGCTGGGCCTTGGGCAGGGCGTTCTCGCAGGTCTGTAGGTCCGCGAGGATCAGTTCCAGCTCGATGGTCTCGATGTCGCGGATGGGATCGACCGTGCCGTCGACATGGGTGATGTCCTCGCCGCCCGGTGCTTTCTCGAAGCAGCGAACGACCTGGATAATGGCGTCGACATCCTTGATGTGTCCGAGGAAGGCGTTGCCCTTGCCCTCGCCCTTGGATGCACCGCGCACAAGCCCCGCGATATCAACGAGTTCGAGCGCAGCGGGGATGATCTTCTGGGTCTTGACATAGGACTGGATGATGTCCAGGCGCGGATCGGGGATCGGCACCACGCCCACATTTGGATCGATGGTCGCGAAGGGGTAGTTCGCAGCGAGGGCACCGACATTGGTGAGCGCGTTGAAGAGTGTTGATTTGCCAACATTGGGGAGACCGACGATGCCTGCCTTCATGGGGATATCTCCATATCTCACGGGGTTTCCGGAGGGGTGGAGATTGTAGTCAATAGATCGCGATCAATACGCAGGCAAGGGCAGTCCGAAGGGTCCAGAGCAGTGTCCGAACCCAGTTCGTCGCGACGAGGCGACGGTGGGCACGATCGATGAACCCCTGAGTCAGGCCCTTGTGCGCTGGGACCTGCAGCGCAGCGGTTGAAACCCAGATCAGCACGAGCATCGCCAGACCGGCGCTTGTGAGCGGGTAGAACGCGCCGCCGAGCATCGGAATGAGGAGGATCGCGGTGCTCATCTCCGCGAGCATGAGCGGCGCGACGATGAATGTCGTCCGGCTCATGTGGGCGTGCTGATACAGGGCGTAGTCCTGTGCGCCGACACGGGCCATGAGGGGGTAGTGGACGATCTGGACGAACCAGATCAGTCCCATCATCGCGGAGGTGCTCGCGGCGTGGACGAGCAGAATCGTCATGACGAGGGATTCGTTCATGTGGCGGAGGGGAGTTTGCATTCGCCTGACATGCAGGTGTACTCGGGTCGATCACCGGCTGCGGCGTGCTTGAAACTCTGGACGATTTTTCCTTTGTGCATGATGAACACGCCGGGCATCTGGAAACCGTCGCCCTGGAGTTTGCCGACGGTATTGCCTCTGAACATCGCGCGGATCCCCTGGAACCAGACGCGTGGACCAAAGAGCTGCCAGAGTGAGCCCCGTTTGAGCTCGAAGGCGCGATAGAGATCCTGATCCGGGTCGGAGATTCGGGAGAGATCGTCGAGGGTGTATTTCGCAAACTGGTTCTGTGCGTCGCCATCTTCGCTCATGTGCACGAGGACGGGCTTGATGCCGTCGGATTGGATCTGTTCGCGCTGGGTCTTGAGGTCCTGGAGGGTTTCCATGCAGAAGGTGCACCCGAGGTGACGGAGGAAGACGAGCATGACGGGAGACTGATCCGAGAGGTCCGCGAGGGAGGTGCCGTGCTGATCGTGGTGAGATTGGATCGCGTCCTGGAAGGTCATTGCTGTGTCTCCTGTGAGGTTGACACCCTGATGATACTTCGCGCTGAGCACGAGCAGCATCGTGAAGGGCACCCACCAGACCAGATCGTTGGGGATGATGGTCCAAATGAACTCCACCGGGAGTTCCTTGGTGATCAGGGCTGCGTATACGAATCCGATAGGGCCCAGGATTTTCCCGAGGAGCCCGACGAGGATGATGGGCCAATGCGTGATGGGGTCGCGGGCGGCGATGAGGTATCCGATGCCGTAGACGCCGACGATCATGCCGACGCATTGCCAGATCGCGGGGTAGGTTGGCTGGGGGAGGTCCATGATCGCGAAAAGCGATGCGGGGAACAGGACGACCCATGCGCCCCAGAAGAGGTTGTAGAGCCCGGCGAGGGCAAGGGTGCGTTTGAGCCATATCGGGACGGGTTGTTGTGCGGGGTTGGGCAGCATGGACTGTTGGGTTCGATGAGGTGGCGTGATCCGATTCAACACGATCGGGGGGGATGCTTCTCATGTTCAGCTTATCGGAGTACACTTGGAACGGACGCCCTCGTAGCTCAGTTGGATAGAGCAGCGCTTTCCTAAAGCGCAGGTCGCAGGTTCGATCCCTGCCGGGGGTGCTTTCTTTGATTCCGCTCGATTATCCGCGTTGATCCGTCGAAACTTGGGATATGACACCCACGATTCCTGATTGGATCCGCGATTATCGTTGCCCGAGCGGGCGTTTCCGCAACATCTATGAGTATGTTCCCGATGAGACCCGCTTATACGGCACAGAGTCCATGTTCGGCGATTGGGACGGTGAACTGCTGATCCTGGATCAGGATTTCTGCAGCTCGGATGATATCGAGCGATGGATCGACGAGGGGCGGGATCGTGTCTTTGCGCACGCTCCCGAGTTGATCACGAATCGGAGTCTGGAACTGCACACGCGTGGGATCGATTGCGGGGTGGTGTATGGATCCGCGCTGGCGGGAATGATCAAGGTTGGGGACTCGGGCTCTGGGCTTCCGGGCTGGTCGCACATGCGATCGCACCTGTGTGATGTGCTTCGGTTTACGATTGAGCACATGCCGAATCTGAACGCGATCGCGTGCATGGGGTCCGTGGCGTGGGAGTTGTGTCACGATGCGTTCGATGCGGAGTGTCTGCCGATTTCCAATGCGATGATGTACCACTGCCCTTCGAAGCTGGATGGGCTGCGGGTGTACGCGATGCCGCACCCCGCACGGGGGAGCGCCGCGATCGGGAGCAAGGAGTCTGCGCAGGAGCGATGGGAGTGGCTGCGGACCGATCTGCTCGGAACGGATTCCGTCCACGCGGCCGCATAAAAACGCTAGGATGATCGCGTGTCACAGCACGCGAACAACCCGGCGCCTCCGGATCGTGGGCACCTGCTCACGGAACAGCGGAATGAGCGATCGACGAATCTCGACGCGCTCGGCACGCGTGCGTGCCTGGAACTCATCAACGATGAGGACGCGACGATCGCGCACGCGGTCCGAGATCAGATCGAGCACATCACGGCGTTCACCGAGGGCGTGATCGAGTCGCTGCGCTCGGGCGGGCGATTGATCTATCTTGGCGCGGGGACGAGCGGGCGTCTGGGCGTGCTCGACGCGTCGGAATGCCCCCCCACTTTTCAGAGCTCCCCGGAACAGGTGATTGGGATCATCGCGGGCGGGGATCGGGCGTTGCGGGTGTCATCGGAGCACCGCGAGGACGAGCGGGACGGGGCGCACGGGCAGCTCGAGGAACTGAATATCGGTGCGAACGACTCGGTGCTGGGGATCGCGGCGGGCGGGACGACGCCGTTTGTGCTGGGCGGGGTAGAGCATGCGAAAGCGAATGGCGCGCGGACGGGGCTGCTGACCTGCACGCCGATCGAGCGGACGCCATGGTGCGATGTGCTGATCGCGGTGCGGACAGGTCCTGAGATCCTGACGGGGTCTACGCGCATGAAAGCGGGGACGGCCACGAAGATGGTTCTCAACATGGTCACGACGGGTGCGATGGTGGGGCTCGGCAAGTGCTACTCGAACATGATGGTGGATGTCCGCGCGACGAACGACAAGCTCCGCGATCGGGCGGCGCGGATCATCGCGCAGACCTGCGGCGTCGATCGCGAGAGCGCCTTCGAGCTGCTTGATCGTGCAGGCAACTCTGTCAAGCACGCGATCGTGATGCATCATCGATCGTGCTCCCACGATGACGCGGAGCGTTTGATCCGGGGCGCGGAGGGGCACCTGTCCCGCATCATCGGGGATCACGCGTGAGTCTGCCCGAGCTCATCGGGTCGTCGCTGATCTTCGGGATCCGTGGCTGCACCATGAACGAGGATATCGCACGCGCCGATGTGGAATCGCTCAAGGGGCTCCATGTCAAGGGCGTGATTCTCTTTGATCATGATATCGAGGGGAACCATCATCGCAACATCATTAACCCGCAGCAGCTCGAGCGGTTCATCGCGGATTTGCGTCATGAACTCGGCGAGGATCTGATCGTTGCGATCGATCAGGAGGGCGGGCAGGTCTCCCGACTTTCCCATGAGCGCGGTTTTCTGGAGAGCGTGTCCGCTGCGGAGTTCGCGTCGTGGGAACAGATCGATCAGGAGCAGTACGCGACGCGACACGCGAAACAGCTGCGGTCGCTTGGGATTGACCTGAATCTTGCACCGTGCGTGGATCTCGCGATCGAGGAGCACTCGCCGATTATCGCGGAGAAGGAACGGGCGTTCGGTGCTGCCCATGACATCGCTGTGCGTTGCGCTTCGATCATCATCCGGAAGCATCGCGAGGCGGGGGTCGCATGCTGCATCAAGCATTACCCGGGGCACGGCTCGTCGTTGATCGATACACACCAGGGTTTGTGTGACATCACGGACACGCACACGCGCAGCGAGCAGCGTGTGTTCGAGACGCTGATCGAGCGGTTTGGGGATTCGATCGGCGTGATGCCTGGGCATCTGATCCATCGTGCTGTAGACCAGCGACTGCCAGCGTCGTTGTCGTCTGCGCATCTCAGCGGAACCCTGCGGGGAATCCTCGGCTTCGGAGGCGCGATCATTTCCGACTCGTTGGACATGCGTGCGATCCGGGATCAGTTCGGCGAGGGGGACGCGGCAACCACCGCGCTGATCGCGGGGTGCGATCTGGTCATCGATGGGTTCAACGCGCCTGGGTTCCGAGAGCCCTGCGGATATGTTCGCATCTTTAATGCGATCAGCGACGCGATCGGGTCCGGGCGTTGGAGCGACGGCGAGCGATCACTTACCCATTCACGGTCACGGATAGACCGACTCATGGGGCGTAGCTGACCCGATAAAGCGGGTCTTTCGCACGGGTCCAAGCGTGCTGGGGCATCAAATCTCAAGTTCGGTGGCAGGGTACCCTGAGTTGTGGTTGTGTATATATGTATGGACACCCAATCGAAGATGAAGAATCGTTTGCTCTGCCTTGGCGCGCTCACGCTTGTGGGAACGGCAGCTTTCTGTGCGTCCGCTGGTGATGATGATCAGCGGCGTTGGAAGACCACGCCGAGTGATCATGATGCACGCCGGGCATTGATGACCAGCTCCGGCAACTCGAGCGCGGTGCTCTTTGCGCCGGGCGTGCAGACGGAGGGCTCGTTCTATACCTATGAGCGGGATCTGACCCCTGAGTACGGGCGGCGCGACGAACAGCTCTCGATCAGCGTCCCCGACGCGACGGCCGGCTGGTACGCATGGCCGACGCAGGCGCGACCCTCGCTCACCGACCGGGATTACTTCACCGTCAGCAACAACCCCAACACATTCATCTTCCCGGGAACCGACGGGCACTCGTCTTACGATCAGCACCGGCGTGAGATCCGGCGGGATCGAATCCTGGAAAACCAGACCCCGGTGTACATCATCCGCGGCGGGGTCCGGGGGAACCGATCGAATCGGAATCGGGTCCGCTGATCTCAATCAGTACGCAGTCAAAATAGGAGGAGGCCGATCCGTGTTCGACGGATCGGCCTCGCACCAACACCAACATGCGCTTGGTCAGGCTCAGTCGTAGAGCGCCGCGGTCGGCGGGAGCTCAACGGTTCTCAGCTGCATCGTGGTCTCGATGCGGAAGTTTGATTGCGTTCGATGGCGTTCCGCGAAGAAGAAGCTCAGCTTGTAGCGTTGCCCGTCCTCAAGCCACTCGAGGCGGTCAAGCTCGATGGTCTGGGAGACCGCGGAGTGGACGCCACCGATGTCGATGACGAGGTGCCCGTCGACGAAGACCCAGACATCGTCGTCACCCGTGAAGGTGAAGGTTTGCTCGGAGTTCTCGTCGTACACGAACTCGGTCTGGAGCTCGAAGGTGAAGTGGAAGTTCTTGTTGTCACCGGCCGAGTTGCCGAAGAGATCGCCGTTGATCGGGAAGAATCCACCGAGGTTCGCGTAGGTTGGGTCGTGCTTGTCATCGAAGACATAGACATTCGATCCCTCCTGGCGTATCAGGGTCAGATCGAGCGGTTTGGACACATTGACACCGGGGGTGTCGCGGAACCACTGAGAGAATGCGTTCGCGTCGTGGATCGCACCTGCATTCGATTGCATGGACCCCTGGACATCCCCGTTCTTGGGAAGGATGTAGGGTTTGGACGAGATCAGCCTGTTGCCCTGGGCATCTTTCCAGTGCGACCCGACTTTCTGGCCGGTGGATTCGAATACGGGCTTGTCGTCCTCGCCGAGATAGTCGGAGACGATGCCCATGTAGTGCCCGAAGCCGCCAGATGGGCGGAACTCGAAATCAGTGTGCCCGCCCTCAGCGCTCCGCTCCTGGAAGTCACGCACGGTGCCCGTGAGGGTGATGGATTCTGGGAGATCAGCGTAGTCCTGAGCGAGCGCTGATGATGTGCAAAGGGTGGTCAAACCGCCCGCGATGATCGCGAGTTTAAGCGTCGAGCGAGAGTAGTTGGGTGTGGTGGTATTCATGGGGACCTCCGGTGGGTGAGAGGGTGTTCGCTGAGTGGGTTGCCCATTGGTGGGCACGGGGAGGGCGTTGTTGTTATGGACTCATGCCGTTCGCTCCTGCGGCGACTCGCCGCGAACCCCGCTGTTTACTCATTGAGCGCGACACCCGCGGCCGGCTCTGTGGACTGATCCGCCGAGGCCATCGCGGTCCCAACGGAGAAGATCATCGAAAGACTGGACGCTGCGATCGCGGCGATCAGCAGCGCCTGCATGACGCGGTTGCCATTGGTGAACGAGGCCTGCTCGTTTGAATCAAGATGTTGCTCAGCAGTGCTCATTGGACCGCTCCGTAGGTTGCATGTGGTGATCCGGGGAACAATCCGGATCTGGTGTCATGTGAAGGGTCGAATTCGGATCCGGTGATGCCATCTCAGCACGCGGAAATTGCGCACTTGTGGGGATATCTGGGACGAGCATTCGGGTTGTGCGGGCTGGGTAAAGATGGGTCGGATTGCCCGTTCGGGGTGTGATTGAGGAGTCAATCGGGGGATTTAGCCGATGATCAGGGCAGAATCGCCAGAGCCAAACGCCGGGATCGGGATCTGGGGTGGTACACTCACACGCGAAGGAACGCGGGAGGCGACGCATGGATGTATTTGTGATCGAGGGTGGACGCAGGCTCAGCGGGTCTTTGCGTATAAATGGCTCGAAGAACGCGGCACTGCCGCTGCTCGCCGCGACCCTGCTCACGGACGCCCCCATTACCCTGCGTGATGTCCCGGATCTCTCCGATATACGCAACATGCTCCGATTGCTGGGCGAGCTCGGGGTCGAGAATCACCGTGACGGGTCGACGATCAAGCTCCAAGCGACGGACGAGTCCGAGGTTCATGCCCGATACGACATCGTCCGCACGATGCGGGCGAGCATCTGTGTTCT
>DDGE01000040.1:12550-24645 GCA_002337545.1 Phycisphaerales bacterium UBA1910 | reverse complement strand
GTGGATCTGCATCTGCGTGGGCTCGAGGCGCTGGGTGCCAAAATCGAGCTTGAGGGCGGCGACATCATTGCCCGCGTGCCGCAATCTGGACGATTGATCGGCGACACGGTGTTCCTGGGCGGCCCGTTCGGGTCAACGGTGCTCGGGACGGCGAATGTGATGTCCGCGGCGACTCTGGCTCAGGGGACGACCATCATTGAATGTGCGGCGTGCGAGCCGGAGATCGTGGATCTGGCGAACATGCTCAATGGCATGGGTGCAAAGATCACCGGCGCGGGTTCGCCCAGAGTGACCATCGAAGGGGTGGAGTCGCTCGGCGGCGTCGATCACGCGATTATCCCCGATCGGATCGAAGCCGGGACCTACATGTGTGCCGCGGCGGCGACGGGTTCGACGATTGAGCTCACGAACTGCCCAATGGATGCGCTGATGTCCGCGATCGATCGGTTCGAGGCGATGGGCGTGCATATTGACCCGACGGATGTGCCCAGGGGGACGACACCGAGCGACCCGCTGCGTCGAACCTGCACGATCAGTGCACCGGAGCCGCTGCGCCCCGTGCAGATCACAACGCAGCCGCACCCCGGCTTCCCGACAGACCTGCAAGCCCAGTTCATGGCTTTGCTGTGCCTGGCGAACGGGAACTCCGTCATCACGGAGAAAATTTTCCCTGAGCGGTTCCTTCATGTCGCGGAACTGACACGCATGGGGGCGCAGGTCCACCGCCATGGGACGACCGCGGTCATCTCGGGTGTCAAGCAACTCACGGGTGCGCCGGTGATGGCGAGCGACCTTCGCGCCAGCGCCAGTCTCGTCATCGCGGCCATGGCCGCGGAGGGCACGACGGTCGTCAATCGTGTCTACCACATCGATCGTGGGTACGAGCGTCTGGAAGAACGGCTGGGGAGCATCGGCGCCTCGATCACCCGCATGAGCGAAACCGAGCTCAGCGAGCGGGGGCTTGGGTCGTTGACGCCGTAAATCGAGTATTTTCAGTCGTCAGATTCGTCGAATCCGCGTGCGACGAGGTCCGCGAGGTGGGTGAGCGCATCCTTCGCGTCGGGTCCCGAGCAGAGGATCTCGATCTCTGTGCCCTGTGTTGCGGCGAGCATCATGAGTTCCATCACGGATTTCCCGTCGGCCTCGCCGTCATCGTGCTTCACGGTGATGTCGGACTTGAAGACCGCGGCTGCCTGCGCGAAATCCGTCGCGGGACGGGCGTGCAGACCGTACCGGTTTTGGATCTTCATTTTGGACGAGCAGGTTTCACTCACGATGGGCGTTCCCGGCGGATCCCGGTTCGGTAGCGGTCATGATCGGCTTTGGTTCAACCCCCGACGCGGTGGTGATCGGCATCGTCGAGGAGTTTGTGGATCTGTTCGGCGTCGTCCGCCTGGCGGAGTTCGCGTCGGAAGGTGTCTTTGGACAGGTTCTTGAAGATGAGCTCCATCGCCTGCAGGTGTTCTTCCGGACGGCTCTGCGGGCTCAGGAGGAGGAACACGGTGTACACCGGCTGTTTGTCAAGGGAGTTGAAATCAATCCCCTTGCCTGTGACCCCGATCGCGGCGGTCATCTTTTCGATGCTGGTGTGCTTCACATGGGGGACGGCGACACCACGCCCGAACCCGGTGGAATGCTTGCGTTCGCGTTCGAGCAGTTTCTCGAGCAGTTCGTCGCGGATCGACGCGTCGGCTGCACCGGACGCGATGAGCGTGTCGATGAGCTCTGAGATAACCTCGTCGCGCTCGGTGGATTCGAGCGGGACTCGGATCGAGTCGGGCGTGATGATCTCCGTCAGTTTCATGCGAAGTGTTCTCCCACGGGACATCCTGTCGATCAGGCGCGATGCTCGATTTTGAGCTTCTCGCGGTGGTCATTGAGTTGGCGAGAGACCTTGTTGATCGCGTCATCGATCACCAGATACAGGTCGTGCCCGTCTGCCTTTGCGATGAAGTCGTGGTGGTTGATCACATCAACGACGACTTCAACGGTGAAGTTTTCCTGTGCGGAGTTCTCTTTCCAGAACTTGATATCGATCTGCTGGGTCAAATCATTGAACTTATCGAGTTTCCCGGCCTTTTTTTCCGCGTGCTGACGGATGGGATCGGTCACTTCCAAGTGCAAACCAACGACATTAATACGCATCGTGAACTCCTTTCGGGTTCTTGTCGGGTTGGCGAGACATCCTGTGACCAACCCCGAACCAATCTATTCTAGGGGAACCGGCGTTGAATTGCACGCCCGCCCTGCCCGATGCCTGCTGATGCGGGTTTCATGAACCCGAGGGCGGTCCATCGGGAGATGGATACATACACTGGACCTCCATGTCCGCACGCACGTATCGAAATCTCATCCAATACGGGCTCCTCGCGCTGATGCTCTTCGTGCTCAGTGTGTTCCTGCTCTATCCGATCGGGCTGACAGTCCGAGGCGGGTTCGCGGAGGATCCGGCGACGGGATCGGGGTTCACCCTCGATCATCTGCGTCTGGTCTTTGAAGATCCGAACCTGATGGGCGGGATCATGAACGCGTTCAAGATCGCGTGCGCCGTCACATTTCTGTGCATCGTGATCTCGTTACCCCTCGCGGTGCTCAGCGCCCGTTATTCGTTCCCTGGGAAGAAGATCCTGAACGCTTCGATCCTGGTGCCCCTGATCCTTCCCCCGTTCGTCGGTGCCATCGGGATCCGGGCCTTGCTCGGGCGTGAGGGTGCACTCAACGCGTTGCTCGGGACGGACTGGGACATCCTTGGGCAAGCAAAGTTCTGGGGTGTTGTCCTGGTCATGGCGCTACACCTCTATCCGATCATCTATCTCAACGCAACGGCGTCGCTGGCGAACCTTGATCCCGCGCTCGACGAAAGCGCCGAGAACCTCGGTGCGGGCGGATGGCGTCGGTTCTTCAAGATCACCCTGCCCCTTATCCGGCCGGGGCTGTTCGCGGGTGCGACGATTGTCTTCATCTGGAGCTTTACCGAGCTGGGCACGCCGCTGATGTTTGATTACTACGGCGTTACGAGCGTGCAGATTTTCTATGGGCTCAAGGAAGTCCAGAACAGCGCCGAGCCGTACGCGTTGACACTTGTGCTGCTCGTTTCCGCGGTCATGTTCTACCTGATGGGGAAGATGGTCTTTGGTCGCAAGGGATACGCGATGTACTCCAAGGCCTCGCGTGCGGGCGGTGAAACCCCGTTGCCGCCGTTCTGGGGCTGGGCCGCGTCGCTCGGCTTCGGGTTTGTGGTGTTGCTCGCCATCCTGCCGCATATCGGGGTGGTCCTGACGAGCATCGCTGAGCCCGGTTCGTGGTACGGCACGGTTTTCCCCAAGGACATCACCCTCAGCCACTTCAACGAGGCGTTGACCGCCAGCGAGTCGTTCAACTCGATCAAGAACTCGCTGATCCTGTCCTTGATCGCGATGGTGTTGAACATGGCGTTCGGGGTGCTCATCGGGTACCTGATCGTGCGGACAACGATCAAGGGGCGTTCGCTGCTTGATGCGTTGTGCATGCTGCCGCTCGCGGTGCCGGGGCTTGTGATGGCGTTCGGCTATGTCGCGATGACCCTCCGCTGGCCGTTCGAGTCTGGCGGACCTCTGGAGGGGACTTGGCTCAACCTCGAGGTCTTCGGCGAGGACCCGAACCCCTTCCCCCTGCTGATCATCGCGTACGCGATCCGGCGATTGCCATACATCGTCCGCTCGACCGTTTCGGGTCTCGAGCAGACCTCTGGCGAGCTTGAGGAAGCGGCGGTGAACCTGGGCGCCTCGCGGGTGACAGCGGTGCGGAAGGTGATCGTGCCGTTGATCATGGCGAACCTGATCGCGGGCGGGCTGTTGGTGTTCAGTTTCTCGATGCTCGAGGTGTCCGATTCGCTGATTCTGGCGCAGCGGAGCGATCATTTCCCGATCACGAAGATGATCTTCGAGTTCACGAACCGATTGGGTGACGGGATCTACATCGCGTCGGCGATGGGCGTGTGGGGGATGACCCTGCTGACGATCACGCTGTTTGGCGCTTCGTTGATGCTTGGGAAGAAACTCGGGTCGATCTTCCGCGTGTGATATGCTGTATGTTGCGTTGCGGAGGTGATCATGCAAATCCGATTGATGGAAGCCGATGATTGCGGGGATGTCGCGAGTGTTCTGAACCACGCGATCATGAACGGCGTAGCGCATTTCGGCACCGCGAGCACGGATGCCAAGGCGATCAAAGAGGACTGGCAAGCGACCCGAAGTAGCTATCCGTGGCTGATCGCGACGAGCGACGATGGCAAGTTCGTGGGGTTTGCAAAGGCGTCCTCGTGGAAAACACGCAACGCGTACGACTGGACGGTGGAGTCCGGGGTGTACATCGTGGACGGGGCGCAGGGAAAAGGGATCGGGCGAGCGCTGTACGAGCGGTTATTCGGGATCCTTCGCGAGCAGGGGTACCGGATCGTTCTCGCGGGAGTCTCCGTGCCCAACCCGGGGAGCGAGAAACTCCATGAGTCGGTGGGGTTCCGGGTGGTCGGCGACATCGACCCTGCCGGCTATAAGCTGGGCCGTTGGGTCTCGGTTCGTCTGTACCAGCTGTTGCTCAACGCGTGCGACGATTCCATCGTTCCCGGCTCGGTACGCACGGTTGAATCCGCGATCGAGCGATTGTCATCGCAGGAGTAGTCATGGACGACACAAGCATTGATACACTCAAACGCGCCCGGAGTCTGCTTCGGGCACACACGACGGGGACTCTCCTCTGCGACGGGACCCCCACCCCGATCGCGTACATTATCGATCCGTCCACGGGCGGACTGATCCTGTGCGCCGAGCACGAGATGTTCGAAGCGGACGACTGTGTGCTCGCGATCCCTGAGGACTCTTTTTCGTGCCCGATGCGGGTTAATCTGATGATCGAGGAGATGCCCGAATCGATCGCGAGCGACCGGTACATCGCGTACCACCTGCGGCAGGACCGGCCCGTCTGGGCACGGGGGCAGATCTCGTTCGCGAAAATCGATTCGGGGGGCGTCGCGGACGGGGAACAGTTGATGACCCCCAACCCGTTGCTCGATGCACTCCCGCACCTCTGCAAGCGGCTCAACGCGGATCGCAAGGCATTGCGTGAGGTGTGCAAGCTCCTGACGAGGGCCGAGATCGAGAACCCCATCGCGGTGGGCGTGGATGAAGAGGGCAGCGATATCCGCGCCGAGTTCGGTGTCGTCCGCATGAACTGGCCGGGCCCGGTCGAGGATGCGGATGAGTGCGAGCGTGTTATCGCATCGCTCGTTGGGGGCGCGTTGTGAGAGCGAACCTGCGAGAAGCCCACGCCCACATCTTCCAGCTTGGTCGCTCGCTGACCATGCTGGACCTTGGCGGGTGCGGCAGCGCCAGCTCCATGCTCGACGCGATCGCGGATCGAGCGTCCTCGCTTGGTGAGAACGAGTGGATCCTCGCGCACAGCGCGCGCCCCGAAGGCTGGGATGATCCGAGTTGGCCGAAGCGCGAGCAGCTTGATCAGGTAGGCGGCAATCGCCCGATCGTCGCCTGGTGCTTTGATTATCACGCGCTCGTCGCGTCGTCCGCGGCGCTGTCACACGCGCGGATCGATGCGTCAACCAAGATCGAGTCGGGCGTCGTGGAAGTCGATGACGACAATGAGCCAACCGGGCTCCTCCTCGAACACGCCGCGCTGCACATGTGGAACCGAGTCCCGGAACCCGATGAGGACATACGCGTCGAGATGGTCCGAGCCGCGTGCACGCATCTCGCAGCGTTGGGCTTTGTCGAGGTGCACGATCTCAAGGCCCAAGCCTGGCTCGGCGGGGTGCTGACGGATCTGCTTGCATCGGGTGACATCGCGGATATGCGTTTCGATCTGTACCCCTTGATCCCCGATCTGAAACCAAGTCTCAAGGCGCAGCGGAACGGGTTCGACAAGCGGGTCTCCATCGCGGGCGGAAAGATCTTTGTCGATGGAACTCTCAACTCCCGGACGGCGTGGATGCTTCACCCGTATGCGGACGGGCACCCGGATCGCCCGACGGGGACCCCCATGATGACGCCCGAGCAGATCGAGGAATCACTCGATATCTGCAAGGATGTCGGTTTGCCCATCGCGGCGCACGCGATCGGCGACGGCGCGGTGCGTGCGGTCCTCGATGCCATCGAAAAGACCGGGTGCGATCACTCGGGTTGCCGGATAGAGCACGCGGAGCTGATCGACGAGAAGGACCTGCGACGGTTCGTGGATCTGGGCGTGAAGGCATCGCTGCAGCCGTGCCATCTGCTTCCGGATATGGAGGCGCTGCGTCGCGCCGTGCCCGATCGATTGGATCGTGTGCTCCCGATCCGTTCGCTGCTCAAATCGGGTCTCGCGCCGGGGGTGGATTTGCTGTTCGGATCCGATGTTCCGATCGTGCGTGCAGACCCGGGCGATTCGATCCATGCGGCGGTGCATCGCCGCCGAGACGCGATGGATGCGTCTGAAGCGATCAATCCGGACGAGACGATTGATGAGGAGACCGCGTGGCTCTGCTTTGGAAGCGAATGAAAAAGGGGAGCCGATCGGCTCCCCTTCGTGTTTGCGTTCGTCAAAGCTCTTATCGAACTCGGACGGTTCGCCAGCTGCTCCAGCTGGAAGTGCCTGCGCCGTTGATCGCACGCACGCTGTAGCGCCAACGCCCGTTGCCCGGCGAATCGGAGAAGCTGTTGTCGTTTGCTCCGGTTGTGCCGATGACGGTGGTGTTGGTCCATGCCCGTCCAACGCGTTGTTGACGACGGATCTCGAACCCGGTTTCGTTGTTCGAGTTGTCTGACCAAGTCAGATTGACTGTGCCCCCGCTAACGGATGTGTTGGGACGACCGGGGGTTGCGGGTGGCGTGTCGTTGGGTTGATCTTGTTCGATCGTGATTGACACAGAATCGCTCGCGTTGAGTCCTCCGGAATCGGAAACACTCGCGGTAATCGTGTGGCTGCCGACACTGAGAGACGAGGTCGAAAACGATGCGCCGGTGCCGATTTGCCCATCGAGGCTGGATGTCCAGACGAGTGACCCGCTCAGGTTACCGTCCTCATTGTCGTTTGAGCTCCCGACGAAGTTCACGCTTGATCCCTCGACAAAGGTCGAACCATTCCCGGGCGAGCTGATGTTCGCGCTGGGTGCGGTGTTCCCGGGATTCCCTCCGCCGCCATCGAGTGCCGCGTGGAGATTGAGCACCCCACCGGTCGAGGTGGTCCCGCTCATCGCGCTCGTGAGTCGAACGGTATCGAGCAAGCGATCTCGGAGTTGTGCGTAACTCCATGAAGGGTTCTCTGCGAGCAAGACTGCAGCGGCGCCCGCGACATGTGGGGAGGCCATGGAAGTACCGCTATTCCAGACATACCCGTTCCCGGTGTAGCAGCTCGCGATATCGACGCCGGGTGCGCCGAGATCGACGGAGTTTGCGCCGTAGTTGGAAAAGCTCGCCATCTGATCACGGTTGTCGGTTGCCGCGACTGAGATGATGTTGTCATTGGTGTACGAGCTCGGGTAATGCGGGGAGTTGTCCGTGTTCACCCCGTCATTGCCCGCAGCGGCGACGAAGAGGTGGTTGTTGGATGCTGCATTCGAGATCGCATCACGCATGGCGTTCGAAAAACCGCCTCCGCCCCACGAGTTGTTGGAGATCCTCGCGCCGTTATCGACGGCGTAGTTGACCGCGGCGATCGCGTCCGAGGTTGATCCGCCAAACGGGCCGATAAATCGCAGGGGCATGATCTGCACATCCCATGCGACGCCCGCGACACCGATCCCGTTGTTCCCTTCAGCGCCAACGGTGCCCGCGACATGTGTCCCGTGCCCATCGGCGTCGTCGGGGTTGTTGTCGCCGCTGTAGAAATCCCAACCGCGCACATCATCGACATACCCGTTGTTGTCGTCGTCGATGCCGTTGTTCGCGATCTCGTCCGTGTTCGACCAGATGTTGTTGTCCAGATCGGGATGGTCCCATTGCGTGCCCGAGTCGATCACTGCGACGATGATGTTGGCCGCGCTGGTCCGGATGTCCCACGCCTCGTACCCATCGATATCGGCGTCGTTGACACCAAGCACACCTCGGATGTCCTGACCGGAGTTGTTCACGCCCCATTGCAAACCAACGAACTGATCGTTGGGTGCAGCTATCGGCCTGACGACATAATCGGGTTCTGCGTACTCCACGAAGGGCAACGCGTTGAGCATCTCGATCGCGCGTTCCGTTGGGAAGTTCACTTCGATATGCTCAAGCCCATCAACCCCTTTGAGCTTGCGGATGAGGTGCCCGTTCACCAGCGCCCGCGCTGCGCTGGTGAGCTGCGCGTCGTTGGTGTTGAATCGAACGAGGATCTGGTTCGGGATGCGATCAAGATCCGGGTTCTGCGCGAGCGCAACTTTACCGCGTTGGATCGCATCGTGCGATTGAGATGTTGCCACCACATCTGGGGATGCGTGAAGCATTCCTGTCGACAATGCGATAACCCCTGCTGCTTTGAGCACCTGTTTGCTTTGCATGTGAGACTCCTCGGGCGACAGTTTTGACGCCGTGTTGTTCAAACGGGGTGTCCCCACACCCCCCACGAGTCGCGCTGGCGTCGTTGCCAGCGCGTTGTATAGACATGTACCTTAACGAGTATCGATTGACCTCGCAACGCGGTCACGCATGTAGACACCTGTTCCATCCGCGAACATGCGTTCAACGCACGCAATGGGGATCAGTCCCTGTCGATTGCGTCGAGTGGGATCGTGAGCAGGAACTCTGCGCCGTGCCCGCGTCGGCGGATGAGTTCCAAGTCGCCGCCCATCTCGCGAGCCAGCCCGCGTGAGAGGGCGAGCCCGAGACCGAGACCCGATCGGGCGTTGCCAAGCCCGCGGAGTCCGCGTTGGAACTCGCCGAAGATCTTGGCGCGTTCGGATGGGGCGATGCCGGGGCCGTGGTCGGCGACGAGGAGTTCGAGCATGCCGTCATTGACCGACACATCCAGATGCACGCGGGTATCGTGCTCGTCGCTGTCCGCGTCGTCATCGCTCGGCGATGCGTACTTGCACGCGTTCTCGATGAGGTTCATCATCACGCGTTCGACCGCGTGCGGATCGACCGTGATTGTTCGATCCTGATACGCATCGAGATCGAGTGAGGCGACGAGGTCCAAGTTGTCCTGGCTCAATCGCCGCGCCAGTGCTGGGCGGAAGCGGGCGACGAGCGCGCTGGGGGAGAGGGTCTGCTCGCCGGAGGATTTGCCCTTGCCCGATCGCACGCGAGAGAGGCGGGCGTACTCAAGGACATTCTCGACGATGCCCGTGAGGCGTTCGCTCTCGCGCTTGAGGGTGCTCAGATACTCCTCGCGAACCTGATCGTCGGAGACCATCCCGTCCGCGAGCATCTGCGAATACAAACGAAAAGTCGTGAGCGGCGTGCGCAGCTCGTGCGTCACGGCGCTGACGAATCGCCCGCGTCGTTCGGAGAGCACGATCGCGGCACGCAGCACAACCCCCACCGCGACGATTGTGGCGATGATCGCGATCCATGTCATCACGAGCCCAACGCGTGCGGGCGACCAGGACCACGCCACACGGAACTGCTCCGGCGGCGGGACGAGCACGACGGGGATGGTGGCCATCCGGTATGCGCCGAGCGAGGCGGTGCTGGATGGCGCGAGGGTTGCCTCCGGAAGGACATCGGCTATCGATCCGAGCAGGTCCGCGCGGAGTTTCTCCCAATCCAGCTCAAGCCCCTGCAATACCGCCTGGTTGTTCACAATCGCGTCGCGGACGAGGACCAGGCGGAGCTCGTTTTCTCGTTCGATCCAACGCGGGGTGAGCGAACCGGCGCCCGGCGGGGGGGGCGCGTCGCCAGCGATCTCATCCGCCAGCGATGATGACATCTCGAATCCCTGAGGGTTTGATGATCTCTGAAGACTATCGGATAGCAGTTTCGCCTGCTCGGGTTGCGGCACCTGCTCCGCATCGCTCCTCGTACTCTCATCCTCTGTGACCACACCCCGCTGCGGGGCGTTCTGGGTCGCGATCTGTGCGATCCGGTTGCGGGCATCGAAATCGGATTCCGCGGCTTTCGAACTCTCTGTGGACACCTCCTCTGGCGTCTCATCTTCTTTCCGGTTCTCGCTCATCTCGAGCAGATACTGCGGGGCACTCTCAATAAACTTCATCCCATCCAATGTGCTGGGATGCTCTGCGAAGTTGAAGTAGCGTGTGGCGTAGGTATCGAGCTGGGTTCCAACGCGGAGCTGATTCATGGTGCTGCTGTCGATCGACCATGACTGGAGTTTGGAGTAGTCCTCGATTGGACGGGCAGCTTCGATCGCGAGGACTGGCGCCATCATCGAGTCCAGACGCCAGAGTGCACGGCGGATCGATTCTTCGCGAGATGCTTGGGCGCGGGATTCCGCCTCGCGTCGTTCGAGAGACACAACCTCGACACTGACCCATGCGAGCGCGCCCAGCGCGAGGGCGACGCTGCTCCAGAAGATAACCCAGGTCATGACCCGCCGAGTGTTCACGCGTCCTCCCCGCGAGGTTCACCGGAATCCGTAACGATCATGTATCCCTTGCCCCGCACGGTTTTGATGACCTTGGGATCACCCGGCTCGTCATCGAGGGTCTCACGCAGGCGTGCGATCGTCATGTCCACGGTGCGCGTGTGCGTCCCGCGCGGGTCGAGCCCCCACACGGTCTGCAGCAGTTCTTCGCGGGAGATCGCACGGCCGGTGTTGGAACACAGGAACTTGAGCACCTCGTGCTCGCGCTCCGTGAGTGATCGGCGGACTCCAGATGGGAGTGACACCTCGCGCCGTTCGAAGTCGATCTCACGCCCCGCGATGGTCGTCGTCCGTTGCCCGCTCGGACGACCCGGCGATCGCCGGAGCACGGCTTCGATCCGGGCGGTGAGCTCGTCGATGCTAAAGGGCTTGACGATATAGTCGTCGGCCCCCAGCTTGAGCCCCTTGACCCGGTCGTACTCCTCGCCGCGCGCGGTGAGGAAGATGACGGGCTGCGCGGGTTTCGCGCGGCGCAGTCGGGAAAGGACCTCGAGCCCGTCCATCTTGGGCATCATGATGTCCAGCAGCACCAGGTCCGCTTCGGTGCCCAGGATCAGTTCTAACCCGGCCGCCCCGTCTGGGGCGTCGTGGACGGTGTACCCGGAATACGACAACGCGTCGGCGAGCCCGCGCCGAATCGCGTTGTCGTCTTCAACCACAATGATCACGCCGAGCGACATAGGGCTCCCTTACCAGCTGTAGTGCACGGTGTAGGTCACGACGGCCTCGTCCTCGGACCCCACATCGACGGGGATGTGCATGGTGCGTGCATCGAGCATCTTGTGATCGTGCGAGATCTCGGTGATCTTCGCGTTGGACCAGCGGTAGAGGTGCTCCTGGATGTGGACCTCGACGCGGTCTTCCTTCTGATTGCGAATCTTCACCTCGATGGTTTCGGTCATCCAGTTTCGCCCGCGCTCGAAGCTGACCTGTCGGCGTTCGCCAACGACATCAAACGCGTTGCCGAGCTTGATGGTGACCTCCTCGTTGCGGGGGGTGTGGTCGATGGTGTCCTCGCCGATGAACTCGAAGGAGCCGTCGCCCTCGTCGAGCTGGCTGACGCGGATGCGCCCGCTGGGCAGGGGCATGCCGAGCCCCTCGTCCTCCTTGTTATCGAACTGGAGGAAGACCTGGACCTTGGTATCGCCTCCGATCCCGAACTGCTCGCTCTCTTGGCGGCCGCCGCCGTAGTACATGTACTGCTGTGTGCCGTCGAAGAGGAACCGCTTCTTGACTGGGATCTCGGTGGCCTGCTCAAACAGCTCGATCTGCTTGGTCGAGCGATCGGGGATGGTGGTCGGGCGGCCGAGGGTGTAGAGGTGGTACTCGAAGAATGCTTTCTCTTCGAATCCCTTCGCAGCAGTATCCGCCATCAACTCCATACGACTCGATCGTGCTTGCCAGTTATCTTGTCTCTGAGGCGCTCGATTCACATCGCCCGCGACGAGCTTGAGATTCGCGTCCTCGTAGCTGCCACCGGACTGGTTGAGGATGGACACCCAGGCGCTCAGGTCGATCGTGCCCTCGTTGGCGTTGCGGCCTTC
>DDGE01000040.1:6519-12326 GCA_002337545.1 Phycisphaerales bacterium UBA1910 | reverse complement strand
ATCGCGCCGTCGTCGCCCTGAATGAGCATGCCGCCGCCCGAGACGGACATGAGGGTGACCTCCTGCCCGTTGAGGATGATCTGCTTGTCGATGTAGCGCTCGAGCATTTTGTCCATGCTCAGCAGGTCGAAGCGGTAATCCTGCTCAAGGACGGTGGTGCCGTCGGGGTCGTCGAGCGACTCGAAGTGGACGGTGGTCGGGTCGAGCAGCGCGGCCACGCCGGAGAAGTTGAGGCTGGAGACACCGCGTTCGATGTCGAGGGATCGCTGCTGCTTCACGATCGCGTAGCCCGGGATCTGGTTGTACCGGTTGTATCCGAACGACCCGTTGCCCGGGACGGGGCGGTAGAGGTCGGGGTTGATCGCGCCGGGGGTGGCGGTGGAATAGATCGTCAGTGCGACATCGTCGCTCATCGCGTATCCCGAGGCGAGAGTGAGTACGCCGATCGTCGCGGCGGTGAGGGTGCGAGGGTTGAACATCATGTGGGAATCCTTTCGTGATCGCCCGTGATTGCACACAGCGGGCGTAGTGATGGTATCGGCATTACTGGGGGTTCTTGACGAGGACGCGTTGTCCGTGGTTCAGGAAGTAGATCTCGCCGCGGTTGCTCAGGATCCACTGGCGATCCTGCGTAACCAGATCGTCCACGAGGGTCCAGTACGCGTCGGAATCGAACTCGATCGTCTGCTCGGGTTCGAGCGATGCGTCTTCGCCCAGCATCGGGTCGACCCATTGGCTATTCTTGCGGTAGATGGTGCCCTTGGGCCCGCGCTGGATGCTCTGGACCCGGACCCGGCTCATGTCCTCGCTGTAGTATGTGTTCGAGGTGAGGTTGCCTGTGCTCTGGACCTTGCCGCCTGCGTAGGCGTAATCGTCGCCCTGCGATTCCTCGGCATCCGTCTGGACCTTCAATGCTTCCATATTACTCAGCAACTTGCGGTTCACGGCCTGCGACACGCCAGATGAGCCGGTGCGTTGCTGGTTCCCGCTGTTGAAGTTCGTTCGGGTTTGCGATCGACCGGGCGCGTTAAGCGCGTCCGCGAGCCCCATGGACTCGTCGGCGAGGAAGGCCGTGTACTCGGACATGATGCCGTGCTCGAGCGAGAGGCGGACGATCTCGTTCACCAGTTCCTGGTCCGGCTCCGTGCCGTTGGCGCCGGCGAGACGGATCTCGTTAATCAGCGCGTTGATCCGCTGCTGGGCCCAGAGCCGAGCGACGAAGGCGTGCTGCATCTTGGCGTCGGTGGCATTCACGACCGCTTCGAGCCGGGGCTTGTTCATTGCTTCCATCTGCTCCGGCGTCATGCCGGTGCCGCAGTAGAGTCTGTTCTGATTGACCCAGAAGTTGATCTCGCCCTCCGGCAACGCACTGTATCGGCCCAGCACGACCACGCGTGATCCCGAGAACAGGTCCCCCAGTTCTCTCGGCTCGATTTGCATCAGTGTTGGATCATCCTGAGACGGATCCATTGCGCGGACACCGAAGATCGGATCGAGCATCACCGGCCCATCGAGCTTGTCGAAGACCTGCCCGACCTTCATCTCGACATCCTCGCCCGGCGCGACAAAGGTCGACTCGGCCTTGGTGTCGAGTGCGATGCCGTCGAGCAACGGCGCGTTGACATCGAACCCAACGCCGAAAGTAAACACGCGCCGGTTTGATGCGTTCGCGTCCTGCGCCGCCTTGCGGATCGCGGATTCGTTCCGTTCGCCGACCGTGGGGAGCCCGTCGGTGAGGAAGATCACCATCGGGAGGGTGTTGGGCGCCGGGTCAGCGCTGAGCGCATCGACGAGGGCGCCGTGCAGGTTGGTTCCGCCGCGTGATTGGATGTTATCGATGTACGCGATGACCTGATCGATCGATTCCTCCGTGAGCATGACGCTCTTGTCCGCGAACGCGCGAACCTCGTCGGAATAGTCCACGATGCGGACGAACTCGCCCATGTTCATGCCGCGCACGATCTGCTTGGCGGACTCGCGTGCCTGCTGGATCTTCTCGCCTCCCATTGACCCGGAGCGGTCGATGACAATGGTCACTTCGCGCCCGATACGATCGATAAACCCGTTGGTCGCGAGGTCCTCGTAACGCGGCGCATCCGCGATGTACATGAAATACCCAGAGTCCGCGCCCGCGTTGTCTGGGTAGAGCAGTGCCGTCGCGTCCTGCTCGGATCCAAGGACCGCATACATCCGGAACGCGCCGGGCTCATCGAGCACGGGCACGCCCACCCGCATGAGCGTATCGGTGATGGGCTTCGTGACAATCGGGTGCGAGGGGGAGAAGACCGGGCCCATCGCGCCGCTCGACTCGACCTCGATGTCAATCGTCCACTCCACGCCTGAGCTCGCGAGCGATGCAGAGCGGGGGAGGACATACTCGACGCGCCCTCTGTGTGCACCGAGCGATTGTTCGTAGACGATTGTCATGGTGCGCTGCGCCCCGGGCTCGACGGGGAAGACGCTCGATTGGATCATCGCGTTGCCGACGAACTCGAGCAGACCCGGGTCGGTCATCGAACGCACGATCTCGTGGTATCGGCGGGACGCTTCCTCACGCGGAAGCAGCTGGGCGGTGGGTTCGTCACCGATCCCGTCGATCCCAAAGGTGCGAATCGTTGCGCCATCAGGGACTGGGAGTACGAGCTGGGCCTGACTGGTTGAGGTGCCGTGGTTCTCGACGACGAGTTGCATTGTCGTGGTTGCGAGCGCGTCCGTGATGCGCACATCGACATCGACTGCACGAATCTGCGTGATCATGCCCGGGCGCACAGGGCGCTGGGGCGTGATGGTGATCGTGCGGGGTTGCTCCACGATCGGCAGCTCCGCGGTCTGCACCGGGGGTGTGGCTGCTTGGTTCTGCGCGATCGCGCCCCCCGCGAGCATGCTCAGCATCATCGTGCTCGTGATCATCTGGGCGTGGAACGAACGATTCGGCGTGCGTGTCATGTGTGATCTCCTGCGTTCAATGGATAAGACCCGCTTGTTGTACGCATATCCATACAACCCAGATCAACGCGAGGCTGTCACCCTGATGTCACAGTGGTGTTGCAATCCTGTTACATTCGTTTTTTCACCCCGTTCAAGGGGCTTTTCAGTGCCGTGCAACACGGCGAATGATTTCGCCCGGGAGGAGCATTGCGATCAGGCCCGCGACCAATAACACGATCGAGGTGCAGGTAAAGCCGGCAGTCAAACCCATGCCTTCGAGCAACGGGTTCCCGATCCAGCCCGGAAGTGTCCCCGCGCCGTCGAGCATCCATTGCGGTGCGCTTGGCTTGTTCAAAAGCCCTTTATGGACCAGTTCTGCGAGAATCGGCCCGGTGAACGCGATCATCCACGCTCCGCCGAGCATTAAGCCTGATGCGAGACTCGTGCGATGGGGCAAAAGGCGTTGAGCGAGTGAGATGCTGACCGGGATCACGGCACCGAAGCCCATACCCGTGAAGATCGTCGCGCCGATCGCGAAGGGCACCTCGATCCCATCTGCGATCAGGTGCGCGCGAGGGATCATGAAGAGGGCCGCGGCCCCGATGATCGGGAACGCGATAAATGCGAACTTCTCGTACTTCGCGGAGAGGATGAGCCCCAGGACAATGCCCATGCCGCCCATGCCGACCTGCATCGATGCCTGCAGGATCCCATTGAGTTTGGATGCCTTGAGACCCAGCGCCTCGGTCATCACGCCCGCGTCGTTGCGGATCAAGGTGATCTCCCCCGCCCATTCGACCAGCAGGTACACGAGCGCCATGTTCACGCTGAACCGGAGCATGTTCGTGACATAAAGCACCCCCACCGCGAACCAGCGCTGGCGCTTCTCGTGCGTGTCCCACTCGGTATGCGTCGCGTGGGCGCCATTGTGACGGTGGCCGACGGAGTGTGTTGCCTTGGCCAGCACCATCGCGGCGAGCAAACCGATCGGGACAAGGTAGAGCAGCGAACGCAGCCCGCTCGTGGTGTCGGGTACGCCGTCGACGCGAGGGGTCATCATCGCGATGTACTCGGGGATGAGCACATTGCCCGTCATCCCCCCCACCATGCCGGCGAGGAAGAAAAACGCGACATACTTGGAACGCTTGGACCCGCCAAGGTGCCCAGTGATCGCGGCCGCGGGCGGGTGGAACGCGCCGATGCCCGCAGCGCCGACAGAATACAGGATCGCGAGCTGGGTGAAGTTCTGCGCGAGCCCGAAGCTTCCAATGCACAACACCGCGACGACAAACCCGAGGGTGCCGACAACCCGAGTATCGAACTTGTCACTCACCCACGCGACGATGGGCTGGACGACCCCGGAGCACAGCGACCCGAGCGCGAGCAAGAGGGCTTTCTGCTCCGTGCTCATGCCGAGGGTGACCGCGAGCAGGGGCATGAGGGACACGCCGACGAACGAGAAGACATCGACGAGGAAGTGCGTCCCGATCGTGATGGTCGCACGCGTCGCGGGGCGCGAGGCGATCTGCTCATCGTTCGATGCAGAGATTGCGGTGATCGGGGCGGTACTCATGAACCGTATTCTTCGCTCGCGGGACCGGATGCGATCAACAGATCACCGATCTGAAGACAGAATAGGAGATTTACATCCGCTCGACCGTCGGGATCCCGATCGTGGTGAGCGCATCCTCGAGGACTCGGCCCGTCAGGGCACACAGACGCAGGCGCGACGCACGCAGGGCCTCGTCGTCGTTCTTGAGGACAGGACATTGGTCGAAGAACGAGCTAAAGCCTGACGCAAGCTCGTACGCGAACGCACAGAGGCGGTTGGGCTCATGATTGAGCCCGGCGCCCTCCACGACGCTCGGATAGCGCAGGAGCTTGAGCGCCAGCGCCTTCTCGGCAGGGTCACGCAGATCGAACGATGCACCATCGAGACCCGAGGTATCGATGCCCGCGTCCTGTGCTTTGCGGAAGATGCTCTTGATGCGGACCAACGCGTACAGCAGGTACGGGCCGGTGTCCCCCTCAAACGCGAGCATGCGATCGAAGCTGAAGATGTAATCCTTGATGCGCTCGATGGATAGATCCGCGTACTTCACCGCCGCCATCGCGACGGATTCCGCGATCTGCTTGCGCTCATCGCCCGTGATGTCCGGCGAACGCTCGGTGAGCGTTGCTTCCGCGCGTGATACCGCTTCGTCGAGCAGATCGGAGAGATTGAGGTTCTCGCCCGAGCGGGACTTGAGTGGCTTGCCGTCCTCGCCCATGACGGACCCGAACATGGCGTGCACGAGGGTCGCGTCCTGCCCGCCGCGTGTCTTGGCGTAGCCGGCCTTCTTGGCCGCGGCGAAGACCTGCTTGAAGTGCAGGCTCTGTCGCGAGTCGACGCAGTAGACAACGATGTCGCCGCCGAACTTCTCGACGCGCCGCTTGATCGCCGCCATATCCGTCGTCGCGTAGAGGTACCCGCCGTCGCGTTTGCGGATGATCGTGGGTTCCTTGATCCCGTCGCACTTCACAACGAGCGCGCCGTCGTCCTCTTGAGCGATCTTGCGATCGATCAGATCCTGGACGACATCGCCCAGCTCGTCGCGATAGGTGGACTCGCCCGCGCTGTGCTCGTCGGTCACATTGGCGTGCAGGCGGGCGCAGGTGTGCAGGCAAGCGCCCATCGTGATGTCGTAGATGCGCTGCCAGACGCGGACGGATTCTTCATCGCCCGATTGCAGCGCCACCAAGCGTGCCTTGGCACGCTCCATGTGCTCGTTGGCGTCTTCGATGCGGAGCTCAAGCTCGGCGAACGCCTTTGGGTGCCCGCCGACCTTTTCGAGGATTTGCACCGCGCGGGTTTCCGCTTTGCACTCGGCCTGCGCTCG
>DDGE01000040.1:2317-6381 GCA_002337545.1 Phycisphaerales bacterium UBA1910 | reverse complement strand
GTTGCTTCCATCTCGATGAGCTTCTGCACCACCATCGCGATAGGAAGTCCCCAATCGCCGACATGCGATTGACGGATGACCTTGTACCCGAGGCGTTCGTACAGGCGCGCGATCGCGTCGCCGATGACCGTTGAACGCAGGTGCCCGACATGCATCTGCTTCGCGAGGTTCACGCCGCACAGATCGACCACCACAGTCGGCGGCGAATCCGGCGCGACGATCCCCAGATCGGGTGTATCCAATGTCCCCAATGCATCAGAGATCGCGCTTGGAAGAAGCGTGATGTTGATGAACCCGGGCCCGGCGATGCTCGACTCGTCGATCGGCTCGGCGATTCCGTCCACATCGATCGCATCCGCGATCTTCGCTGCCAGTTCGCGCGGCTGCATCTGAAACCGCTTGGCGAGGGGCATCGCGCAGTTCGATTGGAAATCCCCGAACTTGGGCTGACGCGAGGGCGTGATGTGCGTCTGGATCTGCTCGCGGGGGAGATCCGGGAGGACGGACGAGATCGCGTCCTTGAAACGCTCATCGAGGACAGCGGACGGATCGACAATGCCGGCGGATTCGGGGGTTTGCGTGCTCATCAGGGAAGTGTAGGAGGTGCGAAAAGTCAGGGGGTGCCACTAGTCGCCGTCTTCGGCGCAGTAGTGATCAATTCTGAACGAATGAGACACTACTGCGCGGCAAGCCGCGAGTAGTGGCACCCAGAATCAGTCCAGCCGCCCTTCCTCGATCGGATCCTCATCGAGTGGGTGATCGGCGCGGGCCGCCACTTCTGCCTCGGACAGCAACGCCCCTTCCGAGTTGGCAACGACAGAGCAGACCATCGCGTCGCCCGTCACATTGCAGCTTGTGCGGCACATATCCAGGATGCGGTCCACGCCGAGGATCACCGCGATGCCCTCGAGCGGGATTCCGACGCTCTGGAGGACGATGACCAGCATGATCATCCCCACGCCGGGCACGCCGGCGGTGCCGATGGACGCGAGGGTCGCGGTCAGGACAATCGTCAACTGATCCGCGATCGTCAGATCCATCGCGTAGAGCTGGGCGATGAAGACCGCCGCGACACCCTGATAGAGCGCGGTGCCGTCCATATTGATCGTCGCGCCGATGGGCAGCACGAACGAGCTGACTTCTTCCTTCACGCCCAAACGCTGCTCGGCGCACTCCATCGTGACGGGAAGCGTCGCGCTGGAGCTCGCTGAGGAGAACGCGAGGAGTTGCGCGGGGGACATCGCTGAGAAGAATCGCCCGTAGCCAACACCACCCAGCAGCTTGAAGCCCAAGGGATAGACCACAAACATCATGGTCGCCAACCCCGCGACAACCGTGATCGAGTACACCGCGAGCGAGCCGAGGATGTCGAGCCCGAGTTCCGCGATCTGTTCCACGATCAGCGCAAACACCGCATACGGTGCGATGATCAGCACGATCTCCACGACCTTGATCACCACATCGGTCATGGCATCAAAGAACGCGATGACCGGCTTGGCCTTCTCGCGTTTGATCATCGTCAGTGCGATCCCCACGAGCAGCGACGCGAACACGACCTGCAGCATGTTGCCCGCAGCGATGGCCTCGAAGGGGTTCTTGGGGACGATATTAAGCACCGTATCCCACACATCGGGTTTTTGGGCCGCGAGGACCTTCGCGTCCGCATCCGCACCGAACTGATCGACAAAGCTGTCGCGGGTCTCGGTGCTGATGAACCGGGTGGAGCCGGGCTTGACGACATTGGCAAACACGAGCCCCACCGTGATCGCGATGGCCGTCGTGACGATGTAGATCCCGATCGTCTTCCCCCCGATTCGGGAGAGCTTGGAGAGATCATTGAGACTCGACGCGCCGACGATCAGGGAAAAGACCACGATCGGGACGGCGATGAACCGCAGCCCACGGAGGAAGAGATCGCCGATGAAGCCGTTGGCATCGCGCACGAAGCGTGTTACGCGGGCAACAAAGTTCGCGTCCTCATTCGCGCCGTCGGCCGGTCCGCCAGCGACCCACGCGCCGGGATCATCGACCCCCAACGAAGACCAGGTCCCCGCGTCCCATGCCGCGTTGATGATCAGCCCGACGACGACGCCCAGGATCAGACCGATCAGGATCTGCCAGTGCAACGCGATCTTCTTGGTGCCGCCCATGGGCCCATTCCTTTCTATACAGACTTCTCAATCCAGTTCCATACCTTACCGGACGCGGGGGGTTGTCGCCAGTGAAGCTGGGTCGGGTTGCGCGGCTCGTACGGGGACCCACCCAGATCCATCGCGTGATCAACTGGCGAATACAAGATTGAATTCGACGCTTGGATCAGCCCGGGCTCGGGGGCAGGGCAACGCAGACCAACGGCACAGAAAGGTGTGATCCAATGAAGACCATGAGCACGCACGCAGCATTCGCTATCGTCGCCGCCGTTGCCGCAACTGGCAACGCCGACATTTATCAGGACCCAGGGATCTTCGCACCCTTCGGCAACGCCCAGGTCGACATCGTCTGGGGCGGATCGAACGCCGGGTACACGGGCGAGGTCCAATGGGTGGATACGGCCTTCGAGGGTGCACCGCAGACCCTGTGGACGAACCACAACGCGACACCTGAGCAGGTCTACCGCATCCCGCGTCTCTTCGCCGCCGGCGAGCGGGTGGACTTCCGCTACGAGATCATCTCAGGCAACATCGATGCGTTCGAGACTTTCGACCCGACCGACTGGCCCCAGTTCGAGGTCGATGCCAGCGATCCGCTGAGTGTGGTGGTCGGGGTGGAGGACATCCGCTACCCCAGCGGCGACATGGACCACAACGACGCGATCTTCCGCGTGGTGTTCTCTCAGGCGGCCGTGCCCTCCCCGGGCTCGCTCGCGCTGATCGGTGTAGGCGGGGTCTTCATGGCCCGTCGGCGTCGATAAGCGGATAAGCCGAACAATCACCAAGCAGTCAGGGCGCACGGTGGATAGGATCTGCCGTGCGTCTTTCTCGATCTTCAAGCCGAAACCGTTTCCGCCAGTACCTCAAGCAACGCAAGCAGCGAGCCGCCCAGGAGCGCGTGCACGAGCATGTGGATGAGCGGGCGGAAGCCAAACGCGCAAAGCGGGCCAAACGCTCGTTTGTCGGGCTCTTTGGCGCATTCATCTCGCTGCTGACCGGGTTCCGCGGCGTGGTCGCGATGTCGCTGGTCACGCTGAGCGTCTCGGTGCTCCTCGGGCTGCTGATCCCCTACGCGACCAAGATCGCGATCGACTACATCATCACTGACTCACCCGGCCCGACCGGGCTGCCGGACTTCGTTGGTGAGTTCAGCGCCGAGCGCAGCGATCGTATGCACCTTATTTGGATGCTCGGCGGCGCGATGGTCACGGTCGCGGGCGCTTCCGTCATCATCGGCATGTGGGGACGCTGGCAGTGCACACGCATCACCAAGCGTGTGCAGGTGTCACTGCGTCGACGGGTGTTCGAGCACGCGTCGCGCCTGCCGCTGCACCGCATCTATCAACTCAAGTCCGGCGGCGTATCGTCGATCCTCCGCGAGGACGCGGGCGGCGTGGGTGACCTGATTTTCTCGCTCATCTACAACCCGTGGCGTGCGATCTCCCAGCTCATCGGTACGCTGTTCATCCTGCTCCTCATCGACTGGCGGTTGGTCGTCGGCGCGATCCTGATGATCCCGGTCATCTGGTTCTCGCACAAGACATGGATCACCAAGATCCGCCCGCTCTATCGCGATATCCGCACGCGCCGACAGGGCATCGACGCGATGAGCGCCGAGGCCTTCTCGGGCATGCGCGTGGTCCGCGCGTTCAACCGGCGCCACGCGGAGGCCGCGCGTTTCACGAGCGAGGGGCACCTGCTGGCACGCCAGGAGCTGTACACCTGGTGGTGGGCACGCGGCGTGGAGATCATCTGGATGATGCTCATCCCGATGGCTTCGGTCGCGGTGCTGATCTACGGCGGCGGCGCGGTGATCGACGGCGTGCTGACGATCGGCGACCTGATGGCCTTCTCGGCCTACCTGCTGGCGCTGCTGGGCCCGCTGGAGGCGCTGGTCGCCAGCGCCACGAATGT
>DDGE01000040.1:0-2129 GCA_002337545.1 Phycisphaerales bacterium UBA1910 | reverse complement strand
CGGATCGCGATCGAGGGCATGACCTACGCCTACCCGACGCAGACCAAGAAACACGACGCGACCGATACCGGCGAGCATGCGGAGGACCGACGCGGCGAGCCGGTGCTGTTCGATATTGACCTTGAGATCGAGCCGGGCGAGACCATCGCGCTGGTCGGCGCTTCGGGCGCGGGCAAGACGACGCTGTGCAACCTGATCGCGCGATTTGATGACCCAACGCAGGGGCGGATCACCATCGACGGGATCGACCTGCGCGACATCCCCATCGAGCAGTACCGGGCGCTGCTGGGCATCGTGGAGCAGGATGTGTTCCTCTTCGACGGCACAGTCCGCGACAACATCGGCTACGCCAAGCGTAACGCGAGCGAGGCGGACATCATCGCGGCGGCCAAGGCCGCGAATGCCCACGGGTTCATTACCGATCTGGACCTCGGCTACGACACCCGCATCGGCGAGCGCGGCGTGCGCTTGTCCGGCGGGCAGAAGCAGCGCCTGGCGATCGCCCGCGCGATCCTTGCCGACCCGCGCATCCTGATCCTCGACGAGGCCACCAGCGCGCTGGACACCGAGAGCGAACGCCTGATCCAGCACTCGCTGGCGGGGCTGATGCGTGGGCGGACGAGCTTCGTGATCGCCCACCGCCTGAGCACCATCCGCCACGCGGACCGGATCGTGGTGATCGAGGAGGGGCGCGTGCGCGAGGTGGGCACGCACGACGAGCTGCTCGAGCACGACGGGCGCTACGCGGAGCTGCTCAAAATGCAGCTGGAGGGGGAGGACTCGATTGCAGGCAGAACAGAGGTAGAGGGGTTTCAATGACTTCTCTATGGAGCATCTCTTCAAGATCATTGAAGAGAACAATCCCGAGATTCTCTTTTGTAATCGCCGTTCTAGCTGCTGGTTCGCTTGCAGCATTTCCAGCAGACTCAATCAACAGACAAACGGCATCACCGTTAGCTTTGTTCTACATTGAATCTGTGCTTGGCATCGGATTGGCATTCTCATTCGCAGCATTCTTACCGATTGTGCCAGCAATGATTGGTCGGCTCATATTGTTTTCAGCGTACTCGGCTACTCATCAGAAGTTGATACGGCCAGCGTGCAAATCGATGCTCTTTGATTGTTCAGCATTCTTGATCCTTGCATTACTCGCCTTTGCTGCGATTCGATTCACTTTTCTCAGTGAGTATGATCCGGCGCAACCACGAAAGCCTTCTGAGGCGTATTTTTGGATGATCAATACTGCGTTAGGCATGAGCATCTTCGCATGCGCGTTGTACGGCTCCGGTTACGCAATGCTGGCAATCGTTGATCGAAATATTCAACCGGAAGGAGAAGAAACTGTTGATATCGGTTGACTCCATCCTCGGCGACGCCGGCCCCATCGCCACGCTGCTCGGCGAGGGCTACGAGTCGCGCGAGCCGCAGATCGCGATGTCGCGGGCTGTCGAGCGGACGCTCGAGGAGCGCACGCACCTGCTCGTCGAGGCGGGCACGGGGGTGGGCAAGAGCTTCGCGTACCTCGTCCCGGCGATGATGCGGGCGATCACGAACCGCGAGACCGTCGTCGTCGCGACAAACACCATCGCGCTGCAGGAGCAGATCGTCAAGAAGGACATCCCGTTGCTCGACCGGGCGCTGGATCAGTACGGGCACTGCAAGTCGGTGCTCGTGAAGGGTCGCGGCAACTACATGTCGATCCGGCGCCTCAAGCTCGCCAGCGAGCGCAAGAACAAGCTGCTGGGCGAGCCCGCCCAGCGCCGGTCGCTCGATCAGATCGAGGACTGGGCGTACGACACGGAGGACGGCACGCTCTCCACGCTCCCCCAGCTCGAACGCCAGGGCGTGTGGACCCATGTGATGAGCGACAGTGCCAACTGCATGGGGCGCAAGTGCCCGCACTACAACGAGTGCTTCTACCAGAGCGCCCGACGCGAGATGGAGGGGGCGCAGGTGTTGGTGTGCAACCACGCGCTGTTCTTCTCCGACCTCGCGCTGCGGTCCATGGGCACCGGGTTCCTGCCCGACTACGACCATGTCATCCTCGACGAAGCACACGGCGTAGAAGACGCAGCCGCGGACCACTTCGGGCTGCGCCTGACGGAATGGCGGGTGCAGTTCCTGCTCAA
>DDGE01000005.1:9719-13766 GCA_002337545.1 Phycisphaerales bacterium UBA1910 | reverse complement strand
ACGCTTGAGCCGATGGATGTGCGGCATGCGCGGGACCTGTGTGACGCGATCGATGACGGGGTGTTCGCGTTTATGCCGATGCGGTCGAGCGTGAAGACGATCAACGAAGTCCGCCGGTATGTCGAGTTTCAGGTCCGGCGTCCCAGCACGATCACCTTCGCGGTGATCGACAATGCGACGGGGCGGGCGGTTGGGTCGACGAGTTACCTGCATATCCGTGCGGATCATCGGGGGTTGGAGATCGGGTCGACCTGGATCAGCAAAGCATCGCGTGGGACCAAGATCAACCCCGCGATGAAGCACCTGATGTTGTCGCACGCGTTCGAGACGCTCGGCGCGGTTCGGGTGGAGTTGCGGACGGACGGACGCAACGCGCAATCACGCAAAGCGATCGAGAAACTCGGCGCGCGATTTGAGGGGATGATGCGGGCGCACATGATCATGCCCGATGGGGTTTTGCGTGATACGGCGGTGTACTCGATTGTGCGGGAGGAATGGAAGGCGATTGATCTTCAACTCATGAGTCGGCTTGGGATCAACTGATGTTGAGAACAACGTAGCTCACGATCAGTAATGAAACTCCAACGACTGCGTAAGAGAGCTTCGAAGTCCACGTGCTTCTCTGATTTGGATATACACGCATCAGACGAACTGGGATGCTCCGGCGGGAAGACCAGATCGCGGCACCTGCTACGACGTAAAACACCAAGAGCGCCAGGATCAATATCGAACTCAGAAACAATGCGGACTTTGCACGCAAGACGACGTGCCATCCGCCGAGAAACAAACCCGTTAGAAATATGAACGGGATGGCCAGCAAGAGCAAGACTGAGAAGACAACACAAACGACCGATGCGAGACGGGCGCTAAATCGTTCGGTGTATACCGCATCCCGGAACATTGGCATCTCGTCGAGCCCAATGCGATGAAACATAAAGCCACATTCGGGGCATTGATGATCTGGCAAGTCTTGGAGTGTGTATTCACATACGGGACAGTGAAAGTTGCTCTCTTTGTTCTGGCCGCCCCAGTACTGCTCCCTCCAATACTCGCTCATACATAATGATAGTCGTAAAAAACCTCGCCCGGAGGGATCGGGCGAGGCTGGAGAGAGCACCGGCTCAATGTCTAGAGGAGAATCACAGCACGGCTGAGCGGTACTCGGAGAGAGATCGGGATGTTTGTTCACCAATGGACATATTCGTGCAGTCACAGCATGCGGTTGCATGGCATCCGTTGGGTGGATTCAAGTCGTATGAACAGAATCAGCTCCGCTGATTCCGGACTGATCGACGCAACATGCGTTGAAGCATGAGAATGCATGTGATTTTTAACAGAATATGCTCAGGCGATGACCGAATCGGGGGATGCGTCGCCGCGCTGTTCGAGGGGGAGGGTGCGTGCGACATCGAGGAAAGCCTCGTAGTTTGCACGGGTTTCGATGATGGAATCGCCGCCGAACTTCTCGATGAAGGCGCTGGCGACCTCGAATGCGACGACATTCTCCATGACGACGCTCGCCGCGGACACGGCGCACACATCGGAGCGTTCGTATTGCGAATGCTCGGGTTGCTTGGTGTTCAGGTCGACGCTCGGGAGCCCCTGGAGGAGTGTGGCGATGGGTTTCATGGTGCCGGTGACGACGACGGGTTGCCCGTTGGTCATCCCGCCCTCTGTTCCCCCGGCGTTGTTGGAGGTGCGGACGAAGCCGAGCGATGGCTCGTTGATCTTTGACGCGTCGTAGTGGATCGGGTCGTGGACCTGCGATCCGAGGCGTTTGGAGCATTGGGCGCCGAGCCCGATCTGGACGGCTTTGAATGCCTGGATCCCCATGACGGCGTAGGCGATGCGTGCGTCGAGCTTGTCGTACCAGTTCATGGAGGTGCCGACACCGGGAGGGCAGTTGAAGACATGGCACTCGACATCGCCGCCGACGGTGTCCTTGTCGATCTTGGCCTGGCGGATGATGTCGCGCTGTGATTCGGTCGTTTCGGGATCGAGCGTGTAGGTGTCGGACTCGTCGCGTTCGGCGCGGAGCGCATCGAGCTTCTCGAAGGTGACTTCGACGTCCGTGCGTGCATCGAGGATCGAGCGGACGAACCCGAAGACTTCGACATCGAAGATCTCTTTGAGGATCAGACGCCCGACGCATGTTGCGGCGACGCGCGCGGCGGTCTCGCGGGCGCTGGCTCGCTCGAGTGTTTCGCGGCAATCGGTGGTGAGCCACTTGATGCTGCCCGAGAGGTCTGCGTGCCCTGGGCGTGGGCGATGGACGGGCGGGGTGCGTTCGAGGTCGTCGAGTCGTGAATCGCGGTTCTTGACGATGAAGGTGATGGGCGCGCCGATGGACTTGCCGCGCCGCACGCCGGTCATGATCTCGATGGTGTCGGTTTCGAGCTTCTGGCGTCCGCCGCGCCCGTAGCCGCCCTGTCGGCGTGCGAGCTCGCGGTTGATGACATCGGTGTCGATCGTGAGCCCGGCGGGAACGCCGAGGATCGTGGCGACGAGGCCGGGTCCGTGCGATTCGCCGGCGGTCTGGTAGGTCAGCTTTGCGTTTGGGATTCCCATGGGTGGGTACCTCGGTCGGATCGGGTGCTCAGATCAGCGCCAGTTGATGAGGGAGATGATGTTCGAGTAATCGTCGGTCCAGACGCGGATTCGGTCCTCGGGGTCGATGATATAGCTTTCCATCCCCGCGTTCAGCAGACGCTCTGCGGTCTCCGGGTTGCGTGCCAGAACGACCCAGACGGAGGGGAACCGATACATCCGCTGCTCTTCGGGCACATTATTGTCGATCGCGACGAGCGGTGCGTATGGCGTGGTCTGTACCGCGAGTTCGAACACGAGCGGCATGAGGTCGAGGTACCGGTTCGAGATGTGGAGGACGACCATGCCGTCGTCTTCGAGGCGATCGAAGTAGAGGTTGATCGCTTCCACGGTGAGCAGGTGGGTCGGGATCGAGTCGGAGCTGAACGCGTCCGCGTGGATGAGATCGAACTTCTCTTCGCCCATCTCCTCGGAGTCTTCGATGAGTTTGCGCCCATCGCCGAGGCGGACCTCGATGTCCGCGGGTGCTTTCTCGAGGAAGGTGAAGAGCTCGGGATCGCGTGCGATGGCTTCGACCTCTGGGTCGATCTCGAAGAAAATGATCTCGTCCTGGTCGCGTCCGTGCGCGGCGATCGCGCCGGAGCCGAGCCCCATGATGCCGATGCGAGCGCCTTGGGGGCGCATGGACTTGATCGTGTTCATGATCATCCCGCATGGGCCGTTGAAGTGGTAGTAGCCGAGCGGTTCGAGTTCGAGATCGGGCTCGTTGTACTGGATCCCGTGGATGGTGGTGCCGTGGTGGATGACATGGATGTTCACGAATCGGTCGTTGAATGCGTCGTAGAGTCTCTGGCTGGTGACCTCGTGGATGCCGTAGAAGGTGCGTTTGCGATGAATGGTTTGCGCATCGGTTGCGGTGGTGTACTGAATCGCCAGCATGGGTATGAGCAGCGTCATGGCGCATGCGAGCCCGTCTTTCCATGCGAGGTAGACGAGCAGGGGCGGGACGGCGGACATGAGGGCGACAAGGGTCATGTCGACGGGGACCTGCTCGTAGGGCTTGCCCGTGATGAGTTCCTGAACGACCCGGGTGATATCTTCGCCGAAGAATCCCATCACGAGGACATATGCGAGGGAGATCATCGGCAACGCGATGCGTCTTGTGAGCCTGATGCGTCTGGCTTTTTCCACGCTCATGCCGACAAGGTCATTGCTCCATGGGAGGACCGCGACGGCGAGCACGAGCGCGATGGGGTACTCGAGGTTGGTGTTGAACACGAGCGGGGCGAAGATGCCGTTGAAGAGCCCCCCCAGCGCCCCGCCGACGGACATGAGCAGGTAGAACTCTGTGAGGTGCTTGGCGTCGGGTCGATCGAGCGAGAGTCGCCCGTGGCAGACCACGCCGATCGCGAAGAGCAGGAGCAACTCGACGATGACGATCAGCGCCATCGGGCCCTCGGCGTTGAGCTCGTTGGCCATGATCAGGACCATCGCGCCGAT
>DDGE01000005.1:3727-9559 GCA_002337545.1 Phycisphaerales bacterium UBA1910 | reverse complement strand
CTGAACGCGATGATCATCGTGATCAGGTAGAGCGCGAGCGGGAGCACCCAGAGCAAGGGCAGGGAGACGACATCCGTCGTGATGTAGCTCGTGACGCCCAGCAGGATTGAGCTGGGAACGAACGCGAGATAGATCCAGTAAAGGCGTCGCTTCCAGGTGATCGCGTCGTCTTTGTGTGGTGCGTGCTCATCGCTCTCGGGTGTCGGCGTGACCATCGGAGCGCGGGCTTCGAGTTCCTGATTCTCCTTCGTCAATCTCTTCTCGAGCTTGCGTTGTCGCTTGGCTTCCTTGGGCGAGAGCTTGGCCAAGGTCTTGCCCTTTGTGCGCGATGCGGAGAAGAGTGCGAGAACGGTGAAGACACCAAAGCCAACCAGCCAGATCTCGCGCTGATTGGACACACCCAGGTTGGGTTCGAAGATCAGCGGGTAGGCGAGCAACCCGATCAGACTGCCGGCGTTGCTCGCGGCGTAGAGGAAGTATGGGTCGTTGGCCCGGTGGTGCCCCGTGCGGGCGAACCAGCCCTGGATCAGCGGGCCCGCGCTGGAGATCGCGAAGAACGGGAGTCCCGAGACGAGCAGGAGCTGCCCGATGAGCCACGGGACGGGGAAGGTAGAGGCCTCGGGCGGTGCGGAGGGTGTGTCGAACATGATCCCTGCGACGAGCGCGAGGATCAGGACCGTGGTGTGGATGAGCATCTGCGCGACGCGTCCGAACCGGGTCATGAGGATGTGGGCGTAGAGGTAGCCGAGGAGGAGGAGGGACTGGTAGAAGAGCATGCAGGTCGTCCAAACGGACGAGCCGCCGCCGAAGACGGGGAGGAGGGTCTTTGCGACCATCGGCTGCACGGAGAAGAGCAGGCACGCGGACAGGAAGACGGTAAGGGTAAAAATAAGGACCATGCAGGCTCCGGGGACACGATTCGTTGAATGAATACAGTAGCCGACTTCCCCACTGTTCGCCCATAACCGGCGTCAGGGTGCGGGTTTGGATGTAGAATCCGGTATGCGGCCCGATGATCATGTATGCCTGTGCTTCCGCGTATCCAAGCGGAAGATCGTGAACTACCTCCGCCGGGAGGACCCGCCCGTCGCGTCGCTGATCAGCGAGTGCCTGGGCGCGGGTACCGGGTGCGGATGGTGCGTGCCGTACCTCAAGCACCTGCACAAGCAGCACTGCGAAGGTCAACCAGACCCCGACATCATCGGGAGCGCCGAGGATTACGCGAGCGGTCGGGCGAAGTTTCGCGAAACGGGCGAGCGGGACGGTGCTGGCGCAGAAAAGCACCCGGGCGAACCCGGGTGCTCGGACGATTCGTAATCAGTACCGTGGTTCAAACCCGCGTTGTCGCATCTGCGGGAACTGATCGAGCGGGAACGCGGGAGCGCTGATGGGTCGCAACGCCAACGCGAGGAGCACGAGCTCGTCGTCGTCACCCGCGATGCGGTTGGTGCGGAGTTGGCCGCACCCGACGCATTTATGCACGATCGACCATTCGCCGTCAGACTTCGTCGCGATCGAGATCGGTTCCATGGGTTGATTGCACGGCGATCTTCGATCCCCGATCTTCTCGTCCACATGGCGTGACCAGAGGCATGATGGGCAATGGTTGCGTTGGCGTGTGCCGAACGATTGGTATGAGATTGTGCACTTGCAGTGCACGCATGTAAACCCGCCTGTGTTGCGGGCGTGCTTGTCGTGATGTTTCAATGGAGAATCCCTTATGGCGCACACAAAATTTGTGACGCTCAAAGGTCATGCGAGCATCGCTGCTCGCGTCGAGTACTCAGAACAACTCGGGTCGGGATTCAGGCAATGGGCGCTAGCATCAGCGTGGAGTATACAAAGACAGCGCCAGGGGTGCAAGAAAAACACCCGCCGAAAGGGCGGGTGCTTTGAAATCGGGTCGATTGTGGATCACTCGTTCTCGTCGAGCTCACGCAGTGAGAGCCCGCAGTTGACGAGCTTTTCCTTGATCTCGACGAGCGAGGTAGCGCCGAAGTTTTTGACGCCCATGAGTTCGGCTTCGGTGTGCGAGCAGAGGTCGCCGATGCTCTGGATGTTGAGCATCTGGAGCGCCTTGCGTGCACGCACTGAGAGCTGGAGTTCGGAGACGGGCTTGTTGAGGAGCCCTTCCTTGCCGGTGCCCTTGAGCTTCTCGAGGATCTGGCGACGAGCGACGCGGTGCGCGTCCTCGCGTCCCTGTCCGAGACGGAGCCCCTTGGCCGCGAGCATCCGCTTGATTTCTTCGAGCGAGGACTCGCCGAAGTTCTTGTAGCTCATGAGTTCCGCTTCGTTGATGCGGATCAGGTCGCCAAGCGTACGGATGTTCATCTTCTTGAGACAGGTTCGTGCACGAACGGTGAGCTCGAAGTCCGTGACGGGGGTGTCGAGTAGTGCGCGGCGCTTCATGATGTCGCGCTCGTTCTCTTCCTCGATGACCATCCCCTTGGACGCGATCACATCCTGCATAAAGAGGCGTGCGCGTGTGTGGCTGGGGTTGGTGTCGAGGATCTGTCGCAGGCAGCGCTCCGCACGAACATAGTCGCCCTGATCTTCATACATGACCGCGAGGTTCATGAGTGCGTTGATCGGCGCGGGGGAGTTGTCGCACACACGCTCGTAGAGCGCGAGGGCTTCCTCTTCCTCACCCGATAGATCGAGGACATACGCGAGTTTGAACGCGGCATCCATGTGCGTCGGGTCCGCGGCAATCGCCTTGCGGAACGATTCGATCGCGCCGGAGCGATCGCCTTCGTCAAAGGCCTTCTGACCCTGCTCGAGCAGATCGGTCGCGGCTTTCGTGTCAACGGTCGAGGTGCCCGAGGCACCGACCACCATGTCCATGGGATCGTTCGACATTCAGTTCTCCTGATCGGTTCAACGCCCGGCGGATCGGGCGGAATCGGATTCTAGGCAAAGAACCCGGCAGACTCCACTGGCAAAGCACGGGCATGGGGCGACAGAATCGCCCCAAACCCATGCGAAACCATTGGTTAGACGGCCCCGATCGTTGGATCTGCGAGCAGATCGTCCATCGGGTCGATGTCCGCGGGCGTATCGGGGTCAACAAGCGACAGGGTCTTCCATTTCCCCTGCATGAAGCGGATCCCGAGGACCACGCCGAGCATGATGATGTAGAGCGATGCCCCGATCCACGGCCCCATCGAACCCAGACTGGGAACAAAGTAGACGAGCCCGTAGCCGACACCGATGATGCAGGTCCAGGATAAGACGATCGTCGCGACACCCGGCCAGACGGTATCGCCCGCGCCTCGGAGGGCCGCGGATGTCGTGATCGCCAGCGCATCGAAGAGCTGGAAGACCGCTGCGGCGATCATCACGGCGGACCCGATCTCGATGAGCTTGGCACGCTGGTCAGGCGGCGTGGCCTCGTCGATGAACACGGCAATCAACTCCGCCCGGAAGATGACGAATGCGAGCGCACAGATCCCCATGTATCCCAGCGTGATGTAGAGCGCAAGGTAGGCGCGTTTCGTTGCGAGATCGGGGCGTTTCATGCCCATGCACTTGCCGACCATGGCTTGCGCCGCGATCGACAACCCCACCGCGGGCATGAAGCTCAGGTGCATGTACTGCAGCGCGATCCAGCCCGTGGTGTTGTGCAAGACTGGGTCATCGCCCGCGGCTTTTCCGCCCATCGGGACGAGCCAGACCATCAGCATGTTCCAGCACACGATCTCATTGACAAACATCAGACCCGGAGCGAGCCCCACTTTCCAGAGCCCCTTGAGGCACTCGGCGCTGAGCTTCCATGCTTTGAGCGTTCCGAACTTGCGGGCATACTTCGGGGATACAAACAAAGCGAGGGGGATCAGGAACTCGACGAAACCGCCGATGACGGTCGCGTATGCGGCGCCGATGACACCCATCGGGGCAACCCCGAGCGGCTCAGCGAGCGACGCGATGACACCCGTGATCGGGTTGACGATCCCACCGACCCAGCCCTCGAATACAAGGGGCTGGTCGCCGAAGATGAAGAGCAGGTTGAGCACGACATTCACAAGGTTCGCAGCGATCGCGCTGATCAGCACCACCCATGGGCGATGGAGCCCGTAGAAGTAGTGATGGACCGTGCGTGAGCACATCACACCGAGCGAGCCCGCGAGAATGATGATGGCGTAGTCCGTTTCCAACTCGACGAGCGTGCTCATGATCGGGCCGGAGTGGATCGCGCGGAAATACATCGGGACGACGAAGATCGCCGGGATGATCAAAAAGATGTAGTACGCCAGGCATATCCAGAGCCCGTTCCACGCGTACGCGGCACCGCGCTCGGGCTTGTTTGCGCCGAGGTTCTGGGAGACGAATGAGTTGACGACCCCAGTCATGCCGAGCACGAACGCGATGAGTGTCCATGACAGGATCCCGCCGTTGGATTGCGCGGAGACATAGACCGGTTCTGGCCCGATGCGGGAGACCATGAGCTTGTCAGCGAACTGCATCACGGTGTATGACGACATGGTCGCGACGGAGGGAATGGCGATGCGCAGCATCTCCGCGAGCGCCGAGGTGTCCGGCGGTGTGTCGGGTGGGGAGTCGTGTTGTTCCAGGGGAGCAGCCGCGGGCATGGTGTCTGCGTGAGCAGGGTCCCGGCGCTCGACCCCGTGGGGGTTGCCTTGTTCTGTCATCTGAATGTGCCTGTGGTATGAACCCGTAAGCATCCGGCGGACATGCCGGGAAGTGATACCGCATCGGATGAAACCGGGATGCGGCAACTGTTCATTTTATTCGCGAATGGCGAATAGAAAGAAGCGGTCTGTTGTCAGCTGTGGGTTTTCATAGTGCGATCAGTGTTGCACAGATCCGAACCCAAGTCAACACAAGATCATAAACCCGCATTCAGTTGCGTGAAACTTGTTGCGTTTCCGAGGCGCTGGGGGTGCTCATCCTGACGGCCAGATCGATCGCGTTGCCCATCGAACCGGGGTGGGCGATGCCCTTGCCGGCGATATCAAACGCGGTCCCATGATCGGGGGAGGTGCGGACGGTTGGCAGCCCCAGAGTGACATTCACGGCAAGGTCACGCTCGAGCAGTTTCACCGGGATGAGCCCCTGATCGTGGTACATCGCGACAACGAGGTCGTATTTTCCCGCAACGGCTGCGTTGTAGATCGTGTCCGCGGGATATGGCCCCGAGGCTTGCATCCCGGAACTCATTGCGAGGTCGATCGCGGGTTCGATCAGCCGCTGCTCCTCATCGCCCATCAAACCATTCTCCCCGGCATGGGGATTGAGGCCGCACACGGCGATGCGGGGGCGCGGGATCCCGAGTTTGAGGCATGCTTCGTGCCCGAGATCGATCGCGTTGTGCACCACGCCGATCGTGAGTTTGTCGCGGATCTCGTTGAGTGGGATATGCACCGTCGCGAGGATCACACGGAGTTTGTCGCCCACGAACATCATCGCGCTGCGTTTCGAGTTGAGTCGCTGGGCGAGCAGTTCGGTATGGCCGGGGTACTTGGATCGTCCCGCGAGGGCCCACGCCTCTTTGTTGATCGGTGCGGTGACGATCGCGTCTGCGTGGAGCGGATCGTCATCGGGGCGTTTGGTGTCTTCGATTGCGCGGAGAACCCAGTCGAAGCTCAGCGAGCCCGAGAGTTTGTTGGGTTTTCGCGCAAACTCGATCTCACGCCCCTCCTCTTCGAGACGAGGATCGTCGTCGAGAAGGACGACATCGTGTGATGCAAGTGTTCCGATGAGTTCGGATCGGGCATCGACACGCCACCAGAACGGGTCAACATCGCATGCGTGTGCGGCGTCGTTCATCGCGGTGGATGAACCGTGGATGATGTATCGGGCGCTGCCACGCCG
>DDGE01000005.1:0-3512 GCA_002337545.1 Phycisphaerales bacterium UBA1910 | reverse complement strand
TTGCGCGGCATCACGAATCGTATGCCATCGCTCCGCGTGATTCAGGATTCAGAGGATCCGGGTGCTCCGAGGAAATGACCCGAGCACATGGAGTTCCTTGCAGTGCCCGCGCGCCTGGGCGATGGCACGCTGCATGTTCTCCTCGTCCTGGTGTCCGAGCGCATCGATATAGAAGGTGTAGCTCCAGTTCTCACGCCCGCTCGGGCGTTTATCGATGTGGCTCAGGTTGACGCCCTGGACATGGAACGCCTGGAGGACCTCGACGAGCGCCCCGTGCTTGTCGTCCGTCGCGAACATGATCGCGGTCTTGTCGTCACCCGAGGGGAGGGCCTGCTCGCGAGAGATGACATAGAAACGGGTGATGTTGTCAGGATTATCCGCGATGTTGCTGAAAAGCACCGGGAGCCCGTAGAGCTCACCCGCGAGTTCTGACGCGATCGCGGCGCTGCCCGGCTCCGCGCCGATCTCCATCGCGGTCTGGTTTTCCTTCTTCGCGGTCTGGACCGCCTGGCTGGTGGATGCGTCCGGGAGCTGCGCCGCATGGGGGTACTGCGTGTTCAGCCAGTTGCGGCATTGCGCAAAGACTTCGGGCTTTGAATGGATCCGCCGCACATCGTGAGGCTTGCAATCCGTGAGCAGCATGTGCTTGATCTCGATCTGCACCTCCGCGTACACCCGGACATGCCCGGCGTTTTCTGCCAGGGCGTCGAGGGTCTCGGTGATCCCGCCTCCGATGGAGTTTTCAATTGGAACGAGCCCATAGTTCACATGCCCGCGCCGGACCTCGGTGAAGACGCCTCCGATGAGTTGGAGGTCTTCGTAATCCACGCTGGAGCCGAACTGCTTGACCGATGCCTGATGTGAATAGGACCCGGGAGGGCCGAGGAACCCGATCCGGAGTGGCTGCTCGAGCGCGAAGCTCCCGGACATGAGTTCCCGATAGACGCCCTCGATGGTGCGACTGGGCAGCGGGCCCTGCGATCGTCCGAGTGCTTTGGCGAGCACCTGTGCTTCGCGATGGGGTGCGTAGATCGGTGTATTGGAGCCGCGCTTGAATGTGCCGACATCGACGACGAGCTTGGCTCGGGCGTTCAGCAGGTCGACGAGTTGCTGATCGAGGGTATCGATCCGCTCGCGAAGTTCTGCGAGTTGGGCGGAGTCTTCGGGACGCTCGGCCCCCGGCGCGTTTGGTGTCTGATCCTCAGGCATACGGCATTATCGCCCGAAAAACGCGTTGGGCTGAGTGTGTATGCTGAGTTCATTGATGATTGTCCGATAGTTTCCTCTCATAACCGGTTCTCGAAAGGGTGAAAAACCCGCCCCTGCATCCCAACAATACAGTGATGATCACCCTTGCAACACCGTTGACGCTCGCGCAGGCCCTCCCGGAAGGCGGGTCGGTTCCTTTGGGCGTTGCTCTGATGGCCGGGCTATTGCTCTGGATCATGGGGGCGCGGGTGATCAAGCCGGTGTTTTTCCTGTTCGGGCTCGCGATCGGCGGGTTCGTGGGGACGACCCTGATGCCCCTCATCGGGTTCCCGAATCTCGACATCGGGGGCGTATCCATCTCACCGAGCGTGATCGGGCTTGTCTGCGGCGGGATCATCGGTGCGCTGTGTGCGCTCGCGATGTTTCGTCTCGTGATCGCGATGACCTCCGCGTTCGCGTTCGCCGTCGCTGGCGTGGTCGGTGCCCTGATCTTCCTGCATTACAACCCAACCATCACGGACGGCGATCCCAGCGCTACCGAATCGGCATTGGTTGATTCGGGTGAAAACACGCTCAACGACCTGACGAACTCGCTCGGGGATGACCTCTCACGCGAAGCCGCGGAACGGAGCGTGGACAGTCTCGATCCGGAAGGCAACATCCTGAACGAGGACACGAAGCAGCAGCTCAAGGACGCGGCTGAGCGTTCTCGTCAGTTTCTGAGCGATCTGGGAAGCACGATCTCCGCGGAACTCGAGAAACGACCTACGCGCGACAAGATGATCGGCTTCTCCGCTGGGTTCGCGGGCTTTGCGTTCGGATTGCTCATCGGTGTGGTCCTCCCGAAGCGCACCACGGCGCTGGTCACCAGTCTCTTCGGGTCTGCGGTGTGCATGGCGTCGACGAGTGCGCTCCTGACGGCGAGCAACGGTGAACGACCCGAATACCTGAACCAATCCGCCACGGTCCTGGCGATCGTCTGGGTGATCCTCACGGGGATCGGATTGATGATTCAGCTCGGATTTATCACCAAGAAGTCGAACGGATCACGAACAAACGACGATGAAGATGGGGATTAACGCCTATGTTGCACCCCAAGATCCGGGGTCAACTTGACGGAACGGTTTGAGAATGCGACAATTACGACCCAGCGGGAGGACCCGTTTCTGTGATTTGACCGATCGGTATTGAATAGCAACTGATTCGCACATCGCACAGATCAGGCAGAGGAGGCCGAACCCATGATGACCAATGCAAAGCAGCGGATGATCGAGGAAACGATGAAGCGTCGTGACGATGCGGTCGTGCTCCTCAAGTCATTGCTCGATGCCAAGTCGATCTCGGAGCGGAATCTGGAAGAACTGCAACAGCCCGACCTGATCAAACAGGTCACCGGGCGCTCGAGCATGGACAACGCGATCGCATCGACACGACGCCTGATTGATTCGTTCAATCGCGTGCTGGATGATCTTCGCCGCAATATGAGCGAAGAGGACATACGCGTTATTGGAAAGCTCGAGCCTTCGCTCCATCTCTAACACGATCTGAACACACCAACGCCACGCACCCGCTCTTCAGCGGGTGTTTTTCTTCGTGTGTATGATCGAGCATGCCTGAAACGCCAAACCCATCGCGTGTGATGTATCCCCCGCTGCCATCCGACCTGAGCAGTGAGATCAAGCTGCCCAACGGGGGAAGGGTGAACGCCGCTGTCCTCCGCGTGAAGCGGCTCGACGAGCGGGCGATCCTGCCGGAATACAAGTCCGCGCAAGCGGCCGGCCTCGATCTGGCGGCCTGCCTGCCCCGCCATGACTTCGGCGAGGAAGTCACCATCGAGCCGCTGCAAATCGTGAAGATCCCGCTCGGGTATGCCTGCGCGATCCCGATGGGCTTTGAGGGACAGGTCCGTCCCCGCTCAGGGCTCTCCACCAAGCACGGCATCTCGCTGCCCAACGCCCCGGGGACGATCGACAGCGATTACCGCGGCGAGATGTTCATCGCGCTGATCAACCTGAGCAAGGAACCCTACACGATCCGGCACGGCGATCGCATCGCCCAGCTCGTGATCGCCCCAGTAGCGCATGCAACGATCCGTGAAGTCGAGATGCTCGACGACACGGATCGGGGGGACCGAGGGTTTGGATCGACAGGCGTGCGCTGAATCAGCGGATGCCCTTGCCCTTGTGCTGGTAACGATCGGGGAGTTCCTGGTCCGGAACACTTGTGCGGGGCGCGGAGTTCGTTGCGGATCGACGCACGGAAGAGGGCCGGATGATGATCCGATTACTCGAGCCCGAGTTGCC
>DDGE01000052.1:51275-53066 GCA_002337545.1 Phycisphaerales bacterium UBA1910 | reverse complement strand
ACCACGACACGCTCGGCACTCCCGTTTGCGCCGAAGGGCCCCTGGAACGCCGAAACCGCGATCCGCCCGTTGTGGATGCAGATCTCGTTTCCGAAATACTCGGCGATGTTCGGGATGTTCGATTCGAGCTCGCCGAGCGAGGCACCGGTCACCGCGTCGTACAGTTCGACCTTGTCGAGAGCTTCCTGCGGATCGACGCTGACGACGTCGTACTGGGGATGTCCGACCGCGACCACGCCGTCACCGACAGCGACGGCCCTTCCGTAGAGGCCGGGAAACTGATCTTCCGCGTCGGGAAGCATCTCGAAGCGTTGGGCGCCGGTTGTCGCGTCGAACACGAAGAGGCGCCTGGTCTCTGCGCTTCCGTTGCCTTTAATAACCGCGACCGTGTCCCCGTCGAACGCGACATGAAGGACACTGACCGACCGAGCCGACTGTTGCGGTATCAGGAGTTGCAGTGCCAGACCGCTGTCGGCATCGATGAGGAGGACTTCGCCGGCGTGGTCTGGGGGGTTCGGGGGGGTGAACGACTGCGGGAGTGCCGCTGCGATCACGCCGTTACTGATATCAAAGACTTCGCCGAAGTCGAATCCGGCATCGCCGAGAGTCTCTGCGGGCGCGATGCGGGACGAGTCGTTGATGATGACAGGTCCAGCTGTAGCGGCACTGGCGGCCAGAGCAATGAGAATGGTTTGAAAAGATGTCATTTCGTTTCCTTACGATGCAGTTTGGGGGAGATGGATTGCGGTCTGATTTTGTTAGCTGCTGTTAAGGGCAACCAGCGGTATATGCCTGGATGAACATGGAGACATCGAAGAAGTCCAGCACGCCGTCATCATTCAAATCCGGCGGGCACGCATCGGCACTCTGACCTCTGTAGATGTAGTACGCGGGCTCACTGATGATTGAAAACGGTCCGTCGGACACTTCGACCGTGTAGACGCCTTCGACTTCTGGACCGGAGTCGATCTGCAGTACGCTCTGGTAAGCGCCGGTGTAGTTGACATCCAGATCGCTCAGCGGCTCTCCATCGAGATACCACTGGTACGAGTCGGCTCCGGTCGCGACGACCTGCATGAAGAAATCGACACTGTTATCATCAACCACCAGACTCTGGGGTTGGACGGCGATACTTACATTTGATTCGTACTCGAGTACAACCGATTGATCGATGGCTCCGGGGTGATTGGTGTTGTATCGAGGAATGCCGACAAATGCACTGTTATCTGAGAGCGCGACTGCGTTGGTCTGAGATGGAAGACGGATCGAGCCGCTCGAAGGCTCCAAGATCGCAACTTCAACGCCGCTGGAGGCCTCATAGAGAGCGGCCTTCTGTATGGACCCGCCAGACTGACTCACCAGGACCAACCCATCGCTGTTGATGTCGACCTGAATCTTGAGTGTGTTGGCGCCCGCGCCTGGGTTGACGGTCCCGCCGATGTCGAGCGTGCTGACCAGATCGCCGGTGCTGATGCTGTACACATGCACCGCCCCGGAGTTCACACCCGTGTGATCCTGCCATGGAGCGGCGACCACGAGGTACTGATCGTTCATCGCAATATCGAATCCGAACCCGGCCGGATCAATGGTGTCAGCAGGGGAGTAGATCGTACGGATGTGCTGCTGGGTCGCGAGGTCAAACAACTCCACACGCTCGGTATTTCCGCCAGTCAAGATCCCCGCATTGAACTGATTCGCGCCGACGGCGATGATCCCGTTGTGGATATCGACCGATGAACCAAAGAATCCGAAGTTCTCAGGGGCTTCGGAGGGATGGATTGTCCCGAGTCG
>DDGE01000052.1:50132-51094 GCA_002337545.1 Phycisphaerales bacterium UBA1910 | reverse complement strand
CCGAGCGAGTTGTCGTCTGGATCAGGCACAACCTCAAATCGTTGTCCGGCGATCGCATCAAAGACGAATACGGATGGGTTGGCATAGGAGAATCCTCCATTGCCGCGTTCGGTGCATGCTACGGTCAGTCCATCGATGGCCACATCTCGTCCAGCGCCCAAGATTTGGGTTGCTGAAGTCGGGATCAATGTGCGGATCAGGAGCCCGGTGTCGATATTGAACAGGTGAATACCTGAATCATCTTGTCCTGCCAAATCCTCAAAGCCAGCCGCCAGGAATCCGTCGCTTACGCCGATGCTGGTACCAAAGAAATGAGATGGTTCCGGGACTTCATAGCCCTGCGTTTCATTGAGCACCTGGGCCTCCACAAATGTTGACGCAAGGGTGAGCACGGTCAGAAGCGGTGTGATGCTGAGTTTCGAGCTGAGGTACATATATGGCATCCTTTCGAAGGGCATTGGTTCGTAGGGGGAAATGGATCCCCATTGTGTGTAAACACGATTTGCCGTATACTCATGCGCGAACTGCCCACTCCCCTCCTATCCGTCTTTGAGAATTTTCAGAGAACCCTTGATGCTCGGCCAAGCTCATTTCACGCAAGCACTTACGGCTCTAGATCTCTCGTCTATCGAGTCCGATAAAAGGGCTGAGTTGCTCCTGCCGGCGATCTATGACGAGCTGCGTGGGATCGCAAGCGGGTATCTGCGTCAGGAACGGGCGAACCACACGCTCCAGCCCACAGCGTTGGTGCATGAGGCGTACGCCCGGTTGGCCGATCAGACCGTTATTCCGTGGTCTGATGCGGCGCACTTTCGGGCGATCGCGGCCCGGGTCATGCGGCAGGTGCTCGTCGACCATGCACGGAAACACGGTGCACTCAAGCGTGGAGGTGATCGTGTCCGCGTGACACTCTCGGGGCAGGCAACACCAAACGGCGAGCCGGATCTCGATGTGCTGGAGCT
>DDGE01000052.1:40432-49953 GCA_002337545.1 Phycisphaerales bacterium UBA1910 | reverse complement strand
ATCTTCTTTGGCGGCATGACGCACGCAGAAGCCGCGCGTGTCGTTGGTGTTTCTCAGAAAACGATTGAAGCAGACTGGTACGCGGCCCGCGCATGGCTTGGTAGCCGTATCGGCAAGGACGCGCAGCTATGACGGATGCTGAGCGTTTCGATCTCGTGTGCAGGATCTTTGAGCAGGTGCGCGAGTTCGACGCAGGCGAGCAGCAGCGTCGGGCAGCTGAGCTCTGCTCAGATGATGAAGACCTGCTCAAGCAGGTGCAGCAGATGCTTGGCGCGCATGCGGAGGCGAGCCCGCTCGACCAGCCTTCGCACGTGCTCCCGCTCGAAGCGCTCATCCGCCCATTGCAGGCACCTCCCCCAAAGATCGATCGGTACATCATTGGTGAGCGAATCGGTGAGGGTGGGATGGGTGTTGTGTACGCCGCAGAAATGAAGAATCCTGCGAGGGCGGTGGCCATCAAGGTGATCAAGCTCGGGATGGATTCGCAGCGTGTGATTGCCAGGTTTGATCTTGAACGCCAGGCGCTGGCGAGGATGGAGCACCCGAACATCGCGTCCGTGATTGATTCGGGATTGACCGACGACGGGCGGCCATACTTTGCGATGGAACTGGTGCGCGGCGAAGCCGTGACCGAGTATGCGTCCCGGCATGGGCTCGACACCCGGTCGAGGCTGGAGCTCGTGATGATGGTGTGCAATGCGATTCAGCATGCACATCAAAAGGGGATTATTCATCGCGATATCAAGCCCTCGAACATCATCGTGACACAGAGCGATGGACAGCTGATACCGAAGGTGATCGACTTTGGGATTGCCAAAGCCACCCAAGGTGATCTCACGCCTGAAGCAACGATGACGATGCAAGCACAGGCGGTCGGTACACCAGCGTACATGTCACCAGAGCAGGCAGATCCGGCATTGGGTGATATCGATACGCGCACGGATGTGTACTCGTTGGGTGTTGTCTTGTATGAGTTGCTCACAGGCACGACGCCGCTGAGCAGAGATGAACTCACGAGCAAGAGTTATCAAGAGCTTGTGCAGAGCATCCGCGACCAAGACCCGCCTCGCCCTAGCGCTCGGCTCGCGACAAAGTCACGCGAGGAGACGCGCAGCGTCAGTACAATCGAGCCAGGGCAACTCAAGGGTGATCTTGACTGGATCGTGATGAAGTGTCTGGAGAAAGAGCCAGGACGTCGATACGAGACCGTAAGTGCGCTTGGCGAAGACATCAGCCGATTCTTGCGCAATGAACCAGTTCTTGCTCGCCCCGCGAGCAGAGCGTATGTTATGCGCAAGTTCATCCGTCGGAATAGAGGTGGCGTCATCGCGGCATCGCTCATTTTGGGGACGATGCTTATCGGCATCGCTGGAACAACAGTCGGTTTGTTGTGGGCGCTCGATGAACAAGAGCGGGCAAAGTTGTCTGCGCAAGCGGAACTCAAGGCACAAACAGAAGCGAAAGAAGCCGCTGAGATCGCGCTGAGTGAGGCACAAGCAGCCGAGGACCTCAGCAAGTTCTTCATCATGGATGTACTCTCGGCAGCAGACCCATCAAGAACCGCAGATCGAGAGCTGACCGTACGCGAGGCGCTTGTAAATGCATCAGAGAACCTCGAGGGCAAGTTCGAGGAGCGCCCAGATGTCGAAGGGCGGATCCACAATGCGCTCGGGTTCCTTTTCGGGCAACTCGGTGAACCAGGATTGGCTCAAAGGCATCACATTCGTGAGTGGGAAATCGCTGAAGCAGAAAACGGCGAGTTTTCGCTCGAATCAGCACAGATGATGCATTCGGTGGTTGGCAGCTTGGCTCGCCAGGGACGTGATGACGAAGCGATTGAGCTCACAAAGCGTCAGCTGCGCGTGATTGATGATCTCGGTACGTCTGAGGCAGAGTTTCTGCGCCCGCGTGCGATCGGGAACCTCGGTGCGCTCTTGGTTCGCACTGGACGAAATGAAGAAGCTGCACCAATCCTGGAAGACACGCTCAAACTCAAGCGAGAGCTGTACGGCGATCGACATCCAACAACGCTATCGACGCTCAACAATCTCTGTTCTGTGCTCGCGTCGATTGGCAATGTCCAACAGAGTATGGTCTACGGGCGAGAAGCATACGAGGGCCGAAAAGAGGTGCTCGGCGAAGGGGACCCCAGAACCTTTGTCTCGCTGTTGAACCTTGCTCGCGCGATGGCTGACGCGGAGCTGTACGAAGATGCGCTCATGATGCTTCAAGAGGGTGTTACGGAAGCAAGCGGGAGACTCGGATCGAATCATCCTACGACAATGGATATCACGAACACCTATGCCAAGGCGCTGCTCGACAGTGGCGACCTTGAGCGCTCGGAACAAACGATCCGAGCAAATATGGAGCATTTGTTAACGGTAGATCCCGAGCTCAATCAAACACGAACGATGACCGCTCACACGATTTTAGCTTCCATTCTTCGGGATCAGTCTCGAGCTGGTGAAGCGCTTGAATATACGTCGGCACTCATTCGTGCACTTGACGAGAGTGGGCGTGATTCGCATTACCTCATGAGCGAATTTTTACGGTTGCATGGTCAGGTTCTCATGGACCTTGAGCAGTACGAACAATCAGAATCCACACTCATTCGTGCTTGGGAGCATAATCAAAGGGGCGATAGCCAGAGTACTGATGCTGGAATCGTGCGCAGAGCGATTACTGAGTTATATGAGCGCTGGCAAGTTGACGATGGGAGTCTTGAGCTTGAGGAGAAACGACTACTTTGGCGGGATGAATGAACTAGACATCCCAAAATCATGATCTCCCTGTAGTGTGCACAATTTGATCGATAACGAAGAGCGGAGTCGCCGCTTTGATTTCAGAGGATCGATTTACTAGAGGTGCGGTGGGCCAGCAGATTGTAGTGCTTGCTCGGTTGCGTTTTCACGCCACAGATCGATGTTTCGGCTTCACCTTGATCACCGCATACAGTCATCGCGGATCGTCACCGACATGCTGTCGTTTGATCGTGATCTTCGGTTCGAGTACCCCTCCTTGCGTGTAGCGTATTGGTTCCGGTCGACGCAGTCCGAGCTCAGCCTCACTGTGTGTCAGCATATCTAGAGACGCGTGAGGGCGAAACAGATTGTGTCAGATTGCGAAGTGATCGAGACAGATCTGGATGACCGTCAGATAGGGCGGTATAAATGACATCCAACGCTGATTTAGGGGGCTGACGCCGCATGACTCAGAAGCGGCACGAGAGACTGTTTGCCATATCTTGGATCGCCCCCCGTTCGGGCCCGGAAAGAATCCCCCGCACCGATCCACTGATCAACTTGCCGAAAAGCCTTGACTTCGTAGACAAGTATGGAAACGATAGCCCTCATGATTTTCAGTCAGAAACAGACTCAGAAACAGACTGCCGCAGGCTTTGCCTGGGGTGTGATGTGTTTCGGAGTCGTGGCGGACTGATCCAGCTCAACGACGACAAGATCACAATCACCCCTGAGCACAGGTCTCTGGGGTGACTGTCAGCGTGTGTTGACATTCTCAGTGGCTTTTGCTCTCAGCATAAGAAGCTACTCGATATGTCTGAACAACATCATTCACCTGCCACACTGGCTAGCCCGGGATCATCTTCGGCGCCGGAGTTTTTCGCCGGCACCAGTCGTGTCGGCGATGGGGAGATCTTCGCGCGTGGAGTTCCAATCGAAGGGCTCGTTGGAGAGTTGACATTTATTGAAATGTTGTACTTTCAGCTTCAAGCTCGAATGCCAGAGGCACACGAGTCGCAGATGCTGGAAGCATACCTTGTTTCGCTCTGTGAGCATGGCGTGACTTCGCCTTCGACGCATGGGGCCCGGGTCGCAGCGAGTGTGCGAGCTCCATTTGGTGCATCGGCGATGGGTTTTATTGCGGGAGCTATGGGCGAGTTTCACTTCGGAGCACTCGAGCGAGCGATGCGTGATCTTCAGCAGCTCGACGAGCTTGGATTATCGGCTGAGGAGTTCGTTGAACATCGCCTCGAAGCAGGGCAACGGATATGGGGGTATGGGCACCGGTTCCATCGTTCCGAGCCCGGTCCGCCTCCAAGCGCGACTGTGCAAGAGGATCGTGATCCTCGTGTGAGAGCGCTGCTCGCGCTTGCCGACGAGTTGGAGTGGCGTGGGCAGCATCTGCGGCGGGTTCGAGAAATCGGACACGCGCTGCACGGTCGGAAGGGTGTGCCGATCAACATCGATGGTGTTGCAGCGGGGTTGTTGCTCGACATGGGATTTTGCCCGGATATCGCTTTGCTGTTTGTAGTACTCGGGCGGCTGCCGAATATCGCTCGTCTTCATCAGGAAGAGCAAAGCGAGACTCCAAACAGATTTACTGGTCTGGCAACGCGGAGTGACCCAACTTTCGATCGTGTTGTTGATCGCGAGTTCGAACAAAGCAGGGGAGGTGTGCAGTGAGTCATTGGCCGAGCCGGAAGCAAGTGATGGAGTTACTCCCAACGATTGGCCAGATTCAAGACAACGAGACACAACATCGGGTATGTGATATCTGGATGGAGGCGTTATCGACCGGGAACGCTGGGCGTGGTTGGTCACAGGATGAGATCCAGAGACTGCCATTTACGATCTTGCTGGGCAATATCGAGTTGCGGTTTATCGATCATGTTCGATCGTGTGCTGAGCAGTGCCTGGCGATCGCAGCGGTGCTCGCAGCCAGATTTCAAGGGCAAGTGCCGATCAACCTCGACACGCTGCTGGCGGGTGCATTGCTCGCAGATGTGGGCAAGCTCTTCGAGCTCGAGCTCACTGACAACGGCACACCGAAGCAAAGCAAGGAGGGGGCTTTGGTTCGTCATCCATTTATCGGTGTAGCCCTGTGCGCAAAGCACGGGCTTCCAGCTCCGATCCAGCATGTCGTGGCTACCCATAGCCACGAGGGGGAACGCGTGCAACGCTCTATTGAGAGCATCATCTTTCACCATGCGGATTTCATCGACTTTGATATCGCGAAGTCCCTAGCAAGCGAGTCTCACAGATGAGCGGGTATACGGCCATAGAAAAGATCGTTTCAAAGTCACAGGCCTCGGGGGTGAACATCCGCGCTGGGAGTTTCATCGATGTATGTCCGAAGCATGTGATGACCCACGATAACTCAAGCGCGGTGATTGCCAAGTTTGAAGATCTTGGATTCTCAAGCATTGCTGATCCCAAGCAGCCGGTAATCGCGATCGATCACGACATCCAGAATTACACACCTGAGAACCTTGGCAAGTACGCAAAGATCCAGACTTTCGCCAAGCAGCATGGATTGATGTATTACCCACCAGGTCGCGGTATTGCGCACCAGATCATGATCGAAGAGGGCTTTGTCAAGCCGGGTACAGTTGTTGTTGGTTCGGATTCACACTCGAACATGTACGGCGCGCTAGCGGCGCTGGGCACGCCGATCGTTCGGACCGATGCAGCTTCTGTATGGGCGACCGGAAAGTTCTGGTGGCGTGTTCCAAGACAAGTTCGGGTATCGCTGACCGGGAAGCTCCCGGAGGGTGCGACGGGTAAGGATGTGATCCTGACATTGTGCAGGATATTTTATTCAGGTGAGGTGCTCAATGCCGCGGTCGAGTTTGCTGGTGATGGTATTGAATCGCTCTCGGTTGATGATCGGATCACAATCGCGAATATGAGCACCGAGTGGGGGGCACTGGCCGCTTTGTTCCCCTTTGATCATCGTCTCCGGTCATGGTTGAACAATCGACCCGATATCTTTCCTCGAGATGAAGTTCGGGATCTGTGGGATGAGCATCAAAGTCTGATGAGCGATCCGGATGCTCACTTTGAGACCGAACTGGAGCTCGATCTAGGCAGCATCTGTCCTCATGTAACAGGACCAAACAGCGTGTGGCGATCTCGCCCGGCCGTGGAGATTGAGACTGAGACTGTTGCCATTGATAAGGCCTATCTCATGAGTTGTGTGAATGGCCGATTATCAGATCTGCAAGCCGCGGGGAAGATTCTTGGCAAAGAAAGACCGGTTGCGAAGGGAGTGGAGCTGTATATAGCGGGTGCTTCCCATCTTGTCGAACAACAAGCCCGATCGGATGGCACATGGCAGCGTCTGCTTGATGCCGGGGCAATCCCGCTCCCTTCCGGGTGCGGTGCGTGCATTGGTCTCGGGGCCGGCACGCTCGAACCAGGTGAGGTTGGGATCAGCGCAACCAACCGGAACTACGAGGGCAGAATGGGCGCATGCGATGCGGCGTGTTATCTCGCAAGTCCAGAGGTGGTAGCTGAGTCTGCTGCTCGTGGCGTAATTGCTGCTCCGTCGGGAGCCAAAGCTGCAAAGCCAAGGTACTCGTGTCGACACCATCAACAGGAATCGAATGACTCCGGGACGATCAGGCTCATCGAAGGATTCCCGCGCAGTCTCAGGGCGCACACAATCGTGCTTACCCGTGACAATATTGATACGGACGGTATTTATGGCAAAGAGGTGACATACCGCGACGACATCACCCTTGCTGATCAGGGGAGACATGTGCTGCTCAATTACGATTCAGCGTTCCATGAAAGGGATGTTGATGGGGCCATACTCGTGGCTGGGCGAAACTTCGGTTCAGGATCGAGCAGAGAGCAGGCGGCGACCGCTTTGCGATCCGCAGGAATCGCGGCGGTCATTGCGCATTCTATTAGTGCAACATATCAGCGTAACGCGTTCAACAACGGCCTGATTGTGATTGAGTCCCCAGAAGTTTCGTCCATGCTGCTTGAGACAGTTGGGGTGCAGCAGCGAACCGTATTTGGGCCCCGAGTTCAAATCGATTTTGAAGCTTCGGAGATCACCCTCGGTGATCGACGCGTGTTCTTCTCACCGCTGAGCACTGTCGCTCAGCGACTGATTGTGGCTGGGGGGCTGGAGAATGAACTCAGGAGCAAAGCACTGCAAAGCAGATCGCATGCAACAGGAGTAATGGTATGAACACCTATCGGATCGCGGTCCTGCCGGGCGACGGCATCGGACCCGAAGTAACTGACGCGACCATGTGTGTGCTGAACGCGGTCGGGCTCAGGGCAGAGTACATATACGGCGACATCGGCTGGGCATACTGGCAACAAGAGGGTAATGCGCTGCCTGAGCGGACCATTGAGCTACTAAAGACCTGTGATGCGGCATTGCTCGGGGCGATCACAAGCAAACCAGCAAGCGATGCGGAGATTGAGCTATCAGCGGAGCTCAGGGGTCAGGGGCTCATCTATCGCAGCCCGGTTGTGCAGCTGCGACAGGTGCTTGAACTAGATACAGCGGTTCGTCCTTGTCGCTCGTATCCGGGATTGCGAGATGCTGCCGGTGGTCAGGCCGATATCGTTGTGTTCCGTGAGAACACAGAGGGCTTGTATGGCGGGATCGAGTGGCGCGGCATTCCTGAACAACTCGCTGGCGAACTCGCCCACCCCGATCGTGGGCATCCTGGGGCGATGCAACGCTTCCGAGACATCGGGCTTGATCAAGTCGCTCTCTCAACGCGCTTCGTAAGCGAGCCCGGGTGCGAACGAGTTTGCCGACGGGCCTTTGCGTACGCAGCGGAGCATGGACGCAAGCGGGTCAGTTTGCTTGATAAGCCCAATGTTCTGCGGGAGACCGGTGTTGTCATGGCCGAGGCGTTTAGCAGAGTTGCTGATGAATACCCTTGGATTGAGGCAGAGCAGCTCAATATTGATGCCGCCTGTATGAATCTCGTTCTGCATCCGCAGCACTTCGATGTGATTGTCGCCGAGAACATGTTTGGCGACATCGTCAGCGATCTTGTTGCTGGACTCACCGGCGGGATCGGCTTTGCGCCTTCGGCGAATATCGGCGAGCACTTTGCCGTTTTCGAGCCTACACACGGCTCGGCCCCGGATATCGCAGGGAGGGGGGTAGCCAATCCTGTCGCTGCGATCCGCAGTGCCGCAATGCTTGCTGCATGGTTGGGAGAGGCAGAGATCGCCGGCCATATTGACTCAGCCGTCCTTGCCGCAGTGACGGATGGTGTGGTAAACACACCTGATGTTGTTGGAGCTGGTGTGAGCGGAACAACCGAATCTGTAACCACGGAAATCATGAATTACATCATCGCGTCGCGGAGTACTCAATGAACAATTTAAACTATAAAACTGGTAACTTTGTCGCATTGGATCTTGCCCGCTGGGCTGCTGATCTCAGGTATGAAGACCTCTCGGCCCAAGCAGTTGATGATGCCAAGCGATTCTGGTTTGATTCGGTCGGTTGCGCTCTCGGAGGGGTTCAGACCGAGGATGCCCGGATCTTGCTTGAGCATTACATCGCGATGTCAACGGGTGATGGGCCTTGCAGCGTGTTCGGTACCGATGCCACATTTAATCCGGTTGACGCTGCATTTCTTAATAGCCATTTGGTGAGGGCTCTTGATTTCAATGATATCTACTGGAAAGCCGATCCAGTCCATCCTTCGGATCTGATCTGCGGTCCACTCGCGCTGTGCCAAGCCGAAGGTCTTGGCGGTCGTGCGCTTATCCTTGCTACTGTCATCGCTTATGAAGTTGAGTGCCGACTCGCTGAGTTCGGGCTTCCGGGTATTCGTGAGTACGGTTGGCACCATGCCACGCTCTCAGGGTTCGCTTCAGCCATTGCCTGCGGGCGTGTATTGGACCTCCCGCCGAATCAAACCGCACACGCGGTTGGCATTAGCGCCTCCAGGACAGGCACACTCGGTGCCGTGACCGCCGGGCATCTCACGATGATGAAGAACACAGTTGACCCATGGGCATCTCGAGTTGGGGTCGAATTTTCCCTGCTTGCTCAGAGGGGATTTACTGGCCCGAGTCATATCATTGATGGTAAGGAGGGGCTGTGCCACACTATGTCCGCGGCTCGGGTTGACGGTAAACCGTGCCAGTTTGATCTTGATCTTCTCACCACAGATCTGCCGACCACTGCAAATGACACTTTTCGAATCTCGGATTGCTCAATGAAGTCGTTTCCAGTTGAGGCGCTGATGCATTCACCACTCTCGGCGCTGATGGATATCCTGAGTGAGTCGTGTCCTGATCAGTCGGACATAGAGCGGATTGAAATCGAAGTGATTGCTCGTGCCGCCGATATTCTCGGTGACCCTACGAAGTATCGACCGACTAGTCGCGAAACCGCAGACCACTCGTTGCCGTACGCAGTCGCTATCGCGATCGCCGATGGCAAAGTGACCCCCGCTCAGTTCGGTGAGGCGCGAATCGCCGACCCCTCCCTTGTGCCGCTGATGGATGCTGTCCGTGTTGTTCCCAATGAGTCATTTGAATCGCGATTTCCAGAGGAACAACCTAGCCGTGTCACCCTCAGGTTGCGTAATGGCTCAACACTTTCAAGAGAGGTTTCTCAACCAAAGGGTGACCCACGAAACCCGATGACATCTGAGGAAGTAATGGTCAAGTTCCATGGTCTAGCCTCAGCCACTCTCAATGGGGAGGAACTCGAGCGGTTGATCAGCCGACTTCGTTCCATCGATGAGTTGGACGATGTAGGAGACATAATTATCTAACCAGGTA
>DDGE01000052.1:36274-40233 GCA_002337545.1 Phycisphaerales bacterium UBA1910 | reverse complement strand
TTCTGCGCTCAACTTGAGTTAAGAGCTTTCATATGGGCAGCGTGATCGCCTTGCTCCAGTTATCGTCCGGTACTGAGTTGATTCAGTAGTGGACGAACCCGCACCACCGAAATGCGGTGATGTTTCGTAGAGCGAGCAACAGCGTGACAGCGATCCTGCAAGCAGTTCATCTCGGGATGACATATGGTGGGCGATTTGAGGCGCTGCGCGATGTGGATATGACGATCCAAAGGGGAGAGCGTGTCGCCATCATTGGGCGATCGGGCGCAGGCAAGAGCACGCTCCTTCGCATCTTTAACAGGCTGCTCCACCCCACAGACGGGCAACTCAAGCTTGATGGGAAAGACATCACCAACGCGCAGGGACGAGAGCTGCGCATGGTTCGCCAGCGTGTGGGCATGGTGTTCCAGCAGTTCAATCTTGTCTCTCGCCTCAGCGTACTCGACAATGTACTTGTAGGCACGCTTGCGCAGCGCGAGGGACTCTCAATTCTGCCGACGATCTGGCGTCAGTTCAATCGCCAAGAGCGGGAATGGGCGATGGAGTGCCTGCGTGAGGTCGAGATCGAACATCTGGCACCAAAGCGGGCCACGGAGCTCTCCGGCGGGCAGCAGCAACGCGTAGCGATTGCCCGGCTGCTCGCGCAGCGAGCAGACATCATCCTTGCTGATGAGCCCATCGCTTCGCTGGACCCACGCAGCGCCGAGCAGGTGATGAACATGCTCCGCCAAGTCAACGAGACGCACGGTGTCGCGGTCATCACAAACCTCCACCAAGTGGATGTCGCGACACAGTTCGCCCAGCGGGTCATCGGTCTGCGCGATGGGCGGATGGTCATGGACACTACCGCTGACAATCTGAACGAGGAACTCCTCGAGATGCTTTACGGCGACCAGCTCGAAAATGCACAGCACCCGTCCGACGCCGATGCCCGCGGGCATGGTGTCATCGAACCCCAAGGGAATTTCAACGATGCAAGCCTCCCTCAAGCTCTGGTGTAACCTCGCGTTCGCCGCGATCATCTCTGTTTTGCTCGCCGGCTGCTCCGACGCGGGTTCATACACGCAGAATGAGAACGCGCAGGACGAATCATTCGAGGATGGACCGATCCGTCTCGGCCTGATCCCCGCCGAGGGCGGCACGGACATGGTCGAGCGGTTCAAGCCGGTCATCACCCAGCTCGAAAAGGAACTGGGACGCCCCGTCGAGACTTTCAGCGCTACGGAGTATCTGGGGATCATCACAGCGATGAAGAACAAGCAGGTCGACATCGTCTACTTTGGCCCCAAGAGCTATGTCGAGGCGAACAGAATCGCGGGGGCGGTGGCGGTCGCCAAGGAGCTCAATCTCGACGGGCTCGCAGGGTATTTCGGAATCATCGTGACCCACAAGGATTCCGGCATCAACACGCTCGCTGATGCAAAGGGGAAAGGGTTTGGGTTCACGACTCCGAACTCGACATCCGGGTACCTGGTCCCAGCAATCGGGATCATTGAAGAAACCGGGATGCCCGCTGAGGAATACTTTGGCGAGGTGTCTTATACAGGGACACACGGGAACGCGGTTCGTGCCGTTCTGGCTGGAGACCTGGAAGTCGCCGCGACGAACACGCTGGATCTGCGAGCGATGGAAGCATCAGGCCTGGATTCCTCCAACCTGGTCGAGATCTGGCGGAGCCCGATCATACCCGCGGGACTGATCGCCGTTCGGGATGATCTGCCTATCGAGTTCCACCGTCAAGTAGCTGACGCCCTCGTCGCGCTGAGCGATGACGATGAGGCGATGGAACAGATGGCACGCGGCGGTTTCGTACCCGCGACGGATGCGGATTACGACATTATCCGTGTTCTCGAGCAGCGCAAGGCGGAAATGGCAGAGGCGAATGGCGGCTGACTCATCTCCCGAAAAGAAGCCGGTGCCGATCTGGCGGTTTGCGATCCCATTCGCGGTTCTTCTCATACTCACCGTCTTGCTCAATGCGGTGTTCTCGGTCCACATCGCCAACGCGATCACCTTGGCATCGCTGATCGCCGGGGTGGTCTCGGTGTTTACAGCTACTCGGTTCGCGGCACCGCTTCTCATACTCTCTGCACTGACTTGGTCGGCGCATAAGAGCGAGCTGAGCCCGATCACGCTGATCAACAACCGGGATCAGGCGGTTGAGTACATCTTTGGTCGCTCGCTGAGTGAAGAAGAGCGAGAACGGGCGTACGACCAAGCCGAGCGAACAACGCGGCTGAGCCTGCGTTCAGATGCAGAGAAGCAGGTGCTCAGCGAGCTCGGGCTGGATCAAACCGACCCGAAACCGGATGGCTTTGAGCAGCGTGTAGAGACACAGTACACCCAGCTCCGGTCAACGCTCACAGAGGATGAGTGGGAACGCCGTGTGATGCGATCGGCGAAGCGGGCGGAGCAGGAACGCACGGGAGGGTTCTTCCCCTTGGAGACCCAGCGTGAGTCGATCGAGCTCTACCTGGAATACACCTTCGAGACAATCGCCATCGCGATCTGGGGCACCCTGCTCGCCTTCGTGGCCGCTTTGCCTGTCTCATTAATCGCTTCCCAGCGTTCACTGGAAATCCTGAGCACGGGCAGCTCAATCTGGCATCGCGGCGGGCGTCGGCTCGGTGCGTTCCTGACCCGGCGTGGGTTCGACGCGTGCCGTGGGTTCAACGAGTTTGTGCTGGCGTTGATCTTCGTCGCGGTCATCGGGCTGGGGCCGTTCGCCGGCGTGCTCGCGCTCGCGGTGCACACATTCGGTGTGCTGGGCAAGGTCTTCGCAGACGCGCTCGATACCATCGGTAAGGGTGAGGTCGAGGGCGTGCTCGCCAGCGGGGCACCATCGCCGCATGTGATCTCGTTCGCGGTACTGCCGCAGGTCTTCCCGATCGTCATCTCACAGACGCTGCTCCGCTTCGAGAGCAATGTCCGCTCCGCGTCCGTTCTGGGACTGGTGGGTGCGGGCGGTGTCGGGTTCCTTATCGATGCGAAGCTCAAGTCATATCAGTTCCAAGAGGTCGCGACGATCATGCTGATCATCATCATCCTGGTCTCAATCATCGACTTCGGATGCTCGCGGATCGTCAAACGCTTTGTGTGATTCCTGAACCGAACTCGCTGGCGGCCGCTTCCGGATCTCGGACCACCATGTCGGCCACACCGAACGAAAGGGTCATGCCGGCTCCTCCCATCGCATTGATGATCGTGACCCCCGTTTCGGGCTGATCCACGAGCAGCGTGCGACCGTCAGTGCGCTTCAGGTACATCCCATGCCAGCGCTTGTCGATCTGCCAGCTTGGAGCATCCACGAGCAGCTTGGCGTGCTTCAGGATCAGGTCGTTCACATGGTCGTCGTCGAATGGGGTGATCTCATCGCCGTAGACATGCGAGTCACCGATAACTAGATCGCCATCTGAATGCTGCGAAAGCATAATATGGATGCCGTGTGTGTCAAAATCGGGCTGCTCATCGCTGATCCGTGCGCGGAGCTCAGGAAGTGATGGACAGTCCGCGAAGGCACCGTAATGACGGAGCGTCCAGCCGCCCGCAACATGCGTGCCCATGTTCCATCCACCCGGCTGTGGGATCGTCCGCATCATCTGGAGCTTGCACAGGGCGAAGCGATCGCGGGGATAGAACTCGGGGTAATGGGCGATGCCGTCGTGTCCGGCCGTGAGATAGATCTGGTCGGCTTCAAGGATGACGCCATCGGTGGATTCGACACGACCGGGGAGGACTCTGGCGGCTTCAAATCCGTTGATCAACTCGACATCGGGCTGCTCACGGATCCAGTCCCAGATCTGACCAATCGCGGTCCGAGACTCGACATTGAGTTCGAGCGGCGAATACATCCCGCCGATCAGCCCAACGGGGTTAATGCCGGGTGTGTGTGCTCGAACCTCCTCGGGTGTGAGCAACTGGGCCCGGCGAACCTCGCCCTCTGCCGCGATGAACTCGCG
>DDGE01000052.1:19978-36068 GCA_002337545.1 Phycisphaerales bacterium UBA1910 | reverse complement strand
TGCTCGGCCAGTTCGAGCCAGATCGAACGGCTGCGCATCGCAAGGTCAAACAGCGGCCCACTGGGCTGTCCGATCGGCCAGATCATCCCGAAGTTGCGGATCGACGCTCCTGTGGGCGCATGGTGCCGATCGACGATGGTGACACGCAGACCTCGACGCTGCGCAGCGATCGCGGTCGCGAGACCGACAATGCCGGCACCGACAACAACGACATCGGAGTCAGCCATGGGCGTGCTCGTGGGTGGGGATGCCGGTGTGCGGCGCGAGGATAGTCCGCAGTGCATTCATGTTCTGAGCGAGATGCGTGTGCGGGTGATGCTCAAGGTTGCTCAGTTCATGCGTGCCGTGCCCGACACCAATCGCTAACGCGACCTTCGCGTTCATGCCGCTGCCCAGATCGCTGGGCGTGTCGCCGATGACCGCGACACGGGTGGGATCCTCGACCCCCGCTCGACGCATCGCCTCAAGCACAACATCGGGCGCAGGCCGCCCGTTCTCAACTTCATCGGACGCCACGAGCGTCTCATAGTCGATCCCGGCACCCTTCAGAACGATCTCCGCGGTATTGCGGGAGAAGCCGGTCGTGAAGGCGACCTTGACACCCGCATCCTTGAGATCATCAAACAGCTCGATGAAGCCGGGTAATGCAGGTGCACTACCAGATTGCACCTGCTCATGGATCGCCTCCTCAAACTCAGTCGAGAGCTGCTCGGGTTTGATCATGCCGAGATTGCCGGAGTGCTCCAATGCCTCACGCATAACCGCGAGCTTGTGCACCCCCATGCGGGGCTTAATCCACGCGGCATCAAGCCCAAGCTTATGCCGCTCAGAGACGCTCAGGAATGCGTGCTCCACGAAGCCGATGTCCTTGACGCTCGTGCCGGCAATATCAAAAATAACGAGTTGGATAGTGCTCATCGTGACCTTTCAGAGATGGTTTCCGGCGGTGTTGTGGAGATCGACTCGAGTACCTCATCATCGAACAGGCGGAGATAGAACCCGTAGCCGCCTGATCCGTTCTCAATACTGACCGTGAGGAGGTTGAGCCCCTGTCTGGGCTTCATTGTTCCGACATGCTGGAGCGGGTTGGCGCTGTGGTTGGTGTGGTCTTCGTAGAGGATTTTGTTGTTGAGCATCACGCGTGACGCGTCGTCGGCTCCGAAGGTGTAGGCGATATCCGAGCCATCGGATTCAAACCAGACGCGCGCGGTCACGATCGCGTTGTCAGAGGAAACGCTCTCATCGAGTTGCTTGAGATCGATATATCCGTTCGAGCTGGCGGAGAACGGACGCCAGATGATCGGCTCGCCATCTTCTCCTGCGCTGTACTGCTCGGCACGCGGGTTGAGCTCGGCAGGGGTCATCGCGACTTGGAGCGTATTGAAGCTTGGTGCTTTGAAATAGCCCGCGATGCTCCAGTTGAATATATAGCTTCCCGAAATAATCTCGGACATCAGCGTATCGAATCCATTGCGGATCTGTGCGCGTTCATCCGTGTCCGTGAGCATGGCGAGCACATCGCGCTCGACCGTCTCGTCGCCGGCCGCATTCAGGGCAAGCAGGAGGCGCAAACGCAGGTACTCGTCATCGCCAGCCAGTGCCCGCGCATCTCGGAGAATACTGAGCCAGAGCCGGCGCTGAGATTCATCTAGCTCACGATCACGCTCCTGCAGCTTGGAGAGCTGCATCTGGAGAGCGCCCGTCGCAGCCAGCCGTACACGCCGATTGTCATGACGAAGCCCGTCCCGGATTAGCTCGGGGTGGAAGGTGTCCGCTTCAGCCGCGGCGATCAGGGTGCATTCCCATGCGCTCGCGGGTGCGCCATGAAGTCCTTGACGGACCTGCTCAGGCCGGTTTTGCCGCAGCGAGCGTCGGGCTTGCTCCACGGGAGCGGTCCATCGCCCATCGTTATCGACATCAACCCAAACAGGGTTCAGGACTGCCCACGGGTAGATCGGTCGCCCCTGCGTGTGGACGATCGGGTCGAGAGGATCGTCGCCCTCGACCAGCAACGAGACCCAGCTGTCCCCGGAAAGCTCGAGCCGTTCGACGGTGTCCAGCCGAACGATGCCGTGCTGTTCGCTCACATCGATCGTCTTCATGATCTCGCCATTGACGACAATCATAACCCGATCGCAATCGATCCAGGTGGGGACCCGCACACGCATCGCAACATCGATCCACCCGGCGTCGCGTTCGTGCATGGTGCTGGGAATGGTGTTCGTATCGCCGCCCATGGGTACACCATTGACAGAGAAATCAACGATCGGTCCGTAGGTGGTGTACACCCGTTTCGCGCGAATATTGGCAGCGATCTCTGCGGGGTCGATTTGGTGCGCCAAATCGGTGCTGCTCGCGATGTAGTTGCGGGGCCAGCCAGCGAGTTCGGAGGCAACATCATGCGAATCAGAGTTGCCGACCGCCGCGATGCGGTGGCCACGGTTGAGCAGATTGAACCAGTCGCGCAGAACACTGAATGAGCCGGATCCGATTGACAGGTCACGCTCATCCGCGTCGATGTATCCCCAGCCCTCGTTCTCGTTGAAGATCTCAACCGAATCGAAGTCGTAGGAGAACTTCGTGTCGGTCGAGGTCGCGGTGACCGGGTCGAGACCAAAGCTGCCGAAGTAGTCGATCCCACCCCAACGCGGGTGATTGACCTGCACGACCGGGACAGTCCCGAAGTCGTTCTTCTGTTCGCGGATGATCTTGAACAGCTCATGCCCGTCATGGATCTCGGGGTCGATGATCGGCTCGTCCGCGTCCAGCGGGAAGGCGTTGAAGTGACCGATGGGCGTCGAGACCTCGTTGCCGACGATAGCGCGTAACGCCTCGGGCACACCGAGGTCACGCATCGTCGGCTCATAGTCCGTGTTGTGGTTGTGGTCCGTCGCGACCGCAAACTCGACGCCCTCGCCGATCAGCGAGATCACGCGTTCGGGCATATTCGAATCGCCGTGCCCTGAGTGCGTCAGCGTGTGCAGGTGGAAGTCGCCGCTGACCCAGCCGGTGGTATCGAGCTCACGCTCGAGTCGTGGTGTCCAGATCGAGTCGGAGTATGGGTTAATTTCGATCGTGCGCGATTCAATCCCGTACTCCATCCCGCGAGATGCCCAGACTTGGTATGTGCCGACAGGCACGGTGATCGCTCCCGAGCCGGAGAGGGTATAGACCACATTGCGGCGTACCGCTAGATCGTTCGGGCGGGCCTGGTCGTTCGGGAAGAGATCAGGGCGCGAGCCATCCGGGGCGATGAATGTCAGGCGGGCCGGTCCCGGTTCCCCGTTGTCACCAAGAATCTGGTAACGGAGCACGCCGGAAGGGGTATCGCCAGCGAGGTTCGCCGGTGTCCAGTCCTCACTGATATGCGATAACGCCTGTGATGGATAGAGCGAAACACTGCAGGCAAGTAGCGCAGTCGTGATCGCATGAATGTTGATTGTCGGCATGATTCTCTCACTGAGCGCCGAGCATGGAACGATTCATGGGATCGGCTGAGTGCGTCGTGTAGATGCACGGTATCCCGCACGCGTAGAAGGTCATCCCGGAGCGTGCAAAGATCGAGTGAAGCTTTGTCCTCGAAGATCAAGCGGTCGCCGCGATCGCATCGATGACGATCCGGGTCGCATCATCGAGAAGGTGTTGCTCGATATTCAACGGCGGGAACAGGACAAGGGTTTTCCCGCCGCCGACTTTGAAGCTCAGGCCGTTGCGGAGCCCCTCGTACATGACCCGATCTGCGTGCTCAGGGTCCTTCAACTCGACCGCGAGCATGAGCCCGATCTGACGCACAGCACGGACGCAGCCCATCGAGTTGAACTCTGCCTCGTATGTCTCACGCCACGCACACCCGAGTTCATGTGCCCGCTGGGCAAGACGCTCATCGAGAACTGTTCTCAGGGTCGCGATGGCCGCGGCTGAACCGACCGGGGATTTCTCGTGCGTGTAATGACCGAGTGCGAGTTCTCGCACGGGCGTTGGGCCCGAGTCGTTGAGTTCCTGACGCCCAATGACAGCGGCTTGTGGGAAGATCCCTCCGCCGAGCCCCTTGCCGATGACCATCAAATCCGGTGTGACTCCGGTGTGCTCCGTCGCCCAGAGCATGCCCGAGCGGCCAAGCCCGGTGGGGATCTCATCGAAGATGAGCATCGTGCCAGTGGCCTCACACGCGGAGCGAACACGGGACCAGTATGATCGTGGTGCGGCCCGAACGGTGGTGGCCCGGATGGGCTCAGCAATGACCGCAGCAACATCGTGCTTGCGCAGAAGTGCCTCAATCGGCTCGGCACAGGCGTCATTGCACATCGAGTGCGCACAGGACGGGCAGTCCGGGTGAGATGGCGGTGAGGCATGCATCACGCCCGGCATCATCGGGCCCATGCCGCGGTGAAAGAGGTCTTGCCCGCTCAGCGACGCGGCATCGAGCGTGGCGCCGTGAAAGGCATCGTGGAACGCAACGGTCTTGTATCGTCCGGTGCAGGCCCGGGCGACTTTGATGGCGATCCCAACAGCCGCCGACCCGCTCGGTGTGAGCAGCACGCGGGCATTGTTTCGCAGGGCACCGGGTGCGCTAGAGACGAGGATCTCGGCGAGTTCGACGGCCGCATCGTTCGTGTAGCGACGCGTGCAGTAGGGGAGCGCTCGCATCTGCGCTTCGATCGCCCGCACAACGCTGGGGTGCCCAAACCCAAGCTGGTGGACCGAGTTGCCATGGAAATCGAGAAGCTTGCGTTCAGATGCGGTAAAGATGTACGGCCCTTCCGCACGCACAATCTGATCAAGGCAGGGCGTCGAAAGAACCTGGTGGTAGTACAACGCGGTATCGCGCTGCAGCGTTTCGTTTGCAGGCGAGGCATCCTGCCAGTGCGCACGCTCAAGACTCAAGTTCTGATCGCCCTCAGTGATCCGCGGCATCGGTTTGCTCCATTGCTCAGATCGGATATGGTACCTGTCCAAGCGAACGCCCTGTGGTCGTGAGCACAATCTTCACACACCTGTATTGGAGGAGTCGATGCGCAGGATCTGGATCGGGCTTGTCATCGCTGGAGTCACACCTGGTGCGATTGGTGGGTACGAGCCTGGCCAGCGATCGCTTCTGAGCGCACACAACTGTTATCCGTACGCTGGCTTGTGGTCTGATCGGATTGATCGTGCGCTGGCAACGGGATTCCCGATCTCAATTGAGCAGGATTTATGCTGGGCCGATCACGATGGCGACGGGATACCGTCTTCGATCGTGGCGCACAACAGACCTTTCGACGGCAACGAGCCATCGCTCGCCAAGTACTTCTTCGAGCGTGTGCGTGCGGATGTCGAGGAATCGATCTCGCGTGCACAGAGCGACCCCGGTGAGCGAGATCGCTGGCCGCTCGTCGTGCTCGATCTGGACATCAAGAACAACCACCCCGCGCATATCGAATCGATCCACCAGACACTGCAGCAGTACCAGGATTGGCTGACAACCGCCCCGCGTGGATCATCCATTTCCAATCGCCAGGATCTGGAAGCTGGCCCCATTATGGTCATCCTCACGGGTACGCTGAACCAGCGCCGGGTATTCCACGATGAGCGAGATCTCGGTGAGCCGATCCTAGCGTTCGGGCGTCGTCAAGCGAGGGGCCCTGACACAAGTGGGATGAGTGAAGAAGAAAAACGGCATGCTCGTGTCGAGTTCCCGCCAGTTACGATGATTGATACGCCCGCAGACAACTTCCACCGCTGGTGGAACAACTCATGGCATGTTGTCGAGGCCGGCGGAGCGAACGGGGCGGGCAAATGGGAACCGGAGGAAACCGAGCGTTTGCGTGCTCTCGTCGATCACGCGCACAAGCTGGGCTATTTCATCCGTTTTTACACGATCAATGGGCACACCAAGGCAGATGGCGCGCTCTTCGGGTACAGCGGCGGATACAACACCGGCTCTATCGAGGCCGCACAGATCCGCTGGAAGGCCCAGCTGGAGGCGGGTGTCGATCTGATCGCGACCGATCAGTATCAGCACTTTGCTGACTTCCGGGAGTCGCTCAACGAGTAGCAGATTATTTCCTGATCTCGATCTGATCGAAGAGCCGTCCTTGATCGTCGATCGCCTGCATACGCAGGTGTCCACCAACGATCTCGACATAGCAGATGTGGTGCGTGCTGACCTTCTTGCTGCCGAACCAAGGGTTGAACGGGGTGAAGTCTTCCAGACCACCTCCGCCACCGCCGATGGTCATATAGATGACCCCGTTGTGCTCGACGGCCTGGCCATCACGGAGCGGGAAAGTTCGCTCATATACATGGACATGCCCGTTGAAGACGATGTCCACACCGTACTTCTCGTAGAGCGGCACCATCTGGCGCGGGTTCAGGTCACCGAGGGTAGTAGGGCCGAGCCATGAGTTACCGTGGTCGTTCTCGTCTGAACTGTAAGGCGGGCGATGGTGCACGACGAATTTCCAGCGTGCGTCGGAGCTGGCGAGCTTATCATCGAGCCAGAGATACTGCTCCGATCCGGGGCCCATCGGCTTCTCCGAATCGAGCATAAAGTAGTCCGCGTCGCCATAGCTGAAGCTGTAGTAGTACTCTGGATCGGGTAGGTCCATGTACTCGTAGTAATGACGGGCATTCTTCTCGTGGTTGCCCAGGATCGGGAATAAGGGCACGCGATTGATCAGGGGACGCATGTTCGGGAAGAAGTGGTGGGTCCAGTGCGACTTGTTTGTGCCGGTGGTCACGAGATCTCCCGCGATTGACACAAAGTTGGGTCGGTGCGACCATGCGATGTCCGAAACTCTCTTGACGACATCGGGGTTTGACTGTGTGTCGCCGATCATGACGAAGGTGAACGCCTTGCCCCGCTCAACGGCGGTCTGGAAAGACATGGGGTCGGTCTGTACTCGTTTGCCCTCTGATGACTCGGCGATAACCTCGTAGTAATACGGTTCTCCGGGTTCCAGACCTTCGATGCGGATGGTGTGGATGCCGCTCTTCTCTGAAGAGTGAATCTCGCGTATATCTCCGACGGCTGGCCGATATCTGAGCGTGACTTCGGCGGGGACGGGTAACTCGCAAACCACTGAAATCGATCGCTGAGTTGCGTAGCAAAGAAAAGGCTCGACGGTCCATTGCAGTTGGATCTCTGATTCCGGTTCGATTTCAGCGATCACGCTGTTTCGCTCAAACTCCTCGGTGATCTGTTCAGATGTGATGGCTTCATCAAAGAGGTAGACATTACGGATCCGTCCTTGCATTGTGTGCAGCTCATTGGAATCGACGTATGCGCCCACTGCGATCGGGGTCTGCTGCTCGTAGAGAACTTCGCCGTGTTGGTCGGTCGTTTCCGCATCGAGCTTGCCGTTCACATAGAGGCGGGCTGTTTCTCCGTCGAAGGTTGCAGTGACCATGTACCAGTGACCGGTCTCGATTGCGGTTCTGCCATCAAGATAGGTGAGTGCGCCATCACCGTCGTCGGCACCGGTGGTGGAAATCCCGAATGTGAATGAATCATGGTCGTAGCCGAGCACCCATCCCTTTTCGCGATCCCCGTTGTCGCTTACGGCGGAAAGGATCCCTCCCCAGCGTGTGGGTTCGTCGATGCGGACCCATGAAGTAACGGTCAGCTCGTGTGTGGGTAGATCATCAAACTGCTCAACCGATTCGGCAACAAGAACATACGCGCCTTGGCCGTCTAATCCGGGGCCGAGGAGTTCGAGAGAATCTCCGAGCGCATCGGTTGTGATGGTGCTGGTGCCTATGGTGCGGAGATGGTGGCCGCTCACAGCATGCACGGCGTCTGTGTGGACATGATCGCGATCGAACTCTGCACCGAAAACAAAGCGGTCTTCGCTGTGCTTTGCTGCGGGGTGTGCGTGTGCTGCAGTTGCGGCGAGCGCGCAAGACATGGATGTTAACACAATATGAAGATGGTTCATGGTTGATTTCCGTGAGCTGGTGCTGGTGTGCAGCCGGTGTTTTATTGCCGGCTGTTTGTGGATAAGTCGATTGGCTGTGGCTGTGGCGATTGATATGAGACCTAGTTGAAATTGTGAAATTGGCTGATATTTCAGTGAATTGAGATGATTGGCCGTGGTGATTCGATCGCGACCGCAGCGGATTGGCGGGGCATGATACTGAAATCAAGGGGGTAGGGACGGGCCATGTGAAACCTTATAAAAAGAATGATATTAAGAGAAATCGCTCGCCATATTGCCGTTGCGCAATGGGGAAGTCAAATTGGTGTTAATGACTCAGATTCGTGTCATGCTCGTCATGTATTTCAGATTTCAGTGTGTATGGTCAGCGCACAAACGTGTCGGTCTGGGCACTGAGTACGGTGCGCCGATGCGATTCTGCTACTGGAGACTGGAGATCACACATGGCAATCAAGACGAATCAAGCGGTTCTGCTGGCGCTTCTGGGCGCTGCCGCAGGATCGGCCGTCGCCGGCGACCCGCTGGTGACGCTGTTTTCGGAAGACTTCGAATCTTTCCCGCTCACGGTGAACCAGGAAGAGGGTGTCCAGGTTGGTACCCCGGACTGTGTGCTTGAAGCGTTCCTGGGTGACGGTGTCATCTGTGGTGGTGCGAACATCAACACCGAATGTGGCGAGCCGCCGGTTCCGGCCACCGTGGATTGTGGTGATTTCATGAACACCGCCTTCGATGGGACATGGAGCTACAACGGCTGGACGCAGCTTTTCGGTTACGACTGGGACGGGGTTGGAGGCTCGACCGCGGCGCAGCCGGGTGTTGGCTGTGCTGAATGGCAGGGCTGGACGGTAGCTGCCAAGGATTTCTGGCTATCCGCTGATTTGCAGCTTCGTGAAGACTTCACGAAGGGCGAAGGACGCGTTCTGGTTGCCGATCCGGACGAATGGGATGATTACGATCCGTTTGGGATCGACCCTGACTCGACGGGCGTGTTCAACACGAGCTTCACCTCCCCCGAGATCAACATCGCCGGTGTGACCGAGAACACGGTGATCATCCGATTCGATTCGAGCTGGCGCCCTGAAGACACCCAGAAGGCGGCCGTGAATGTTTCGTTCGACGGCGGCCCGTTCACACAGGTCCTGCTCTTTGAGTCCGATTCGACCTCGCCGGATTTCCACCCGGACGCGACGAATGAGTCCGTTGATATCTCGATCGAAAACCCCTCCGGCGCAAGCACGCTGCAGATTCAGTTCGAGATGTTCGACGCGACCAACGACTGGTGGTGGGCGGTGGACAACATTCAGGTCGCGGGTGAGGGCGGCGAGCCCGTCGAGCCCCCGAGCCCCTTCAATCTCAGCATCGAGCAGTTCAACGACTCTTCAGTTGTCCCGTTGAGCTGGTCGCAGTCGCTCAATGCGATTGAGTACGAGGTCGTCTTCGCGAACGATGAGGCATTTAGTGATATCGTCGTTTCGCAGACCACCACGGACCTCGAGTTTACAACCAGTTCGAGCGATTTGCTCGCCGGGGCGTACTGGGTCAAGGTTGTGGCACGCAACGATCTGGGCACCAGCGAGAATGTTGCCCGTATCGGCGTTGACAACAACTGCTTCGTTGATCTGCAGCCCAACGGCACCCTCAACTTCTTCGATGTATCCGTATTCCTTCAGCTGTTCAATGGCGGCTGAATCGGTTGTCGCGAATCTGTAGGCAATGAAATCAATACACATCTGACCCGGTCCCTGATGGTCGACCGGACAAGGAGATAGACACAATGAACCGTAATCAAGCAAAGATCCTGGGCTCGCTGCTCACGGTCTGTGGAATGACCGCCGTTGCGAACGCGCAGTCGCAGCAGGTCCTCTTTTTCGAGAACTTTGACGATATCGCTCTAGGGCAGAATGTTGAAGAAGGCATCGACACCGGAACGGGCGGCGTGATGGACAATGTATGGACCCCCGATTTTCCTGCAGGCTGGGCGGTTGATTTCAACCTGCCTGGCATCGGCGTCACCGAGTGGCAGGGATGGAACATCGCCAACGGCGAGTGGTGGAACCTGACCTGCGGCGATCAGGACCGCAGCGACTTCGTGCTGCTCAGCGAGGGCGGGCTGGCGCGCGGTGGTGTCGCGATCGCTGACGGCGATGAGTGGGACGACTACGACGCAAACGGGCTTGACCCGGACTCCCAGGGTGAGATGGACACGATGATGACAACCCCGGTCATCGATCTTTCAAATGTCACTGAGAACTCCGTCAACATCTCGTTCTTTTCTTCCTGGCGGCCTGAGGATAGCCAGACCGCTGTTCTTGAGGTCCGTTTCGATGGCGGCAGCTGGGAAGAGGTCCTCCGTTGGACATCCGACGATACCGACCCGAACTTTCATGACAACAACACGAACGAGATCGTTGATATTGCGATCGCAAATCCCTCAGGTGCCTCCGGCATGGAGGTTCGCTTCTCTTACCTCGGGACAGACGACTGGTGGTGGGCCATCGACTCGGTCCAGGTGAGCGGTGAGGTAAACGGGTCCGCTGGTAACGCCCCTGGTTATAGCTTCATTCAGGCCGATGTGTTCAACGAAACTGGGCGTCCAGTGATTCAGCTCAGCGAAGCAGTTGGTGCAGATGATTACACCGTGGTGCTGGCGAAGGACGCGGAGTTTTCTGATGTCCGCCAGAGCAGCACCGCCGACGCTTCGGGTGATTACATGATCCCCGGTATCCCCAACGGGATCTACTGGGTGAAGGCGATTGCGAATAACGGCGATGGCTCGCGTGACTCCGAGAACGCCATCCGCATCGTGGTCGACAACCCGATCGCCATCGATTTCAACGGCGACGGTTCTCTCAACTTCTTCGATGTCTCGATCTTCCTCCAGGGATTCAACGCGGGCTGCCCGTAATGCTCTCTTGATGAAGCCACAACACCCATCGCTAGGAAACTGGCGATGGGGAGTTTACTGAACCTCTCACCCCACATTGCCCCTTCCGGGAGAATCACCGATGGACCACAGAAACGCACACCACCCATCGAACCTCCAACGAGCGTTTACGCTGATCGAGCTGCTCGTTGTGATCGCGATTATCGCACTGCTTACTGGAATTCTGTTGCCCTCGCTTGGCCAGGCACGCGAGGCCGCGCTAACCCTCAAGTGTAAGGTCAACATGCGGTCCATCGACTTTGCGATGAATCTCTACCGCGAAGACCATCGTGGCTGGGGCGGCGAGTCGAAGAACTACGGTGCTCGATTCGATCTCAATGGCCTCCGCTTCGACACTGAGGATCAGTTTGCCTACTGGGGTGTTTTCTACGACGAATACATCAACGATGCGTTCGAAGTCTGGGAAGATCCCAAGTTCCAGCTCATGGACCCGTATCCCTACTGGGGCACCGATATCGACTTCATCTATGAGACGCAGCGATACCAGTCTTACGGGATTAATGGGCTACGCACCAGCACGAACGACAACAGCGATCCAGTCGCCCGGTACGGGCTCTGGCGTAACGCGGCCAAAGAGATCGAAGGTCGAGGCGGTGTGATCGTGCGTTCAAACGCATCCTATCTCCGTCCACTTTCGCAGCTGCGCCGCCCCAACGACATGATTGTCTTCCAGGATGCGTTTGAGCATCAGATGGAGACTGGGAATGATGCGCTCGATGGCCTGACACAGTATGACAGCAACTACGGAGGCCTCGAAGACTACTGGGAAGACGCCTATTTCCGTCACAACGACGACAGCCACACGATGTTCGCTGATGGGCACATCGAGGAGTTCAACCGCAAAGAGGTGACCGACGACGGGAACGAAGACCTTCGATACTACTACTCGGGTGATCCACAGGATCAGCTCCGTCTGGAAGGACGCGATCCGAATCCGTGATCAGTCATGTTGTAATGTACTGCTCCTATTGCTAATAATCTTACAAATCGAGTTTTATAGAAATGGTTAAGTCGCAGAATATTAAAGTGGTCGTCGCATGCCTCTTCCTTGTGATCTCAGCGGTGCTCTTCCTGAGGTTTGCTGGTGGCTCCGATGGTATGACAGAGAGTGACATGAAGTCCGCTCTTCAGGAGATGCCGGTTGAGGAACTGATCTCGATGCGTCAGGCTCTTGCGTTCCAGGTCGTTGAGGCCAACCGTACACGATCGGGCGAGAAATCGGACATGCTGCTTGGATTTGAAGAGACACTTGCCAACTACGATGCGCTTCTTGCTGAGCGTGGCGTAAATGTGGACGAGCTGGGGACACCATCGCTCGCTGAAGTACCCATGCGCAAGGGTGAGGAACCCTGATTCGCATTCCGTTCTGCACTGATATTGCGCACATAATGTTGAGACAACTATGAACATGCAACAGTTTTTCGCGCTTGGCGCGCTCATTCTTTCCACACCAGCACTCGCCCAGAGCATCCGCGTTGGCCCTGTCCTTCAGGACGCGAGTCATGACCGCATGTGGGTCATGTGGGAGACCACCTCGTCTACACCCAGCGTCGTGGAATATGGCCTGACACCCGATCTTGGTTTGAGTTCTACCGGTTCTTCAGGAGCCAGCCAGAGCGGGGCAAGGATCCATCACACGATGATGAGCGGGCTGAAGCCTGACACGGTGTACTACTACCGCGTCGGTTCCGGCAGCGCGATAAGCGAAGTCCTCAGCTTCCGCACACCCGCAGAGATCAACGCCGAAGATTCCTTCCGATTCGCCGCACTGTCCGACACGCAGGGTGGTCCGATCTCAGACATGCATACCCGCACGATCAACGATGGCATCATCGCATTCGTCCAGCAGGAGTTCGGTCCGATCCTCCACGACGAGCTCGATTTCGTGATCCAGCCGGGCGACCTCGTCTCCACCGGCTCGAACTACGACCAGTGGAAGGACCAGTACTTCGACGAAACCCAGAACCTCTACCAGCATGTCCCGATCTACCCCGTGCCCGGGAATCACGAGCAGGACGCCCACTGGTTCTTCGATTACTTCAAGCTCCCGGAGAACGGCACGCCGGGGTTCGAAGAGCACTGGTGGTACAAGGACCACGGAAATATCCGTCTGATCGGCCTTGATAGCAACAGTAACTACCGCATCCAGACACAGCTTGACTGGCTCGATGGCGTGCTTGACGACGCAGCAACAAACGACGATATTGACTTCGTCTTTGCCCAACTGCACCACCCGCACCTCTCCGGTATCTGGACGCCAGGCAATACCGCGTACACAGGCCAAGTCGTGGAGCGGATGGAAGCGTTTTCCGATGCGACCGGTAAACCTTCGATCCATTTCTTCGGCCACACCCACGCCTACGAGCGTGGCCAGAGCAAAGACCACAACCACATGTGGGTCAATGTCGCGGCCGGCGAGGGCGGCATCGACTACTGGGATCAAAGCGACATCGATTACGACGAGTTCCAGCGGGTATTCCCAGAATGGGGCTTCGTGATCATGGAAGTCGAGGCCGGGGACGACCCGCAGTTCCGTCTGCGCCGCATCAACCGTGGTAACAACTTTATTGACCGCGACAACGAGGTCATGGATGACATCACGATCAAGCGGTACAACGAGCCCCCGAACACACCGACGACGCAGCTGCCGTCGGACGGTGACACAGTGATTGATCCAGACCTCGTGCAGCTCCAAGCGACCCCATTCAACGACCCCGACGGCGGCTTCCACCTGGAGAGCGAGTTCCAGCTCACCGCGATCCAGGGCGACTTTTCCAACCCGGAGGTCTCGGAGTGGATCCGCTTCGAGAACTGGTTCATGGACGAGGGCGCCAGCGGTGGTGAATCCGGCTCCTACAGCGTGAACACGGTTGAGGACGCGGACATCTCCAAGATCAACATCGAGCTGCTCGACGGCGACACAACCTACTACTGGCGTGTTCGCTACCGCGACTCGGGCCTGGGCTGGAGCGATTGGTCGGACGAGTCCTCGTTCACAACCGGCCCCGCGCCGACCGGGGCCTGCTGCTTCCTGAGCGGCATCTGCAACGAGCTCCGAGAGAGCGTGTGCATCGCAGAGGGCGGACAGTGGCTCGGTCTCAACAGCGATTGCGAGAACTGCCCAGAGGTCATCGTCGCGTTCAGCGAGAACTTCGATGCCGTGCCACTCGGTCCGGGCGTGGACGAAGGCGGAGCAGGCGAGCAGGTTTGGACCGATCAGGCGCCGGGTGGGTGGGCTGTCGATCGCTCGGGTGTCCCGAGTGGTGGTGTCACAGAATGGCGTGGCTGGGGCTTTGCGGACCCCGAATGGTGGGCCGATGTCGCGGGCGATCAGGGGCGGAGCGAGTTTGTGCAGGCTTCGGGTGCGAGCGCGATTGCGGATCCTGATGAGTGGGACGATGCGCCGCACGAGCCTGGGACTTTTAACTCCTGGCTCGAGTCGCCGGTGATCGATGTTTCGATGCTCGAGCCAAGCAGCGCGAAGCTCGCATTCAGTTCCTCATGGCGACCTGAAGACGACCAGCGTGCGATCATTTCCGTCTCATTCGACGGCGGGTCAGAGATCATTATCGCAGACTGGCAATCTCAGCAAGGCGATAACTTCAAGCCCGACGCGATCAACGAGATGGTCGTGCTCGATCTCCCGATGCCCGAAGATGCTCAGACGCTCGAGATTCGTTTCGGGCTGCTTGACGCGGGCAACGACTGGTGGTGGGCGATTGACAATGTCGTCGTGGTCGGCGAAGCCGCCGGCGACAGGATCACCATCCTGCGTGAGGACTTCGAATCGCTCCCCCTCGGCCCAAGTGTTGATGAGACACCAGCTACCGCCGTTTGGACAGAGACCCCGCCGAGCGGCTGGGAGCTCGATGATATCGGCATCCCCAGCGTGGGCATTGTCGGGCAGGGCGTGACCGAGTGGGAGGGGTGGGCCTTTACCGACCGTGATTGGTGGGTCGACATCGCCGCAAACCAGCGACGGAGTGAGTTTGTCTCAGCACAAGGCACAATCGCCGTCGCTGATCCCGACGAGTGGGATGACCTCGGTGACCCCGAGTCGCTGGGACCGTACAACGCGCTGCTGCGCACCGGGGGGCTGGATGTCGCGTCCGCCCGGGCGAACAGCATACAACTTCGCTTCGATTCGAGCTGGCGCCCCGAGGACTTCCAGCGAGTCGAAGTTCGCGCCTCGTTTGACAACGGCCCACAGGCGACGCTGCTGGACTGGCGGAGTGTCGCCGGCGACCAGTTCCATCCGGACGCAACCAACGAACGCGTCACGATCAACATCCTGAACCCGCCGGGCGCGATGTCCATGGAGCTCGAGTTCGCGATGCTCGACGCTGCAAATGACTGGTGGTGGGCGATTGACAATATCGTCGTGACCGGTCTGTGCGCCGCCGAGTTTGGTGGCGATTCCGGTACGCTTGACTTTTTCGATGTTTCGGAGTTCCTCGTTGCGTACCAGAACCAATCGCTAACGGCTGATTTGAACATGGATCAGGCGTTCAACTTCTTCGATGTCCAGATCTTCCTGCAGGCGTTCCTCAACGGGTGCGGCTGAGCGTACGACTCAATCAACCTTTCGCACACACAGGAGCACGCCGATGCGCACCTTCTTCATCGCGGTCCTCGCACTGTTCTCGCAGCTCGCACTCGCGGTCAACACGACGGACTCCCCCGTCCGAACAGTGATCATCATCGGTGTCGACGGGCTCAGCCCGCGCGGGGTCGATGAAGGGCTTACGCCAAACATGAACCGTCTGATCGCTCAGGGTGCGTACAGCTTCCACGCACGCGGCGTATTCCCGACCTCATCCTCACCCAACTGGGCATCGATGATCATGGGCGCAGGCCCAGCACAGCACGGCATCACCTCCAACGACTGGCGTCTCTGGAGCCGCGCCATCATGCCCTCGAAGGAAGGTGTCGAGGGCCGGTTCCCAAGCGTGTTCTCCGAGGTCCGCCGCCACCGCCCGGACGCCCGGATCGCCGTCGTCTATGACTGGAGTGGGTTCGGCAACCTTTTCGACCACGAGGTTGTGGACGTCGCCGCGGACACTGAGGGCCCAGAGGCCACCATGCATCGGGCAGTGGAGGAGTACAAGTACAACCGCCCCGACCTGCTCTTCATCCACCTGGACCATGTCGATGGCGCCGGGCACGGCAAGGGCTGGCACACGCCCGACTACTTCGAGGCCGTCAAACGAGCAGACGACCGCATCGGCGA
>DDGE01000052.1:13972-19886 GCA_002337545.1 Phycisphaerales bacterium UBA1910 | reverse complement strand
GCCGGCGTCGCCAACAGCCGCGAGATCACCCGCGATATCAACACCTACGACACCGCTTGCACCGCGGCGTACCTCCTCGGCGTGCCCATGCACTCCTCGTGGATCGGAAAGCCCATCACCGAGTCCTTCACCAGCGCCGCAAACGGCGAGTGGCTCGACAGCAAATACCTGCCCGCGCCGCGTATCACGCCACCCGGCGCCCTCATCGCCGCGGACGAGCTCATCGTGCAGCTCAGCTGTGAGATGCCCGCCGCGGACATCACCTACACGCTCGATGGATCCGAACCGACCAAGCGCTCTAAGGTCTACGCGGGCCCCATCGTGATCGAGGAAACGACGACCATTCGCGCCCGGGCATTCATGCGCGGGCGTGAGAGCCGCGTGACCACGGACACCTACCGCCTGCTCCGCTCAGACTCACCCAAGCCCGTTCGTTACGAGTATTTCGAGGCGCCCACAGGTCAAACGCCATGGGAAGCTCTCCCGGACTTCAACAGCCTCCAGCCCATGGCACAAGGCATGTGCCCCGAGATCGGCCTCGCGACCATCGATGTCCGCGAGGACCAGTTCGCCATCCGCTACACCACCCAGCTCAAAGTCGACGAGCAAGGCACCTACATGCTCCACCTCAAGTCGGACGACGGCTCACGCCTCAAGCTCGGACGGCGCACTCTCATCGACAATGACGGTTCCCACGGCCCACTCGAGGAATCCGCGAACATTGACCTCAAGCCCGGGCTGCACACGATCGTCGTTGAGTATTTCGAGGACCATGGTGGCGAATCGCTTGAGTTCGCGATCACGGGCCCGGACAAGGTCCGCGTTCCCGTGACTTTCGATCACCTCGTTGCACCCGAGTAAGAAGGGGCCATATGAGCACACAGACGATCGACTCCATTTTCACCCGCACCGAGCGCGAACGCTGCCTCGATGCATTCCCGGCAGGTTCCAACGGCGAGTTCAACTTCCCGCCCGAGCTTGCCATTGTCATCGAACGCGGCGATGGACCGCACCTCTGGCACACCGACGGCAAGCAGTATCTCGACATGTCGATGGGCTGGGGTTCCGTCCTCGTCGGGCACGCCAACGAGCGTGTGATCAATGCTACATCGGCACAGGCGATGCTCGGCTCAAACTTCGCCTGCGTCAACCGCCGCTCGCTCGAACTGGCAGAACGCATCATCTCTATCAGCCCCGCGTGCGACCGGGTCCGCTTCTGCGCCTCAGGAACCGAAGCAACTCACTATTGCGGCCGGATCGCTCGCGCTGCGACCGCAAAGAGCAAGATCCTCAAGTTTGAGGGCGCCTATCACGGCGCCAACGACCTCGGTGTCACGAGCCTCTTCCCCAACGAGCTCAACGATTTTCCGAACGCGGAGCGCTCATGTCATGGCGTAACCCAGACCGCTGCTGACCAGATCCTCGTCGCCCCCTTTAACGATTTGGAATACACCGCCGCGATTATTCGCGAACACCAAGGTGAGCTCGCAGCCATCATCGTCGAGCCCTTTCATCGCTGCATCGCACCCATCGATGGTTTCCTGCCCGGCCTGCGCCGTCTCTGCGATCAGCACGGCATCCTCCTCATCTTCGACGAGGTCGTGACTGGGTTCCGACTCGCATTTGGCGGCGCACAGCAGTACTACGGCGTTACGCCTGATCTGGTAGCCTACGGCAAGGCGCTCGGAGGTGGATTCCCCATCGGCATGTTCGGCGGCAATCGCGAACTCATGCAGATTGTCGAAGAGCATCGCATGAATAACGAGCCATATGTCTGGACCGCATCAACACTCGGCGGCAACCCCATATCCTGCGCCGCTGCCTGGGCCGCACTCGATCATCTCGAGCAACCCGGGATCTACACGCACCTCCACGAGTTGGGAGCTTACCTCCGCGACGGGCTCCAGCGTGTCATGAACGAGCAGGGCGTGACGGGCCAAGTCATCGGCGATGGCCCGCTCGCCCAGTTCATCTTCTCATCCGAACCCGTCTACGACTATCGCTCCACTAGGGCCGGCGATCGCGCTAAGGCCCGCCGGGTCCTACTCGGACTGATTAAGCAAGGGATCTTCCTCAATCCGATGGGCACCAAGCTCTACCTCAGTACCGAACACACTTTTGATCACTGCGACACCTTCCTCGCCGCATTCCAGCAGTCACTCCAGCATGACATAGCGATTTCAGATTGATTGCGAGCGAATGGAAGCTGAGTTGCGCTCAAAATCACTCACGAGGATGAATGACTGTTAGGCATATCTTCCAGCAGAATCCGCTTGAGGGATAGGAAGTCAGAAGATGAGCGGGCACAGGTAATCAGTTATTCGGTCCTTCGGCCGTTGATCTCGCAACTGTTCGCGGCTTGTAGAGTCTGATCTTGATCCGCATATACCTGCGGTTGTCAGAGATCGCTCCGGTCCGTGCCTCTCATGTATTCAACGGGACACGGCAAGGATTTCACGCGTAGTGCGGAAGTGTTGCTTGCTTTGTTCATTGGTGTGTCTAAGTCGTTTGTCTGTAGGTGATTGTGCGCGAATGACTCTGGCGGGGGCTTTCAAGCCAGATTTATGGTTGCATCCATGTTTGTTCAAATTGAGTCGTCAATCGAACTCACGGCAGCTGCGAGGAGCTAGGTGATAACGCTCGGACCACGCGAGCTCAACTTCAATCGATCCTTTCGTTTGCTGCTGATTTGAGTCAATTGGGAGGGAATCCATGCCGAGAAACTCATGAGACAAGAACTATACCGGAGGTGTCGCATGGCAAAGCCAGATAAGAGCAACAACGGCCGCAAGCGCCGTATTCGTACGCGCCCAGAGACACTTGAAGAACGGATACTTCTCTCCGGAACCTGGGTCGATGCTGATTCTGGCGAAGCACTCGATGGGGCAACTGATGGGAACGACACTTTCAATGGCATGAGTGGCGACGATCTTGCGGCTGCAATGGACGGGGACGACAACCTGTTCGGGAACGCTGGCGACGACGAACTCTTTGGTGGCGCGGGTGATGATCTGCTTTCGGGTGGTGATGGCAACGATGTCCTCGATGGCGGCACAGGCAATGACACGGCAACCTTTGATGACGCATCGAGCCGAGTCGTAGTTGATCTTGATGCAGGCACAGCGTCAGGACAAGGTTCCGATACGCTGACTGATATCGAGAATGTCACCGGGAGTGATGGGAATGACATCATCCGTGGCAGTGCTGATGCAAACACCATCGACGGCGGAGCGGGTGACGACTACATCGAGGGACGAGGTGGTGATGACATCATCAGTGGCGGAGCGGGCGCAGATGTCATCGATGCCGGTTCTGGAGATGATCTCGTCGCTGGCGGGACCGGTGATGACTTGCTGATCGGGGGAACAGGGAATAACACGGTTACTTTCGGGCAGAGTGCTGATTCCGTTGAAGTCGATCTTGAGGCAGAAAGCGCTACTGGAGAGGGGCAAGACACTGTCATCGGGTTCCAGAATGTCATCGGTTCAGACCATGATGACTCGTTGCTCGGTGATGCCACAGACAACACCATCGATGGTGGTGCTGGCGATGACCTGATTCAAGGGCGTGGTGGCGATGACACACTACTCGGCGGCTCGGGCATCGATACGATCGATGGCGGCACGGGAAATGACACCATCGATGGTGGCGCAGACGCAGATGTGCTGGACGGTGGCGAAGGCGATGATTTGATCCGCGGCGGCACCGGGAATGACACGATTGCCGGTGGAGAGGGCGTTGACACCTTGCTCGGCGAGGAGGGCGATGACCTCATCGATGGCGGCGCAGGTAATGATGTAGTTGAGGGGGGATCCGGGAACGACCAACTCCACGGTGGGGCGGGTGACGATGTCCTCAGTGGTGGTGCTGGCGATGACTCCATAGATGGTGGTGTCGGAACGGATACCGTGAGCTACGAGAACGCGGCAGGCTCCGTGACAGTTGATCTGAATGCGGGGACAGCGACTGGCGAGGGTACTGACTCTATCAGCGGTGTCGAAAATGTAGTCGGCTCTTCATTCGATGACTCAATTACTGGCGATTCCGGCGACAACACATTGGTAGGCGGTGACGGCGATGACATCATCACGGGCGGGGCAGGTGTAGACACTATCGAAGGTGGCGCGGGAGATGATGTGATTTTCGCGGATGCGGATGACATCATTTCCGGTGGCGCTGGCACGGACACTGTTTCGTTTGCGGACTCAAATGATCCCGTTCGCTTTGATCTGGTCAGTGCCGGAGTGGAACAGGTGATTGGCAGCGCAAACGACGATGTATTCTCTGTCGTTGGCGCTGCGGATGGTGACCACTATGTGATCGATGGCGGCGATGGATACAACCTGTTGGATCTGAGTGGCTTCGAGCCATCGGACATATCGATGGACAATGGCGTGGTCACGGTTCAACTCGGCAGTGGCGAAAGCTTCACAGTTGAGGTTGCCAACATCAACCACTTCGTGGTGGATGGCTTGGGCAATACGCCGATGATGTCAGTTGAGAGTGATCTGATTGTGAGCGAAGGAGAGTCCGTACAGATCAATGGCTTGATTTTCTCTTCGACGGAATCATCAACGACATGCACATGGACGCAGGTCTCGGGGCCTGTTGTCGAACTCGACGGTACTGATACCAGCGAGCCTTCATTCACCGCGCCCGAGTTAGATTCAAACGCTGTGCTCCGATTCCGCGCCGAGGTTTCGGACGGTACGAATACCAGTGTGCAATACATGACTGTGGCAATCTCCGCAGACAATGACCCGGTCGTCATCGATCTGGGGCCTGATCTGAACGCGATCGAGGGTGATACAGTCTCACTCGGTGCATCGGTCACGGATCCTGAAGGTTACGCGACAATACACAGTTGGGAGCAGGTTTCTGGCCCCTCAGTCGAGTTGGAGAACCCGGATTCCTTGAGTCCTACTTTTACAGCTGCTGAAGCGATCGAGGATACCGATCTCGTATTCAAGTTTACGGCATCTGATGGTGAAACCGAGGTCGTTGAATATGTGACTGTGCATGTTGATGCTGTTGATGACGCGTGTGTGGTGAACGCGGGCGAAGATTTCAGTGTTGAAGAGGGTGATACTGTCGAGCTCGCTGGGTCCGCAGTGGATCCTGAGGGCGGGGAACTGTCCTACTCGTGGCGTCAGGTATCTGGTCCCACAGTGACCGTGGTCAATGCAAACGAAGCCACCGCATCCTTTGAAGCGCCAGAGGGTGTTGTGAATACGGATGTCACCTTTGAGTTGACGGTATCCGACGGTGTGAATGAATCCACGGATAGCGTGACGGTCACAGTGAACGCGGATGATGATGCGCCTCGCTTTACTGCTTTGCCTACTCAGACTGTGGGAGAGCATGAGGCAGTTGAGTTGTCCGCGAGTGCAACTGACCCAGAGGGCAATGATGTCACTTATTCATGGCGGCAGATCCGTGGCGCCTCTGTCGAGCTGAGTGGGAGTGACACTCAAAACCCAACATTCACATCACCTGAGGAGATCACAAACTCGTGGTTGACCTTTGAGGTTACTGCGAGCGATGGGGAATATTCGTCAGTGGGCACGGTCGAGGTCCTGGTAAACGCTGTGAATGATGCGCCGACTGTTGATGCTGGTACTGGATTCTCGATCGATGCTGGGGAAACTGGCACGCTGAATGCCAGCGGGGAAGACCCCGAAGGTAAAGCAGTCCTATTCAACTGGACCCAGGTGTCGGGACCCTCCGTTGAGATCGATGATGCGACATCATCTACCGCGACATTTGGGGCACCGTCTGTGACAGAAGGCACAGAGCTGGTTTTCCAGGTCGAGGTGACCGACGGCACAAGTACCTCCCTCGATACAGTAACAGTACAAGTCAACTCAAGCACTGGAAGTGAGACAGGTGATCCCTCAGGAAACTCTGGTGGCGA
>DDGE01000052.1:10235-13742 GCA_002337545.1 Phycisphaerales bacterium UBA1910 | reverse complement strand
ACCGGTGGTGAAACCAGTGGTGAAACTGGTGGCGGTACCGGTGGTGAAACCGGTGGAGAGACTGGTGGCGGGACCGGTAGTGAAACCGGTGGCGAAACGCAACTCGTCGTTGAAGCTCCGGAGACAATCGTCGCTACCGAAGGTCAGGTTGCCGCGCTGAGTGTCGATGTGAGTGGAGGGGTCGGTGATGTACAGTACACTTGGACTCAAGTCGCTGGTACCGAGACACTCGAACTGAATGGTGGAGATACAGCGAACCCTACTTTCGAAGCTCCAAACCTGACAAACAATGAGATCTATGCATTCGATGTAGAAGTTGTAGATGAGAATGGGCCGCAGACGGTTCGTGTCAACATCCTGATTGAAGCTGACAACGATGGGCCAAGTGTAGATGTCGATGATTCCATCACTCAGTTCACTGATAGCATCTATGGTGCTGGATCCACCTCGTCAGATGCCGAAGGGCAGAACCTCTCGTATCGATGGGTTCAGACCGGTGGTCCAGATGTCACGATTCGAAGCGGTAATGGTCCGGAACTGCGTTTTTCAACTCGTGGCATGGCTGAGCCAGGCGAAGTGACATTTGAGCTGCAGGTCTCTGACGGGACAAGTATCTCAACGGATACGATCTCAATGCAGGTCGAACCCGGAAATACATTGCCGACGGTTTCGGCCGGTCCTGATCAGGATGTTGTCGAGGGCGATACGGTGCATCTGCACTCCGCAGTGTCTGATGAGGACGGAGATGCTCTGACATTCAGCTGGGTGCAGACTGGTGGTCCAGCAGTTGAGCTCTCCGATGCGAGCAGCGCCTCGCCAACCTTTGTAGCTCCGGATATCAATGGCACCCAGGATATCACATTCGAACTGACTGTTTCTGACGGGCTTGGCGAAGTGACAGATTCGGTTGTCGTGAGCGTTGAGGGCGTGAACGATCCGCCGGTGGTAGATGCCGGCCCGTTCCAAAGCGTCAATGAGAACGAGGTCGTAACTCTCGCTGCCTCAGTATCTGACAGCGATAGCGAGAATCTGACATACACATGGCGCCAGACAGGTGGTCCGAGTGTTACGGTTTCAGGGGCGGACAGCGCTACGGCCAGCTTTACGGCTCCTGAGCAGGTTGCCAACTCGTATGTCACCTTTGAGTTGGAAGTTTCCGATGGTGAGCACACCGTAGTTGATTCAGTGGTCATCCTCGTGAACGCTGATAACGATGCGCCGACACTCGACGCTGGTCCAAACTTCAGCGTTGCAGAAGAAACGACAGTGCAGCTATCTGCTTCAGCGAGCGATCCCGAGGGGAGCCCACTCACTCATGAATGGGTTCAAACGAGCGGGCCTTCAGTTTCGCTTTCTGATCCGTACGCGATCAATCCCAGCTTTGATTCGCCGAATGTGGCATCCGATACCGATCTCACTTTCCAGATCACTACAACTGACGGTGAGCATACGGTCATCGATACAGTAACCGTGACCGTCATTGGGCAGAACGATGCGCCGGATCCCTTGAACGCGACAACACTTGTCACCGAGGACACACCAGCCCCAGTCGTTCTCAGCGGTGTTGACCCGGATATCGATCAAGATATTACATCATTCCGGATTGACTCACTTCCATCGGAAGGGACGCTGGAGTTTGAGGGCGAACCCGTGCTTGCGGGTGATGTGTTCAGCGTAGAGCAGATTGAATCGGGTGGCCTGGTATTCACTCCCCCGTCGGATTACAGCGGGAGCACCGGGGTTACATTCAGTGTGGCCAGCGGCGACGATTGGTCAGCCGAGACTGCGACCCAGACCATCGTGGTAGTTGGTGAGGCCGACGCCCCGATCGTGACCGCCGCTGATGCGACTGGAACAGAAGAAAGCATGATCGCTCTCGATGTCGATGTGGCGTTGACGGATATCGACGGGTCAGAATCAATCCACTCTGTCACGGTGTCGGGGGTGCCAGAAGGGTCTGTGCTTACTGACGGCGTGACCGTGGTAACCGCATGGGATGGGACAGCGGACATTACTGGGATGAACTTGTCAGATTTGCAAATTCAACCCGCGGAGAACCATGATCAGGACTTCACGTTCACGATCGCTGCGACATCAATCGAAGCCGATAGCGGTGACATGACCACTGGAGCAGCGACAATGGTGGTCCACATTGACGCGGTCAATGACCCGCCCATCGCACTCGATGGTTCGATGGAAATCAGCGAAGATCAGACCGCAGTGATTTCACTCGGTTCCCAAGAGGTAGACACGGGCGACGCTGCAGCGAACTTCCGCATCGAAACGCTTCCGACGAACGGGACACTATTGCTCGACGGCGTTGCTGTACAGGCTGGTGATGAAGTATCCGCGTACGATGTTTCTCACGGACGATTGACCTTCAAACCCACGGGTGATTGGTCCGGCACAACAGGATTCGACTTCAGTGTGACGGATGGAGAAGTATGGTCTGAGTCTGATGCAACTTTCACTATTCATGTCAGCGGTGTTGCTGACGCACCGCTCGTCAATGTGGCAGATTCGTATGGGTTTGAAGACTCCAGCATCGATATCGATGTGAGTACCGCCATCACCGATGTGGATGGTTCGGAAGAAATCAGCAGCATCGTGATCTCTGGTGCTCCCGCGGGGTCTGTGCTGACGGACGGAGTGAATAGCGCAACAGCACTAGGACAAGAAGTTGATATCACCGGTTGGGATCTTTCGAGCCTGAGTATCACACCTTCTTCGAACTATGATATGGACTTCGATCTTGAGATTGAGGTGACTGCACGCGAACCTGACTCAGGTCATACGACTTCGACCACAGCAGGATTTACAGTTCATCTTGAGGGTGTCAATGATGCCCCGATTGTTCAAACGGGATCAGTCGATATACCGGAGGATGGTGTAGCCGTCATTGAGTTCAATACACTTGAACTCGATACGGGTGACGCCGTCGAATCATTCCGGATTGAGAGCTTGCCGACAAACGGAACCCTCAAGATCGAAGGGGTTGAAGTTGTCGAAGGGCAGGTCATTGAGAAGTCGCTGGTCGATTCAGGATCACTCACCTTCGAGCCAAATACGGATTGGAGTGGTTCGAGTTCGCTCAGTTTCTCCGCATATGACGGTGAGCTTTGGTCAGAAACACAAGGTGAGCACACGATCAATGTTTCTGGTGTGGCGGACACACCGGGTCTGAGCGTGAATGATGTGAGCGGTGCCGAGGATACGGCGATCGGTCTCGACATCACGCCGAGCCTGAGCGACACGGACGGGTCTGAGACGCTGTCCGTGGTGATCTCCAATGTGCCCGATGGTGCGACGCTGTCGTCGGGTGTGGACCAGGGCGATGGCTCATGGATCGTGGATCCGTCGGAGCTGGCGGGTCTGAGCGTGACACCGCCGAGCGATTTCTCGGGGTCCTTTGATCTCGAGGTGAGCGTGACCTCGACGGAGGCGGACGGGGACAGCTCGACGAGCACCTCGAGCTTCACCGTGGATGTTTCTGGTGTGGCGGACACA
>DDGE01000052.1:0-10137 GCA_002337545.1 Phycisphaerales bacterium UBA1910 | reverse complement strand
GTGAGCGTGACCTCGACGGAGGCGGACGGGGACAGCTCGACGAGCACCTCGAGCTTCACCGTGGATGTTTCTGGTGTGGCGGACACACCGGGTCTATCCGTGGGTGATTCAGTGGAGGGCGGACAAGGTGAAGAAATTCCATTGGATATTGCTTCTTCGCTAAGCGACACTGATGGTTCGGAATCTCTTCAGATCACGGTCAGTGGATTGCCGGCAGGGCTGAGCTTAAGCGCCGGCGTCGAGAATGCTGATGGTACATGGACCCTGAGTCCAGATGAACTGGAGGGGCTGACTCTGAACCCAACTCCAGGTGCGGTTGGCCGATTCCAGCTTGAAGTGGTCGCAACGGCTACCGATGGGAGTTCGGTGGCAACCAGCCATGCATCGATCGATGTTGATATCTACCCAGTTGAGTCTGACTCCGAAGAGATTGATGGCTCAGAGGATGTCGAGAATGAACCGCCATCCGAGATTGATTGGGGTGATGAGCAGGATCTTGGCTTTATCACTTCGGGACCTGGTATCGATGACACAATCGATGAGATCGATGAGAATCTCACGAAGATTGCCTACGAAGCTCCTGAGATGGCAGACAAGGTCTCACAGATGGGTGAAGAACTCATTGGCGAGGTCATGCCGATTATCTCTGAAGCCGCTGATTCTGAGGCCCCGGTTCCTCCCCCAGACGAACCACTCTTCGAGTTTGTTCGAGCTGAGAACGCTGATCATGCGGAGGGCGATGCGTCTCAGATGCACGGCACCCAGGTGAACGGAGTAGTACAAGGTGCGGAACAGACGCAGTCGGAGAAGTCTTCCACGACCGAACGGATCGCGAGCACATTTACCGTGCTGTGGGGACTCGTTCGTTCATTGGGGGCTCGTGATAACAACGATGAAAAACAAACAAGTGATCACGCATCTCGTGGTCGGCGCCGGTAAGTGGAGATAGCAGATGCTGAACTCGAAAGACCACATCATTATGGACAATACGCAGGCAGATTCATTGATTGACGAGCTTGCGAATAGCTCCAGTGACGCAGTCAAAAAACTGCGAGGTCATAAGCGGCAGTCCCTTCGCGTCAAGGTCTATGTCGAGCCTGCGAGTATGAGTGCTCGCACAGGTGTCAGATTCCAAGGCGTGACCGGTGATATCTCATCTGGTGGCACCCAGATTCTTGTGGCTCGACCGTTGGCGATCGGGGATGTGTACCAGCTCAGCTTTGAGCGGGAGGAGTTCGATATGCCTCCGGTGTATGCGCTCTGTCTTCGGGGCCGCACAGTACGGCCAGATGCCTATGAGGCTGGTCTTCGTTTTCTTGAGCAGGTGACTTTGCCGAGCAGTTCTTCTGAAGAAGAGCAAGGCTCGCACATTCTTTGAAGTGACGCATCCTCTACTGAATGGAAGCTATGACTACTACACCGAATGCCATCACAATGAGCGACGCGTCAGAGAAGGCGTGGCGTAATGATGCACCTGAGAAGCCATCGGATTTGCTCTCGGGCATATCGGCAATTGAGCGTGATTCTGGGAGCGCCCGTGAAAAGGCGGATGCGTTCCTCAGCTTGATCATGGAGCATTTCGGATGTGTATCGTGTTGCCTGACTGTGGGTATCGCTGGTGACGAGGTCGAGGTTGTACGCGAGGGCGATGTTCAAGGTGCGGAGTTGTGGAAAGCGAATCTTCAATCCACAGCGTTAGATGCTCGATCGCGTGCGTCGTCAATCGTAAGGCTCTATGGCCCGAAAGATACACCCCAGCACGCGGTTATCGCTTGCCCCGTGGATCATGCAGGTCGCGATCCCTTCGGTGCTATTTCAGTCCTCGTCCATTGTTCATCGACGAATCATGCCGAGCGTATACAACTTCATCTCCGTGCCGCGTGTCTACAGATTGCAGGGGTATTGACGAGAAAAACGACGAATCGGGGCGTCGTTGAGATGAGTGATATCGCTCGCGTGTACGCTCGGGCTGGCCAGTTCAAATCAGTTCAGCAGTTTGCGTACACCATTACCAATGCTGCTCGTCAGCGTTTCAACTGTGACCAGGCAGCCATGGGTTTGGTGCGTAACGACAAGCTCAGTGTCGTATGCATTTCCGGGCTGGACACTGTGAAGCTGCGCAGCCCCGGCGTACTCAAGGTTCAACAAGCCATGGGAGAGTGTGCGGATGCACGCTGCCCGGTGGTTGCTCAGTCTCGAGATCGCTGGGAGGACTCTACACTCGCTGAAGAAGGTTTGCTTCATCAGGCGTGGCGTGCGTCTGTAAACGGTGCCAGTGTGCTGAGCATCCCGATCGATGCTGGTGACGGCCCCATTGCGGTCGTGTCGTTCCGGCGATCGGGTGAAGAACCATTTGATGCGGATGACATAGAAGCTGCCAACAAGCTGTTCGCGCCACTCGCAGGTGCTATCCCGCTTGTCACGCAGGCTACTCAATCACTCCCCACACACATTATTCAGACAACTCGCGCAGCGTTCCGATGGTGCGCAGGGCCGAACACAATCCGTCGCAAGATTTTTCTGCTCACAATGATTCTGGCAATCGCATGGGTTGCAATCGGTACCCGGATGTACCGTGTTTCGGTTCCTGCGGTAATCATCGCGAAGAGTGAGCAGGTTATCGCCGCCCCGTTTGACGGGCGTGTCGATACCGTGTTTGTACGGTCCGGCGACCATGTGGAGGCTGGCGAGGTACTGCTAACGATGGATACCTCGGCACTGGAGTTGGAGTATCGTGAACTTCAATCAGAGTTGAGCAACGCGCAGCTCCGATTGTCTGGTGAGATCGCTGAGAGTAATCCTGCCTCTGCCTCGATCGCGCAGGGGGATATCCGATCGATCAGTACACGAGTTCGTCATATTCTCAGTCAGCTTCAAGATGCCGAAGTACGAGCACCTCAGGCAGGGATTGTGATGGCACCCGAGATCGCGGATTACCCCGGTCGTGTTATCTCCATGGGCGAGTCTCTCGCTTCGATCGCCATAGATGATTCCATGACGATCGAGTTGCATGTGCCTCAGAATCGTGTGTCGGATCTGGTTGAGGGGAACCGTATTCGTTTCGCGAGTCATGCTCGTCCGGAGGTTCCGGGATTCAGTACTCTCGGGAAGTTAACGCCATCGAGTGTCGAGCGAGACGGGCATTCCGTCTTTGTCGCCGAGGCTGAGTTGCCAGAAGATCAAGCCTGGTTACGCCCAGGCATGGCTGGTGTCGCGATGGTCGAAGTCGGTGAACGATCGAACTGGTGGCTGGCGGTCCACCGGATAGTTGATGCTGCACGATTGAGGTTCTGGTTCGACTGATGGCAAACACACCCAATCAACCAGGTCTTTCCGAACGCCTCCGGGAGGTTGTTGTCTCCGTGCGCGGGGATCTGGATATCAGTCGCCATACATTTCGAGCCGGTCCCGCATATGTTGTTCGGGATCCGATCACCTTTGCCTCGCATCGGTTCGATCCAGAGGATTACCTCGTTCTGAATGCTATCAGGGGGAACGGGACGCTCGGTGAAGTCTTTGACCAGTTGGTGTCCATAGGAACGCTCATTCAGGATGACGAAGAGAGCTATTACGAGTTCGTGCTGGATTTGCATCAGCGGAACCTGCTCAGCTTGCCAATAAATAATGCTGATGCGTTGTATCAACGCTATGAGCAGCGCCGTCGCGCAGAGGCGATCGGTCGAGTGATGGGGATTTTCTTCATGAAAATCCCGGTATTCAATCCGAATCAGTTCCTCTCAAGATCATTGCCGCTCTTCCGCTGGCTGTTCTCTATCCCGGGGTTCCTGATTTGGATCCTGCTCGTCATGGCAGCAGGCATCGTGGTGGTCTCGCGGGCGAGTGAGCTCTCGTCCCCGGTGCTGGCGATGCTTGATGGCAACAATGTCTACATTCTCGTCGCTTCTCTGATCGGTCTGAAAGTTGTGCATGAGTTTGGGCACGCTTTCGCATGCCGTTCCTTCGGCGGCTATGTACCGGAGATGGGTGTCTTTTTGGTGCTCTTTACACCGCTTGCCTATGTCGATGCAACTGACTCATGGAGTTTCAGCAAATCCCACCAACGAGCGATCGTTACGCTCGGCGGTGTCTACTTCGAGTCCATCGTGGGGGCTTTCGCTGTCTTTGTTTGGGCTCTCACTGAGCCGTCAACGCTCAACACGCTTGCCTACCAGGTCATGATTCTTTCGACTGTGACGACCGCGCTGTTTAACCTCAATCCACTTCTTCGATACGACGCGTACTACCTCGTCAGTGATTTGACGGGTATCCCGAATCTTCGCAAGCGATGTCAAGAAGCGGTCATTGACTTCCCGAAGCGTGTATTGTTCGGTTTGAAATCGAACCTGAGTGGAGAACCAATCCGTCCGAATCCGGGCTTGGTGATGTTTGGCCTTGCTCAGATGGGCTACCGTGCCATCGTCATGATCACGATCTCCACTGTACTCGTGATGAAGTTCGGCGGCGCCGGTATTCTCTTTGCGATTCTTCTCAACGGGATCGTGCTCGCAAAGGGTGCGATCTCAATCGTCCAATATGTTGTGTCGTCCGCAGAGGTCGCCGCGGTTCGTTTCAGGGCAGTTTCCATTACCGCGGGTGCATTTTTCATTGCGATTACCGCTATTGGCCTTCTCCCTGTTCCGCAAAAGGTTGGTATCAACGGCGTCATTTCGTATGAGCATGTCACGGCGATCAGGGCTCCCGATGCTGGTACGCTTATGGAGCTTCCTGCCCGAGTTGGTGCGCGTCAAGATGAAGGCGATCCACTCGCACATATTGTGAACGCTGATATGAGTTCACGCTACGCGGAGCTCGAATCCCAAACTGAAACGAGCAAGCGCCATGTGCGGCTAGCGTCTCTCAGTTCACCAGGCGAAGCACTCGCGGAACTGGCTAAGAGCGATCAGGTACAGTCCCAGCATAATCAGGTAAGCATGGATTTAGAGAGCCTCCGTTTGCCTGCTCCGGCTGAGGGGCGTGTTCTTCAGATACTCGTTGATCGCCCCGGCTCCTTTGTTCAGCGTGGTGACCCCATACTGATTTATGGATCCGGAGAGGTTGAGGCCGTTTTCTATCTGCGATCAGTTGAGTTTGAATCACTGAGATTGGTGACCGGTGATGAGGTCGTTTGTCGCTCGCCTGCGTATCCGGGGCTTGATATCAGAGGAGTGGTGACGCGCATCGGCCAGGTCGCCACACGAGATATTGAGCCGAGGATTCTCCAGGCTGCTCCGCAAGGTCTCGTGCCGATCAACAGTGCAACAGGTGCTGTGATCGATTCATTTTTCGAAATCAATCTTTGTTTCCCCGAAATCGATGCTGATCTCATCGGGAGTCAGCTAAAAGCGAAAGTTCCTGCAAAATCAGTCACAGTCGCACAGATGCTTGAACGCCGAATCAAACGATTCTTGAACCGTGTGAAGCAGTCCCCTTCCTCGTGAGTATATTGGATAACGCACATGCTACTACAAGCCTCTATTCTGATGTCAATTCTGGTACAACCTGCACCTTCCATCGGCAACAGCGCTGAACCAACTGAGCCCACAGGGCAGGTTGTGCGGTTAATCGAAGTCGGGGATCATGAAGTTCTGCCGGGTGTCATTCGCCCGAAACATGAGGTCACGCTGTCTTCCTCGTTCGATACGCTTCTCGGCGAGCTCAGAGTTGAAGAGGGGCAGCATGTCTCGGAGGGACAGATTCTTGCAGTGCTTGATGATCGAGTCGTGCGAGCCGCACTGAAGGTTGCCGAAACACAAGCTGAGCGTGCCGCACAGATTGATCTTGCAGAGGCAGTGTATGAACAGGCAAAGGATACGCTTGCGAGAATCCAGGCGGCATATGAGCAGAATGCGGCTGCCGAGGCGGAGCTGGTTGCTGCAGAGTTAGACTGTGAGATCGCCGCAGCCGATCTGCGAAGTGCAAAAGAGTCCAAGAGAGAAGCGTTAGCAAGCTTGGAACTCGCCCAATCACGACTCGAGGAGCACATGGTGCGGGCCCCGTTCGATGGGGTGGTAGTCCGAACTCATGCGGAGCCAGGGGAGATGGTTGCACCAGGATCGCCGTTGATCGAGATCATTTCCGACGACGGGCTTTGTGTTGATCTCTATCTTCCGGTATCAGTCGCAGACTCTGTTTGTGTCGGCGATTACTATGCATTGAAGGTGCAAGATCCCAAACCGGTAGTAGTAGCCGCCCGTGTTCGGTATGTCGAGCCCCGTGTCGATGCGGTCTCTCGGACAATTCGAGTCGTTTTTGATGTGGGGCCTGCGGAAGAGTCATCCCGGGTATATGCCGGAGTCCTTTCGTATCCCGCGGCCCGAGTACCAGAGCTGGATCGTCAACAGCTACGCGCTATGGCTACCTGGGCACAGTTCAGTGATGATGGGGGGGGGCGAGCGAGCAATCAGATGCTGCAGGGCCCAACCGCGTTCTCATGGTCGGCAGCACTCGGCATCGAGGATGTGCGATAAAACGGTTCGCCCATCGGGCTCTCGGGTAGCGGGTCGAAAAACATCGGCAGGGTTGCCGATGTTGGCAGTGAACGAACGCATCGAAAGTTGAAGCAGGCCCCGGTGGTTTTTCCATGCCCAGCGCTGCTGGTGGTGGAGTTCGAATCTGGACATTGATGGCTTGAGTTGGGGATTTCACGATTCATGGGTAAATCGAGTCCCAACTCAGTCCAAACTTCCCAAGATACTTGCGGATCCGATCAGAGTCGTTTGTGCTTGAACGCTTCGATCGCGAAGCCGCGAACAGCTTGCGTCCCGCTTGAGAGAGCGAATCACATCCCTCACACACCCGCAGCACCGACTCGAGTTGCATGCGATCGAACAAGTCCAGAGACTCGACCTTGCTCGGATCCATTGCCCGCGAGAGGATCGGGTGCCCCGATGCGCCACCGACTTCCCAGGAATACTCAAGGCGACGCCGTTCCTCTTCTACGACCTCGATGGTGATGCGCCCGCCGGGCGCGAGGGTCGCCATGCGGGTCAATGCCGCGTTGAGATCACGGAAGTTCCCGCTCCATCGCGATGTCGGCGCGGACGCGAACGCGAGGAATGCCTCACGCGCCTCAGTATTGAACCGGACCATGTGACCACGATCACGCGTGAACCGATCGAGCTCGAAGTCGATGTTTGGCTCAATGTCCTCGATCCGGTCACGCAACGCCGGGAGCTCAAAGCTCCACAGGTTGATCCGCGCGAGCAGGTCCTCGCGGAAGGTTCCGTCACGCACACACTCACGCAGGTCCCGATTGGTCCCCGCGATGAGCTGGAACGCGCTCTGCACATCTGTGTCCGCGCCCAAGGGCATGAACCGCTGATCCTCAATGGCCCGCAAGAGCATCGCCTGCTCGTCGAGACCGAGCTCGCCGATCTCGTCGAGAAACAACAACCCACCGTCTGCCTGGCGCAACAACCCCGCGCGATCACTCGCCGCTCCAGTAAACGCGCCCTTCTTGTGCCCAAAGAGCGTGGACATCGCGCTGTCGCCCCGGAGGGTCGCGCAGTTCACCACCACGAACGAGCCTTCGACCAAGCGGCGCTGCTGACGCAACTCGAAGATCCGCCCCGCGAGCTTCGACTTGCCTGCGCCCGTCGGACCGGTCAATAGAATCGGATCGCTCGTGCGGATCGCGACATGTTCAACGCGTTCGATCAATCGGTTGAACTTCGCGTTGCGGGTCTCGATCCCGTCCTTGAGCGACGCCACCGCGTCGTCATGCTCACGCTGGAAGCGTGAGGCGAGCTGGTCGTACTTGCTCAGATCCAAATCGATGATCCGACGCAGACCTGGCCCATCCTTCGCGCCCCTTGGTGGCGATGTCTGGATCAAGCGTGCCGGGAAGTATCCCGATTCGGTCAGCAGGAAGTTGCAGATCTGCACGACATGCGTGCCCGTCGTGATATGGATCAGGTACTCCTCGCGTTCCGTGTCGAACGGGTACGCGCGTGCAAAGTCATGCAGCGTCGCGAACACCTCATCAAAGTCCCATGGGTCGCGCATCGAGATCGTGTGCTGCACAACCCGAGTCTCAGGCGACACCGACCCGATGTCCTCGATCACCTGATTCGCGAGTGAGTTCGATCGCCGATCATGGATCAGCTCCAACCGATCCACGATCAAGTCCTCGTGCTGACACATGGACACGGTCGGGCGCCAACGCTCCCAGCGCTTCGGGCCCTTGCCCGTGTCGAGGGTGGTGCCGAGCAATCCGATGACGACAATGGGCTTTGGATCCGATCCGGGCATGTACGAGTATTTCGGATCAAACACGATAAATCTATATCAGTATGGATCAAAATTGTGATTGTGCTTTGATCGGGTAATCGCTGATTCTTGCTCAAAATCAATGCCGGGGCCCGTTTGGCACGCGGCATGCATTGTCTCCACATGACTCACGGGAGTCGCCTCTTTGACAATCGGGATTGCATGATCGATCAGACCGCACACGAGGCTGTGCCGGGGGGAGGGGTTGCACCTCCCCCCGGCTGGGGTTCGATTCCCCAGTCGTTCTTTCGCTCCGGCTGCCGCGCTGCGGCACGCATCGATTCATGCGATCCCGAACCAGAGTTGACTGGATATAGCTCAGCTTGGCAGAGCGTGTGCCTTGGATGCACAAAGTCGCAGGTTCGAATCCTGCCATCCAGATTCAGTTCGATGCCCCGTAGCTCAGCGGAATCAGAGTGCCGCGCTACGAACGCGGAGGTCGTGGGTTCGAATCCCACCGGGGCGGTTGAAAGGAAGACAGAAGGCTCCGTAGCCCAACTGGTAGAGGCATTGGTCTCAGAAACCAATGAGTGCTGGTTCGAATCCAGCCGGAGTCATTGATGGTGAATGTAGCTCAACCGGTCAGAGCACTCGGGTGTGATCCGAGAGGTTACGGGTTCGATCCCCGTCGTTCACCCTTGCAAAGTACACTGTTTGGATCATTGGAGAAGTAGATATGGTCACCAACCGAGACAACCCATTCATCGAGACCGGCGAGGCGGAGGCGATCCTCCCGCTGCCCAACGACGCGAAGCCCGTGACCGTGATCGGTACGCCGGCGATTCGCAACACCTTCGACGAGGTGTGTATCAAGCAGACGATCAACTCCGCGATGGCGCCCGGGGTCTCGACGATGGTCCTCAACCCCGACGCACATCTCGGGTACGGAACCCCCGTCGGATGCGTACTCTCGAGCCCTTCGCATATCTACCCCGGCCCTGTCGGGGTGGACATCAAGTGCTCGATGTCGCTGCTCTCGGTGGATATCGATGAGTCCGCGATCCGTCAGCCGCAGGTCCGCCGTCGTTTGATCAACGCGATCTGCGAGCGCACCCCGACCGGGACCGGCAAGGGTCAGCGTTCGGTTCCCAAGGCGCGACATGTGTCCGATCAGCTCGGGCGTAAGGCGATCACCCAAGGCGCATCCGCGGAGGTCTGTGAGCAGCTCGGGATCCCGGTTGAGTGGGCGATGCGTTGCGAAGACGCGCAGCACACCGGTCACGATGGGACGCACAATGCGCTCGATCGTCGATTGGATATCCTGTGCCGCAACAACCAGTTCTCGCAGCGACTGCCCCGCAAGGTCCGTCAGCTCGGGTCCTACGGCGGCGGGAACCACTTCGGCGAGTGCGAGGTTGTTCGACTCGCGGAGGGTGATCGCGCGAAGAACACCGCGGAGGTGTTCGGGCTCAAGGACGGGCAGGTCGCGTTCCTTTCGCACTGCGGGTCACGCGGGTTCGGGCATGACCTTGCTGCGGGGCAGTTCAAGGCGCTGCAGGCGCACTTCGCCAAGTGGGATACCCCGCTGCCCGGCGGGGATCGTCAGCTCGTCTACGCGCCCCTCGGGACGCACGAGGCGAACAACTACATCGACGACATGTCGATGGGTGCGAACTTCGCGACGGTGAACCATCTCCTGATCAACGCGCTCGTGCTCGAGGCGTTCCAGGAGATCTTCCCCGGCGTCGATGGGCGGCTGGTGTACTTCATCAGCCACAACATCGCCCGCCAGGAGGTCGTCAACGACCGCCTCGAGTGGGTGCACCGCAAGGGCGCGACGCGTGCGTTCCCGGGTGGGCACCACGCGCTCAAGGACACGCCGTTCGCCGACACCGGGCACCCGATCCTGCTCCCGGGCAACCCCCAGGC
>DDGE01000044.1:19682-33701 GCA_002337545.1 Phycisphaerales bacterium UBA1910 | reverse complement strand
GAAGCGCACCACTGGTACACGCAATACGCGAACGGGTCACCCGGGCGGTTCGCTCGAGCGGTGTCCTCTGACTTGTTCAGTTGGCACAACCAGATCGACCCGATGCTCAGCAGAGCGATGCGGGGCGATCACCCCGCCGGGCTCGGGACCCTCATGAGCACCCTCATCGATGGCTGGGCGAGCGATTGGGTCAAGCAGGGCGACAAGCTCGGCGAGAACCGCTCGAAGGAAGCCGCGAACCACAAAGCCGCGGACATGATGCTCGCGCTCGTTGCGCAGCGGGCACACATGGGACTCACGGACCCATCGCGATCGCAAGTGTCCCTGCGCACGATCGATTCGATCACGCGTGCGACAGAATCGCTGCGGACGAATGTGTCGTTCAAGATGGTGATGGAACACCTCGTCGCAGGGATCAGCGACAAGGGGTAAACGCGATCACGCCTGGAAACTGATCGGTTGGTGGGCCTGCTCGGGTGTGGTCTGCGTTGGCATCGGGTATGAGTTTGAGATCCCGTTCGCGTTCCGCTCTTCCACGACTTTGGACATGGTGAGGACCCAGGTTTCCCGCTCGTACTCGAGCAATGAGAGAACCTCACGCAGGATGTCTGGATCGCGATTGATGCTCGATTTCACGAGTTCGCCGTACATAAAGGTATAGAGATCCTTCACGCTCTTGGCGACTTCGGGAGCGTGCTCGGGCTTGATCGTATTGATCAGCTCCAGGACGATGTCCCGGCATTGCGAGAACCCCGCGAAGACCTCCTCGTGATCGTTGGTTTCAAGGCCGTGCAGCGCTTGCTGCGCGAACTTGATCGCTCCGTCGATGAGCATCAGACGGAGCTCCTCCTTCGAGGCGGTCATGACCTTGGTCTTGAGATACGCGTTGGTGTTTGTATCGTTCATCACGCGGGAAACATCGGTCCGAAAAAAGGGGCACTTCAGCCCAATCGCAATCAATTATCCAAGTGCCGCGAGCTGGGAGAGCGACGCGCCCTGGGTCTGGAAGGAACCGATCGCCTGTTCCATCGCGAGGAACTGCTGTTGGAGGACCGCTCGCTTGCGGTCAAGCGATTCCTGGATCTGCACGATCCGATCCTCCTGGAGCTGGATCTGCGAATCCAACGCGTTTCGTCGGTTCTGCAGGACGCCGCCGATCGTGGAGACATAGCTGTCCGCAAACTCTTCGAACTGACCAAGCACACTGAGCTCGGAGTAGGAGATCTCATCGATGGTGTTGGGATCGCCGTCGTCGTTGTCGGCAAGGGTCCGCTGCGTGAAGAGCGCTTCAACAGCCGCCGGATCCTCGTTGTACGCATCGCGGAACTTGTCGGCATCGAACTCGAGCACACTTCCGGAACCAACCGTGATCCCAACCTCTGTGAGTGAGTTGAATGTATCCTCGAATCCTTCATTCTCACGACGCAGCACTGAGAACATCGAGTTCCGAAGATTGAGCATCGTCGAGTCGCCCAGCAGGACGCCCTTAGTCTCGGTTTCTTCATCGTACCGGGTGCGGAAATCAATCCCCTCGATCACGCTGTTGAACGCAGCAATGAACTCGGTGATCTTGGACTCGATCGAACTCACATCCCGGCTCACGCTCAGCTCAACCGCTTCTTCCGAAGCCGAGAGCAGGTTGATGGATACCCCTTCAACCACGCCATCGAGCGTGTTCGTCGAACTGGTAAGCAGCACGCCCGAGGCGGCATCGCTCGAACCGAAGAACACCCGGGCGTCGTTGCCCTCGTCTAGCACAGTCAGACCAAGATCGAACCCGTTTGTGTTGATGAGGAACCGTCCCTCCTCGCCGGAGTTCTCGCTCGCGAGACTCAGACGGAAGGGTGAGGAACCAGATCCCGTGTTGATGATCGACGCGGCCACACCGACATCGGCGGAGTTGATCGCATTCCGTACATCTTCGAGCGTCGCGTCTGGATCGAACTCAATCGTGGTTTCTTCACTGCCGCTGAGGAAGTTGTCACCATCCGTGCCCGCGGATTCACCCGCGATTCCGAGGAGTTCCGCGACATTCCCGTCCACATCCTCGATGCGGATATTCTGGGTGCCCGCCACACCATCGATCTCTTCAGAGACGGTGATCCCGTCGCCATTCGCGTTGATCGTTGCAACGACGCTGATGTTGTTGTTTCTATTGATCTCGTTGAGCAGATCGCCAACGGTCGAGATCGAGTTATCAATATCGATCGTTGCGGTGTTGCCGTATGAATCGGTGATGATGAACTCGCCGGTCCCGATCCCGCTGCCGCCGTTGAGCTCGCTGATCAGTGTCGAGTTGCTGATGTATGCCTGCTGTATGTTCGTGCCTGTGATCGTGTTCGTCGTTGTGGAGCCGCTGATTCCGAGCGCCTCGGCGACATCCGCACCGTTGGTGCCCGAGACCGCGAAAGTTCCACCGCCGCTGGTATTGTCGATGATCTGAAGCCCGGTGCCCTGGCTGTTCACCGAGACGGTGACGGCGGGACCGGATCCCGTGTCCGTCGCACTATGGATCGCGTTGATGATGTCGTTGACATCATTCAGCCCCGACAGATCAATATTTGTGAAGCTCTGCCCATCACGCGTGGTGATGTCGAGCAGCCCATCAGTGTCCGAAAGCCCGCTTCCTCCATTGATCGATGAAACGAGGCGAGTGTTCAGGCCCGCAAATATGCGATCTCCGCTGGCCGTGCCACCGGTGTAGGTACCCGCAATCCCCAGATCCGAGGCAGTGGAATACTCACGCGAACCCGAGGTCCCGTTCTGGATCTCAATGTCCCGCCCTTGGGCGTCAACAATATCAATCCCACCGGTTGTGGTGTTGATGGACGCCGTCACATCCGCATAGCCCGCCTCTGACAGCGCATCGTTGATGCGGTCGATCACCCCCGAGAGTGTCGAAACCGCACCCTCGGTGACCTCGAGGGTTTCTCCGCCCTCACCGTCGTCGACCAACTCCTCAATCTCACCGATTCGCACACCGACCTCATCGCCGCCCGCGATGATGATTTCAAAGTCTGTCACTCCCGCCCCGGATGCCTGGCGGATCTCGACACCTCGCCCATCATTCAGGGCACTGAGCGCGGTCGTCCCGGTCAGTGAGTAGACACTCGAACCTGTCAGGGTGTTGCTGGCGATGTTGCCGTCGAGCCCGAGCGAGCTCAGCACATCGGTTCCGGAGGTTTCAGAGATGGCCGTTACACCCTCGATGACAAACTTGTCATTGTCGACATACGCGTTGATCCCCTCGACTTCGTTAAACGCATCGAGCACATCCGAAACCGTTGCGGCACGGGAAAGATCGACCTCACCCGAGCCGGAAGCAGAAGTAACCGAGAGCACGCCCCGGTTGATTCCATCTCCGCTATTGAGATCCGCGAGCGCTGTATCCGAGTCCACCCGAGCAGCGGGGGACTCAAATGTCAACGAATCGATCCCGATCGCTGAGGAGTTGGAATCCGCGAATCCGCGTGTGAGAAGCTGTTGGGATGAAACCAGCCGATCAACGATGAAGTTGTAGCTTCCGGGCACGGCGCTGTTGCCTGCGCTCGCGGTGAGGATGCTCTCGTTATTGCTCGCTGCGCTGCTCGCATCAAAGATACTGTTCACCCGGAACGATGCCGCGGCTGTTTTGAACGCACTCAGTCGCGAGTTGATATCCAGATACGCTGCCTGCTGGGCATTCAGATCTATGACCCGGGATTGCGCCAGAATAAGCGGGGTCGACTGCACCGCGATCAACTGATCGATGAGTGAAGCAGAATCAATGCCTGAAAAGATGCCGACGCCAGTGGTGATGCCGCCCATGTTCGATGCTCCTTGCGAGTCTCGCACCGGGATTCAGCCCGGTCGCGTGGGCGCATACGCGCCCCGCCCCAACCCCCTCTATCGGAAGAACTTGGGGGGTGACTGGATCATGGCTATACGATTTCGTTGTACACGAGATGATGCAGCAGATCATGCGTCAATCCGGCGCAGGAAACCCCGCATGCATGCGCAGATCATGCGCAGTTCCAAATGAGTGGATTCGTCCGCCCCACACGATTATCGTTGAGCAGGTCACGCGATCGACCGATCCCACCCCGAGCGGCTGGCGTACCAACCCATTTCCCACCTTGGAGCGACCCGTATGAGCAACCAGACACCCGCGATCTTCCGCATGTCCACAGTGCTTATCTGCGTTCTGGCAGCACTCTCCACGCTCCCATGGATCTACCTGAGCTTCGGCAAGTTCGGCGGTTTCGCATGGGGGCTGTTCGGGTTTGAGCTGATGGTGCTCCTGGGCGCAATCATGACATTTCTGGTCGCGATCGGGAAAGTCCAAGTGCATGGTGCGTTTCCTCTCGCCCTACTCTGTTTTATTGGCACCATCCTCGTTTCGTCCGTCTTTGGCATCCATGTCGACGCACGCAATGTCGTGGGCAGCAATCACCCAGCCATTCAACCCTGGGTCGATCGCACGCTGATGCTCCATCTCGTGATGATCGGGGCCCTCTCCGTGATCGCGGCGCTCGATGTCTACCGTCGAGACCCGAGATCATGGGGGATGCTGATGCGTTCGCTCCCGTTCTTGATCCCCGTGCTCGCCGTGGGCCTCTACTTCCAGCGATCCGGATTCCCCGCGATCACCGATCCCAACGGCGAGATGAGCATCGTTCGCATGCTCTCTTTCATTGTCGGCGGGTTGGTGTTCGGGATCCTCTTGAGCGTCGGTGGGCACTTCCTCATCCGCTCATTTGAAGTCGCACTTCCGGAAAAAAACAACGCGGAGCACACATAAAACCTTGTTTTTGAGCGCTGCCAGCGTTTCTTGAAATGCGATCCTCGCCCCCGCCAATAATGGGGTGTGAACGATTTTCTGCTCTTACTGATCGCGTTGAGTTTCGCAGCCATCATCGGCGCGGGTCTTGTCTTCTACTTCGTCACGGTCCTCAAGAAAGGCCGCAAGGGCGGGGGCATCGACACCATCAACCTACGGATGCTGACAGAACGCGTCCGCGCTGTCGGCAAGCTCGTCGGGCTCGAGGTCCACGCGAAGGAAATCGCAACCGCGACCAAGGGGTTCAACTGGCTGCCCCCAATCCTGCTCTCGCAGGCCAAGATCGCAATGATCTTTCAGTTCGAGAAGCAGTACGCAGTCGAACTCGGTGCTCTCGACGATCGCAATGTCGTTGATCTGGGGAACGGTCACTTCCGGGTGACCCTCCCGCCGATCATCGGATCGCTGCGTCTGATGGATGTCGAACCCTACGACATCCAGCAGGGGCGTGTCCTGGGCCTCGTCGATGTCATCAATATGAATGCCGAGCGTCAGAACGAGCTCATGAAGACCGCGCAGCAACAAGCCGCCGAGCTGTTCGAGAAGAACGATGAGCGATACGAGAAGCAGGCACGCGACGCGATCGAGCGACAGCTGCAGGCCATCGCGAAGCTCTTCAACGGCTCACTCGAGATCGAGTGGCGCGAGTCCGCGAACCGCGAACAACCCCGCCTCGTGATGGACGAGTCGCTCAAGACCGGGCCGGCAAAGCTCGCTCAGTAATCAAGAGATCGATCACACCGCGCTCGGGTGCCAGATCGTCTTGAACTCAACAAACGGATCGATCCATGCGGATGATTCGCACGCCTCTTCATCGAAGAAATCAACCTCGCCGTGCACATGCACACGCTTCAGGTTATCCGCGCTTCCTGTGCGCAAGAGCGTCCGATGTTCGTCGGAGACACCCGCCGCGTGGATGGCATCGATTTCACGATGAGTACTGAAATGCTCGACGAGCTCTTCGCGGAACCCGGAGAGGGTATTGACGATCCCGCCGGGCAGATCGCTTGGTGCAATCGCCTCCGCGAGCACCAGGGCGGGGACCGGATTTGTTTCAGAAGCCAGAGTAACGCACGCATTACCCATCGCGATCACCGGCGCGATCAGACTTACAAGGCCAAGCAGTGGGGCATCATCGGGCGCGATCACCCCGACAACGCCCACCGGGAACGGCACGGTGAAATCGTGATACGGCCCAGCCACGGGGTTGCTGCCGCCCATCACCTGCGCGTACTTGTCGCACCAGCCGGCGTAGTGCACGACACGATCGATCGAAGCATCGACCTCGCGTTGCCCGTTCTCGCCGATCGCATTCGCGAGCTCGTCGCGTTTGCCTTCCATCATCTCCGCGAGTCGGTACAGCACCTGCGAGCGAAGGAACGCCGTCGCATTCGCCCATCCCGGCTGCGCCTTGTGAGATGCATCCACGGCGTCTCGCACATCCTTGCGTGAAGCGCGACAGACATGCGCGACAAGATTCTGCGACGCATCATGGATGCTCGTCGAGCGACCGGACTCTGTACGCGGGAACTTCCCGCCGATCGCGAGCTTGTAGGTCTTGATGATCGGCAAACGCTCACTCACAAGGGGTACTCCATCTCGATCTCGTGCTTGATCGCGATCCCGTCGAACCCGATGTTCGGGATCTCGGGTTTAAGCTTGCGTGCATCCGTCACGGCGCCGCGATGGAACGCGACAATATCAAAGTCACGGCGCTGGTAGAACCGCAGCGCGGGGGTGTTGTCGTTCGTCGTGATCAACCAGAGGCGCTTACACCCGGACTCGCGTGCCTTGTTGCGCACCTCGTCGAGCAAGCACGATCCGATCCCGCCGTGCCCGGCCATGGAGTTGTGCGTGATGATCTCGCACTCATCGCCCTCGATGTTATATGTCAGGAGCCCCACCTCAGAACCGTCGCGCTGCGCGACCAGCCCCGGGAGTTCGTCCGCGAGGTACTTCTTCCCACGAGTAATCTGAACGGTTGATCCCCAGTACTGCACAAGCACACGCTGAACCCAGTGCTTGTCTTCAGGGGTCAGCTCGCGGATATCAAAGCTATGAATGCCGGGTTGATTGACCATGTGTATGTTCTCCAGCCGATCGCTCGGCAACTAATCCCCGATTACTGGCAGTAGGCCATCAGCCCATGCCGCCCACCCTCGCGTCCGAAACCGGACTCCTTGTACCCGCCAAACGGGCTCGTCGGATCGAACTTGTTGTAGGTATTCAACCAGACAACCCCCGCGTCGAGACGACGCGCGACATCAAAGATTTTCGATCCCTTGTCCGTCCACACGCCCGCGGCCAGCCCGTACGGCGAGTTGTTCGCACGGGAGATCGCCTCGTCCGGTGTCCGGAAACTCATCACCGCCAGCACCGGTCCAAAGATCTCTTCCCGCGCAATCGTGTGGCTCGGCTGCACCCCGGAGTAGAAGCATGGTTTGCACCAGTACCCTTTCTCAGGGAGCGCCGATCCACAAGCATCATGACGGACGGCACCCTCTTCATCGCCGAGCGCCAGATACTTCTTGATGGTCGCGAGCTGCTCCTTCGAGTTGATTGCGCCCACATCGGTGTTCTTATCCATCGGATCACCAACACGCAGCGACCCCATCCGGTCGTTGAGCTTGTCGATCACCGTATCAAGAATCGACTCCTGCACGAACAACCGAGACCCGGCGCAGCACACATGACCCTGATTGAAGTAGATACCCTCGATAATTCCTTCGATCGCTTGGTCAAGCGACGCGTCCTCGAAGATGATGTTTGCGCTCTTGCCGCCGAGCTCAAGGGTAAGTTTTTTGTCAGTCGCTGCGACACTCTTCGCGATCATCTTCCCGACCTGAGTCGACCCGGTGAACGCGATCTTGTTGATGTCGCTGTGCTCAACGATCGCTTTGCCCGTCTCGCCCGCGCCTGTGACGATGTTCACGACGCCCTTGGGCAACCCGATCTCGGCGCAGATCTCAGCGAACCGCAGGGCCGTGAGCGAGGTCGTCTCCGCCGGCTTGAGGACCACGGTGTTCCCACACGCCAGCGCCGGCGCAATCTTCCACGCGAGCATCAGCAGCGGGAAGTTCCACGGGATGATCTGCCCGCACACCCCAACCGGTCTGGGCTCACGGCCGGGAAGCGCAAACTTCAGTTTATCGGCCCAACCCGCGTGGTAGAAGAAGTGTGCACACGCCAGTGGCACATCGATATCCCGCGACTCTTTGATGGGCTTGCCGCCGTCGAGTGTCTCAAGCACCGCGAGCTCGCGAGCCCGCTCCTGCATTCTTCGCGCAATTCGGTACAGGTACTTCCCGCGATCCTTGCCCGAGAGGCCCGCCCAAGTCGGCAGCGCCTCGCGTGCCGCCCGCACTGCCCGATCGACATCCGAGACAGAAGCCTGAGCGACCATCGAGATGGTGTCCTCCGTCGCGGGGTTGATGCTCGCAAACCGCGCTCCGTTCTCGGGTTCCACAAACGCACCGTCGATGAACAACCCGTATGAATCCGCGATATCCGGACGCACAGACTCTGGCGCCGGGGCGTACTCGAAAAGCCCGCCGCCACTTGCGCCGCGAAGATCCAGCCGAGCAGGTCGGGTTGTGTTCTGGTTCACGCCCTCAGATCCAGCGTGCCCCGCGTTTTGTGTCCCTGAAACGGTCGTCATGCCCATATTCTAACAGCCCAGACCCTCCCAGCCGGACCCAACACCCCTCCGATTCGTTCTGTTGGGGGAATTTCCGCAAAGTCAAGCCCCGAATATGCCGCTCATGCGGATATGACCCAGCCCAAACCGAATCACAGCAACGAAAAAAGCAACCCCGATTCGTGCGAGTTCATCCATCGCACCGAGTCACGGATCGAAACTGAGCAACTCGCATGCTCCCAGGGTCAGGTTGCAGATATCACGGGGTCCGGAATGCGCCTCATCTTCCCGAAGGGGCAACTCCCCGAAATCGGCGAAGTCCAGAGCTACACCTTCTCTGACGGTTCTGATTCGCTCGAGATCACTGGGTGCGTCAAGTGGGTCCGCAAGGGTTCCGCGTTCTCACGCCAAGCGGAAGCAGGCATCGAGTTTGTCAAGCTCGATCCAGAGTCACGAGACGCGATGATCCGACTGGCGGTCCAAGGCAAAATCAAGGAACCTCGCTCGCGATATGTGCAGATCGAGCAAGCCGACCTCTACAAGATCCTTGCCGTCACTCGTTACGCCAGCGCCGAGCAGATCGACAAGGCTTTCAACGACGCGTGCAACCACTGGAACGGCGACAACGCCGATCACCCGCAGGCGACTCAGAAGCTCGACGAGGTCTACAAGGCCTACGCCGTACTCAGTGATCCCGAAAAGCGTGCAAACTACGACAAACGCTTCGCCGATCAGCACGACCGCGCAGCCTGATCATCCGATTGGCGTGCCGCACTCCGGGCACTGCTCCATACCGGTCAGGTCATACCCGCAGTTCAGGCATTGCCCACGAGCATTCCGGCGCCTCATCCTGATTCGGGCGGGTAGGTGCCAAGCCTGCCACAACAACTCCAACAACACAGCGGTCACCAAAACGCTGGGCGCGAAAAACCGCCAGATCGGGCGCAGTGGCAGTCGGCGATCCGGCTGGGGCTTCCCCGGGATTGCAACCCCCAGTTCATACAACCTCGCCAGCGCCGATTGTGGAGCAGGGCGAGCATCGTCCGGTCCACGGTGGACCATGGTGTGTATGGGCCAACCCACTCGCACCTGGTCGAGCACATGATTCGGGTCATCATCGAAGTCGATCACCGTCCCCTTGGGCCCGCTCTGCACGCTGACCCCGAGCCCCATGCCCTGACGAACACGAACGCGGTTGCCACTGCTCAGGCCGATCCCTGCACTTCCTCTTGGGACAATGACAGAAGTCCCCCGTGGGGTATCCGGCCAGTCGCTGGGAACAGGTTCGAGCCAGTTCGCGATCGCGCCGGGGACCCCGCTCATGGTGTACGCGGGGCGAACAGCGTCTGGCGTAATCCATGCGAGTGTCCATGCGATGAGCACTGTGACAGCGAAGGCAAGGGCTGTAGTGATCACCACATGCTTCAGGGATCTATGATGGGGCATTGAATCTCGCATCAACTATGATGGCATACGCCAATCAGGTGAACTGATTGCACTACGCAACCGAGAAGTCATACCCCGCCGCGTACTCACCCGTTGCGAGCTTCTGCTCGCTATCACGCAATTCGGATTTCTGTGCCGCATTCAGGGCACCGCTCGAAGTCTCCGACAGGATACTTGCATGAGGCGCAGAGCCCTCCCTTGATCCTGCGGCGTTGTATCCATGCACGAAGCCATGACAAACAACTCATCAGTGCGTAGCAGAGCGCTGACCAGGTAAGAACATTGATAACCAATGTAAACCAGTTGACGGCGATAGGCACTCGATAGAGTGGAATGAAACCCGGAAGCCACGAAGGGCGATCGAGCCCACGATGAATACCGGCAATGGCGTTGGCCCGCTGGTGATACGCAAACACAATGGGATCAGCGATGCTCGATCCTGTGCTTATGTCATCGTAGTGGAGCATTCGCATCGGCCACCCAAACCGGTAACGCATGATGTTCACGCTCGTCGGCTCCGCATCAACAGTCGGGTCCCATGGTGTATAGCCCTCGTCCCACAAGCTGACGCCATAGCAATAACTCACCATATCAGCCCCAAGGTTGATGCCAGTGAGTGCGAAGCTCCCATTCCCCGTCGAGGGTGAATGATGACGAACAGCAACAAGTTCGGGTGCGATCGGTTCAAGGTAGGTGGCTTCGAAAGAGTCGGGATTCAGCGTTGGCCCGCTCGAAACCCAGGACCAAGACTTCAGGTAGGTCAGCAACAGCGCCGTTGAAAAAACGCACAAAACCAATCCGAGCGGTATTGAGACAATGACCTTTGTGAGCCGATTGTACTTTCTTCTACGCATCCGAGAAGTCATACCCCGCCGCGTACTCACCCGTTGCGAGCTTCTGCATGCTCCGCAGCACATCGTTCAGCAGCGAGCTCGCCCCGAAGCGGAACCAGTCCGGGCTCAGCCAGCCCTCGCCCAGCGTCTCGTTGACCATGCACAGGTAGTGCCAGGCCTGCTTGCCAGTGCGGATGCCGCCCGCCGGCTTCATGCCATACTTCTTCCCGGTCTGCTTATACGCGTCGCGGATGGCCTCGAGCATGACGAGTGTCACCGGCATCGTCGCAGCGGGCGAGACCTTGCCCGTGGAGGTCTTGATGAAGTCGCCCTCCCGGATGCACGCGATCGCGATGTCGCTGGCTCGGCGGACATTGTCATAGGTCACCAACTCGCCTGTTTCGAGAATCACCTTGAGGTGCGCCGGCCCACACGCGTCAACGACCGCACGGATCTCGTCGGCGACCACGCCGTACTTGCCCGAAAGGAACGCCCCCCGGTTGATCACCATATCGATCTCGTCTGCGCCGTCCGCGACCGCCTGCTCCACATCACGCACGCGGATGTCAATCGGGTACTGCCCCGAAGGGAACCCCGTCGCGACGGAAGCGACATTCACACCCGACCCGGCAAGGTATTCCTTCGCATACGGTACCATCGAGGGGTACACGCACACGGCTGCCACATGCCCGATCCGATGACCCAGGATCTCCTCATCCCGCTCCCACGGGCGCTTCGCCTTGACACACAGACTCCGCACTTTCTCCGGCGAGTCCGCGCCCTCCAGTGTCGTCAGGTCGATCATCGAGACCGCCATCTCCAATGCCGCCAGCTTTGAGTCCTTCTTGATCGATCGGGTCGTAAAGGACTTGGCGCGCCGATCCACCATAATCGCATCCACGGTGGGGGAGTTGGGCATCTTGAAATCGGACGGGGTGGTGCTCATTCGTCGCCTTCGCTCTGCTCGGGTGTGTCGGACTCGACCGGGAGCCCGGTGATCTCCCATTCTTCCCATCCGCCGGGGAAGACCTTGACGCGCTTCTTCACGAACCCGTTGTACCCAACCTCGATCAGACGCTTGGCCATCGCATTGACCGTCGCGGTGCCGGGGTTCTCGCCGTACACGATCAGGTTCTTGTACCGTTCCAGCGCGGGGTCGGTGCCGTAACGCAGATCAACATCCGGCGTGCGCATGTTCCGCGCCCCCGGGATGTGCCCCTCCGCGAATCGCTCGGGCTTTCGGGCATCGATGAAGAGGGCGGTGTCGTTTTCTTTCTTCTGCTGCTCAAACAGATCAACAGCCCGCGCAAGATCGATGTATTGGATCTTCTTGTCTGAAATATTGGACTTGAGGCACCCGCCCATCATGAGCGTGAGTACACCCAAAAAGAGGAGGGCGGATTTGGTCGTGAGCGTGATTCGGGGTGTCTGGTGCATCTTTTTCCTCAATTGGTCAATAAGTATACACATACGGGCGTTCATCACCCTGAACCCCGCCTGTGGGTTTGTATCGACGCGCCAAGCACAAGCTGGCCATCGTAGATGCCATGGAGGACCCTTGAACATGCCTTTCGTTCCATCCCAGAACTTGATCGGCGCCTTGGCCATGACGGGCGCGATCTCCTCAACCCAGGCACAACCCAACATGGGCGCAGAACACCTCTCAATCGATGCGAAGACCTCCGTGAGCACGGTCCACCCCGGATCGAGCGGGTTCTTGGCGATTGATATTATCGCCGCGGATGACTGGCACACCTACTGGCCGGGGCTCTCAGATACTGGATTCGGGATCGATTTTGAGATCGCTACGCCCGACTCGATCGAGTTGAAGGACCCGATCTGGCCGACCCCAATCCGATACCTTCAGAAGGGTGACATTCTTGATCACACATACGAAGGCACGGTGACGGTTCTCTTCCCATTCGTGGTCAAGGACGACGCACAGCCCGCGGGCGTGACGATCAATGTGGAGTCCAACTTCCTCGTATGCAAGGATTTGTGTCTCCCGGGTTCGGATGAGGATTCTGTTTCCTTCGTGATCGTCCCAGAGGATGAAACGGAGACATCCTCGGAATCCGAGAGCGAGATCCAGCGTGTATATGAACAGCGCCCGGAGCAGTTCCGTCCAACCGATCCCGCGGTCCGTCTCCAATGGATCAAAGATGCCGCGGCCGTCTTGTTCCGCGATGCGACCCGCATCGAGTTTTATCCCGATACCGAATGCACCCCCATCAAGGACCTCATCAAAGACGGTGTCGCTGAAGGCAACCGTCTAGAGATTTACTTCTCCGAAACGGAGAACAAGCGTCTCTCAGGACGGATCCGTGTTCAAACACCCCAAGGGGAGATGTTCTACGACATCGACGAGAAGGCCCCCTGAGTCACCAACACACAAGGAGATCACAACCATGATCAAGCTCACCAAATCCCGTTCAGTCCTGTTCGCACTCGGCGCTGCCGTCACCGGCACCATGATGGGTGCAGGAAATCTCGAAACAGCCAAGCCCATCGAAGTCGGCGCGAAAGCACCCGATTTCACCCTCACCGACATCAACGGCGAGAAGCACACCCTTTCGGATTACACCAAAGAAGGCAAAACCGTCGTCCTCGAGTGGTTCTCCCCGGATTGCCCATTCGTCAAAAAGCATTACCGTGATGACACGGGCACCATGCTCGCAATCCAGAACGACATGAAGGATCAGCCCGTTGTTTGGCTGCGCATCAACTCCGCTCGCGAGGGACACCCCACAACCGGTGTCGAACACAACAAGGCCGCAGCGGACAACTGGGGCATCACCACCCCGATCCTTCTTGACGGTTCGGGGCAGGTCGGCAACTCCTACAACGCGAAGCGTACCCCTGAGATGTACATCATCGACGATCAGGGCGTTCTGCGATACCACGGGGCAATCGATAACGACTCAAAGGCCTCCAAGCCCGGCGAAGTGAACTATGTCCGCAATGCGCTTCAGCAGGTCCTCGCTGGCGAAACCGTCACCAAGTCCACCACCAAGGCTTACGGGTGCTCAGTCAAGTACTGAATCCAGTTACTGACCAGTCTGTATATAGCCATTTGAGATGAGACTCCAGAAATCTCTCTCTCCAGAAACACGCCCCGCGACCCCGGGGCGTGTTCTTTCTTCTTGATCCTCCCCAGCACCAAAGGCGTATGGACCGATAGACTCCGTATCTGGACGAATGATCGGGCAGGGACCTGCCCAGGAGCAACGCATGTTTGATTTGCCGGGCCCGCTGGGGACCTTCGCCAACTTTCTCGTGATCGC
>DDGE01000044.1:2164-19500 GCA_002337545.1 Phycisphaerales bacterium UBA1910 | reverse complement strand
GCCAAATGGGCCGGGATCCGCGTGCTCGCGTTCTCGATCGGCTTCGGGCAGGTCGCGTGCTCATACCGCAAGGGGATGGGGTTCCGCTTGGGTTCGAGTGAGCGAGAATACCTCAATCGCGCACACGGGCTCAACGCCGAACAGACTCAGGAACTCCACAGCGAGATCAGCCCCACGGAGTACCGCCTCTCCTGGCTCCCGCTCGGCGGGTATGTCAAGATGCTCGGGCAGGAGGATCTCAACCCCGACGCCGTCTCCAACGAGCCCGATTCCTACCAGAACTGCTCGGTCTTCAAGCGCATGGTCGTCATCAGCGCAGGGGTCATTATGAATGTCATCTCTGCCGCGATCCTGTTCGTGATCGTGTTCAACGCGGGGCTCAAGGTGTTCCCGGCCCAACTGGGGTATGTTGCGCCCGACGGGCCCGCAGCACTCGCGACGCCCGTAAATCGTGAAGATGTCGGGGTGGGGTTGCAGCGCGGCGATCATGTCACGGAGATCAACGGGAAGAAGATGTACTCTTTCGAGCACATTCTCCCCGAGATCGCGATGTCGCGCAAGGGGCAGCCTGTGTTGATCACCGTCGAACGAGATGGTGTTGAAGGTCCAATCCAGTTCGAGGCAAACCCCACGAAGAACCCGATGTCCGGTCTACTGGGCATCCAGATCGATCCGCCCATCGCCACCCAATCCAAAGTCGCTGAGACAGAGGATGAACGCCGACAGGTCAGGATGCTCGCACGCAGCGCGGGGATCCCGGAGCTTGTATCCGGCGATATGCTCACACGCGTTGGCGATCAGCCCGCGATCTCACCGCTCGATCTGATCGATGCGGCGGAGCACTCCGATGGCATCCCGTTCACGATCACGCTCCAACGCGATCAAAGCGAAGAGATCACGGCACACATCACCCCGGTTCACGAGCTGCAGTCCGGTGCTATCGCGGTGGAAGATGGCCTGGCGGGCATCGAACATGTTCTCGGCCTCCATGGCGTCATGATGGTCAATCCCCACGCATCTCTCGAAGATACCAAGCAGGGCCTCATGCCCGGCGATATCTTCGCTCGCATTGGCAGCGTCGAGTTCCCGAGTATCGATGAGGGGATCTCGATCGTGCAAAGCAACGCGGGTAAGCCGATCCAGCTCGAAGTCCTGCGACGCACCCCTGATTCTGGGTATGAGCGGCTCAAACTGGATGTTGATGTCACCCGTGATGGTCGGATCGGCTTCTTCCCGACCATGAGCACGGGGTATGTCCCGATCGTACACAAGCCAATCAAGGTCGCAGAGTTCGATCCGGTGCGCTATGCCACGGACGGGGGGTACGACCCGATCCCGGCCACAACCCCGGCACACGAAATCATCGACTACTCCGGCTCGCGGATCCGTTCCGTCGCGGGAACCGAGATCGCGAATCTCCGTGATATCGTCGGGATTATCGTCGATACCACAAACGAAGCGTTTGAATCCGGAGCCGAGACTTTCTCGATCCCGATCACGATCGAGCTGCCCCTTCCTGTCCAGCCCGATGGGTCAATCCCTACCACGAGCAAGCAATGGAAACTCGCCCGCGCGGACATCGAGCAACTCCGTGAACTCGGCTGGGCCCTCCCTGGCGGCTCATCGATCGCACAACTCTTCCAGCCATATCAGGTCATCGATCGATCGCCGAGTCCCGTAGCCGCGATCGAACGCGGGATCGCGGAATCCCGCCGTGTGATGATGCAAACCTACCTCACCTTCCTGCGTCTGTTCCAGGGATCCGTCGAGGTGCGCCATCTCAAAGGGCCCGTCGGGATCGCACATCTGGGGACTCAGATCGCCTCGCAGGGATTCATCTGGGTGCTGTTCTTTATGGCGTTGATCTCGATCAACCTCGCCGTGATCAACTTTCTCCCGATCCCGATCGTGGACGGCGGTCAGTTCCTGATGCTCTGCTACGAGTGGATCCGGGGCCGGCCCGTACCGATCGTGGTGCAGAATGTCGCGACCCTCGCGGGGCTGCTTTTCATCGGGATGATGTTCCTCTATGTCACTTTCAACGACATCAAGAACATCTTCGGCGCGTGATCGGGTACCGGATCGGAAGACTACCATCGCACCATGACCCCTATCCTCGGGCTCATCCAGATCCTTGCGATCGGGTTCGCGATCGGACTCGTGGCGATGATTCTGACGACTGCGTGGATGCTCACACACCCGCCGCGCCGTTCCTACGCATGGGCAATCGCGCGTTCTCAGCCGGGAGAGCCGAGCGAACTCGACGAGCCGCTCCGCTTTGAAGACGACACCATCGAAACCAAGAACGCGATCGTCCCGATCTGGGATATCGAGGGGCGAGACCCCAACGGCCCGGTGGTGCTGATGACGCACGGGTGGGGTTCGAGTCGGCAAGGGGCGCTCAAACGCATGTTCCCGATCATCGAGCATGCGTCACGAATCATCGCGTGGGATCTGCCTGGGCACGGCGAAGCACCATCGCAAGCACGCATGGGTGTTGATGAACACATGATCGCCATGGAGCTGATCGAAACGCTCGGGATCGAAAGCACACCGATCGTGCTTTTCGGGTGGTCGATGGGCGCGGGGATATCGCTCGCATTGTGCGCACAGATCGAGAGTTCTCACGATATCCGAGGAGTGATATGCGAAGCCGTGTATCGCACCCCTCCGACCCCGGCCCGTGCGGTCCTCGATCTTCGCGGGATGCCTCATCGACTGAACCTGTCACCCGCGATGGCGTTGATCGGGATGAAACTCGGGGTCGGTGCTCGCTGGGGCGGTTTCGATCGTGCCGAGATCGCATCGGTCATCGAAGCACCGATACTCCTGATCCATGGGGATGCAGACCCCGTGAGCCCGGTCGGGGATTCGCGAAGCATCGCGGACGCAGCGAAGCAAGCGGAACTGTGCGAGATTGAGGGCGCAGGGCACAACAACATCTGGGCGGATCCGATCTATCGAGATCGTGCATCCGAGGCTGTGCGTTCGTTTATGACGCGTTTTTGTGCTCGTTGATCGCGTATTGCAACGCGTGCTCGGCCATGATGTCCGACGAGTTGTATAACGGGACATCGCAGACCTCAGGCGTGATCAGGAGCGGTGCCTCGGAGTTGCCCAGGATGATCCCCTCGCACCCACGGTCACAAAGTCGTCGGATCACACCGAGCATCGCATTGCGGGATTCCTCTTCAATGATCCCGTACACGAGTTCTGAGAAGATGATGTGGTCCAGCAGCTCCGTATCCTCGTCATTCGGGCGGACGAGCTTGATCCCTTTGATTCCCAGCCCCGTCTGATACGCCGACCCGGATGTCACATACCGGGTCCCGATGACACCCACAGTTTTGCGTTGATCTTCGATGATCCGGGCCGCGACAGCGTCGGTCATTTTCAGCCATGGGATGGGTGAGTTGGTCTTGGCAAGCTGCACCGCGTGCTGTATGGCGTTGTCCGGTGAGAAGCAGAACTCTGCGCCGATGCTCGCGAGCCGATTCGCGGATTCGCTCAGGTAGGTACCGACCTGGACCCAGTCGTCCCGACGCACAGCGTCGATGTACTGTGCGAGAGGCACATTGTGCACGCTCACCGTGGGGTGTAGGTGCGGCTCGAGCATGATCGCAGCGTGGCGGAACAGCTGTTGATAGCACAACGCGGCGCCCTCAGGGCTCACGCCAACAATTCCGATGTGCATCGTCATGGGTCCCGGCCTTTCTGTATCCTCAATCCGGATCGGACACACCATCGTCGCGGATCATCGTATCCGCGTCAAGGAGACGGGGCATCTTGTCCCCACTTCGGGTGATTCCCATCACACGCTGCGAACAGACATACCATACGCGAATGACGCAAGAACAGTTGCAGAACCCGTTTGAGACGCTCGGAATCCCGATGCGGTACACAATCGAGCGTGATCAGGTGGAACGCGCGTATCGTGCGCGATTGAGTGCCGCCCATCCCGACGCGGGGGGGGGAGCGGGCGGGACTGACCCTGCCACCCTGAATAAGGCCCGTCAGGCACTCCTCGACGACGAGCAACGCGCGGTGATTCTCCTCGCGCTACTCGATGGACCGGGGGCCTCGGACTGCAAGGACCTTCCCGATGGGTTCCTGATGGACATGATGATGCAGCGTCAGGAAATCGAAGAGGCGATCGAGTCCGGAGGAGAGCAGGAACGCGAAGATTGGGAAGCGTGGGGGATCGAGCAGCGCCAATCCTATCGTGATCGGGTTGAGGCGATGTTCGCCGCGCTTGGCGATGCCCCGAAATCGGAAGATCTCCGTTCCATTCGGGTTGAGCTGAACGCATGGCGATACATCGAACGGCTGATCGAACAGCTCGATCCTGAATACGACCCGTCACGGGCAGATTTTTCCTGATACCCTGATCTGCCCGAGTGATGGGCGCTCGCACATGGACGCATCGGATACACCATTTATCATCGTGCTCGCGGTCCTGCTTGTCGGGTCCGCTTTCGCATCGGGTTCGGAGACGGCGCTCTTCGGGGTGACGCACGGGCAGCGAGCCACGCTCCGGCGGGGGAATCCGACGCTCGCGAAGATGGTGGATTCGCTGCTCTCGCGACCGCGAGAGCTGTTGATGCAGGTTTTGCTGCTCAACATGGTCATCAATGTCAGCTATTTCATCGTGACCAGCGTGCTGACCCTTCGTGCGGAGACAGCGATCGCGCGGGTCATGATCTCTGTCGTGTCGCTCGCGACGATTATCCTGATGGGGGAGGTGTTCGCGAAACTGTTCGCGTCAGGTGCCACGCTTCTTTTCCTTCGGATCGCGGCACCGGCGCATCTGTTCATCCGTGGTCCTATCGCAGGATTGCTCCGGGTGCTCGATGTGTGGGTCGTTTCGCCGCTTTCGCGGCTCGTGGCGCCCACAAAGTCGGATGAACCCAACTCGGATGTGACGCCCGAGCAGCTTTCCACCCTGATCAGCATGAGCGCTGGGGAGGGTGTGATCGATCGTGGCGAACAACTCGTTCTGACCTCGATTGTCGAGATGGGGCACCTGCGTGTTGAGCAGGTGATGACCCCGCGGGTTGATTTGGAGTGGGTCTCGCCGGACATTTCTCTTGATGAACTCGCGTTGGTATGCAGACGGACCGGGCGAACGCGCACGCTTGTATGTGAGCGAGATCTGGACGATGGGCTGCTGGGGATCGTTGATGCCCGGATTGTCTTTGAAGGGACGGCGCTGCGGGATGCGATCCGTCCTGTGCTCTATGTCCCCGAGCAGTGCCGGCTCGATACATTGATGGAGCAGCTCAGGGAATCGGGGCGGCGTGTAGGCGTCTGCGTCGATGAGCATGGCGGGGTTGCTGGCGTCATCACAATCGCGGATATCCTCAAGGAACTGCTCGAAGAGCTTGAGCATCCGGATGAGCGGGCCGCGGTTTCAGTCGAGAACCTTGGGGATGGGCGATGGCTCGTCCCGGGTCGACTGAGCATCCGTGATTGGTCGGTTCTGTTCAAGGATCGATCACTGATCGAGCACGCAAAGCATGTCAACACCCTCGGTGGGCTGGTCATGGTCCTGCTCGATCGGGTCCCGCGGGTGGGTGATCGAGTCCATGCCGGGGCAATCGAGTTGCGTGTTGTGTCGATGGATGAGCGAGCGATCGAGCAGATCGAAATCCGGGTTCACTCGGCTTCAGAGGATGAAGCGGAGGAGATCCGATGAGCACGAGCGAGGTCATCCTCTGGGCAGTCCTCATGCTTGTCGGCATCGGCGGATCCGCTTTCTGTTCCGGGCTCGAGGTCGGGCTCTACAGCGTGAACCGGGTCCGCGTGCAGGTCGAGGGGGCGCAGCGATCTGGCGCCCGCGCCCGGAGATTGCAGAACATACTCAACGAGATGGTCCCCTCTCTGACCGCGCTGCTCGTTTGGAACAACATCTTCAACTACATGGGGACGCTCGCGTTGACGACGCTCGTTGCCATGTTTGGTTTCACTGATCTGGGGATGATCCTGATTCAGGTTGTCGTTATGACTCCAGTTTTGCTCGTATTCGCCGAGTCGACACCCAAAGAGGTGTTCCGGGCGAATGCGGACATATTAATGCCGAGGTTCGCGATCGTGCTCATCTGGTTGCGACGATTGGTGACATGGCTGCCGATCGTGCCGGTTCTTGGATGGTTCGCTGTAACGACATCCAAGCTCGTCGGGGTCGGATCGCTCGGGTCGCTGGGGGATGCCCGCGAGCGAATCGCAGAACTCCTCAAGTTCGGGACGATGTCGATGAGTCAGGCCCAGGTGACCCTCATTGACCGGGCACTACAGCTCGAACACGCGAAGGTGCAGGGGGAGATGATTCCCCTTGGTCGTGTGCGGAGTCTTCGGGCAGGTTGGACGATCGAGCGGGCCAGAGTAGCCGTGCGCGGACGCCCGTACTCTCGATTCCCGGTGATCGGCAAGGACGGGCGCGTCGCGGGTATCGTCCATGCGATTGATCTCTACACGCATGAGCTTGCGTCCGATCCGTCGATGCCGATTGACCAACTGATGATCCCTCCGGTCTTCCTCGCGCCCCAGATGAGCGTTGAGCGAGCGTTGCGGACCATCAACCGATCAGGCGGGCACCTCGGTATTGTGCGTCGTGGGGATACGGATCTGGGAATTGTGACGCGTAAGGATCTGGTCGAGCCGCTCGTTGGCGAACTCGAGGAGTGGTAGTTCGGGAATAGTGATCCCCGCAGACGAGTTATTCACGTGTGATCAGATGGTTTCGACTCGTTATGGAGATCCGATGAGCAACAAGAAGAGTGTTTTTCCCGTTCTATTGATCATCGTGTTGCTGGCAATGTCACTTCCCAGCATCATTTCGCTGATTCGTGGGCCTGCGCCGATGCCGGATGTCTTTTCGGACGGGTACACGCTCGCTCAGGCGCGAGAAGTTTCCGCAGAAACCGGCAAACCGATCTTCGCGTTGGCAACTGCAGACTGGTGCGGGCCGTGTCAATCGCTCAAACGAGGGGCTCTTCAGGATCCCGAAGTTATCGCGATGATCAGCGATTATTCGGTCCCGGTCTATCTTGAAGATGGCGAAAACCGCGATGAAATCAAGCGACTCGGGCTGCGTGGCTATCCCACGAGTTTCATCATTGAGGGCGATCAGGTTGTGGCCGCACTCCCGGGTGGCGACAACTACAAGCAGTTTTTGCAGCAGGAACTTGTTCCGGTCCAGTGATTGGGTCTGAATCCCCAATCCCATGAACCGGAGCGAACCGATCCACCCCCAGCCCGGTATAGACTGTATGTACGCGGAGTGTGCCCCGGCGATCGTTGCGCTCGAGGGTTTGCCGCGGATTGGAGTCTGAAGATATGAGCAAGCGATCGATTCTGCCTCTCGTTGGGATTCTGGGCGTTGCTGTGGTCGGGTCCACGATCGCTGTTGCAACCAACGCGGTTCGGATGAATGATGACCAATACTCATTTTTCGACCCAATTGTTGATGTGAGCACGCTGATCAATGCGTTGTATGTTGAAGAGGCGGATATGGACGCCATGCAGATCGGCGCGATCGAGGGCATGCTCGATGAACTGAATGATCCCTACACGACCTTCGTGCCCAGACGCGATACGGAAGAGTTTTCGAAGGACCTGACTGGTGAGTATGTCGGGATCGGTGCCGAGGTGCAGATCCGCGATGGATGGCTGACGATCTCCTCGCCACTTGACGGCTCTCCGGCATGGAAAGCGGGGGTCATGGCAGACGATCGGGTCATCGCGATCGACGGCAACTCCACGGAAGGGTTCACGATCGATGAGTCGATTGATCTGCTCACGGGCGAACCAAAGACCAAGGTAGTGATCACAGTTGAGCGCGACGCGGAGACACTCGATATCGAGATCATCCGCGATCACATCAAGGTTCAGGCGGTCAAGGGGTTCATGCGCGAGGACGGCGACGGCGAGTGGATGCACCTGATCGATCCCAGCGCGGGCATCGGGTATATCCGTCTCACGCAGTTCACCCCCGGATGTGCTCAGGAGGTCAAGGACGCGATCGAGCACACGAAGCGTGAGCTTGGTGGTGACCTGAACGGGCTGGTCCTCGACCTGCGTTTCAATCCGGGCGGACTGCTTGATGAGGCGGTTGAGATCGCGGATCTGTTTATTGAGGATGGCACGATCGTCTCGACGAAAGGTCGTGTGTTCGAGGAAGAGATCGATCGTGCGACCCGTGCGGGGACGATCACAGACCTGCCGCTGCTCGTGATGGTAAATGGCCAGAGCGCCAGCGCGTCAGAGGTTCTCTCGGGTGCGTTGTCGGACCACAACCGTGCCGTGATCCTCGGGACTCGGAGCTTCGGAAAAGGGTCCGTGCAGACCGTACGGCCTTTGGAATCAGGCGCCGGGGTCCTCAAGATCACAGAGCAGTACTACTACCTTCCATCCGGACGGCTGCTCCATCGTCGCGACGATTCGACCGAGTGGGGCGTTGACCCCACGCCGGGCTACTTTGTCCCGATGACAAATGACGAGACTCTCGAGATGCTCCGTGCCCGACGCGAGCAGGAGATCATCGAGCAAAACGACGAGTCCGAGCAGGTCGATCTGCGCGATACGGACGCGGTGCTCGATGCGCTCAATGATCCTCAGTTATCCGCAGCGGTATCCGTGATGCAGAATCGCGTGAATACCGGGGAGTTTGCGCCCACGGGGATCGAGGAGAACGAGCCGATGGATGTCGCGCTCGCCGAGCTCAACACCCTGCGTGCACAGGAAGAACGACTCCTGCGTGAGCTCGCGCGGCTCGATCGACGCATGCAGGCGGCGGAGCAGGAGGTCCCCGAGGAAATCATCACGCAGGATCCGCGTGATTTCTGGGACGACGAGACGAACCTTGAGGGAGGCGAACTCGTCGTTCGTGACGCGGACGGCAATGTCGTCACCACCCTGCAGATCACGGGCAACAACCTCGAGGCATGGCTTGTCGACGCGGATGTCGAGAAGAAGGACGAGTCGTCCAAGGGCGAGGAAACCGGTTCGTGATTGTTCTCGGGATCGAGTCGTCTTGTGATGAGACCGCCGCGAGTGTCGTGGTCGACGCTCGCGAGGTCCGTTCGAGCGTTGTTGCAAGCCAGTACGATCTTCATGAGGAGTTCGGCGGTGTAGTTCCTGAGATTGCCTCGCGTGCACACGAGCAACACATCCTCCCGGTCCTGCGTGATGCGATCGAACAGGCGGGAATCCAGCCATCCGAGATCGATCTGATCGCGATCGGGCATCGCCCGGGGTTGATCGGGTCGTTGCTTGTTGGGCTCAGCGCTGCGAAGGCGCTCGCGTGGTCGTTGGGAGTGCCTCTGGTTGGGGTGGATCATGTTCACGCGCACCTATACGCGGGGATGCTCGGACGCGAAGAGCCCGCGTATCCGGCGCTCGGTTTGGTCGTCAGCGGCGGGCACACATCGATCTATTCAATCAAGAACGCGCTCCTGGTGAAGCGGTTGGGATCGACGATCGACGATGCGATCGGCGAGGCGTTCGACAAGGTCGCGGCGATCCTTGGGCTCGGGCACCCGGGTGGGCCTGCGATTGATCGAATGGCACAAGAGGATGGGGCGAACGATCGGGCGTTCGATTTTCCGGTTTCGCGATTGAAGAAAGACTCACTCGATTTCAGTTACTCAGGGCTCAAGACGGCGGTGTTGTATGAGGCAAAGGGTCGGCCAGCGCCGCCGGCATTGCCCGGGCGTGACCCGTTGCCCGCGCCGGTGGTTCCTGAACTCACTCACGAGCGGATGCGGGACATCGCGGCAAGTTTTCAGCGGGCCGCGGTTCGGGCGCTCATGCTCAAGCTCGGACGCGCGATCGAGCGCGTCGATGGATGCAAGACCCTCATCGTCGGCGGCGGGGTGAGCGCCAACACGCTCGTGCGATCGGAGATGGATCGTTTCGCGTCGGAGCACGATCTGGAGCTCATCATCCCGCAGATGGGGTACTGCGTCGATAACGCGGCGATGATTGCGGGGTTGGGCGCCAAGCTCCATCAGAACGGGCAGGTCGATGATCTGACCCTGTCCGCGGTTCCCACGACGGCGTGCTGACGATGGACTTCAGTTTCCTCGACAATCTCGATAAGCCGGTTGAACGCCCCATCCACCCGGCGGCACTCGATCTCGATGCGCTGATGAAGCAGTGCACGCTGACGCGCGGGCGAACTTCGGGCCCGGGCGGCCAGCATCGCAACAAGGTCGAGACCCACATCACGATTGTGCACGATCCGACGGGGATCGAGGGGCAGGCGGGGGAGCGTCGTCTCGCGAAGGAGAACCAGCGGGTTGCGATCAAGCGACTGCGTCTGAATCTCGCGACGGCGCACCGTGTGCTTGTGCCGGATGGGGAGATCCGATCGGAACTGTGGAAATCGCGCTGCAAGAACAGGAAGATCGTGTGCGCGGTTCGGCATGATGATTTTCCGTCGATGCTGGCTGAGGCGATGGATGTTCTCGAAGCGTGCGGGTACGACACACGCAAGGCGTCGGTGCGATTGCAGTGCTCGGGCTCGCAACTCGTGCGATTGCTCGGAGATCACCCCCCGGCGCTCGCGAAGTTCAACGATGAGCGGCGTTTACGGTCGATGCGCCCGCTCAAGCCGTGATTTTCTGAAGATCGCGGGTACACTACAGGTCCATGCCAGAACCCAAAGAGCGTCAGAGTATTAAGGTCCAGGCCGAGCGAACGGTGCTCGCAGCGGTGCGGTTGCCCGAATCGAAGTTCGATGAGCAAGATCCCTTCGGGGAGTTGCGTGAGCTGTCGCGTCAGGCGGGCGCGGTCGTAGTCGGCGAGATCGAGCAGCGCCGCGATCGTCCCGAAGCCGGCACCTATATGGGCACGGGGAAGATCGAAGAGCTCAAGGGCATGTGCGAAGCGCTCAACGCGAAGACGATCATCTTCGATCACGATCTCTCGCCCAAGCAGATCGCGAAGATCGAGCAGATGACCGAGCGCAAGGTGCTCGATCGCTCCGAGCTGATCCTTGATATCTTCGCCTCGCGTGCAACAACGCACGAGGCGAAGCTGCAGGTTGAGATCGCGCAGCTCGAGTACACCTACCCGCGATTGCGTGCGATGTGGTCGCACCTCGAGCGTATCGTGGGGTCCGGCGGGATCGGCGGCGTGGGGACGCGCGGCCCTGGTGAACAGCAGCTGGAAATTGACCGTCGATTGGTCCAGCGCCGAAAGACCCAGCTCAGGCGTGAGCTGGAAGAGATCCAGGCACGCAAGCGGCGCGCTGTCGAGAAACGGAACCAGGACTTCTTCACGGTTGGGCTCGTCGGGTACACCAACGCGGGCAAGAGCACGCTGTTCAATACACTAACGCAGGGGGGCGCCTACGCGGATGATCGTGTTTTCGCGACGCTTATGACACGCACCCGCGAGTGGGATCTGGGCGGCGGCCACATCGTGATGCTCTCCGATACCGTTGGGTTTGTGCGGGATCTGCCGCACCATCTGGTCGCATCATTCCGAGCAACCCTTGAAGAAGCGACGCACGCGGACCTGTTACTTGTGCTGCTCGATGTCTCGGATCCGAGTGTGGAGATGCACTACGAGACGGTGGTCGGGACGCTCGAAGAGTTGTTCAACGAAGTCGAAGAGCGAGAGGTCAAACGGGCCGAGCAGGCGAATCGCGACGGGGCCGGGGATATCACTCGGTATGAGCGACCGGAGCTGCTGATTGTCCTCAACAAGGCGGACAAGGATGATGTCGACGAGCAGGACCTGCTCTATTGGCAGTCCCGTGCGGTCGGGGCGATCCCGCTCTGCGCACTCGCGGGCGATCCGGATTCGGACACCCTCCCGATGGGGCAGGCGGAGCTGATCGATCGGGTCAAAGCGTTCTCAATCGGACCGATCGAGGAACTCGAGATCACCGTCCCGATGAGCGATTCCAAGACCATCCACACGATCGAGAATCGCGCAGAGGTCGTGAGCCGCGAATACGGCGAGAAGACAGTTACCCTCCGTACGAAGATCGGCAAGAATCAGCTCGCGAAGCTGCGATCTGCTGGCGCCAAGATGTGGGTGATGAACACTGACGGCGAGCCGTACTTCAGGGATGATGAAAAACACGGCTGGGTATATGACCCAGCCGCGATCGATATCGATTTCTGATTTCAACCCTCAGGCGAGTGGGTTGACCCACAGCCCGGTCGCGAGCTTGGGGTAGAAGAAGGTGGACTTCTGAGGCATCAGCTCGCCCGCACGCGAGATATCGCGGACCGCATCGAGCGGGGTCGGGCGGACGATGATCGCGACCTGAGGTTTGCCCCCGCCTGCGATGGATGAACCGGTCTCTTCGCCCTTGCCGATCGCGATGACCTCGTCGATGGAGTGGGGGAATGCCCATTTGACGGGTTCGCCGTTGTTGAGAGCGGGCTGACAGACCTCTTCAACGATGAGGTGCTGGATGAGCGCGACATCGAGGGTCCGCCATGCTTCGGACTGGTTAGGGAACTGGGCATCGAGCGGATCACTGACGGCCGGCCATGCGCCGAAGCAGAGCCCGGTCGCGTAGTCATAGATCCCGAACACATTCTTGGAGTGCTCGCGTTCCGCAAGGGTTTCCATCTGCGATTCGAATAGGTGCGGGTCGTTGTCAATGGGTTCGATGTTGAGGATACCGGCGGAGGCCTCGATGAACTTCTCGATGGAGTAGTCTTCCATCCCGCCCAGCACACGGTGGGTCGGACCGATCGCCAGGCCTGGGTCAGACATCGAGACGAGGACATACATCGTCTTGCGAGCGGGGTGATCCGCGGGCACATCGCCGAGTGATTCGAGGTAGTTCAGGGCCGTGTTGTAGCGGTGGTGCCCGTCGGCGACGAAGATGTCCTCGCCTTCGAGCGCCTTCTGGTACGCGCTGATGGTGGTTTCATCGTCGATCGTCCAGATTTCCTGCTTGATCCCATCCCCCATATCCGCGGTCATATCCGCCTCGCGTGAGTCCATGACGGAGTGGATGATCTTGACGGCCTCGCCGTTCTCGTCCGGGTGGAGCCCGAAGATCGGGGAGGTCTGGGTCTGCGTGGCCTTCATGAGGGCCATGCGGTCTTCCTTTGGTCCGCCGAAGGTCTGCTCGTGAGCAAGGATCCCGCCGCCATCGCGGTTGCCGAAGGGCACGGTATCAACCGCCGCGACCATACCGCTTCGCTGGTAGCTCTCACCCTGAAACTCGAAGGTCTGCCGGTAGGCATAGATCGCGGGCTTGTCCGATTTGGACATCGCGCCCGATTCGATCATGGATGCGAGCTTGTCCGCGGATGCCTGGTAGGCTTCCTTGGGGCCCAGTTCTTTCGCAGGAACATGGGGCAGATCGACCGAGACGATGTTGTTTTCGTTCTTTTCGAGCAGCGCCTGTTTCTGGCTGAGATCGAGAACATCGTACGGCGGTGCGATCAAATCGCTGACATCGCCTTTGCCTTGTTTGTACTGAACCGCTTGGAACGGATGGATTGCGGGCATCGCTGAGTTCCTTGTTCGTCGCCTGATTTGGGCGCAAGATTCGAGTTGGTACGGGATCATCCCCTGCGTTCAATGACGCGTTGTTGCGATCATAGCGCCCGTTCCCCGAAACCCAAACTCGGGTTGGGGAGAATCGGCGTGGGCAATGATGCGAATCGGGTCTACGATTATGCATGAGCACGCCCAGCGCCTTGGTTATCCGCACAGCGGGGATTAACTCGGAAGTCGAACTGTGCCGGGCGTTTACGCTCGCCGGTGCCCAAGTGGACCTGGTCCATCTTGATCGATTGATCCAAGACCCGACCCAGATCCGAAGCTTTGACCTGATCGGGTTTCCCGGCGGGTTCTCTTACGGCGACGATATCAGTTCCGGGCGCATTATGGCGATGCACACCCGTCAGAAACTCCTCCCCGAACTCGTCTCGGCGGCGGATCGCGGGGTCCCGATGATCGGGATCTGCAACGGGTTTCAGGTCCTGACCCAGATCGGGTTGCTGCCCGGATTGGATTCGGATCGCAACGCGAGTGTCGCGTTGTGCGAGAACACGAGCGGGCGTTTTCAGGACGATTGCGTCGTGATTGAACCCGACGACGCCTCGCCTTGCATCTGGACGCGGGATCTCGTAGAACGCACAAACGCAGACAACGATGAGCCCGAACTCCTCATGACTATCGGTCACGGCGAGGGCCGATTCGTGACCAAGAACAACGCGGTGCTCGAGCAACTCAAGCAGAACAACCAGATCGCGTTGCGGTACCGGGACGATGTGAATGGCTCGGTGGATCGCATCGCCGGGATCTGCGATCCGAGCGGTCGCATCATGGGGTTGATGCCGCACCCAGAACGGATGCTGGATTGGAACCGACACCCGTACTGGACGCGTTTGCCCAAGAGTGTTCGTGAGACACCGGCGCCGGGGCTTGGGATGTTCATCAGCGCGGTGGAAGCGGTCAGCACCCAGACGGTTTGAGCGATCGGAGCGATCAGATGAGCGAGAGCGCTGTGTATGCCGGGAGCTTTGACCCGCCGACGAACGGGCATGTGTGGATGATCGAGCAGGGCGCGCTGCTGTTCAAGAAGCTGATCGTCGCGGTGGCGCACAACCCAGAAAAGGCGTATACCTACCCGCTCGAGCAGCGCGAGCATTGGCTGCACGAGATCTGCAAAGCACACGACAATGTCGAAGTCACGGTGATCGAAAACGAGTTCCTTGCGCATTACGCAGCTCGCGTGAACGCAAGGTTCGTGATCCGTGGGATCCGCAACGAGGTCGATTATCAGTACGAGCGTGCGATGCGTTATGTGAACTCGGACCTGAACCCGCAGCTCACGACGGCGTTCATGATGCCGCCGCGCGAGCTGTGTGAGATTTCGTCGAGCTTCGTCAAGGGCATGATCGGCCCTGACGGGTGGGAACCTGTCGTAGAGAACTATGTGCCCAAATGCGTTTTTAAAGATCTTCGCCACGAGGCGGAAACCGGGGAAATGCTCGATGGGTAACGAACATCAATATCCGAGCCAAGACAAGACGCCGCTCGATCAGAAGGTGATGGCGATGCGGATCGTCACGATGCCAAAGGAGACGAACCCGTACGGAACGATCTTCGGCGGGATTATCCTGAGTTACATCGACCAGGCGGGATTCGTTGAGGCACGCCGCCATGGCGATCTCGATTGGGTAACTGCTGCTATTGATAAAGTCGAGTTCCACGCCCCAGTGCTTGTGGGAGACATCGTGACCCTCACGACTTGCACGACTCGGTTCGGACGCACGAGCATCGATGTGCAGGTCGAGGTAGAAGCCGAGCGGTTCAAAACCCACGAGGTCGTGCATGTCACGAGTGCGCGACTGACGATGGTGGGGATGCGCGATGGCGTGCCTCACCCGTTCCGCGAGCACCCGATCCAATGTCCAACGGATTGTGAAGAGGACGCTTCGTGAGCTTCGACGAACTCTCCATGTTCCACTCGCCAGTCCGGCTAGGCGTGATGCTTTCGGGGTCAGGGCGGACTTTGGACAACCTGATGTCGCGGATCGACTCGGGCGAACTCGATGCGACGATACCGGTCGTGATCGCGTCCAAGGAGTGTCTGGGGGCGCAGAAGGCACGCGATGCGGGGATTGAGACGCATGTGCACGGTAAGCGTGTACAGCCTGAGTGGTTGGATTCGATTTGTGAAACCCACAAGATCGACATGATCGTGCTCGCGGGCTACCTGAAGCTGGTGCCGATCACGGATCGGGTGCGTCATCGGGTGATCAACATTCATCCGGCGTTGCTTCCCAGCTTTGGGGGCAAGGGCATGCACGGGCACCATGTGCATGCAGCGGTGATCGATGCGGCACAACGGGGCGAGCTGTCGGAGTCGGGGTGCACGGTCCACTTTGCGGATGAGCAGTACGACACCGGCTCGGTCATCGTGCAGAAACGATGCCCGGTTCACGCATCGGATACCCCCGATGACCTCGCGGCAAGGGTGTTCGAGCTTGAATGCGCGGCGTATCCCGAAGCGATCAAGTTGCTCATCGAACGCAACGAATCCAATGCTCGTGCGAATAACACAGCATGAAGACGCCATTTCTGATTACGATCGCCCTCACGCTCAGCGTCATCCTGAGCTCCCACGCGATCGCTGGCCCAATGCCCAGCGAACTCGAAGCGAAGGGCATCAGCGCGATGGAGTCGGGCGCGTACGAGGACGCCGAGCAGATCTTTCGTGAGCTGATCGGGTTGCGACCCAAATCATTTGTGGGGCATTACAATCTCGCCGCGGCGCACTCGATGCAGGGTGAAGTGGAAGAGGCCATCGATGCGATGAGCACGGCATTGGCGCTTGGGTTTTGCGACAAAGCCCAGATGTATCGAGACCCAGATCTCAAGGTACTGCGACTCGATCCGTGGTTCGATATCCTGATGGAGCAGTGGGACGGGCTGATCGATGCTCGGCGCGGCGCTGACATCGCGCAGATCGAGCTGCTCTTTCCAAACAAGCGCAAGCTCTGGTCGCACACGGACGAGACGCTCCGGTTCGAGTTGCGATCGGCCCACGGCGAAATCGCGACTGACGAGGCGATGGATGAACTCCGCATGATCGCGGACTGGGCACATGAGGAGTTGTTTCCAGAACTACCCGGAATGGACCTGTCCGATTCGGCGTGGATCATGATCGGCTTACCCGATCAGGCGGGGTTCGCGAAATGGGCGGTTTCGGTATTCGGATCGGATGTTCGCGGATCGATCAGTTCTGTCGGCGGTGCCTACGAGCATCAGGCGCGTCGACTCGTGGCGCAGGATTTGGGCGCGACACTGCGCCACGAGTTCGTGCATGTTCTTCACTGGCGCGATATGTCTCGTCTGGGGCAGGTCCATGCTCCATGGGTGCAAGAGGGGCTCGCGTCGTTGATCGAGGACTACGACATTCGCGGAGAACGGCCCGTCCCGGTGCCATCATGGCGAACAAATATTGTTCAACGCTTAGAGCGGATCAATCGGCTTCCGAGCTTTGAAGAGCTTTCGCAGATCGAGATGAACGCGTTCACAGCAAAGCGACCGCTCGCGAAGTACGCGCAGGCACGGACGGCGATGCTCTGGTTGCTCGACACTGACAAGCTAGACGAGTTCTACACCCACTATTGCACGAACTATGAGGACGATCCAACTGGCTACGCCTCCGTGCTCGCGGTGACGGGTCTCGAGCCAGATGAGTTGGAAAGACAGTACCGGAACTGGGTGGAGGCGCTCCCCGCGGTCCCCGAGACGGGATCGGATCTGTCGGCGACACTCGGCATCGAGGTTGAGAATGGCACGGGCGACGGCGTCGTTGTTCGCGGGCTGCCTGCGGGTGCATC
>DDGE01000044.1:0-1967 GCA_002337545.1 Phycisphaerales bacterium UBA1910 | reverse complement strand
CAGCGCGTGACGCTGCATCACCGGCGCGGCACGGTGCACAAAACCTCCGAAGCAACATTAATCGAAAGATAAGTACCAAGTTTTATCTTGCAAGGTGATTTTTCTCTGTGTTAAGATGTGTATGCCCGAGCAGTTTGGGCAGGAACACAGGAGGAGGATGACATGCTGAAGCTCGTTACATTGGCAACAGCGGTTGCCGGATGTGCCTCGCTCTGCGGGGCGCAGGATTTTTCACTCGTGCTGGTACCTGAGCCGGTTCTCCCGGAATGCCCTGATGGATCGTTCACGGTGTCCGTCTATGGAGATTCGAGTTTCGGCACCCATCTACTGGGCGGGGCGTTCGGGCTGGAGATTGGCGATGGTTCGGAGTTCATCACGGATATCACCTGGACCAACGCGGCTTGGTCCGCGTTCAATACCGATGGTGGCTACGCGGGCAACGGCGTCCACAACCAGGTGATCTTCGGGCAGCTCGTGATCCCCGGCATCTTCCCGCCAGCCCCCGGGTCAGAGAACGGCGAGCTCATCGGGTCCTTCGAAGTCGAGTACGCATTCGCAGGCCCCGTTTTCATGGAGTTCCAGCTGACCGCGGGATCGCCGTTCTCACTCGAAACCGTCGATTCCGTGACCGGCCAGACATATCAGGACAACGGAAGCAACATCTCGCTGGGCAGCGCGAGCATTCTGGTCTGCCCGAGCCCGGGCTGCGGGGTGCTGCTTGGGTTGGCAGGCATCGCCGCGACGAAGCGGTGCAGAAGTTGAGTCATCATCATCATAAAGGAGATAGAGATATGAAAAAGGTCATGATCGCAGCAGCAGTCGCCGGATGTGCCTCGGTTTCGGGCGCACAGAACTTCTCGCTATTTCTCGTACCAAGCGTGACAGCCCCGGCTCCGAGTTCCTCATTCACGCTGACTGTCTATGGCGATGCCGATGTCGGAACCCACCTCCTCGGCGGGGCATTCTCCATCGAGTCCAACGGCGAGTGTGTGCAGTCCATGCAGTGGATGCCGGCCGCATGGTCCGCCTTCAACACCGACGGCGGCTACGCGGGCGACGGCGATTACAACCAGGTCGTCTTCGGCCAGCTGGTGATCCCGGGGATCTTCCCCCCAGCGCCCGGCTCGGAAAACGGCTCCCATATCGGTTCGTTCCAGGTCCAGCTCGACCCGGCGATCGGTGATTTCTCAATCACATTCGACCTCGTCGCTGCCTCACCGTTCACCCTCGAAACCGTCGACGCGGTCACCGGTGACACCTACCAGAGTTCCAGCGGGAACCTGACGCTGGGCTCCGCGACCGTCGCGATCATCCCCGCCCCTGGCGTGCTCTCGCTGCTCGGGCTCGGTGGGCTGGCAGCATCGCGTCGCCGGCGCTGAGCGCACGGGCCTTACAACTGAGGACCTGATATGAACAACCATGCCCTCATTTCGATGTGTCTTGCGGGCATGGCTGTTCCATGCGCCGCACAGAACTTCTCGCTCACGCTGGTGCCAAGCGCTCAGACGATCGACACGAGCGCCGGCCCCGTATCGATGACGATCATCATCATCGGGGACGCGGATATCGGCACGCATATGCTCGGTGGTGCCTTCTCAATGGTCTCCAACAGCCCGAATGTTCAGGATATGACCTGGGCCCCGGCATCCTGGTCTCAGTTCAACACCGACGGCGGATATGCCGGAAATGGGAACTACAACGAAGTTGTCTATGGGCAGCTCTTAAATGGGGGACCGTTCTCCCCCAAGCCCGATTCCGCATTGGGTATGTCGATAGGCATGTTCGAGATCACACTCGCCGGAACCGGGGTGGTTGAGTTCAACCTCCTCGAAGGCACGCCCTTCGCACTGGAGACAGTCGATGCGAAAACCGGTACGACCCATATTAATACAGATGGCACGCTGACTCTACAGGGAGCATCAATCACACTCGTTCCCGCACCCGCGGGGATCGCATCGCTGCTCATC
>DDGE01000031.1:36516-53212 GCA_002337545.1 Phycisphaerales bacterium UBA1910 | reverse complement strand
CTGTATGCTGGGATGGCATTTGATTGGGCATTTTTATCCGTTGCTTTGAAGGTGTAGATGTAATGAGTGGGATTCGATCTTTGATGATCTTGTTGGGCGTGTGGGCTCTGAGTTGTACCCACGCGACCGCTGCTCCTGTGGGCGCGGCTTGCGGGGAGTTCCTGCGTATGGGGCAATACGATTTCTTGGTCGACCCGGCCGAGCTTGCTCTTGAGCTCGACAGCGACCCGTATCCTGAGATGATCCCCCGAGCACTTGAGGGTGGATTCTTTCGGGTAGTCCACAGCAATGAGCATGCTGAGCTGCGATCTGGAGAATCGATCAGTTACGGCTCGATCAACAAGGCTTACTTCAGGTTGGGCTTCGATCTCGAGGGCGATGGCGACACCGACTTGCTCTACATCACGGTTGAGGACGACCAGACCGGCTTGGTCCTGCTGTGCAATGATGGGGACGCTGGCTTTTCTCTGCCATTCGGAGTGCAGGTCGTGCCGCAGATGAATATCTTCCACGCGGAGGATCTGACTGGCGACGGCGTCATGGACCTGCTGGCGGTTGGCTCAAGAAGCGGGGTCTTCCGGTTGACGGATGTGGGCCCGCTTGGTTTTGAGATCGAGCAGTTGGCCGACCATTCTGCCTCCGGCCAGAATGTGAGCTGGGGTTCATTTGGTGACATCGACGACGATGGGGATACCGACTTCGTGGGCTCGAGGACCGGTGCGATTGTGACTTACATCGCTCAAGAGGACGGCTCGCTGCAACGCGTTGTTGATCAGGTCTCTGGTTCTGTGGTCTATGTGAGACTGGTCGATCTTGATCTTGATGGTGATCTGGATCTCTTTGGGGCCGGGGGGCTGTATGTGCGGATCTTCCGCAACGATGGGCCGGGCATGTGGACCGGTATCGGGGACACCGAGTTCGGTCGGAGCATCCACACGATGCATCGGTTAGACGCGAACGGGGACGAATACCCCGACTTTGTGGTGGCTTATGATGGCGGAACCTATATGTTTTCAGGTATGCCTGAGCCGCCCTATGCCTCGAGTGCGCGCGTTACTGATGGGATCGAAATGGTCGGGGTGGGCGACTTCAACTCCGATGGGATCGACGAGGTCGGTGTGATCGACAGCTTCGGAGGGGCGCGCAGCGTTCAGTTGGCCTCGGACGGATCATTTGTTGAAACCATGTATACGCCGCTCGCGGGGCGCAGCACGCACTTCAAGAGTGGGCTCGTCACGGACCTTCAGGGCGACGGTGATCCTGATTTCGTTGTGCGTCACACAGGTCACCAGGTTGTGATCAACGAGGGTGGAGAGAGTCTCCGCTCGGCTTCCGTCCAAATCAACGGGAGCACGAATGCCGTTGAACTCGTTGATCTGAACAACGATGGTCTGCTTGACATCGTTGCGGTGAGACCATCTCAGCGGGCTTTGGTTGTGTTCTTGGGAGCAGGCGGGGGCGCCTTTGAGCCGAGACAGTTTTATCCGTTCGATCGCTACCCAAATGAGGTGGCGGTTGGTGATGTTGACGCCGACGGAGCGGTAGACATTGTTCTGATCAGCACCTTTGAAGATGTAGCGACGATCTTGTACAACGATGGGCACGGCGTGTTCGAACAGATCGATGAGCTTCAAACCGGTCCAAGGCCGAGTGGCGTCGAGATCGGGGACCTCAACAATAACTCTACGCCCGATCTCGTCTTTGCGTACCAGTCGGGATCGCAGCGTGTGGGTGTCTCATTGGGGCTTGGCGGGCGGGCTTTCCTCCCACCCATCCAATACTCCACGCTGAACACCGCGCTGCAGCTCGAGCTTGGTGATGTCAATGGTGACGGTTTTCTCGATATCGTCACCGCGGGTACGCGCAACGGCGGGTCCGACCAGGGGCAATCGATCGCTGTGCTCCCCAACAACGGACAGGGATTTGGGTTCTTCCTGCCGGCAGTGGGTGTGGAGTTGCTCCACGACCCGCAAATGATCCGAGTGGCCGACCTCAATCAGGACGGGCTGAGTGATGTGGTCGTGCTGGGTTATATAAATAGCAGTGAGAATCTGTACCTGCGCACTTTGATTGCAAAGAACGGGGGTGAGTTCGTTGAGTACAGCCGGTGGGACTCCGGTGTCGATCCTGAGCTCGATACCGAACTCGATCTACGCCTGTTTGATCGGGATCAGGACGGCGATCTCGATGTCCTTGCCTGGATCGGTAACTATTCAGGCATAAGCGTGCCTGAAGAGATTTTCCTGAATGATTCCACGGGGCGTCTTGTTCCAAGCAACTCAGGAATCGGTGTGGGACTCGGCTCGGGTTTGTTCGCAGCCGGTGATCTGACCGACGACGGACAGGATGAGCTGGTTTTCGTGCATTCGTCCCTTTACACCCTGAATGTGCTTCACGAGCGTTGCGTGAGCTACTGCCTCCCGGATCTGTACCTCAGCGGCGGCCTGGATTACATGGATGTTTCGGCCTTCCTCGCTATTTTTCAGGCCCGAGGTCTCGCAGCCGATTGGAACGGCGACGGTGCGTGGAACTTCTTTGATGTGTCGGGGTTTCTTGAGGACTACCTTGCGGGGTGTCCGTAGGGGCGATTACTTCCCGACCGGCACGCGCTGGGTGATGCTCAGCCCGAAGGCTTCGAGCTGCGGGTAGGGCGTGTTGGAGTTGGTGATCAGTTTGAGGTTGTGGACCCCGAGTGCACGCAGGATCTGCGAGCCGGTGCCGATCTCCAGCATCGCGGGGGAGATCGATTGGATGGGCTTGTCTTCCGTGTCGTGATCGAAGGGGCGGGAGAGACGCTGGGAGAGGGCGTCGCCGACGCCGTGGGGGCGGAGGTAGACGATGGCGCCGCGTCCTTCTTCCTGGATCATCCGCATCGACTCGCGGAGCAGGTGCCCCGTTGAGGTGGTGTCGTCGGAGCCCGATCCCAGATCATCGAAGATGTCGCCGAGCAGGTCGCGCCGGTGGACGCGGACGAGTGTGGGGTCGGTGGTTTCGATGGGGTTGCGGGAGTTGTCGAGCTTGCCGATGTCGCCGACGGTGAGCGCGAGGTGGGGCATGGGATCGACGACGGATCGGAAGGCGATGAGGTTGAACTCGCCGTAGGGCGTGTTGACCTTGGTGCCCTCGATGGGGTCGATGCGGGAGATGAGCGAGGCCTCGGCGAGACGGTGCTCGATGATTTGTTTCACGGAGCACATCTTGATGTTGTGCTCTTTGCAGAGCGCGACGAGATCGGGGACGCGGGCCATCTCGCCGTCGTCGCGCATGATCTCGATGATGATCGCCGACGGGTGCAGTCCCGCGAGTCGGCACAGATCCAGCGAGCCCTCGGTCTGGCCGATGCGAACGAGCACGCCGCCGTCGCGTGAGCGGAGCGGGTTGATGTGCCCGGGCTTGACGAAGTCCTCGGGTTTGGAGTTGGGGTCGATGGCGAGCTGGATGGTTTTGGCGCGTTCCTGGGCGGAGACGCCGGTGGTGAAGCCGTGCTTGGGGTGGCCGTCGATCGAGACGGTGAAGGGCGTGCCGCGGACTGAGGTGTTCACGGAGGATTGGGGCTCGAGCCCGAGTCGGTCGCAATCGGACTCGGTAAGCGACAGGCACATGTAGCCCCGCGCGACGGAGAGCATGAAGGTGACGGCCTCGGGCGTGATGAACTGAGCCGGGAGGACGATGTCGCCCTCGTTCTCACGATCTTCGTCGTCGGTGAGGATGACCATGCGTCCGTTGCGGAGCTCGTCGAGGATCTCGTCGATGGGGGAAAACACGGCGTCGTCGGAGAGGGCTTGGTCCGTAGTTTGGGGCATGGGAGATGGTAGGAGCAAGGGACACTGGATCAGAGGATCCAGTGAAAGATCCACCAGGGGATGAATGCGAGCCATTCGAATGGCATCACAAAGAGGCGAAGCGGCGTCTGAAACGCGGATAGGAAGATGAACCACCATGCCGGAGCTGAATACAGGGCAACGGCGATCGATGAACGAAACACGAGCACTCGAATCCTGTTGCGAGGATTGGGTCTGAAAACATAGAGGATGGACCATGCGCCATGAAGACCCGCTTTCCCACATTCCGGGCAAACATCCGTAAGGTGATCGGATGTTGGGTAACCACACTTTGGGCAGCTAGGCACAAGCGTGTTATTCGCGATAAGCGGGCGGGTGATGAGAGCGGAAAGCACGAGCTGCGCGATGATTCTCGCAACAAGAAGGAGCCCGAAGAGGTGCAACAGCATTGCTGCGGGGCCGACGCTGAACGGGAGGGGGTTGGTATACGACTCACCCGATTGGGCATTCCACGCATGAGCTCCAGCGGATTCGAGTGAGGCACGAGCGATCACTGAAAGCATGCAAAGTATCAGAAGCGATAAAGCAATCGGTTCGTGAACGAAGATTCGTTGGAGTTTGTCATGGAAATGAGTCTTTGTGCGATGAATGAACCGGGCGTTGATCAAGATCACGAGGAGGGTGGTTGCGCAGCCGCTCAGGATCAAATGTATCGGAGAGATCGTATGGGCAATCTCTCCGGTCATGTGTACTCGGAGTCTTGATCCCGGGTCGGTCAATGGGCCGAGCCCGGGTATCTGGTTTAACAGATACCCGGCTCGATCCCAGATAATCGCAAGGGCATGTGCGATTGGCGTTGAGCCAAGCAGCAGACCCAGAGCTGAGATAGTCAGCCCAACACGAAGTGGGGTTGAAGCACGAACACTTACTCGAGAGTCAGCATCCAAACAACGGTCCTATCGCGGGTAAGCAACTTCCATTAGAGAGCACAGGCAGTACAACCGTTTCGGTACAAGTCCGTGTGGTGTTTGTGCAAGGGTTGCAGAAAAGTGTCTGTCCAGTGCGGACGGTTGTGTAAGTTATAGTGTAGGAATACTGGCACCAGGTGACAAACAAGATGACTGGTCTCGTGACAGTAACTGTCCATGTTGAGGTCGTTGTCGATGTGCACCCTCGGCATGGCCAACAGGCGAGAATAGCTTTTCCAACATCCCAAGCGGCACCATTTGGGTCGTAGCTCGGGAGTGTGCCCCGGCCGGTTGTGCGGCTCCATTCGTGTGATACATAGAGCACGTACGATAGAAACTGGTCCAGCGTTGGGTCGTCATCACTCCCCAAAGTAGCTCTTAAGCAGTCGTCATCTGCTGAGCTCGTCAGCATAGAATCTCCATACTGTGAAGCAGAGAGCGATGGTGCCACTTGATAGTTTGCATCGGCCAGGGTTTCAACGGTTAGAGCATCTGCATTCAAGGAATCGAGAGCTACTCGGATAGGGTCACCTATTTCGAAGCCCTTGACCAGTTCAGTTGGCAACGCAGAAAGATAATCTGTTTGAGTGAGTCTGGGGTCGTCCTTCCAAGGAGAGTCGGTCTCAAATGCGTCTGCATCGCGTTCGCGTGCAAAAAGAACCGCATCGACGACAGGCGCTTGTTTCCACCCCCACGACGACCAGGTGTCGTCACCTTGGTGCTCGAAATAGACCATGGAATAATTATTGTCATTCACGCTGTCAGGAGTCGCGATCGCGACTATCCCTGAAATTGTGCGGTCAGCCCTGAATCCTGGATAAAAAGTCCAATCGCCTTGCTCGACCGAGAACCACTCGTTGGTGCCAGTTTCGTCTTGGGCGTATGAAACGGATGTAACACATACTAAAATTGTGAACATGATTAGATTAAGTGTATTTTTCATACTCTGTACTGTACTGTTTGATGGAGTCTCAGCAAGCTATTCGTGGCGCAATTTGTAGGCATTTTGTGTGATTCGGTTATATGTATTTGTTAATTATGGATTTGTGGCATGTGTGTTTTGTGAGTTCGATCGGAGCATGGCTCAAGATGAACCGGTGCGGCAGTTGGGCTTTGAGAAGCAGCTAATCTCAATCCGCCCGTAGAGGATCTCATCGGTCGTGGAAAGCACAGCGTCGTACATGGCATGGGGGATGGTAGAGCATCCGGGTCCTATTGTCCTTGTATGGATATGACACCAAAGCGTTGGAATAACACCTGCGAGTACCTCGATGCCGTGTTTGGGCAGGAGGATCAGCATCTGCACGATCTGATGCCCGGGGCGATCGAGAACGGCGTGCCCGATATCGCGGTTTCGCCCAGCGTGGGGCGGATGCTGCGGGTGCTGCTCAAGATGATCGACGCGAAGACGGTGGTGGAGGTGGGGACGCTGGCCGGGTATTCGACGACTTGGATGGCCCGGGCGCTGCCGGAGGATGGGATGGTGTACGCGATCGAACCCAACGAGCTCCATGCGCGGATCGCCCGCGAGGGCTTCGAGCGGGCGGGCATCGCGCACAAGGTAACGGTGATCGAGGAGACGGGGCTCGATGCGCTGCCGCACCTGCTGAGCGATCTGGGCGATGGGGCGGTCGATGCGGTGTTTCTCGATGCGATCAAGAGCGAATACCCGGACTACTTCCCCGCGAGCAAGCGCCTGCTGCGCAAGGGCGGGTTGTTGATCGCCGACAACGCGCTGGGCGGCGGCGATTGGTGGATCGACGACCCCGACGGGCACAACCTCGATCGCGACGGGGCGGCGGCCCTCAACGATCTGATCACGCGGGATGAGGACTTTGATGCGTTCTGCGTGCCGATCCGCGAGGGGGTGGCGGTGGGGATGAAAGTGTGACAAAGGCGTTGCACTGCGATACCTGATTCAACTTATACTGTAGGTATGAAGAATCATTCGCTGATTGCTGCGTTGTGTCTCCTTGTTGGGTTCGGCTCGAAAGTGGTGGCCGATGATATTGGACACGCGGTGTATCGCGTGGAGATCATGACGCCCGGCGGCGCGTTGCCATTCATTCTGTACAGCGAAAACGAAGGCAGCATCTTCGGCGTAAAGGGTACACCCAGCGAGTACAAATCGTACTGGGTGATTCGCAATGGCGAGGAGCAGATTCGAATCCGGTTCCCGGAAGACGCTTCACAAGTCGAATACTTTGGTCCAAGGTTGCTCAACCGGCGAGATCGACTTGCACGATTCACAACCAGAAGCAGAGTGACGAGTTCTGTTCCATTCGAACAGTATGACTCGATCTTGGAATGGACGCGGTGGATCGGTATGGACTTTCTCAACCATGCACCCGAGCAGAACGAAGGGGTCTGGCGGAAGCAGCGGGGAGAAAAGGTCTACGAGCTTCCTGTTCTTGTCACAGATCTGGGTTGGTATTCGTCGTGGGATACATATGAGCGATTCGTGCCGTTCCCTGATGATGTGGGGTTCGACATGGATGAGCCGGTGAACTACACGGGGCGATGGAAGGTGAAGTTCGACTCATCGGACGAGCCCGCGGTCGCGATCTTTGAGGTTAACGATGAGCAGCTCGCGACGGGTACTTTTATGACGACGACCGGCGATTATCGATATCTCGCCGGTCGTATTGATGGCGACCTCATGCGTCTCTCCACCTTCGACGGCGCGCACGCCTTCCTCTTCCACGCGGAGATGCAGGACGACGGCACCATCGCTGGCGACTTCTGGTCCGGCAACTGGCACCACGAAACATGGACGGCTGTCCGAGACGATGACGCCACCCTCCCCGACGCGTTCGAGCAGACGACGATCACCGACGAGCAGGCGCTCGCGGACGCGGTGTTCAAGGATGTCGAGGGGAATCCCACCCGCGTGCTCGATGCGCTCGACGCCACCAACGCCAAGGCCCGCGTCATCGAGATCTTCGGCACATGGTGCCCCAACTGCTCCGACGCGGGGCGTGAGCTGGTTTCGCTCAAAGAGAAGTACGGCGACGACCTGGGCATCGTCGCGCTCGCGTTCGAGGTGACGGAGGACTTTGAGCGTTCATCGCAGCAGGTCCAACGCCACCACGCGCACATCGGGTCGGACTGGGAGATCCTGATCGCGGGGCTGAGCGACAAGGCCAAGGCCACCGAGACTCTCGGGTTCCTTGATCGCGTCCGCTCGTACCCCACGCTGATCTTCCTCAACGAGCGCAACGAGGTGCAGGCGGTGTACTCCGGGTTCTCCGGGCCCGCAACGGGCGACGCGTATACAACGCAGCGCGAGCGGTTCGAGGCGCTGATCGAGCAGATGATCAACGAGTAAACCTGCATCGCGAGGGGCATGTGGCGGTATCATCGTGCATGCGCACACACACCTTTGCCCTCGCCGCTGTCCTCTGTTCGTCCGTTGTTGTTGCTCAGGATCATGCGATTGATCGCGACGCGATCGTGCAGAAGCATGTTCAGCCGCTGATTGATGCGGTGCTCATCCCCGGCGCGATGGTGGGGTTGTACCACGACGACAAGCTGACTTTCCATTCGATCGGGACGCTGAACTACGATGTTGAACAAGCGCCCGACACGAACACGGTCTACGAGATCGGTTCGATCGGCAAGGTCATCACCGGCGTGTTCTTCGCGGACGCGATCCGACGCAGCGAGGTCACCAAGCACACAAAGCTCCAGGAACTCGTCCCCGAGGGGATCGAGGTCATCAAGGGCGCGGACGGGACCGAGATCGAGCTCTGGCACCTGACGACGCACACATCGGGGTGGGGGACGATTCCGGTGAACCTGTCGCCGAGCGATCCGGATCAACCCTTCCACGGGTACACCGAGGAGTTGATGTATGCAGCCCATGCGGAGATGCCTCTGAATCGTGAACCGGGCACGGGGTTCGAGTATTCGAACTTTGGCGTCGGCACGCTCGGCACCGTCCTCGCGCGGAACGCGGGCGGGGAGTACGAGGCGCTCGTGAAGGAGCGGATCTTCAAGCCGCTGGGCCTGACCAGCATCTCGATCGAGCTCAACGATGATCAGCTTGCGCGTCTCGCGCCGCCGACCAACGGCGGGCTGACGGTCAAACGCTGGGGCGACACCAACCCGATCGCGCCCGCGGGGCTCTGGTCCGCGACAGCGCCCGAACTCATCACCTTCGCGATGGAGAACCTGCGCGAGACCAACGAGGACTCGCTGGAGATCTACGAGTCGTTAACGAACGCGCGCGAGACGATGTTCAACACCGGGTACGGCAAGGTCGCGTTCGGGTGGATGCTCGCGATGGACGGGAGCACCTATTGGCACAACGGGCAGACGGGCGGGTACTCCTCGTACATGGGGATCAACCACGCGTTCGATACGGCCGTCGTCGTCCTCGCCAACGGCGCAACGCACGCGACGACCAACGCGGGCGCCAAGCTCCTGCAGGAACTGATCGGGATGAACCCCGACCCGATGCAACTCGAAGCGCCCGAGCGCCTCGACGACGCGTACCTCGAACGCCTCGTCGGCGTCTACCGATCCGAGTGGGGCTTCGACATCACCTTCACCAGCGCCCACAACCTGCTCTACGCCCGCGTGACGAACCAGAACGCCTACCGCGTGGACAAATCGGGCAATGATCGCTTCCGCTACAGCGCCGTGCCCGCGGAGTTGCAGTTTGCGTTCGATGACGAGGGCGGGGTCGCATCGAGCGTCACGCTCTTCCAGAACGGCGCCGAGATGAAGTGCGTGCGCGTGGAGGAGTGAGGAACCGAAGCACATCATTGATCGGATAGGTCCGCATGAAGAAGTGGGTGATCCTAATCGCGATCGATTGTGTGATTGTCGCGGTTGTTGTGTCGTGGCTTGTCTTTGTTCGGATCCCGGAGAAGGACCGCGAACGCGAGATTGTCTATCGCCAAGCAAGCATGCGCACGGTTGTGTCGAGCGTTCTACATGGTCCAGCATTTTTCCAAGACGGAGTGTTCCGAGACCCCAGCCAGTACGGCGAAGCGCTCATGGAAACGAACCAAGTCTGGCCCGAGCCCTTGTTCGGACCCGAAGAGACTCAGGATCTCGTCTGGATCGTCCCCATCCCCTGGCCGGATCGACGCATCCCTGAAGACATCACACAAGAAGAACTCGCCCAGATCCCCCTGCTCCACGAGCGGGTCGATCTCAACCCCGACGGCACCTCCGTCGCGTTCTGGGATGGGAGCGTGCGGTTTCTCACGAACGAGGAGTTCGAAGCGATCATCAATGTTGAGCAGTCCGTGTGCCTTGCGTGCGAGTTTGCAGTACCTGAGTTGATGAAGCGACGAGAACCATAGTTATCAGGGTGCCACTACTCGCCTCGAAGAGGCGCAGTAGTGCTCTTCGGACTTCGGAAGACACTACTGCGCGTCTGCGCCGCGAGTAGTGGCACCCAAGTTCTGAAATCTCCGGGTGGCCCGATGGAGACGCAGTCTCCTTCGGGATCAGGGATCGAAGGTATGCGTTCCCGAAGGAACCCTGCGGGTTCCATCGGGCCACCCATCGCAATCACTCTTCCCCTAGTGGCCAGTGGCTGATGGCCGATCCCTTCTTCATTCCCCCAGCGTCTTCTTCCGCCGCAGGATGTGGTGGTAGTGCTGCGCGAACCGGTGCGCCTCATCGCGGACCTGTTGCAGGAGGCGCAGGCCCGGGTTGTTGCGTCCGAGCCGGATCGGCTCCTTGCTTCCCTGCTGGTAGATCAGCTCTTCCTTCTTCGCGAGCGAGACGACCATTGGGGGTTTGATCTCGAGTTGCTCGAAGGCTTCGAGCGCGGCGTGGAGTTGTCCGAGCCCGCCGTCGATCATGATGACATCGGGGTAGAGCTCGTTGCCCTCGCCGGCGTTGCGATATCGGCGGCTGATGACCTCGCGCATCGAGGCGTAGTCGTCGTTGGCGCGACCGCCGGGCAGGTTCGCCACAGTCTTGATCCGGTAGCGCCGGTACTCCTGCTTGAACGGGCGTCCGTCGATGAAGCAGACCTTGGACGCGACGGTCTCGTTGCCCTGCAGGTGCGCGATGTCGAACCCCTCGACGCACCGGATCCCCTTGTCGATCCCCAGCGCCCGCGCGAGACTCTCGCACCCCTTCTTGGGATCGATGTACCCGATCTCGGTCTCCGGCTGCCATTGATCGCTCGTCGATGCGCGCTCGTCGAGGCGCTGGATCGCTTCGACCTGATCGCGCAGCACCGCGGCCTTCTCAAAGTCCAGTTCCATCGACGCCTGCTTCATCTCGTCTGTCAGTTCTTTGACGACGGTGGTGCGTTTGCTCTTGAAGAACCGCACGAGGCGTGCGATGTCCTCGCGGTACTCGTCGCGCCCGATCGAGTTATTGCACGGCGCGGTGCACTTGCCGATCGCTTTGAGCAGGCACGGGCGGAAAAACCGGTTCTTCGGGTCGTCCGCGATAATGTCGAGCGAGCATGTGCGGAACTTGAACACGCCCTGGAGCGCATCGAGCGCGGTATAGAGCGCACTGGGCGAGGTGAACGGGCCGAGGATCGTCGCGCCGTTGAATCGCGGGTCCTTTGTGCCGTCCGCTTTGATCCCCGTGGGGTTGCGGGTGACGAACACACGCGGGAAGTCCTCGCGCATGGTGACGATCAGGTATGGGTAGGTGCGATCGTCCTTCTGCGCGACATTGTACGGCGGGTTGATGTCCTTGATCAGGCGGTTCTCCGCGAGCAGTGCCTCCCACGCGGTATCGGTGATGTAGATATCGAACGAGTGCACCTCGTCGAGCATCATGTTCTTGCGAGGCCCAAGGTCCGTCGACGGTATGAAGTACGACGACACCCGATCGCAGAGCTTGGTCGCTTTGCCCACATAGAGGACGGACCCCTTGTGGTTCTTCATCAGGTACACGCCGGGCTTGGGCGGGAGCTGGCGGGCCTCGTTGCGAAGGCGCAGCAACCGCGCCACCTTGGTCTCCGTTCCCCAGGGCGGTGGGTCGGAAGCCGGTGCAAAGCCCTCTTCATCAAGAAATGGCGTATCTGGATCATCAGCCACGGATGATTGTATTCGTCTCGAAGTCCCGATCAGATCCCACACGAAAGGAACAGTCGCATGAAAACCTTCCTGTCGATCCGGTGGCCATGCATCGCAAAGAAAAGCTCCAAATTCCATGCCGCGAAGCCGAGCCCCGCTGTCAGGATCGTAGATTCTTCATCTGAGTTCGCCAAAGCCTTTGCAAATGCATTCTTCCTTTGAAGGAATATGGGCTTGAAACAGGTAGCTGGGGCACCGAGAGCGAAGCTGCAACAGTGTGCTGTTTATTCAGGATTCGATGGATTGAGTAACTCGAGAAAATCGGCCTTACTCATTCCCCCTACTTGCCATCGCAGCGCATTCCCCTCTATATCGGTCACAATTATGACTGGCGGGCCGACGATGTTGTAGCGTTCCATGAGGTCAGCGTTTTCAGGATCATCGACATCGAGTGCTACGGGGATGAACTGATCATTGACCAATGCGGTGACCTCTTGATCAGCCCACACCTGTCGTTTCATGATGCGGCATGGAACACACCATTCGCCGGTGAAATACAGGATGATTGGTTTGTCTGAGTCTGCTGCTCGTTGCTGAGCCAAGGTGAAGTTGCCAGCCCAGGCAACATCGTTGGAAGGGACATAGAAGCTGTACCATGCATACGCGAGTGAAGCAACGAGGAAAGTCAGCCAGAATCCTCTCCATAAGGAGCGTTTTCTTTTCTTGGTTGATGGTGCGTCAGGGTTGTCGGAGGATGGGGATTGGGATGCCGAGTCGTTCATTTATGAAGTGTACTGCGAGGGTACAGGGGCGGCAAATGTGTCCCAACTTGATAACTGCGTATTCTCATTTCATCGTGAAGTTCGCATGACCAACTCTGTTCCGGACTGAGAGGGTCATGCTTGTCGTGTGACCGGTTTACCACAGATCCACTGAATCACATCTGGCGGTCGTGAATACTCCGATAGCAGGATTGAGCTGGTTCGTTCTTCGTCAAGAAATGGCGTATCTGGATCGTCAGCCACGGATGATTGTATTCGCGTGATTCACTCGGTTGGATCTGACGCAGCTGGTGCAGAGTTCCAAATGAGCGTGGGGTTCTCCTTGAGCTTGGGGGCGTTATCGCGTTCCCAAACCTCAGTCCAGTTGAGCAGGAATGGTGATTGAATCACAGCTCCCCACATACCTGGCCAGGCACCATCGGTGTGAGCCTCAAGAGCTTCTTTGAGTTCATGAAACCTGTCCCAGTCTTCTTTGATGCACCATACTCGGTCTGAATACCCTGCGAGTTGGAAGCCGAGGCACACCGTGTCGGTAGTCACTCGATCAAGCTTGAAGGCGACAACTCGATCTACGCTCTCCCAATCGACTGTCCAGAGTGGCTTGGACTGGGATTGTACTTCGAATCCAGTGAGAGTCTGATGTATCACATACTTGTGGTAGTCCTTGGGCGGAAAGTACCCTCGAAACACGAACTGCTTCAAGCGAGAAAAAACCGACCCCTGACGAGGTCGGTCGTTTGATTGGTTCGGTTGGGTACCCACGATTTACTCGTAGATGTAGTCCGGGCCGCGCCACTGCTGCCACTTCTTGAGGCGGAAACGCCAGAAGTTCTCTTCGAAGTTCTTCTGGGCTTCGGGCGACCAGGTCTGGTAGGCCGGGAGCATGCGGGCTTCCGATGCGACCACGCGGAGGAGGTCTTCGGCTTCCTGGACGCTCAGGGGCTCGGCTTCGCCAGAGCGGATCGCGGCGTGCAGCAGGTCCTGGTACATGGCGTTCAGTCGAGCGTAGTCCTCGAGGGTCGTCTCGCTCAGGGGTTCCTGATTCAGACGCATCGACTCGGCATCGAGGATGGTGCTGATCGCACGCGCCTGGTGACGCTGACCGGTGGTCCGCTCAACGCGGCAGCCGCTGGAAAAGGTCAGCACCGCACCGGCGGCGACGAGAAGGGTGGTTTTCACGATATTCTTCGCTGTGCGATTCATACTCACTCCATCGGTTCCCAACACGGGATGCATGAACAATATACCCACGAAACCGTGGGGGAGTTCACGGGTTCATCGGCAAGAAATGCCCTTTACGATAGCGCCAATCGGCACATCATCTCCATACCGATCGGAATCGCCTTGTCATTGAAGTCAAAGCCCGGCGTATGGAGACCCGGATACGGGTCCCGACCCGGCTCGCTCAGCCCGATCAGATAGAAGCATGATGGGACCCGAAGGGCGTAATACGAGAAGTCCTCGCCGCCCATTCCCGGCTCAGGAACCCATTGGAAATCGTTTGCAAGCTCTGCCTCTTCAGCGACTTGCGCGATTCGTTCGGCTTCGGCGTCGTCGTTCTTGGTCACCGGGTACCCGTCGTTCCACTGGATCGACGCTTCGCACCCCATGGCCCTGGCGCCCTGCTCGACGATCTCGAAGAACCGGGTCTTGGTCGTGGCGCGGGTGTCCATGTCGAGGGTCCGGACCGTGCCCTTGAGGGTGCAGGTCTCGGGGATGACATTGTACGCGCTGCCCGCATGGACCGACCCGAAGGTGACCACGACGGAATCTGTGGGGCGCGTGGTTCGGGACACGATGGACTGGGCCATGGTGATGATGTGCGACGAGGCGACGACCGGGTCGACGCACAGATGGGGGTATGCGGCGTGCCCCTGGACGCCCTTGATGGTGATATCGAAGGTATCCGTCGCGGCGAGCAGCGGGCCTTTCTTGGTCGCGACGGTGCCCAGCGGGAAATCAGGCCAGCCGTGGAGCCCGTACATGCGGGCGATCGGAGGCCCGAATCCGTTTGCTTCATCGCCGTCGAGTGCGCCGTCGCGGCACATCTTGTCGCCGCCGCCGCCACCTTCTTCTGCGGGCTGGAAGACCAGTGTAACGGGGTTGGGGCGGTGCTCGAGCTGGATCAGGACGCGGGCGACCCCGATGAGGATGCTCGTGTGCCCGTCATGCCCGCAGGCGTGCATCTTGCCGGGGACGGTGGATTTGTGTTCGATGTCGCTTTCTTCCGGGATGGGCAGCGCGTCCATGTCGGCGCGGAGACCGATGCAGTCGCCCGGGTTGTCGACGGTTGCGGGGATGTGTGCGACGACCCCGAAGCCGGTGTTGGGTTCACGCCCGCCCATGTGGGTCTTGTGGACGATCCCGAGTTTCCCGAGCTCTTCCTGAACCACGCGTGAGGTGCGTTCTTCCGTGAAGAGGATCTCGGGGTGTGCGTGCAGGTCACGCCGGATCTCGGTGATCTCGTTGACCTGATCCTGAATGAGCGAAGATAGCGGCGGTGTCGTGGTTTCGGGCATACGAGAGTATATCGCCCGATGTTCAGGCCGCGGCCTCGTAGCGGATCTGGGTTTGCTCATCGATGAACTGGCGAGCAACATACTCCAGATCCATGATCTTGAGCGAGTTGACATCCTGCTCCTGGTTGTGCGCCCGGATGGTGTTGAACTCGCGTTCGTTCTCCATAAACGCATCTACGACCTCAGGATCGAAGTGCGTACCGCGTAGATCGCAGATCATGTTGCGGACTTGTTCGTGCGACATGGCGTCCTTGTAGACCCGCTTGCTGGTGACGGCGTCGTAGAAGTCCGCGAGGGCGACGATGCGTGCCGCCAGTGAGATCTCGTTGCGCTCGATGCCGAATGGGTAGCCCGTGCCGTCCCATTTTTCGTGGTGCTGCAGCGCGATCTCGACGCCCATATCGATGAACTCGTCCGGGCCGAGCTTGGCGCGGATCGCCAGCAGCGTGTCCGCGCCGATCAGGGTGTGCTTCTGCATGGTGGCGCGTTCTTCGTCCGTCAGTCTTCCGGGTTTGAGGAGGATGGAATCCGGGATGCCGACCTTCCCGATGTCGTGCAGAGACGAGGCGAGGACGAGGCGATCGATCCATTTGGCGTCGATCTCTTCATGGTTCGGGCGCATGGTGTCCGCGATGACGCGAGCGTAGAGGCCGATGCGTTCCAGGTGGGCCCCCGTGTCCGTGTCGCGATAGTCCGCGAGCTTGGCCAGGCCGAAGATGAGTGCGTTGCGTTTGGATAACCCGCTTGAGACCTGTCGAGTGATCTCGCAGGCGAGTTCATCGTTGGCCTGTTCGAGCGTGTCCTTGTAGCGTTTGGAGGCGAGGAAGAGGATGACGCCCGTCATCAGGAACACGCAGAACGCGATGGAGATGCGGAAGACAAACACGCGATCCGCGACGGCGGGTGCGAGGGTCAGTTCATGACGCAGCCATGTGTCGACGAGGAACTCTGCCGCGACGAGTATGGCTGCTTGGAAGATCAGCACACCCAAGACAAACGATTTGCGATCGCGGGGCCTGAACTGCCATTCGAGTTTCTTCGTTTGTATGGTCACGCAGGAAGCATCGGCGCGCCGGCTTCCACGCATTGCTCGTGCAAGCCAAAGCGCGATACGAGATCTGGTTCATGTGACGAATGCGCGGGTGAGCCCGAAGACTTGGGTGATATCCGGACCCAGTTCTGGTTATGGCCCCAAGACCCGCTCGCACGCGTCCATGGCTGCTTGATTGAGCTCACTGGCCCCCACATACTCGGGCAGCTTCGAAGGTCCACCGAATCCCACCCGCAGACTGGGGAGCCCAAGCTCCTCGCGAAGTTCTTTATTCACGGGCAGATTCCCGGAGGTTGATTCGTACAGCAATCGCTCGACCGACGCCGAGGTGAGGTACGCCGCCAGTTGCTTGGCCAGATCCGGGTTGGGCGCGCCTTTGATGACCGCAACCGTGTTCGGGATCATCACCCGATCCACGGGAAAATAGAACCGGCTCGCGGGTGGGATATCGGTCGCCTCACGCTCGCTCTTGGCGATCTCGACATCCCAGCCGTTCTCCTGCCCCGACCACACATCATCGGTATCGGTGAGTCCCACATCGATCTCGCCCATCGCCACGCCACGCACAACCGACGCGTTACCGTCGTAGA
>DDGE01000031.1:19824-36302 GCA_002337545.1 Phycisphaerales bacterium UBA1910 | reverse complement strand
CCGAACTGTGGGCGGGCCATGCCGATTCGCCCCTTGTATTTGGGGTCGATCAGCTCATGCATCGAAGTCGGAGGCTCCTCCACACGCCCCGGCGCGTAGACGATCACCCGTGAACGCAGCGCGGTCCCGACCCACGACCAATCCTGGGCGTGCAACTCGTTGGGCCAATCTTCGCCGACCGTCCCCTCCATCCCGCCGGGCTCAAGCACCCCGTCACGCGCCAGCAGGATCGTGCCCATGGGCTCGCTCGCCCACCAGACATCGCATGTCGGGTTGTCCTCCTCGCTCTGGAGGCGGGTGACGAGCCCTGTGGTTTTGGTTGCTTCGGTATCGCCCAGCACATCGACCGAAATCCCGGTCTCCTCTTCGAACTGCGCGACGACCATGCGTGCGAACTCGTCGTCGACGCTTGTGTACAGCGTGACGCGCTGGGGCTCACCGGTTGTGGTTTCGGAGTCTGTCTCGCTGCGTCCGCACCCGATGAGGATGAGCGCCGCGCCGATAATAGAAAAAGCCATGCGTTGCATGGCTCATGGTACCGATGAGATGCTCCCGGGTTGATTCAGTTGCCCGATTTTGCGTCTTCGCCCTGTGCCGGTGGCGGGGTAGACTCGCCGCTTGCTTTCTTCGCCTCGTTGTCGAGTTTCCCGAAGTAGTGCTGGACCGCGTTCTCGTGCTTGCGGGGCACGCGTTTGGTCTCGATCGCTTCAGCTGCCTGGGTGGTTGCGCTCTGGACGGCGTTGGAGAAGGTCGCGGAGGATTCGCCCTTGATCTGTGTTCCCTGAACCATCGTCGATGCGATCACCGGGCCATCGTTGGTTGTGTCTACCTCGGCGCGTTCCTTTTTGAGCATGTAGTCCGCCGCTTGGGCGTCTGGTCCCTGTCCCAATCCCTGCCCCGGGCCGCCGGAACCGGAGCCGAATCCTTGGGAGTTCCCTTGGGCGTACTGTCCCGTGTTGCCCCACTTCGCGTCCTGACCGAATCCCTGACCTTGTCCCTGCCCGCCGCCGGAGCATTCGCCGAGCTTGGCGAGCTGGCTCTGGCACTGACCCATCGCGGAGTCGAGTGAGTTCATTTCCTGCTGCATCATTTCCATACTGGAAAGCTGCCCCGACATGGAATCGAGTCCCTGCGACATGGAATCAGGGTTGTTCTGTTGCATCCCGGACGCCATCTGCCCCATGGACTGGGCCATGGAAGATGCCGCGTCGGATGCACGCTGCTGCGCCTGTGCTGCCTGTGCGAGTTGCTGGGCCTGCTCCTCGCTCGCGCCCGCCTCCTGAAGCGCCTTCTTGAGGGCTTCGGGGTCGGTTGCCATCTGCTGTGCCTGCTGTTCGCTCAGGCCGGCAGCCTTGAGTTGTTCTTCGAGCTGCTGACGGTTGTCCGCGAGTTGCTCGAGCTGTTGCTTCATGGCTTCGAGTTGTTCCGCGGCCTGCTGCTTCTGTTCCTCGCTCATCTCCCCGCTCTGGATCGCTTCTGCGAGGTCTTCGAGTTGCTGCTTGGCTTCGGAGAAATCCCCGCGTGCCATCGCACGCGCCATCTCCGTCATCGGCCCGTCCTTGGGGGTGTTGAGCTGGCGCGTCATGTCCTTGATCGCGTCAAAGGTTGCGCCTTCCTCGCCGTTGCGTTGTTCTTCGAGCTTGTCGGAGAGCGAGGTAAGCTCCTTGATCGCGCTGCGTGCGATCTCCTGAGGATCAACGAACTCGGTGGACTCGGGTGTGAGTTCCGGCGCGGTCTCTTCGCCAAAGGCCTCCATCTCGACGCCGGTCTTTGCCTTGATCTGTTCGATCAGGTCTTCGGTGTTCTCCACCTCGGCGCGAACTTCCTGCATCTGTCGGTCGTTGGCCTGCTGTTGTTCCTTCTGTTCGAGCAGCCCCATGAGGTCTGTGCCGGGGATCCACCAGACGCCGAGCAGCACCGTGCCCGCGATCAGCGGGAGGTACGAGCGTTTGGGGGCTTCGATGGGGAGGGTGTCCTTGATGATCACACGCTTGGCGCGATTGGAGGCATCGCCCACGATGGCCTTGGACCAGTTGTCGTTGTTCTCGTCGACGCAGAGGGCCGTGGAGATGGTCTCGCGCAGCCCGGCTTTTTCGTCGATCGTGCGTGCAACAGCATCATCGTCCGGGCGGCGCACGAGCGAGGCGATCAGTGCCATCGCGAGGGTTGCGCCGAGCCCGATCAGCCCGGCGAGCATCCAATCGATCTCGAATGTCGGGAAGAGTTTCTGCGCGATACGCAGACCCGCGAGGGCGCACAGGACGATGAACGCGCTGAAGGCGATCGTCCCGAGAAGGTCGATCAGGAACAGTCGGCGTGCAGCGCGTTGGATCACATTGCGGATATCGTCCATGGGTCTACTCCTGTCCGGAAACACTCGCCTCCGACACAATAATCATGCTTACCATCTATGTATTCGGATCTGATCCGGGTGGATCTCCCCGATCCGGGCTTTTTTTGCATATTCTGCCCGTTGTATCATACCGAACCCGGGATTCCGGGTTGCTCCGGAGATCCGCGACCAGATGCCCAAAGCCGCTTCCAACCCCGATTCCCAGCGTCCAGATGGGTTTTTGAGCGCGTGTATCGGCTTCGTAACGGGTTCGTACATTGACCGAGAGGGCTGCGACGCCGCATTTGAACGCATGCATCGTCGGGATGCGATCGGGGATCGGGTGATGCTGATCCTGGGGGTGCTGGGTCTGATCTGCCTTTTCGGACCGATCACGATGACGGAAATCGCGATGATCCCGTTGTTCGTGTTCTTCTTCGTGCGGGTGATCAACACCTTCCCGATCTGGATCCATGGATTCGGGCAGCCGAGTGTGCTTGTTTCGATCGCGCTGCTCGCGTGGATGGGTCTTGGGCTGATCTGGTCCGAGGATCGGGCGCAGGGGCTCGAGGAGATGGGGGCGCTCCGCTGGCTGTTCGCGATCGGGTTCCTGTTCCCGTTGATCGAGAAACGGGCCATACTGATCGGCGCGATGTGCATCGGGATCGCGATGGGACAGCTCGGGCAGGTGCTCGACGCGTTGAACGGGTTCGGGATCGAACCGATCGCATCACTCGTCGAGAACCACGAGGGACGCATCGCGGGTTGGTGGCATCCGGTCGTGGGTGGCGGGATCCTGGTGGCGGCGATGGGATTGCACATCCCCGCGGCGTTGTGGGGATCCGGCAGGACGCGATGGGTCGGGGTCGCTGGGCTGAGCATATCCGCGATCGGGGTGCTGGCAACCGGGACCCGCGGTGCATGGGGGGCCGCGTTCTTGCTGTGCTTGATCGGTGTCGCGTTCATGCTCTTCGTTCGGCGTGTCCCATTCAAACGCATCGCGCTCGTCGGCGCGATCGGTGCCGTGCTCGTAGGGGTCACGGGGTTTGTGATCCGCGATTCGATCATGATCCGCATCAACGAGACCCGCGCCGAACTCCGCGAGATGGAGACGGGGGATTACAGCTCATACTCGGGCAGGCGCGTGCGGATGGCGCAGGAAGCGATCAGCGCGTTCAGCTCTCACCCGGTCCAAGGCGTCGGCACGGGTGCGTACGAAGAATGGTGCGCCTCGCAGAGCCAGGCGTATGGGGCGCACGCGCACAACGCGTCGCTGCATATCCTCGCGACCCTCGGGATCGTCGGCGGGGTGCTCTGGGTGGTCCTGATGGTGGTCGTGCTCGTGAACGCGTACCGGTGGGGGACCCGCCCAGGCGCGAGCCCGTACGCGATGGGGCCCATGCTGGCGATCGTGGGGTTGATGCTCGCGTCGTTGACGGATTGCGTGCAGATCAACGCCCAGTCCGTGGCGATGCTCGGGGTGCTGATCGGGTTGTGCCCCGCGTACGCCCCGGGCGCGGGATTGACGCGTGGGCTTACGGGCAGCCCGCGTTGAACGCGGTGAGGAACGCGGACACATCGAAGAAGTCGAGCACGCCGTCCTTGGTGAAGTCCGCGACGCATGCGGGCTCGAGGTTGTATTCGAAGGCACCAATGTCCATGACACCGTCCCAGATGACGATCCCCTCGTTCGTCGTATCCGGGTCGTCAACAAGACGGTTGCGACCGAGCAGATCGGTCTGCACGCCGAGCAAATCGATCCCGTTGAAGGATTCGAGTGCGTTGGCGCGATCGATCACGGGTGAGCCGGCGAGGATGTCGAAGTCGTTGTCCGGGTCCGCGTCGAGCCCGTCCGGGTCGCGGTACAGCGGGTCATCGTGGATGTTGTCGAACCCGCCGCCATCCGGGTCGTCTGCCGCGGGGAGCAGCGAATAGCGAACCGCGAAGTTACCCTGCCCGCGCCACGACTGGGTGTGTTCGTTCGTGATGATGCTTGAGCGGATTACAAAGAACGCCTCAGCCCGGTTTCCGCTGAAGGTATCGGGGACGCCCGGTGCGACGGTCCGGTTGTCCGCGAAGGTGCAGTTGAGCGCGTTGACCCATTCGTCGGTGCTGATGGCCGCGCCGTAGAGCTGCGCCTCGTTGCGTGCGAAGAGGCACGCGATGGCGTTGAACATGTCGTTGTAGGTGACCCACACGGCCCCGCCGTGCTCGTCTGCAGCGTTGTGCTCAAAGATGCACGACTGCGCGGTGAGGATGGCCTGCTCGGAGACAGTACCGAGAACGGCGACCGCGCCACCGCGTTGTGTGGCGGTATTGGCCGTGAAGCGGCAACGGTCGAGGAAGACCGCTTCGCCGATGTCGGCGGAGGAGAACCCGCCGCCGTGGACGGCCTGGTTGTCATCAAACACGCACTCGATAAAGCGTGCCTCACCCGAAATGATCTGGGTCGCGGCGCCTCCGCCCGCGTCACCCGCGATGTTGTTTCGGATCACCGAGTTGCGGATGACCGCGCTTGCTTCGCAATAGATCCCGCCGCCCTGCTCGCCCGCGTAGTTGTCTTCGATGATGCAGTTGACGATCTCGACGAACGCGGAGCCGTGGATCGATATCCCGCCTGCGGTGAACAGGCTGTACCCGTCGCGGATCGTGATCGAATCGAGGACGATGTGGCACTCGGCGCCGCCCGCGCGGACCGGTGTGTACGCGTTCTGCCCTGAGATAATGACCTCGCCGTTGCCTGCGGATCGGATCGTCCGTTTCTGATCCTGAAATGCCAGCTGCTCGGGGTATACCCCAGCGGAGATGACGATCTCATCGCCGTCCACGGTCGCGTTGATCGCATCGTTGATCGTCGCGTAGTCCTCGCCGTTGGCCCCGACGGTGACGATGTCGGCCTGCACGCCGCTGACGATCGAGAGCACCATCATCGCCGCGATCAGCATGTATCGTTCTATATGCATCATGGGCACCCCGCGCTGAAGCTGGAGAGGAACACAGACACATCGAAGAAGTTGAGCACACCGTCGCCGTTCAGGTCGGCCTCGCACACCTCGACATCGGGCGCGTGATACTCATGGGCGCCCATGTCGATGGCACGCCCCCAGAGGTTCAGGCCGGTGTCCGGCGTATCGGGGTCGTTGTAGATCCGGTGGTTGCCCGCGAAGTCCTCGTTGAGCAGGTAGATCGCTTGATTCCCCTCGCCCGCCTGGGCGTTCCCCGCGTCGATGGCCGGCGAATCCGACCGCAGCGCGAAGTCGTTGGTCGGGTCAGCATCGAGCCCGTCCGGGTCCACGAACCGGGGATCCGCATCAAACACGCCCGGGTCATCGGGGTGCGTGGTGTCCGCGCCGGTCAGGATCGAATGATCAACCACGAAGGCCCCGTCTCCTGCGAATGTCTGTGGGCTGTCGTTGAGGACGATCGAGCCCGAGACCTGGATCATGGCGTCGCTGTTGCGCCCATGGAAGGTCTCGCCGATCGGGTCGTCCGCGGAGTTGGTCACGAAAGTGCACGCGATCGCGGTGAACTCGGTATCCACGCTGACCGCGCCGCCAAGGCCCGTGCTCTGGTTCATCGAAAAGATGCAGTTGCGAGCGATGCACCGGTCGAGTTGCGACACCCAGATCGCCCCGCCCCGCTCCTCCGCGGCGTTCTCCGTAAAGAGACAACCGACCGGGTAGAGGCGACCGGTATTTGTGGGGCTGCCGAGCAGCGCGATCGCCCCGCCCCGCCGAGTCGCGAGGTTGTTGTTGAATGTACACCCCTGAAGGGTTGGGCCGGAACTCTGCTCACGGATCGAGAGCCCGCCGCCATCTTCCGCGTCGTTGTCGATGAACTGGCAGTCTGTGATGTCGTGGAGCCCCGGATCGGAGATGGATTCCAGGTGAACCCCGCCGCCGAATATCGTCGCAGAGTTGTGTTGAAATATGGTTCGTGTTGCGGAGAGTCTGCCGACCACCGAGACCCCGCCGCCGTTGGTCAGGGCTTCGTTATTCCGCACAAGACAATCGGAGAGATACACATTGCAGTTGGATCCAACATACACTCCAGCGCCCTGCCCGGTGGTGAACCCGTTGGCGATGGTGATCGAGCGGAACTCGATGAAGCTGTCGCCGGTGATGAACACGGTGCGGTCGGCAAAGCCGCCGTCGATGATGACCTCTCCGTCGCCAGCCGCGTAGAAGCTGATCTGTTTGTCGTGAATCACCAGATTCTCGGTGTAGACGCCGGGGTCGATGTAGATGTATGTGAGGAAGCTGCCCGCGTTGTCGATGGCTTCCGAGATCGTGGCGTAGTCATCGTCCGGATCGGGTCCGACCCGGATGAACCCGGCGTTGGCGCAAGTGCAGCTCGTGACCATGGTGATCAGTGCAGCCAGCATGAAGTTGAAACGCATACAAAATCCCCCGCATGTGGGCCACCAGTGTACAGGTATATGGATATATACCCAAGCGTGAACTGGCATCCTCGCGCCCGATCGCACCCTGTTTTCTTGGGCCGATAATCGAAGCTTTTGGCGTCTGGATGACCCGAGCGGAGTTGTGGAATAGACTCTGATTCACCCATTGGTGCGGTGGCTGAGCGGTTGAAGGCGCTCGACTTGAAATCGAGTGACTCTGAAAGGGGTCCGTGGGTTCGAATCCCACCCGCACCGTTTTACAATCAGGCGTGTTCAGTGAACGCGCCTCTGAAAGCTCTGCATCGGGAAAATGACCGGATGCCGGGCTTTTTTCTTTACGATTCCTGGTGGGCCTTTATGATCATCAGGATTCGAGTTCTGAACGCCTGACCCATTGATAAGGTAATCCATGATGATCAGCAGATCGCGCCCTTGCATCATTCTCACCATCCTCACATTGTACCTGTTTCCTGTTTCGCACCTGCACGCGCAGGTATGTGAGGGCCAGGTGTTCGGGAATCAGCGGTACGAAGTCGGTATACGACCCTTCGAGGTCGAAATCGGTGATTTCAACGGCGACGGGCATCGCGACATCGTTCTCCCGATCGAGGTTGGCGGGTATCTCCGCGTGCTCATCGGGAATGGTGACGGTACCTTTACCCCGTCCACGAATGTAGCAGCGGGGAGCCGCCCTGCCGAGATGGAAGTGGCCGATCTCGACGGGGATGGGAATGATGACTTCATCATCTTCGATGCCTCGTTTAGCCAGGTGCGGGTGACCCTCAACTCGCCGTTCCCGGTGACACGAACCTATTCGGTTGGCGATACGCCGTTCCAGGGCCTTGTCGCGGATCTCAACAACGATCAGATCCTCGATATCGCGGTGACGAGTTTCACAGATGATGTCGTCTCTGTTCTCCTCGGTACGGGTCAGGGCGAGTTCGCTTCTCCGGTTGTGTATGACACGGTTCGTGCACCGGATGCGATCGTCGCGACGGATCTGAACAACGATGGATTCAATGAACTGATCGTGTCTGCCCAGCAGCAGCAGCCTGTCGGTGTCGAAGTATTCATGAACAACGGGGATGGGACATACGCGGATCCGACTGCTCTTGAATTCGAGGCCTGCTGCGTCTGGGAGATGAAGAGCGGGGACCTGAACAACGATGGGTTGGAAGATCTCTTGGTTGTGCATCGTTCCTTGTTTGCGGTCTATCTGAACGACGGCAATGGTGGTTATACCCAAGCAGGGAAGTATCTCACATTTGATTACGAGATGTCCGGAGACCTGGTGGATATCGACGGTGACGGCGATCTCGACCTGGGACTGACACTCCGTGAAGAGTCGGTTGTCTGGGTCTACGAGAACGACGGTTCCGGTGGGTATGCGTTCGTTGGCTCCCACCGGGTCGGCGTCGAACCGGTTGGCGTGCGTTTCACGGACACGGACGGCGATGGGATTCTGGATATGCTCGTCGCGAACAACTACACGGGCGATCTGCACATCCTCAGGGGGAAAGGCGGATTGGGCTTCGAATCCGGCGATCCCTATCAGATCAATCGCCCGAACTATGTGCGGACCGCGGATTTCAATGGCGACGATGCGCCCGATTTGCTCGTGACCGGTCAGTACGGGAACGCAAGTATTTTTTACAACGATGGCTCGGGACGGTTCGATTCTGAGTTTGGGTATAGCTTCAGTGGTGCGGCCACATCCGTAGACATCGGTGACCTCGACGCGGACGGGTTCAACGACCTGGTTGTCGCGATCGCTGACAGTGATGAGATCGCGATCGTGTACAGCGATCCATTCGCACCCAAGACCCTGCTCCCGATCAGCGGCAGGCCCGGGTCTGTGCGTGTCGTTGATATGAACAACGATAACGCGCTCGATATCGTCGCAACAACCGCATCGGGTGACCGGCTCTGGGTGCTGCTCAATGATGGGGCCGGCGCGTTCGCCCAGCAGTCGAGCTACCTGGTGGGCGACGGCCCGGTCTATGTCCAGATCGGGGACCTCGACCTTGACGGACACCCGGATGTCATCGTTTCAAACCAACAAGATGCAACACTGACGATTCGTTTCAACGACGGCCAAGCGAACATGAGCGGGCGTTTGGATCTCCCGTTGGTTTCCTCTCCGTGGGAATCGGTCGTGGCTGATCTCGACGGGGATGGCTTGCCGGATATTGTCACGGCCTGCGTTTCGGGTTATGTGAGCGTGACGAAGAACTTGGGCGATCGAAACTTTGGTGCGGAATCGTTGTACGAGGCCGGCCGATACCCGTACGGATTGGCGGCCGCGGATTTCAATGGCGACAGTGTCGTCGACATCGCCGCGGCCAACAACGACAGCGATGACATCAGCCTGTTCATCAACCTCGGCGACGGGACATTCGGCACGCAGCTTCGCTATACCGCGGGCGAGCGGCCTTTCAGTCTGTCGAGCGCCGACCTCAATCTGGATGGATCCCCCGACCTGGCGATCGCAAACTATGACAGCGACGAGGTCATGGTGCTGTTCAACCAGTGTGAGTCGGGTGACGATTGTCTCGCGGATTTCAACGACGACGGTACTTTGACCTTTTTCGATGTCTCGCAGTTCCTGGTTGCGTACCTTGCCAACTCATTGGATGCGGACTTCGATCTCAACGGCGAGCTCAACTTCTTTGATGTGTCGATCTTCCTGCAGTCCTACGCATCGGGTTGCGGGCAGGGCACTGAGTGAGAACACTGGCAAAGGCGTGTGACACCCGATCCGCTTGGTGGGTTGTCGTGTTCATCCTTGATACCGAGAAGGTGACCGCGCACGCGTGCGCGGGCGAATCGTGATCAGACGCAACCCGTTGCGTGTGTTCAGCCGTCGTGCCTCGGGTCCGGCGGCTTCTTCCATGGCATTTCCGGGTCCTTGTGCAGGACCCCGGCGCTCTGCTTGATGCAGCGACGGCACGCGATGACCTGGTCGTCCACGGGGCTCACCCAGTGCAACCCGTCGCGTTCGTTTTCAAGGCACAGGACGCACGCCTGCTCACGCGGCGGGGCGATCCCGGTGTCGAGGTGCACGAGCTCCATGAACGCGATGGAGAGGCAGTTCCCGCAGATCAACGATCCGCGATGCCCCTCGACCATGGGGCGCTGCATGTCCCACTCGGACTTGCAGAAGTCGCACTTGAAGACGAGGTTGCCGTCTGGTCCGGGCTCATTCATGCGGTTTCGCTTTCCGTGTTGTCCATCAGCTGATGCCGCGCCAGGTTGCGATAGATCGCGCACCGATCGAGCAGTTCATCGTGCGTGCCCTGATCGATCACCTGCCCGTCGGAGAGGACGACGATCCGATCCGCGTTGAGCACGGTGGAGAGTCGATGCGCCACGATCAGGCTCGTGCGATCCTTGCAGAACTCGTCGAGCACCTCGTTGATGAGTTTCTCGGAGTGCGCATCGATCATGGATGTTGCTTCATCGAGGATCAGGATCGCGGGGTCGCGGAGGATGGCGCGGGCGATCGCGAGGCGCTGGCGCTGCCCGCCGGACATGGTGAGTCCCTGCTCGCCCACGGGGGTGTCGAGCCCGTCGTCGAGCTGCTCGATGAACTCCATGGCGCGCGCGTCGCGTGCGGCCTGCTCGATCTCCTCGCGCGTCGCGTGACGGTTCCCGTACGCGATGTTCTGGGCGATCGAGCCCTTGAAGAGGACGACCTCCTGCGTGACGACGCCGATCTGCTTGCGGAGGGAGCGGACCCGGACGCGGGAGATGTCCGTCCCGTCGATGAGGACGCGTCCCTCGTCGGGATCGAAGAGGCGCGGGATGAGCGAGAGGAGGGTGGTTTTGCCACACCCGTTGGGCCCGACGAACGCGACGGTCTCGCCGTGGTTGATCGTGAGGGAGACACCGTTGATCGCGGGTGTTGTCGCGCCGGGGTAGATGACGCGTACGGTATCGAACTGGATGGAGTTGCGGTGCCGCGCGAGCTTGGACAGGCGGGGTTCATGCCCGGGCTCGGGCTCAGCGCTGAGCAGGCGATGGAGCCGATCGGCACCCGCACCGGATTGCTGGATGTCGTTGATCAGACCCGAGAGGGGTTTGATGGATGCCCCCGCGATCCCCAGCGCCGCGAGAACCGTGATGAACTCGGACTTGTCGAGGGTGCCGTCGAGGATGAACTTCGCCGCGACGAGCGTCAAGACGCCCAGCGCGAACATGGTGATAAGCTCGGCGAGCGGGCTGGCCACCGCGCGGGCGGTGCGGACCTTCATCTGCTGATGCAGGACTTCCTTGTTGATCCGCCCGAACCGCCCTGCCTCGTACCGCTCGGTGGTGTGGACCTTGACGACCCGCATCCCCTGCAGCGCCTCGGTCGAGGCGCGATAGAGGTCCGCCCTGCTCGAGAGTGCCTTGCCCGATGCACGCCGGATGCGCTTGCCGAGCTTGCGGATGATCGTGCCGAGGATGGGCATCACGACGAGGGCGACGAGCGCGAGCTGCCAGTTGGTGAGGAGCGCGACCAGGAGCGCGACGATGCCCTTGAGGATGTGCGCGACGGCCTTGGACAGCATCGCGACGAACCCGGCCGCGAGCGATTCGGTGTCGTTGACGATCCGCGAGATCGCGTCCGTGGGACCCTCCGAGACGATGGTCTTGAGCGGAAGCTTGAGGACCTGCCCGTACGCGCGTCGTCGGATCCGCGCGATCGTGGTATGGACCACGGTGTACGCGATGTACTGGTGCCCGAAGTTCGCGAGCGCGCCGATGATCGTCAGCCCAGCGAGCACGCCCATGATCAGGACGATGGAGTCGAAAGGGTCCGCGGGGAGCTTCGCGATCTGCTCGGGCGAGAGCATCGCGAAGAACCCGTGATCGTCCTGAGCGATCTTGTCGTTGGCGAACTGGCGGAGCCCGCCGGACTCGGAGTCAAGCAGAATATCGAGCGTGGGCCCCAGCGCGGCGATCCCTGCGCCAACCCCACCCGCAGAAAGCAGCGCAAAGCACGCACCGAGGATCAGCAATCCCCGCATACGGAGCATCTCTTTCGCATATGTCCAGAAGGCGTCCATGGAGGGGGTATTGTTCGTCGCCGAGCGTAACAGGTACAGGGGGGCCACCAAAACGGTGATCTCTACTCAATATCGGGGTTTTCAGGTGCTCCGCATCAGATCTGGACGCGATCGCGTGTGATCCGGATGTGCTTGGGGGGGTGGAGCTCTCCCGAGTCCATCCCAGGGCATCCCTTGGACGCGGACGCCCAGGCACGCTTGCTCGTCAGGTTCGAATCCCAGAACGGCCAGGTCCGGCACTGCTCCGGGCGGGATGCGTAGACGCTGCAGCCGGTTTTGCCGGTCTTCTCATCGCGGGTCAGGAAGACACAATCGTACCCGTACCCGGTCTCAACCTCATTGAGCGACCGTCCCACGATCGTGTCGCGGGTGTACTGCTCGTAGAACTCGGATTTGGTGACCTTGAGATCCTTTGCCATCGCACCCGCTTCTTTGTCCGTGAAGAGGACATATCCGGTGGGCCCGGTGCAGCAGTTGCCGCACTGGGTGCAGGTGAATCGCAACCCCGTCTCGCCCGTATCGGTCTTGCCTGTTGGATCGGGCCGATCGAACCATTCCTGTGCTGGGACTTTGCCGCTCATGATGGTTTCTGCTCGGGGTTGCGTTGGATAACAACGAGCGTCTGGTCGTCGTCTCGATCCAACCGGTTGGTGAACTTGAACAGGGCGCGGTGGACATGATCGATCGCGCACTCGGGGTTCCCTGTGCAGGTGTCGAGCGAATCGATCAGGCGCTGCATCCCGAACTGCTCGGCCTTGGAATCGCGCTGGTCTGTGTGCATCGAGAACTCATGGGCCGGGCGGTTGGCTGTCGCTTCGGTGATCCCGTCTGTGTACAGAATCAGGGTATCGCCCGGGTGCATGGTGCACGAGTCGGTATCAAACTCAAGATCGTTCGTGATCCCAAGAGGAAGGGTCGCCGCGCTATCGATCTGCTCGACGGCCCCGTCCGCACGACGGAGGAGCGGGGGGTTGTGGCCGCAGCGGGTCCAGGTGAGGTGGCCGGTGCTCGGATCAATGATACAGAAAAAGGCCGTCGCGAACTCGCCGTTGAGATTCGACTGCACCAGCTTCTCGTTGCAGTAGCGAGCGATGTTCGCCGCGTTCGCATCCAGCTGGTTGTCGCGTTTGCGCAGATCGCCGTAGCAACTCAGGATCGTGCGGAGCATCGCCATGACCGTCGCGGCCCCCGGGCCGTGCCCCGAGACATCCGCAATGACGATGCCGAAGCGTCCGTCGTCGCCCTGTACATAGTCGTAGTAGTCCCCGCCGGCGATATTGCTTGTCAGATAGCTCGTCGAGAGCGAGAGCCCCTCGAGCTTGGGGTTCTGGTCCGGAAGCAGCTGGCGTTGAATTTTGGCAACCTGCTCGAACTGCTCCATGAGCTGGGCGTTGAGCGATTCGGCCTGCTTGCGGAAAACGAGATTCCGGGTCGCGGTGCCCATCAGGTTCACATCGAGCAGCCCCGCGACGAAGGTATCCAAGTCGGACCAGTCCGTGCGGGTGTGGAAGCTCAGCGCCCAGTTGAGCGCCTCACCGTCGTCGTAGGACGGGATCGCGGAGACCGCGCGGACGCGTGCAGCGTCCTCACCCAGCACATCCCCGAGCACCGGGTCCTGCGTGAAATCGACGCTCGTGAAGATCTGGGGCGAATCCTGCTGGATAATCCGCCCAATCAGCCCGCCCGAATAGGTCGGCAGGGCCATCCACTGACGCCAGGGATCGCTCGCGTTCTCATCACGCAGCGATTTCATCGGATCCTTTGTATTCGTGATCACGCGTGTGAGCTTGTACTTGCCCACGGGCAGGTCACGCTTGGAGACGCTGATGAAAGCCTCGCGCGGAAATCGCTGCCCAACCCAAGGCCCGAACGCCTTGAGCATTTTCGCCGGGTCCTTGACAGCGCTGACATCACGCAGCATCGATTCAAGCCCGGCGATCCGCGGATCGGTGCTCAGATCGACCAGCGTCCCCTCGGCACTGAGGGTTTGGTTGGTCGGCAAGCTGCTCATCACGCGCACCTCGATTCAATCGATACGCACAGCGTCCGCGCCTGCTCGAGCATGACATCAACCGTCTGGCGCAGCTCATCCTGCTGGTTTTCCGGGAGCAGTGGGATATTGATCCGCACACTCCACGCGGCCGAGCGGGCGGCGGCCTCGCCCAGCACACCCGCGATCCCCAGGTCGGACTTGAGCTGCTTATTGGTAGAATCAACGAGCTTCTCGCACAAACGCAGCAGTTCGAGCGACAACGCGAGCATCGCCCGCGGCGGGGTGATCGCCCCCTTCACCGCGTCGTCCCACTGCTCGATGCGCTTGGGGTCGTCCTTTTCAAGCTTCCAGAGCGCATTGAGCGCCCCGTAACCCTCCGCGTCCTCGTCGCCGAGTTGGAGGAACATGAGTCGGGCGCGGGTGAGACGCGCCATCGCGTTCTGGTTCATCTCCTCACACTCGGCGAGCGATTTTTTGCCCAGCGAGTAGCTGACAACCATCGCCGCCGTCGCGGCGGCCGTCGCGCCGGTGATAGCGGCCGAAGCCCCGCCGCCGGGCGTGGGGACCTTCGCCGCGAGCGTTTCAAGGAACGCGCCAACGGGCTGTGACGCGATGGATTGGGCGGCCGTGTCGCTGCTCATGGGGGTATGGTAGCCGATGTCAGGGGTGAGTCTGATGAAGAAACCGTGCGAGTGCGACGGTCGTGGGGATGATCTCGTCGGGTCTTTGGGCGCACCACGCGGCGAGTTCGCCCAGATTGAGCCACCGGGTGTCGTCGTACTCCCAGTTGATGTGGAGCGACTGGGGCGCCTTGATCTCCATCACGACCGCGAGGTCTGTTGAGCCCACCAGGTGATCGTGGATCAGGGCGACCACATCGTGGCGGACTACCTCCGGGACGAATCCCGCTTCCTCCTCGACTTCGCGGACCGCTTCCGCGAGGAGCCCCTCGCGATCGATCGTGTCCCCACGATCCGGCACATCGATCCCCCCGCTGGGTCCCAGTTCCCAGAGCCCGCCGTATCGGTGAGATTGGGTCGATCGCTTTCCGATGAGGACCCGATCATCGAGCATGACCACCACGGTGACGGCGAGCAGAGAGATGCCCACATCGATCGTGTCGCGGACGGCGTGGCGCTTGTACTCGTCGACATGCGTCGTGACCACACCGGACGGGGCGTCATATCGATCGAAGACGAGCATGTCGCCGTTGAAGTATCGCAGGTTCTGTGCGCACAGATCCTGCCACGCGGCATCGACCCGGGCCTCCGCCTGCTCATCGAGCGCGGGAGCGGGGGATCGGTCGATCTGGATGCTCGTGAAGTGGTTGATGGGTTTCAGGGTGACCATGTGTCTCTCTACGAGCCGCGACCGTGAGGGAGCGGTCCCCGATGCGCTTCCAAGACTAAGACCGCTCCCTCACGGTCGCGGCTCGTATCAATCAGCTCAGGAACCCGCCGATCTGCCCGCCCAGATCGCCCAGCCCGAGTTCTTCCGCTTCCTTGGAGATCTCTTCCTGCACGCGACGCTGGGCCTTCTCGGTCGCGTCGTTGATCGCATCCTTGATCAACTGCGTCGCCAGGTCGCGGGTCTTCTCATCGACGGCCATCCCCGCGAGCAGGGACGGGTCGAGCGTGAGGTCCAGCAGCTTCATCTTCCCGTTGACCACCGCGCGGCACGCGCCGCCGCCGGCCTCGCCCTCGATACGCATCGCGTCGATCTTGGATTTGAGTCGCTCGCCCGCTTCCGCGAACTGCTCCTTGTTCTTCATCAATGAGCCGAGCGCCTGCATGGCTTTGAGTTTGTCGCCGAACATATGGGGTATCCCTTCGATCAATCAGTTGTTCTTCGGATGCACGCGTTTGACCTCGCCCTCGAAGACATCGAGCACGGTCTTCACCAGCGGATCGTTCTCCACTTCTTCGGGAGTCGGTGTCCGCGGTTGCGGCTTGGGGGGCTCTGGTGCCGGTGTCGGCTTTGACTCCACCGGCTCGGGCGTCACGCGGCGCTTGCCGGATGGCGCAGGGTCCTTGAACCCCGGTAGATTCGCCCGGTTGGGTGCGGGCTTGGGCGTTTCATTGAAGCTGGGCGACGCCGGCGTTGCGGGGTGCGACTGCACCCGCGCCGAAGCCGCCCTCACGCTTTTTTTAACGCGGGCGCTCCTTGCGAGGTCGCGTTCCCGCCCGCCTTGACGAAGGCGGCGACATCCGCGATCTTCTCCGTCATCGCGAGGCGCACCATGCACGCGTCGAGCAGCGCCCGCGGCGCGGGGGACGACTTGATCGCCCGCTGCACCGATTCGCACAGCGCGATCATGTGCACGAGCCCGGCCGCGTCGAACTGACGCGCACGCTCGAGTTCCTGCTCGCGTGATTCGGGGGAGAGCTCAACGAGGTCCGTGTCCTTGCCGCACGAGCCGAGGACCATGAGATCACGGAACCGATCGAGCAGCGACCCGAGCACCTGATCGCCCGAAACGCCGGTGGAGAGCAGCGCCCCGGTGTTCTTGAGCACGGTCGCGGGGTCCCCCTGGGCGATCGCGTCGATGAGGTCGCTCAGCAGCTCACGCTCAGGCAGCCCGAGCAGTTCTTCGAGGAGCTTGACATCGAGGTTCTTCTGCCCGGCCGCCAGCAACCGATCGAGCAGCGAGAGCGCATCGCGCATCGACCCGTTCCCGAGCCGCGCGAGTGTGAAGATCAG
>DDGE01000031.1:0-19623 GCA_002337545.1 Phycisphaerales bacterium UBA1910 | reverse complement strand
GATGAACTTCACATGCTCGGGCGGCTCCTCCATCGTCTTGAGCAGCGCGTTGAACGCGGCCGTGGACAGCATGTGGACTTCGTCGATGATGTAGATCTTGTATCGACCCCGCAACGGGCGGTACGCGCTGTTGGCGATCAGCTCGCGGGCCTCTTCGACCTTGTTGTGGGATGCCGCGTCGATCTCGATGACATCGGTGTCGCCGCCGGCAAAGATCGCGTCGGCGATGTCGTCCTTGTGCTCTGGATTGTTGAGCTCGTTGGCGAAGATCCTCGCCATCGAGGTCTTTCCGACCCCGCGTGTCCCAATAAAGAGGTAGGCGTGATGGACGCGGTCTGAATCGATCGCGGCCTTGAGCGTGCGGGCGATGGGGGCTTGTCCGACGACTTCGTCGAATGAGCGTGAACGATGCTTGCGGGCAAGGGCGGTATAGGCCATGGAATGAGTGTATCCCGAGGCCGAATGCGTCGGGAGCGCGGATCCGGCCAGTTTGTCGAGGAAAACACACAACCCGCCCTGGTCGATGCCCAGGACACCGACGGCACCGGATGACGGCCGCTTATGGCTGCTGCGGTCAAGCCCTGACCAGGTTCACGGGCCACCCGTGCATCGGGCCCGGGCATCGACCAGAGCGGGTCGTGAACGAGCATCATAGATCGCCCACCCATCCACGCCAAGGGGACACGCCACGGGGTTTTCGTGGCGAACGCAACATTCCGAGATACAATACCTTGCGATGATCTGGAACGGATTCAGACGAAAAAAAGTTCTCGACGCGGGCACTCGGTTTCGAGCCGAGCACTCGCGCTTCCTTACCCTTGCGCTTCTCTCGGGGCGTCGATACCCGCGCATCCCTGCCAAGCGTGTCGATCGTGGGGGGTACACGGGGTTGATGAAACTCGATGAGGGCGAAAAGCGAGCCGCCATGTGGTGGGCGGCGGCCCTGAACCGGGTCGATGACCCCAGCAAGTGATCCCATGAATCCCTGATCAAGGGAGATTCCCGGTCGATTTCCGCGATTCTGTCCCATTTCGGGGCACGCTGAGCCGATATCGTCCCATATATCATGGCGTTAGCGACACCGCTATCGTTGCATACCAATGACCCGACCCATCCACGCGGGAGTGATAGTTCCGATGAGTGATACCACGGCGACTGAACCCAATGTCCAAAGAGCTCCGCTGAACCCAAGATGGCGGTTCAAACTCGGGGTGATTGCCCTGATCGTGTTCCTTGTCGGATGCTGGGGACTCTGGGACGCGACGAGCGTCTATCCGAACCGGGGCAAGAAGTTCGCGGATTGGGCGAAGTGGCAATATCTCGAGGAATCCAAGAAGGCCGACGAGGAAGACTTCGGGATCTTCCTTCGCGATACCTCCGTGACGGACCCGCACGCCGAGCTCGAACGGCTCAACGCGCCCGAGCGTTTGGCGCAGAACCGTCAGGACGCCGGGAACCCGAGCTCATCCCGCTCAAAGCGTGCCTCCATGCAGAACGCGCGATTGCAATGGCTCGAGGCGCTCGAGATCGTCGGGATGCTCGATGCGGAGAACACCACGATCGAATCGCCTCAGCGTGAGCTCGATGCGCTGCGTGAGAAATGGTCCGCGAGTTCCACGAATCCCAAGCCGCTCAGCGCATTCGATCTCATGTCGCAATGGCTGATCATGGGGGTGTGCTACACCGTAACGCTCATCATGGTCGTGCACATGATGCGAGTCGCGTCGCGGAAGTACACCTTTGAACACTCCACGATGACACTCACCCTCCCGGGAGGGGCGAGCATCACGCCTGATGATCTCGAAGAGGTCGATAAACGCAAGTGGGACAAGTTCATCGTGTTCCTGAAAATCAAAGACACGCACACCAACCTCGGCGGGCAAGAGGTCAAGATCGATACCTACCAGCGTCTCCTGATCGAGGACTGGGTCCTCGCGATGGAAGAGCAGGCCTTCCCCTCCCAAGAAGGTGAAGATGCGCCCAACGAACCTCAAGAAACGAGTGAAGACGACGATTCAAGCAACGCGTAACCTATCCCGGGCGGAGGGGCTCACATGAGCTGGGAGATGTGGGTCATCGCGACGATCGCGTTCTTGTCCGGGCTTTCGGGTCTGGTGATGATCGTGCTCGCGCTTCCGGGGATCTGGTTCATGGTTCTGTGCGCCGGGGTGTGCTGGTGGTGGCAACCCGGGATCATCTCCGGCAAGGCCGTCATCACCCTCGCGATCATCGGTATCGTCTCCGAAGCGATGGAGATCGTCGCGTCCGCGGCTGGCGCGAAGAAGTTCGGCGGGTCCAAGCGAGGTGCCATGGGCGCCATCGTGGGGACCATGCTCGGAGCGCTTTTCGGGACCGTCTTCATACCCATCCCGATCCTGGGCACAATCCTGGGGGGGATCCTCGGCGCGGGCGCCGGGGCGCTCATGGTTGAACGCTCGATCGTGCAGATGACATGGAAGGACTCCATGAAATCGGGATCGGGTGCCGCGATCGGGCGGACGATCTCGATCTTTATCAAAATCGGGCTCGCGATCGGCGCGGGTTTGTTCTTCGTCATCGCCGCATTCGTCTAATCATCGCACATAAACGATCGGGCCGCGATATACTGCGCCCAGAGAGATCCATTCATCTTTGAGGAATACGAACGACATGCCTGACAGCCCCGCGCCGGCACCCGAGCAGCAGAGCAACCCGAGCAACAAGGAACCCAAGTTCTATGTGCTCGATACCAATGTCCTCCTGCACAATCCCGGCGCGCTCTTTGTGTTTCAGGAAAACCATGTCGTGATCCCCTATCCCGTCCTTGAGGAACTCGACGCGATGAAGCGCCGCGAGGACGATGTTGGGCGTTCGGCACGCTCCGCGATCCGCTCGCTCGATCGGCTTCGCAGATTTGGGAAGCTCACCGAGGGTGTGCCGCTCTCCAAACTGGGCAGCCAGGCCGGGGGCGCAACGGGAACGCTCTCGATCGATATCAACGATCACGAGCGACCCGCGATCCTGTCGGCAGACAAGCCAGACAACCGGATCATCGCCGCGGCATGGGCTCTCAAGCACGAGAAAAAGCGTGTCACATTTGTCTCCAAGGATCTCGCGGCACGGATCAAGTCCGATTCGCTCGGGATCCGGTCGGAGGACTTCCTCAACCAGCAGGTCGACGCGGACAAGCTGTACACAGGGTTCATCGAGCTCAAATCGTCCAGCGCCGAGATCGACACGCTCTACCGCGACCGCATGCTCGCGGTCGAAGACCTCGAGGAGTATCTGCAGGTCAAAAACGCGGACGGCGAGGTGTACACTCGCGAACTCACCCCGAACCAGTATGTCGTGCTCGGTGATGTCGAAGACGAGGCGCACTCGGGTCTCGCGCGACGCCTCGCTGATACGGAGCACCTGATCCCCGTCGCCTCGCAGAAGAAGCCCACCTTCGGGATCGTCGCACGCAATGTGCAGCAGACGATGGCGCTGGACCTGCTGCTCGACGACGAGATCAAGCTGGTGACCCTGCTCGGCAGCGCCGGCACGGGCAAGACCCTGCTGGCGATCGCCGCGGGGATGTGCAAGGTGTTCCAGGAGGAACGCTACGACAAGCTGTTGGTCGCACGCCCCATCATGCCCATGGGACGCGACATCGGATACCTGCCCGGTGACAAGGACGAGAAGCTCGGCGCGTGGATGCAGCCGATCTTCGACAACCTCACCTACCTGATGTCCACTCGCGGCGCACCGAACCAGAACGCGGAGAGCAAAACCACCGAACAGCGCATCGATAAGCTTGTCGCGGACGGGCGGTTGGTGCTCGAGCCCCTGACCTACATCCGCGGGCGCAGCATCCCGCACCAGTTCATGATCGTGGACGAGGCGCAGAACCTAACACCGCACGAGGTGAAGACAATCGTCTCGCGTATCGGTGAGGGGACCAAGCTGATCCTCACGGGCGACATCGGGCAGATCGATCACCCATACCTCGATTCGTCATCGAACGGGCTGAGCTACACGGTCGAGAAGATGCGCGGCTTGGGGATCGTCGGCCACATCACGCTCCAGAAGTCTGAGCGCAGTACCCTCGCGAGCCTCGCGGCCGAGCGACTGTAACCCACGAATCGGATCCGATATCAGCGGTTTTCAACCAGCGTTTCGATGCGGTTGTACTGCACCCGGAAATAGTCGCGCCACAGTTCGTTTGTCTCGCGAAGCTGCGCCTGCTTGATGGTTTCGAGCAGTGCCCGATCGCCTCTGCCGAGCATCTCGGCGCTGCGTGCGAGCCCGCGCATCGCGGGGAGGTAGTACTGATCGCGCTGGAGCGCTTTCTGGTAGCTCTCGAACGCATCGGCGGCCCAGCCCACACGCTGGTAGGCCAAGCCGGTGTTGTAGAGCGGGCGTGGGTCTGTGGGCTCGATGCGGGCTGCAATCTGAAACGCGCTGACCGCGTCGGCGTAGTTGTTCTGTTCCATGAGCAGCTGGCCCATGTTGTTCCACGCCGCGTAGAGCTGGTCGTCGAGTTCGAGCGCGTTGCGATACTCCTCGAGCGCCTCGTCGTGCTTGCCCTCTTTGTAGAGCTTGGTCGCGGTCGCGTAGTGCTCGCGTGCCTTTGCACGGTTCTGGCGCAGGACCTGCATCGACGGATCGATCTCTTCGAGGTTCGACGAGCGATCACGCTTGGGTGCGCTGCTTGAGCACGCGCTGAGCGTGAGCCCCGCGCCGATCAGACACACGCCGAGCATCGAGCGGGTAATACGAGTGTTCATGGGGTATTTCATCGCGTTCATCGCGTCGGTTCTCCTTAGGGCTTGCGTTCATATCGCGCGAGCACCACATCCATGGACCACGCCGTCGTCCGGGGTTCGATCGAGATCTCGCGGACATGCATCCCGGGGATCTCCTGTTCCGCGAGACGCACCCAGTTGAGCAGATCCTCAAGCGAAGCGTCACGGATGTTTCTGTACGGGTACGAGCGCAGGATCGCGTCCCCCTCGGGTCTAGCGCTCTGATTGCGCGGCAGCCCGATCCCGGATTCGAGCCCGGCACGCTTGCCCAGGTTGTCGAGTGTTGAGAGGATGTCGGGCAACGGATCGAGCAAGCCGCCGTCCGGGTTTGTGCTCTGCGTCGCCTGCAGGCGTGTGATGTCCATGATCAGGTTTTCGATCCGGATCATCTCACGAGCCGTACGCTGGTTGCTGTCCGCTGCGGCGGCCTGGGTCTGCCACGCGACAATAAGCGTGATCAGCGACACAATGAGCAACAGCGTGCCCAACACGATCAGATGCTTGGGCGCGTTGAGTCGTTGCTGATTCTGCGCACGGGATGCGAGCTCGTAGCGATCATCGGCGCTCAGGCGGGTTTGGCGTGCGTCGAGTGTGCTCATTCTGCTTCCTCCCCATCGGTCCAATCCGCGAGAAGCGTGACCTGGATGTTTCCTCCACGCGGCGTGGGGGAGAGCGTCGAACGCCAGTTGAGCAGGTCGTCATCGATCGACTGGAGGTTGCCCAGGATCTGCTCCGCTTGAGCGATGTCCGTGACATTGATCGCGAGGGTGACGGTCCGAGTATTGACCGTGATTTTCGTCACATCAATGTCGGGCGTGCCGATGACGAACGACACCGTCTCGATCGCTTCGAGCATCGGTTTGGGCAGCGGGAGCTCGACGGGTGCCTGAGCGCGGGTCATCTCGATGAGGCGTGATTCCAAATCGAGGACGGGGGCACGGGACAGGGTGAGGTTCGAATCAAAGTCGCCGAGCATCGTTCGTTTATCGCTGCTGATGATCTTGGTGTCGGCCTTGATCGCATTGGCACGCGACATGAACTGCCACGAGAGCAGGAACACAACGAACGCGGCGGCAGTCAGCGCCAGCCCCACCCAACGGAACATGGACCGGTGCGCCCGCGTCGGACGAGAGACGAGCCCCTCGATGGATGCGAGCGAAACGGACATCTCGCGCTGCGCGATTCGTTGCAGTGTCGCGCCCACAGGGTCGGGCTCGCCCATCAGATCGAGCGTGGCGTCCGGCCAACGCTGGGTCAACGCCGCGCCGAGCTGGGCCGCGTCGTAGGGCATCTCCAGCGCTGAGGATTCGTCATCCGGTGATACCGGTGGGCACACCGGTTCCCCGATCACGATCACACGCGACGGGCTCACGCCCAGCTGTGATGACCAGCCGAGCCAATCGGACGCCAGTCGGGCGACATCGGAATTCCAGACCATGACGCGTGGTTCATGCTCGCCGTGCACCCGCCGGAGCCGCGCCGAGCCGGCGCAGATCAGCTCGCCCTCGCGGGACCACGACCAGATCAGACGCGAATCGATGGGGTCGATCGCAACAACCGCACAGACCGGCGCGTCGGAGCTGACGATCCGTTGAGCGCTCGCAGACGAGTCCAGCCCCGGGTCCCACGCCGTGCACAGTGCATGCCAGATGCTGGAAAACTTCCCCGGGCGAATGCCGGCGGCATCGAGCGTGTCCTTGAGCAAGCGTCCGGGCACATCGGGGATCGCCAGCACGCCGCGTCGTGACCCCGTCGAGGTCTGGTCCTCGCTCAGCGGCTGAAAATCCATCTCGCGTGGGAGGCGGGGGAGCCGATCGCCAAGCGCGCTGTGTTCGATGGGTTCGAGATCGTCAGGATCGTGCTCGATGGGACCATCAGAGACCACCGCGTCCAGCGCGTGCGGGTCCGCGTCCTCGGGCTTCACCCAGGTGCAGGCGGCTCCATCGGTATCGAGAACAATCGCATGGAGCGATTTGTTCGTGCCCATATCGAGCCGCTGCTTCACCCATTCGGATGCTTCCTGAATTGTTTCAAGGATGAGCTCGGTGTCCGCGCCCGGATCGACGACCCAGGAGTCGTCGGTATGGCCGCCGACGAGCCGGACACCACGCAGGATCATCCCGCGATCAGTTCTTCGGATGTAGCAAAGGCGATCGCTCAATGGATGGGTCCGCTCGCGTCTGGGTGAATCATGGACAGGTACATGGGGTGTTTAATCGTTGCGTCGATCCTGGCGGCGCCGAACCTCTGCGGGTTGATTATTCTCCGCGGCGTTCCCACGGATGCGGACGAGTGGTTCTGGCGTAGGACGCCGATTCTCATTCTCGGGCGAGAGCCCACGCTTTTCGCGTTCGAGTCGTCGCCGTGCGTTCTGCTGCTGACGAGCGGGGAGCGATGCAATGTACGCCTCTTCCTCAGCGGTCAGGAGCGAATCGCTCTTTGTCTCCGATTCGACAACCTCGAGCTCTGTCCCGTTGACCATCGTGACGGCCGGGCCCGACTTGTCAGCGAGTTCGATCACCGCGTTGCCCACATCATCGCCGACACGGATGTAGTCCGGCGTAACGCGCAAGATCTTCACATCCTCAAACTGATCATCGCCCGCCTTGGCGGTGTCCCCAACGGAAACAATGCGCTGCTTGCCATCGATACGGATGAACGCGTGCTGGGACTTGCTCGAGTTGATGAACCCGATGTACTTCACACGCCGGATGAGATTCGCGTCATCGACCGTAGGCTTGTTCTCGTCTCCCCCGTCATCAGGGTCTTCAGTTGTCGGTTCGATCGGTTTGGGTGTGATCTGGGGTGCGTTGTCGAGCAGCGAAAGCCGCTCCGCAAGCCCGATCGTGTCGACATCGATCGAGCGATTCGGATCGATCTCGCGTTGTTCATCGTTCTTGCCCGCCGTGTCGCCACCCGAGGGCAACTCCTTGGCGCGGATGATCTGCAGCGTCGTCCCCTGCTCATGCTCGGACGGGCCGACGAAGCCCATGCCAACCGCGACACCCCCGAGCACAAAGATCAGGGCGCCCGCCTGAGCGCCGATGGTCCATGTCTTTGCTTGGGATCGTGTGAGTGGGTTGCTCATGTCTTCATCTCGAATCGGGTCTTGGTCGTCTCTGTACGCTTTTTATCGGCTGATGCCTCGGGCGGATTCCACTATCCACCCCTGTTTCGTGTCGGGATTTCGAATGCCGTGCCCGATCAGGATCGGGCGTTCCCCGGCAACAGCGGGAGTCTAGGTGACCCGCACGGGGTGTGCTCAGTAGAGCTCGGAGAGATCATACTGCTCATCGAGGTCGAGCTCTCTCCAGGTGATGAACGCACCGATCTCCGTTGGATTGCCTGATTGACTGCTGCTACTGCTTCTTAGGTTTGTCACCCCGCCGTATCGGGCGATCAGCTCCCCTTGACGGACCCCGCCACCGGCGCGGACCTCGATGACGACGGCCCAGAGCTCAATATCTGTGGCGAAAACCCGAAAGATCGCTGCTCGCTGCTGCGAATCGAGCCCGGCGGAGGTCGCGACCTGGGTGAGCTCTGTTCGCGAGATCGATTCCGGGTTGTCTCGGAGCGAAAACAACTCGGAGATAAACCGGTCCGCCTGAGAGCCAGCCACGACACGGGCCGCGGCATCCAGGACCACATCGCTCGCGGACGCGATGCTGATCGTGAACGGTCCGAAGGGGCGCGTCTCACGCAGGTACTCCTCTTCGGTCGTGCTCGCCGCGAGGTTGCGGAGGATCAGTCCGCCTTCCTCGATGACCGTGTCGCTCTGATTGGTCAGGTTCGAGAGCGCCGCTCCCTGCGCATCAAGGAGGAAAACCGCAACCGCGGACCCATCCGCGAGAATGATATCCATCGCGTGCCCGGTCTCGGGCTCGAGCACCTCGTACAGATCTCGCCCGTTCTGCTGTCGCAGCCATGCGCCGATCGCTTCCTGAAGCCCGCGTCCGAGATGGTGCTCCTGATACTTGCTGACCTGGCGGGCAACGGTCTTGGACTGGGCGCTGAATCGCATCATCGCGAACCCGATCCCCATCGAGACCACGAGCAGGAGCAGAATCACCATCACAAACGCGAATGCGCGTCGGTCGGATCGGGATGTGTCGCTCGGGTGGTTCATGAATCGTCTGAGAAATCGAACCGGTTCCCGCCCGGGCCGGTGTTGCCGTTGTTGTTCCCATTGCCGGGGCGACCGCCAGTGCCGCCGCCGCCACCGCCATTTGTGTTGCCGGTGTTCGTGTTGACATCGCCGGTGTCAACGGTGTCGGTCTCGGAACTCGACGCGGCTGTGGCGACATCGAGGGGATCATCGCCGAGGACCCAGTCGACCTCGAACATCCACGACGCGTACTGCTGATTCGTCAGGATCACCTCGAACTGCACATACGCCGGGAGATCATCCATCTCCAGCCCCGCGTGCTCGGTGATGAACTCATCCTCTTTATAGAACTCCCACACGCAGCGTTCGATCTCGCGGAGCAGGGGCACCGCGCCCGACAGGCGCTCGCGGATCTCATCCTCGGTCCCAACGGTGTCGGGCAACGGCCCGTAGCCCTCCAGCAGCTGCTCGGACTCATAAGTCAGAATCGGACGCCACCACAGGGTCCAGCTGGGGATTTCGGGCTCCTGGAGCTGGCTTTGCTCGGGCAGATTCTCGTTCATGCTCTCGATGCCGGAGTTCGAGAGACCGAGCTGGGCCATGATGTATTCGCGTTCACCGGACGGGCGAAGCTCGAACACGCCACGGGTGATGCCCTGAGACCCGTCCAGGGCGGAGAAATCGAGCGATTCTTCTTTCGATTGAGCCGTGTACCACTCCGCTGCGTTGGACGCAAGCCCCGGCGGCACAGGAGGAGTCGCGCAGACGACTTCGAGGCGTTGCGGCTGCCAGCCAGAGGAGTCGGGCTCGACCGTGTAATCGGTTTCCAGAATCAGTCGATCGCGCTCCGTGACTTCCTCGTCGTCGGCTTGATCTTCTTCGCTGCCCGCACGCACCACGGTGCTGGTGTCCGCTTCTTTCATCTGCAGACTCAGCATTGCTCGCGACAGCGAGGTGTGCGCGATGCTGAGCTCGTTGGTCCGTTCGAATCGGGTCGCGAAAACCCGCTCAGCATTCCGCAACGCGATGAACACGCTCAGACAGCCGGCCAGCACCAACCCTGAAAGGACGAGCGCGAGGGTCACCTCGATGAGGGTGAAGCCGCGGGCGCGATTGGAGGTGCGTGGGCGTGTCATCCGCCGAGGTCCTCCATCATCGATTCGAAGAGCCGCTCGATCCCACCGGGTTGCTCCAGAAGGGTCTTGAGCGAATCGGGGTTGTTGAAGGCGAGCGGGTCGATCAGGCGTGTGATTTCACAGTTGGGAACCTCGGTGGTATACGAGCGTGATCCGCCGGATTCCGCCCCGAGCCAGACTCGGATCTTGATGAGCTTGATCCGCGAGAGGTTCGCCCCCGACCCGATCCCGTCGTCGGTGTCGTCCTGCATGTTGTCGAAGACAAACTCAACGGGCGCTTCCTCGATGCTCCAACGGTAGAGATCGATGTCGTATTCGATGGGGAGCGACCGATCCGGGAGAGAATCGCGATCGTCGATGTGCTGAAGGATCAACCGGTTCGCGAGTTCCGCGGCCCCGAGACGCTGATCCATCCGGCGCTGCGACTGGCTCATGAACGACACGCCACCGGCGAGGGTGGAGGCCACCATCGCCAGCAGCACGCTCGCCAGCATTGCTTCGAGGAAGGTGACCCCGCGCCGTGTGTGGTATCGGCGTGCGCGGAATGCGAGATGGCGCTGCGGGTGGGTCATGGTCCTCGCCGGGGCTTAACGCTTACTGCGACGCGTTCACATCCATCGTCCAGAGATCGATATCGTCGGAAGTCTGGATTTCCCTATCCGGGCCCGAGCTGATCAGCGTAAACGGCTGGCTCTGGTGCGTTGGGCTGTAATAGAACGGCTGATCCCACGCATCGAGCTCTGTTCCTTCCTGGATGAAGCTCGGAATCAGCGTGCTGATATTCTGCGGGGGGGTGCCGGCGTTCTCAGCCATATATGAGGTGATCGCGGTCTTGATCGTGGTCATCGAGGTCTTCGTGACGCGGGTGCGGGCACGCGACAGGTAGCCTGGTACCGCGATCGCAGCACCCGCCATCAGGAGCCCAATGATCACAAGCACGGCGGTTAGCTCGATGAGCGAGAAGCCCGGGCGGGCCGTTTTATAGGATCGCATGATCGTGGCATCGATGCGTTGATCGAGCGAGCTGTTCGTGTTCGTCGTGGTCATCCGATTCTCCCGTAAGTCATTGCGTGCATAACGCTTGAGTGTTCTATATCTTGCATTCTACCGCCCGCGTGGGGCGTCGGTTCACATATGTTGGCTCAGAGTGCCCCGCCCGCCATCGAGAACATGGGCATCATGATCGCGAGGATGATCGTGCCCACGATCAGGAACAGCAGGACGATAAGCAGCGGCTCGAGCACCGCCATGAGACGGGCAGTCTTCTTATCCACCTCCGCGGCATGGTCTTCCGCGAGCGCGTTGAACGCGTCTTCAAGGTCGCCACCCTGATCCGCGGCGACAAGCAGACGCCGGGTCGATTCGGGCAGCGAGTTGACCTTCATGACAAGGTTGCGGAACACCCCGCCCTCAATCAACCGAAGCCGCATCCGCTGAAGATCGCGATTCAGGTCCGGGTGGGTGATGGCGGCGCTGGATACATGGAGGGCATCGCCCAGCGGGATGCCCGAGCGCGACATGGAGGACATGACCGCGAAGAAACGCGTAAGCTCCTGCTCCATCACCACATCGCGTACAAACGGAGCACGCCGGGTCAGCTGGATCCCCAGCTTAACCAGCGCCGAGCGGAACAGGAACGCGAAGATGATGAGCAGCACCAGCCCCACGGCGCTGGGGATGATGTTCGCCTGCAGGAAGTTGCCCAACCCGAGCAGCACGCGTGTGACGGCGGGCAGTTCGAGCCCCGCCCGGATCAGCGAGTTGCCGATCATCGGGACGACGACAACGATCATCACCAAGGCCGCGGCCAGTGCGAGGATCAGCACGATCGCGGGGTAGATCACCAGGGTTGCGGCTTTGCCAGAAACCTCGAGCTGACGCCGCGCACTCTTGGCGAGTGAATCGCACGCGCCCGCAAGATCGCCCGTCTTCTCCGCGGCCCGATAGGTCGCGATCGTGACCGTATCGAAACTCCCGACCTGCTTGCACGCATCGGCGAAACTCGTACCCTGCGACACGAGATGACGCAGACGATCGATCCGATCCCGGTTGGGCTTCGAGACAACCCCCGCCGCGACTTCGAGCGCTTCGGTCAGCGTGACGCCCCGCGAGACCAACTGGGCGATCTGAGCATCGAAGGCCGCGTGATCCTTGAGCGACATCTCGACCTCGGAACCCGCCCAATCGGGGAGTTTCCAGGTGCGAACGAGGGTCTGCTTGTCTTTCTTGAGGATCTCCGCAAGCGCACGCTCAGAGCGGGCATTGCGGATTCCCATAGATTTACCACCGCTCGACTTATTGGCGAGATAAAAGAAGGAACGGGATGTGCTCGCGGCTCGGCTCATGAATCAGATCTGGAATTGGGCTATTCGGGTCCCGAAACAGGGTTTATCGGGTCAATCCATCGTTTGACGCCGATCATTGTACGATCAGCGACAGGATAAGTGCAGAAACACCCCAACTTGCACGCTCAACGACCATCAGGCAATCATGATGCACGAAAGACCTTGATCAAGTGTGATCTTCTGCCCGCTCATTGATCCCAACGGGCACAGGCGGGACAATATCAGACGCCCATCCGCGGCGATCTGTACCCTCTCTCCCACCCACGAGATCATGCATGACCACGATGCCCACGACTGAGAACTCCACCGCCGACTCCTCAACACGCGAAACCATGCGTTCGTTGATCAAACACCACGCCGGCACGGGGCTTGAGTTTCGAGAGGACCGCCCCGTCCCCTCAACGGGACCGCGGGAGGTCCGCATCAAGGTTTCCAAGGTCGGGATCTGCGGCACCGATCGTCACATCTGGGAATGGGACGAATGGGCGTCCAACCGCATACCCGTCGGCATCATCACCGGGCATGAGTTTGTCGGGGTGATCGACAAGGTCGGGGCAGCCGTCACGAAATACAAAATCGGGCAACGCGTCAGCGCCGAGGGGCACCTCACCGATGGCGTCGATTACAATTCCCGCACCGGCAACGCACACATCGCGAGCGACACCACCATCTTCGGGATCGATCGGGATGGATGCTTCGCGGATTACATCGTCGTCCCGGAGGACAATGTCTGGCCACTGCACCCGGACATCTCGGATAAACACGCCGCGGTCCTCGACCCCTTGGGTAATGCCGTCCACACGGTGATGGCGGCGGGGGTCAGCACGAAGACGGTCCTGATCTCGGGAGTCGGGATCATCGGGCTCATGGCCGTGACGGTCGCACGGGCCGCCGGCGCGAGCCGGATTTATTGCACCGACATCAACCCCCCGCGTCTCGAGCTGGCCAAGAAGCTCGGCGCGACCGAAGCATTCGACGCTCGCGATGATTCATGGATCGAACGCGTTCGCAAGGAAACCTACGAGGGGGTCGATGTGCTTCTCGAGATGTCCGGCGCACCCGCCGCGATGGATCAGGGGTTCCGAGCGCTCCGCAACGGCGGCACGGCCGCCCTTCTCGGGCTCCCCGCGCGGACGGTTGACTTCGACTTCAACAAGCACATCATCTTCAAGGGATGCACGGTGCTGGGCATCAACGGACGAAGGATGTGGGACACCTGGTACCAGATGGAAAAACTTCTGCTCTCCGGGCGTCTCGAGCTCGACGACATCATCACCCACGAGTTCCCGATCGAACAGTTCGAGCAAGCGTTCGAGACCATGATCTCCGGCGAGGGAATCAAGGTGCTTATGAACCTGAACAGCTGAAAATACTGGCGGCCACTACAGGATCGGATACACTCCATGCATGAAATATATTGCATGCATGGTTCTTGTAGTGTTGTGCTCGGTCGGCTTCGCGGGTCCGGTTCCACACATGCCCGAGCTCGAAGCCTTCATTGAGAAGGGGGAGTTCGTCACCACGACGGATCTCAAACGGCGCGGGTGCGAGGTCGAGCAGCGAGCGCTCTTCGAATCATATCAAAGCCGGCTCGGGCTCAGCGAAGAAGAAGTCCGCGCACAGTTCCCCGACATAGTCATGTTCGTGGGTTATCTCGGCGGCGGCAAGTTCGACGCCGAGCTGTACGAGACATTCAAAGCCCGTTGCACGCTCGACAGCGAGGATCTGTACCTCCGACATAACGCGATCCTCAAGGCGTTCGATCAGGACACCTCGCGCGAGGACCTGCTGGAAACGATGCGACTCAACATTCTGGAGATGCGAGCGCAAGGCTACTCCCCGATCCGTGTGAGCGGCGCCTCCGCGGACTACCGCAAGCGTGCCGAAGATGAGAACGACCATATCGCGGACGATCAGTTCATGATGGAGCAGGTCGCGTTCATGCTCAGCACGATCGAGCTTGACACAAAGGCCCGGGTGTACCTCTTCGATAAGTTCGTCGACCCGTACATCGATGTGAAGGACGAGGGACTCCGGGGTGCGGTCTACAACACATTCGAAAACACCGAAGGCATCGATCCCTGGTTTCTTCATATGGTCCGCGGAGTGAATCAGGAGCGGATCGCCTGGATCAAGCGTGGCGGTGGGTACGCGTACACCGTCAGCGGTGAGGAGTTCAATGCGTTCCACCATCATCTCGACGAATCGATCAAGCACCTCAAGAAAGCCTACGAGATCGATCCCCTCTGCCCACAGGCGCCGGCCTTCCTCGTGCAGAGCGTCTATCCCAGAGGCTCGATGTGGCAGAGCGAAGGGTGGACATGGTTCGGGCGGACGCTGATCGGCTGTATCGACTACGGCCCGGTGTACGACTCGATGCGCCACATCACCCAGGACAAGTGGCACGGCGATCTCACATCCCGTGCCGAGTTTGCTCAGTGGTGCGCGCGGCTCGATCTGGCAGGATACGGGGTTGGGCTCCAGGCGCTCCTGAGTTTGGAACGCTCATGGTGGACCTACGGCGTTGATTACGGCGACGCGGATTGGTTCTGGGAGGAAGAGGGGGACGCGATCGAAGCGGTGATGCGTTCGTTCGAGCGTCGCATCGAGCTTGGCTGGGATTCTGATCTGGACTACGAGCACTCGATCCTCGCCTTCCTGGAGTACCGGTACAACGGAGACCTGGAAAAAACGGCGATGCATCTCCGCGCGTGCGAGAATGGGATCAATGCCTACGCAAGGCGCAAGATGCGATTCGATGACCTGAATCTCGTCGCGATCACACTGCCACTGAGCGTGGAGCAGACAAAGCCAAAGGCGTTGGAAGCGGTTGCGCACGAACAGGCGGGCAATCTCGACCTCGCGATCGATGTCTGGAACGAGGTGTACACAGAACTCGTGGAGATTGATGATATCGAAGCCGCCGATGCGCTCAGAGATCGCCTGCAGGGGCTCCGGTGGAGGTCCGTCTACGACGAGCGTTCCGGCTGGATCGACATGCGCTTCGATGAGCAGATGAGCGGCTGGATTACACACGAGGGTGATTGGGCGCGGATCGATAACAAAACTGTACGGGGAACGATGAAGGGTTCCGACAACGAGTTATTGCTCGTCGCGGATCTCATCACCGGCTATTGGTATGAGATGGAAGCCACCGTCCAGCACGAGGGAGCACTCGAGCCGCATCTTTCATTCGGGATCAACTTCTGTCGCGGTCATCGACAGTCAGATGGATGGGATCAGATGCGTTTCCTCTCCGTTCGGCCCAACGAGCAACTCGGCACATTCGGATGGCATTATGCCGGCAAGGATATCAAGTCCGAGCTCCCACCAGCCAACGCGGACGGGACCTACCGGATCCGACTCAAGCTGCAGGGTGATCGAGTCAGTGGATATATCAACGGGCAGCTTGTCGGCGAGGGAGAAATCCCGAACTGGAAGCCAGATCGCGAGCCGAAAATCATCCGGGTCGGTCTCGGGGCATTCCGCATCAACGACGGGTATGTCGATTTCAGCGACATCCGCATCCGAAAGCGTCGTCCGCCGGAGAAGATCGAGTTCTGATCTCACCCATTCCGCCCGAACTGATTGTGGCAATCGCTGCACGACTCCATCAGCAGCTGCAGCGACCGGTACGCCCCATCGATGTCGTCACGCTCGATCTGCGTTTCGAGCAACGACGCGAGATCTCGGGACTGAATGAGCAGCTGCAGGAACTCGGGCCCGCCCTCGACGGTCTCCTGATCGTCCTCCATATCACGGAACAGGTTGTGCATCTGCCCGGCGAGCGAGATCGGAGCCAGGTCCGGATGGTTCTCGGGGGCCTCAAACCCATAATCCGCGCAGTCGTTGATCAGGTCGCTCAGCCGTGACAGCTCGGCCATGCCCTCGACGAAATCATCGATCACGGCCGCCTCAACAAGCACGATCGAGTCGTCATGGAGCTCGGACGCGTTCAACGCCCGGGCCGATTCCGCAGCCTTCCACAACCCTTTATATTTGGGAGAGGTCTTCGCGATCGTCATGAACTCCAGCGCCTGCTCGTTGGTGATGTCGCCCGATCCGATCGCACCCACACAGATCGCAGCAGGACCGCGATGCTTCCCGTGATGGCAGTTGACAAAGATCGGGCGGGGCATGGTCGCCATGGCGTACGCGAGTTCTTTGGATTGTTTCTCGCTGATCCCGTCGTAGGTGGTGGGGATGTGCACAACACGAATCCCATAGCGTTGCGCAAGTTCCTTGTCGGGCGCAACGCCGTCGACGGAAATAACGGTCCGGATCCCCAGCGCCGCAAGCTCGTCATAGGCGAGTTCGCCAACGGGTTCCGCGGCCGAATACAGTTCAGGCGTCAGGGCGTGCAGATTGTGCAGCGCGGACTGCCCGTGCTGATCTTCAGCGTGTGTCTCACCCTTGGGCAGCTGGCTCTGCGTGCTCCGGGAGCCGGCGCACCCCGCGATCGCGAGTGAGGTGCCGACAAACATCAAGACAATCCGGTGTGTAAGTTGCATGCATGAACATATGAACAACAACGCCCGCAAGTTGCGGGCGTTGCCTGGTATTCAGAAGATTGTCGATCTCGGATTAGTCTTCGGGCACATTGTCCGAAGTGACGATCTCGCGGAACTTGGTCCGCAGCGCCTTGGTGATCGGGCCCTCGCCCTCGGAGATCGTGTGGGTGCCCGTCACTTCGAGGTTTTCGTGCGTGAGGATCTCGCGGACCGCGATCATCTCAGCAGCCGAACCGGTGAGGAACACCTCATCGGCGTCGTAGACCTCTTCGATCCCGAACAGTTTCTCTTCGACCTGCATGCCGAGCATGGGGCAGAGCTCATCCTTCACGAATCGGCGGGTGATGCCTTCGAGGATCCCGACCTCGCTGGGCGGCGTAAAGATCTTGCCGTCCTTGATGACGAAGATGTTGTCGCCCGATCCCTCGGACACCTTGCCCTCGGTGGAGAGCATGATGACCTCAAGGAGCTGGTCCTTGGGATCGGTGATCCCGAGCTTCTGGCTCAGGTGGATGGCCTCGCACTTGGCCATGATGTTGTTCAGGTAGTTCAGCGTCTTCACGCGCGGATCCAGGCACGCGATCGGAGTCTTCGGACGATTCGCCAACGCGACACGCATCCCGGACTCGTACATCTCAGGCGGGAACAGCGCGATCGTGTCCGCGATGCAGATCACCCCGGCCTTGGGGCACTGGTACGGGTTGAGCCCCAGCGAGCCCTCCCCGCGTGTCACCACGAGACGGATGTACCCGTTCTTGATCCCGTTGGTTTCGACGCAGCGACGCTGGATGTCGATCATCTCTTCACGGGACACGCCGATATCGAGGAAGATCTTGTCCGCACACTCGTAGAGCCGGTCCATGTGCTGGCCCAGCTTGAAGATCTTGCCGTTGTAGATGCGGATCCCTTCGAAGATCCCGTCGCCGTAGAGCAGGCCGTGATCGAAGACGGAGACGGAGGCTTCCGACTTGGGAAGCATCTTCCCATTCACCCAGATCATGGGTTCACGGGCGCGATCCGTCTGATCCGCAATCGGGGTTGTGTCGGTCGAAGCCGACGGGGCGCTGGTCATCGATGTCATGTTGTCCTCCATGATGTACGCACTCCGTTGAGCGGTATGTATTCTAGCTTTTCCACGGATTCGCGGCTTCTCAAACACGCGCAACCCGTCAAGATCACCCGTATGTATTCCAAACAAACAGGGTGTAGAGTTCTTTTATCGGCCGGATCGTATACCGCACGCCGAGACGAAATGTTCCGATCTGCCTCCGAAACCGGCGCGATCGTTCACGAAAACGCTTGCTTCTTGCAGAAATCGTGCTTTGCATCGATCAAAACGATGCCCGAACTCGTCAGGTTCGCGGGAATCTGAGATTACCCCGCGGTGCGGATCTCCGCGCCCAGCGCTGATTTTGCTTTCTCCGTGAACAGATCGACCTGCGGATCGACCTCTTCGTGGCGGAGGGTGCGCTCGTCATCACGGAATCGCAGCCGGAGGGTGACGGATTTCTTCCCGTCGCCGAGTTGCTTGCCTCGGAAAATCCCGACGAGCTCCCAACCCACGCATTTGTCGAGCGCGAGCTCGGCTGCGAGTGATTCGATCGCGGACCATTGCGTCGATTCGGGCACGATCAGGGACAGGTCGCGCTCGATCCCGGGGAACTGGGGGAGCATCTCCGCGTGCGATTTGGGCGGGTACGCGTCGATGAGGGTCGCGAGGGTGAGTTCGGCGCCGACGAGTGGGTGCTCGAGCTCGTGTGCTTTGAGCGCTGCGTCGGAGATCAACCCAAACCCGCCGATGAGGGTGGTGGTGTCGTCGTGACGGACACTGATGCGTGCGTATGCGTCCGCGTCGTACCCCTTGTGCTCGGGCTTTGCGGGTTCGACGAGTGTCGTCGCGTTGGGTCCGAACACGGATTGCACGATGGTGTCGATTGAGCCTCGCATGACGCGGATGGCGCTCTGGATGTCGTCGTGCTTGGGCTTTTTGCCTTCGAACGGGACATCGATGAGTAGCGCGAGCGATCGGTGCTCTTGCGTTTCGCGGGTGCCCGATTTCTGTGCGAAGCACTGGGCGTGCTCGTACAGGCGGATCCCGCCGGGCGTGGAGGTGCGGGCGCTCTGGTTCGCGTGGCGACACCCCAGCAACCCGAGCAGCACGCTCGGACGCAGGGTGGGCTCGGCCTTGCGTCGATCGTCGTCGACCGCGACCAGATCGGTCCCGGTGCGCTGGAACAGCTCACCATTCTTGGGTGAGGTGAACGAGAAGGTGATCGTCTCGAAGAACCCAAGCCCGGTGAGGGCACGGGCGATCGTGCTCATCGCGCGTTCGCTCGTCTGCGGCTCGCGCGTCCGTACGGGCAGGGTCTCCTGCACGGGGATAACCGCCAGCGAGCGGGCGCGGGCGACCTCCTCGATCAGGTCGATCTCACGGGTGACATCGTGCGAGCGGTGGGGCGGGATGATGCATCTGAGTGTGCCGTCGGATTCGATCGTGGTCTTGAATGACAGCGCATTGAGCAGATCGGCCATCTCGGATGGCTCGGTTTTCACGCCCAGCAGCAGGTCGCAGCGATCGGGGCGCAGCGAGATCGCTTTGTCTTCGGGCAGCGGTGCACCCTCGGACAGAACGCCCTCCGCGAGCTGCCCGCCGGACACTTCGCAGATGAGCGCGACGGCTCGCTGGGCCGCGAAATCGATGGATCGCGGGTCGATCCCGCGTTCGAACCGGAACGCCGCGTCCGTTCGGATCTGCAGGCG
>DDGE01000013.1 GCA_002337545.1 Phycisphaerales bacterium UBA1910 | reverse complement strand
TGGCGGGTGCAGTTCCTGCTCAACCAGCTCTACAACGCCAAGACCGGCAAGGGCTACCTGAGCGACATCGCCCTGCAGGCAGGCGACATGGAACCCATCGCCAAAGCGCACAAGCTCGTCGACCACGCCCGGCGGGTGTGCGAGGGGTTCTTCGATGACCTGTACCGCCTGAGCACCTCCGGCAAGCTCGTCAACGGGCGCATGCGCGAGCCCAACCTGATTCAGAACCATCTGTCGCAGGCGATGAACGACCTGTCGGTGCGTCTTAAGCGCCTCAAAGAGATCGTCACCCGCGAGCCCGACCAGTTCGAGCTCAACGCCTACTCCATCCGCGCCGCCGAGATCGGCGACCACGCCCACGCGCTGCTGGAGCAGACCCTCCCCAACTGCGTCTACTGGGTCGAATCGACGCAGGGCACCGGTCGGGGAGGCCCAAAGGTCACGCTGTCCTGCTCGCCCATCGAGGTCGCCCCGCTCCTCCGCGAACACCTGTTCGGGCAGGAGTGCTCCGTCGTTCTCACCAGCGCGACGCTCTCCACGCGTCAGGTCAGCGAAGACGAAGAGCCCGAGCATGCGGAGACCGCCTTCGCCCACACACTCAACCGCCTGGGCGCGGAGGGGGCCAAGACCCTCCAACTCGGCTCGCCCTTCGATTACAAGAGCCAGGTCCGGGTGATCGTCGATACCACCGTGCCCAGCCCGGGGTATCAGCGGAACCGTGACCCCAACGAAGAGAACTTCGACGACGCGATCGCCTCCCGTGTGCACGACCAGGTCGTCGCGACCGACGGCGGCGCGTTCGTGCTCTTCACCAGTTACAAGCTGCTCCACCGCACCGCGGACCGCCTGCGCAGGCCGCTGGAATCGCTGGGCATGCGGGTGTGGGTGCACGGGCGCGATGGCTCACGCACGCAGATCCTCGACGAGTTCCGCGATCACGATCGGGGCGTGCTGTTCGGGGCCGCGAGCTTCTGGCAGGGCGTCGATGTGCGGGGCAGCGCGCTGCGGAATGTGATCATCACCCGTCTGCCCTTCGACCCGCCCGATCGTCCCATCGTCGAAGCACGCGGCGAGAAGATCCGCGAATCCGGCGGCGACCCGTTCCGCGACGATGCGCTGCCCCGTGCCGTCATCCGGTTCAAGCAGGGCTTCGGCAGACTGATCCGCAGCGCGACCGACACGGGTCAGGTCGTGATCCTCGATCCGCGCGTACTCAAGACCGGCTACGGCAAGTCGTTCCTGCGTTCGATCCCCGGCGGGGTCGAGATCGAGCGGCTGTGAGCTCTTCGCAGGCATCCTCTTTGTCCCTCCCCGCGCCCCGCGGGGAGGTGGCACGCGTCTTCGCGTGACGGAGGGGGCTTCTAAGTTACCCACGCACACCAAGACCCCTCCGCCCTCCTGCGTCGGGCACCTCCCCGCGGGGCGCGGGGAGGGACAAAGAGGGCCACCCACAAATACTTCGTGCCCTTCGCGATCTTCGTGTTCAACCCTCTTCTCTGCGCCCTCCGCGATCTCTGCCCCCTCTGCGTACCATCCCCAATGCCCGACGCCTCTCCCCACACCAACCGCCTCATCGACGAGACCTCCCCCTACCTCCTCCAGCACGCCCACAACCCCGTGGACTGGCACCCCTGGTCCAACGAGGCCTTCGAGCTCGCCCGCCAGCGAGGCGTCCCCGTCTTCCTCTCCATCGGCTACTCCACATGCTACTGGTGCCATGTCATGGAGCGCGAGTCCTTCGAGTCCGCCGACATCGCACGCCTCATGAACGACCGGTTCGTCTGCATCAAGGTCGATCGCGAGGAACGCCCCGATCTCGATGAGATCTACATGGCCGCCACGACCACATTCACCGGCTCCGGCGGCTGGCCCATGTCCGTCTTCCTCACCCCCGACACCCGCAAGCCGTTCTACGCGGGGACCTACTTTCCGCCCGAACCCATGCACAACCGCCCGTCCTTCCCCGATGTCCTTCAAGGACTGAGCCAGGCATGGATCGATCGACGCGACGAGGTCATCGAGCAATCCAACACCCTCGCCGACGCTGTCGCCGAGCAGGTCAGCGCGACAACCAGCCCCGTCCCCGTCGGCGAGCCCCACCTGACCAAAGCACTCGCGTCCCTCCTCCAACGCCTCGACCAGACCAACGGCGGGTTCTCCGGCGCACCCAAGTTCCCCCAGCCCGTCTTCCTCGAGTTCCTCCTCGACATGCGCCCCGTCGCCGACAGCGCCACCAAGTCCGCCATCGACCTTGCGCTCAAGAAGACCCTCGACGCCATGGCCACCGGAGGCATCCACGACCAGATCGCCGGCGGCTTCCACCGATACTCCGTCGATGAGTTCTGGACCGTCCCGCACTTCGAGAAGATGCTCTACGACAACGCCCAGCTCGCTCGCACCTACACCCGCGCGTCCGCAGTGCTCGACGATCACTATTACGCCGGCGTCGCCCGCCAGACCCTCAACTACTGCCTCGCCGAGATGACCGACCCCGACAACCCTGGCGTCTGCGGGTTCTACTCGGCACAGGACGCCGAAGTCGACGGCAAAGAAGGGCTCAACTACCTCTGGACCCGCCACGAGTTCGAGGAAGCCCTCGCCGATCATCCTGATCTGCTGCCGCTCGCCATCGACCTCTACGGGCTCGACGCATCCCCGAACTTTCAAGACCCGCACCACCCGAACGAGCCTCGTCGGCATGTGCTCCGCCTGTCCTCACGCTTCGAGGACTTTGCCCAGCGCCACAAACTCGACGCGCCCACCTTCTTTGAGCACCTGGGCACCATCAACACCACCCTGCTCAAATACCGCGCCCAGCGCAAGCAACCCACGCTCGACGACAAGGTTCTCGTTTCGTGGAACGCGATGCTCATCCCCGCGCTCGTCGAAGCCGGTCGCGTCTTCGAGCGCGAGGACTACATCACCGCTGCCAAGAGCGCCGCACGCTTCATCCTCAACACCATGCGCGATGACTCGGGCACCCGCCTCCGCACGCACCGCAACGGCACCAGCGCGATCCCCACCCTCCTCGAGGACCACGCGCACCTGCTCGATGCGCTTCTCACGCTCAACGCGAACCCATCGACCGCCGACGAGTTCCCGCTCGCCGACATCATCGCCCTCGCCGACGAAACCCACGATCTCTTCGCCGACGATTCGGGCACCTACTTCGATACCCGCGAGAGTGCCAAGGACCTCTTCGTCCGCACCCGCTCGCTCCACGACGGCGCCACACCCGGCTCATCGGGCGTCATGCTCCACGCACTCATCACCCTTGCCCACCGCACCGGCGAGCCCCGATTCGCCCAGCGTGCCGCCAAGCTCTTGCAATCGATCTCCGCGACGCTCGCCGAGCACCCATTGGGCACGATCAACTCCACCCGTGCCCTGCTCACGATGCTCGCAAGGCGCGATCGTTACCACGAACTCATCGACTTTGCCGCCAACGACGGCTCCGATTCGCTCGAACGCACCAAGTCACCCGTCGCCGTCCTTGTCTCGACCGACGCGATTACCGTCGCCGATGACGCGCCCGCAACCTTCCAGGTCCGCCTGCAGATCGAGGACGGCTACCACATCGCCGCCGCCGATACGGGTGAGTCCGAGGCCGCCAAATCCCTCTACCCCATGCGCGTCGGGCTCATCTCGGGCCAGGGCATCGCCGTCTACGCCGACTACCCCCAAGGGCAGCCCATGGGCGTGGAAACAGTGGGGGAGTTCAACGCCCACACCGGCACCCTCGACTTCGAAGTCGCCATCGAAAAAGCCCCGGGCATCGGGGCTTCAGAAGGCGATCCGGTCTTGGGTATTTCGTTCCAGCCCTGCTCCGATCAGGCATGCATGCAGCCGCAGACCGTGCGTCTGGATATCGAGATCACGATTGAGTGATCAGATCATTCGCCTGCGCCGAGCTTATACGCCGCGCCCACAGCAAGGAATATGAACAAGAGATCGAACGGGTGCATGAAACTCTGGACGAATCCATCCTTCACGATTTCTTGGCTAATCGCACCGTCACGCCCCAGGTTCACATTGATCGTATCTCGGACCTGAACACGATAATCCTGCTGTTCATCCGCGGTCATCGCCACCCAGCGTTGCTCAGCCTGTGTCTGGATCGACTCGGGATAGTCCTCAGGCCACACACTCACATCCAACGGTAAGTACGCGTTCTCCCACTCAAGCGGTTTGTCTTCAGCGATCCGCTCCATGCACAGGCCATACGCGATCGTTTCCAAGGCCCAGTCGTCATCGACATCCCTGGAACGCATGCCGTATTCTTCAGCGATCTGGCGTCGCAGCGTCGCTTTATCAGTGAACCCCATCTCATCCCAAATATCCCATGTCTCATCCGAGATATCCTGAGGGAAATCATCCGGCCAAACTGCCGCATCCACAAAGATCTGCGGATTCGGCCATTCGATCGTGCGTCCGGCATCGAGATAGTCTCGGATAATGTCGTCCGCGACATAGGTCAGCGCAATCGAATCATCAATCTGTTCGACTGTCCGCTTGCCGAACATCTCATCGTCGAACATGTCGTCGACCGCCCATGTCACCGCCATGTACTTCCCAAGTGAGATCGAACCAATCGCGACAAGCGCGGCCATGCCACCGACGATGGCACCACCCTCACCACGAGCACCAATTCCCGCACCCAAACCGCAGAGCACACCGACCAGGATCGCAATCCATCCAAACTCAATGTTGAACTGGTATGCGATACCGCCCCAGATACCCGCGCCGATCAACCCGCCGACGCACGCACCCGCAAGCGGAAAAAATGGTGCCAACGCAGCACCACCCGCGGTTGCTCCAATATTCAGCGCCGCTCCGCTCTTCGTCGGCTTGTTCGGATCGCGAGCAACCTTCGTACCGAACTGTCGCCCCGTTTCACGATTGAACCCGCAATGCAAACAGATCATCGCGTCGTCTTCCATCGGGTAGCCGCACCCCTGGCAGGAGTGCTCGCCGCCGATCATGTCCTTGTCATCAATGTCCGACAGGATCGCCGCCATCGTCCCCGCCGGCTCCCCCTGTGATCCGCCCGCGGGAGGGCTGGATCGACCGGTCTCGCCCTGCTTGGCGTTCTTGTGCTTCTCGGCACATGCCGTATGCGCGTAGTTGCCCTTGCCGTCCTTCACCCGCGCTTGATTCGCGCAGCTCTGCCCGCAGTGGACACAGATCTTCTCACCCTGACTCATGCATCATCCCCATAGCTCGTATACATAATAAAATGCGTGCCGAGAACCGGCACGCACATCACTCTATCAAATCCCCAACGCGGATACAACCCACTTCGGGCGGTCATTTGTTCTTGGAATCGTCCGCGATCGAGTCACGCATCGAGGTATCCGCGTTGATGTTCTTCATCCGATAAAAATCCATCACGCCCATGTTGCCGGATCGGAATGCGTCCGCCATTGCCTTGGGCACTTCCGCCTCCGCGAGAACAACCAACGCCCGGTTCTTCTGCTCTTCCGCCCGGAACTCCTGCTCCTGCGCGACCGCCATCGCACGCCGCTTCTCCGCCATCGCCTGAGCGACCTTGGTATCCGCCTGCGCCTGGTCTTCCTGAAGCTTCGCACCGATGTTGTCGCCAACATCGACATCCGCAATATCGATCGACAGGATCTCGTACGCCGTTCCCGCATCGAGACCGCGACCGATCACCGCCTTGGAAATCGCGTCCGGGTTCTCGAGCACGCGTGCGTGCGATTCAGCAGAACCGATGCTCGAAACAATACCCTCGCCAACACGAGCGACGACGGTTTCCTCCGTCGCACCGCCCACGAGTCGCGCAAGATTCGTCCGGACCGTCACGCGTGCGCGTGCCTTGAGCTGAATCCCGTCCTTCGCCACAGCGTCGATCGTCGGGCGACCCAGCGACGGGTTCGGACAATCGATCACCTTCGGGTTCACCGAGGTGTTCACCGCGTCGAGGATATCACGACCCGCCAGATCGATCGCTCGCGCAACGCCCCAGTCGAGCTCGATATTCGCGTGCCACGCAGCAATCACCGCGCTCACCACATTCGTGACATTCCCGCCCGCGAGATAATGGCCCTCAAGATCATCCGTCTTGATCGAATCGATCCCCGCCTTCACAAGCTTGATCTTGTTGATCACGATGACCTGAGGATTCACCTTTCGGAACCGCATCCCGATGATCGAGAAGATGCTGACCTTCGCCTTCGAAAGGTACGCCTGGATCCAGAGGTTAAAGTATGTCAAGAGGACCGCGAGCACCCCGAGCACCACGATGAGTGCCACGATCCCGATCACAATGTACACCGCATTCGGCATGTTCTACCCTTTCATTGATCCGCCCCGACAATACCGTCAGCGGACACATCTCATTCTATACGCTCGCTCACGCCGACGCGTCATCACGCATGCAACGGACCTCGATCGTCAAACCCTCAGCACGAACCACCCGCACCCTGCTGCCCCGGTCCACGATGCCACCAATCGCGATCGCGTCCAAGCGTTTGTCTCCGATCTGGACAAGGCCCGACGGCCGCATATCAGTCAGCGCCACGCCCTCAGCACCCTGAAGCCCCTCGCGGGCCCGGCGTGCAAGATCACGAACAACCTGGTCCTGCTCCGCGATTTCCTCGCCGGAGGGGCCAAACAACGCGCGCCCAATCGGTGTGTTTGGCAGGATATTGAGCGCACCAAAGAAAGATATGGGCGCAAGCACCAACGAACCAAGCAGCCCGATCCATCCCCACATCAGGTCGTACCGGAAAAGAAAGATGATCCCCGCCGTCGTGCTCCCCACTGCGAGCAGACTGATGATCCCCGCGCTGGGCACGAACGCCTCAAGGATAAACAGGAGCATCCCCAGCGCGATCAACGAGATCCCGATCAACAGCATCGTCTCCATCACGCCTCTCCCGCGCTCGAACCGTCCGTGTCATCACGACCTACGGGTTCGACCTCGATCCGCATCCGATTCACCTTCACGACCCGAACCCGCTCGCCACGCTCGATCGTCCCAAAAGCAGAATACACATCATGGATCTGGCCGTTGAAATCCGCCTGCCCGATCGGGTAGAGCGGCGTCGTTGTCTCCCCGAGATCACCCACACGCACCGACCCATCATCCGCGACGATCGCGTGCAGCAACGATCGCTCCGGGCCGTTCAGATTCGCAGGCGTGTCATTGAGCAGCAGCTTCTGAAACAAAGGCAGATCCTGCGCCTTGCGGATGAATAGCCACCAGCCCACACCCGCAGTCACCAGAGCAAGTAGAACAACCACCGTGCCGTGCATCAGCTGCTGCTGCGTCTGCGGCGATGACATCGAACCACCCGCACTCACAAAGGTGCCCACCAGTCCACCAAAGACAAGCACAAAGCCGAGCACGCCAAAGACCCCAAACCCGGGGATGATGAAGATCTCAATCGCAATGCACACCAGCCCCGCAACAATCGCGATAATCTCCCACCAGCCATTGAGCCCAAGCAACAGCCCCGGCCCGATCAGGAGCGCGAGCGCGCCGATCGAGACCGCGCCCGCAATGCCGGTCCCCCCCGTAAGCATCTCGATCCCCACCGAGATCAGGAAGATCGCGATCAGCACAAAGCGGACCGGCATGCTCGTCAGAAAACGAACCATCTTCTCAAACACGCTCTCGTTCACACGCACAAGTGTCTCGGCACCGAAAAAAGCCTTGAGCTCCTCATCGTTTCGGATCACGCCCGAGCTGAGACCAAACGCCATCATGTCCTGCGTACGCATCACGATCGCCGACGATCCATCGCTCAGGTACCCCACGAGCCGATACCGACCCTTATCGCTCGGCTGGATGAAGACCCGATCCGTCTCCTCGCCCAGCAGAAGCTCAAGCCCGCTCTCCGGATCCTCGATCCCACGCTGCACATCCCGCAGCGTCTCACTCGCCGGGCGATAGGCGCTCGCGTCATCGATCACATCGTCCGAATCTATTTCTTCCTCATCACCCGCCGGATCGACCACGCGATCCCCCCCAGGATCGACCGGCGAATCTTCACCCCCAGCGGTATCAGCCGGATCAGTGTCCGGATCTTCGTGATCCACATCAGCATCTGACGCCTCGCCTTCCTCTTCGTCCGACGGAACTGGCGATCGATAGGTCTGCGTCCCGCCTGTCACCTGCACCAGCATCGATCGACCACGAATCGGTTCGCCGTCAAACAGCATCCGATACTCACCCTCGTTGATCGCAAACCGCTCGCCCGTCTCGATGTCTTCAACCTGCCACAGCTCAACCCCATCGGTCACGAGCGCCTGCACCAGATACTCGTCGTACCCGTTCCGACGGGCCGAATCCACGACATCCGTCATCAGCGGCGGCAACATCTTCGTCCGCTCATCCGGCGTCAACGCACGCATCGACCCCGGGCCGAGCAATACGATCAACGCGTCACCAAACGAGGACGGATCATCCGTCACGATCTCGCCGCAGGCCAGCGAAATGATCGCCCCGCCCGAGTGCGCCTCCTCATTGACCCAAGCAACCGTATTCGTTATCGAAGAGCCCTTGATCGCCTGAGCGATCTCCAGACACGAGTACAACTCCCCGCCAGGAGAGTTGACCTCAAGCACAAAGGCATCAAACCCACCCCGCTCCGCCTCTTCGATACGGCGCTGCACACTGACCGAGGTAATCGGATCGATGATCCCCTCAACCGTGATCACCGCGATACGGTCCGCCTGCCGCGCGGCGGGGATCGATGTCACCTCGATGGGCGTCACATCCACCGCACGAGTCTCGTCCTGAGCAATCGCGAGCGTGGATACCCACGCCATGACAGCCGCGGACGCCGCAATCAGCCGGACCCACTGACGAAACCGATTCAACCGAGATGGAGTTTGAGCGTTCACGCCCCATTATAAGGGTTCTGGATCGCCCGGGTTCACAAATACGGGATTATGGGCAACCGTTG
>DDGE01000001.1:58089-85969 GCA_002337545.1 Phycisphaerales bacterium UBA1910 | reverse complement strand
GCCCTGGCCGCGGGCTTTGAGCACGCGATCTATGGCATCTGGGTGTTTTTCGTTGGGCTGGGCTACTTTGTGTTCACTGGGAACGCCAACGCGGGCTGACTACTGGTAATCGATGGATTCGATTGCTCATTGAGGAGCAGTGAGTGCCCCAGAACACCCCCAAACGCCTATGAATCCCCTTGTGATCGTGCATACGATTCTGACCCATCAGAGAGAACCCATAAGACCCAAACCACGAGAAAACGCATGCCCACCACCGCTGCTGACACCCACATCAAACTCCCAGCCGACACCAACCAGGCGCTCGGCATCGCCCAGTACGCCATCGACTTCCTCTCCGACGACCCCGCCAAGCGTGGCGAGCCGGACGCGAGCGTCCTCGAGAAGACCAACATGTTCTTCACCGACGCCGTCCTGTGTGGGCTCTCGGCACTGGCGCTCAAGACCAACGCCCCCACCATCCTGCGTGACGAGGCGCTCCAGTACCCCGTCACCGATGCGACCCATCGCCTCGGCAAGGCGACCCAGCGTGGCGCGACCGTCTTCGGGTCCAGCGTTCAGGTTCAGCCCGAGAAGGCGATCCTCGCAAACAACTCAGCCGTGCGTGAGTGGGATTCCAACGGCACCAACTTTGGATACAACCCGGCACTCGGTCACACCGCCGGCGAGTTTGGCCACAACGACTTCTACGGCGTCTGCATCGCTGGTGCCCAGATGACCGGGCGTGACGGTGCGTACGCACTCAAGGCCATGCTCTGCCTCGACGAGATCCGCGGGCGTCTGGCGGAGGTCTTCTCGCTCAAGACCTACAAGGTTGACCATGTCGTCCACGGCGCCATTGCATCGGCGGCGGTCTTCGGTGCGATGCTCGGGGCCAAGCCCGAGCAGATCGAGTCCGCGATCGGCATGGTCGTCGCCCACTACATCCCGTTCCGTGCGATCCGCGCTGGCAAGCAGCTCTCGGATTCCAAGGGCGCATCGGCCGCGATCTCCTCCGAGGTCGCCATCACCGCGGTCCGCCGCTCCATGTCCGGCTTCCTCGGCCCGCGCGACATCTTCCGCAACCCCGAGTCGATCTTCCGCATCTTCGAGGGCCCCGGGCAGATGTTCAAGGCCGTCAACGCAACCAGCGCGAACACCGAGCAGAAGGACGCCTCGCCGTTCGATCTCGTGCTCGGGCGTGCGGGAGAAGACTTCGCCATTATGGGAATGCACTTTAAACTCGGGCTGTACGAGCACCAGAGCGCGGGCGCCCTTCAGGCACTCATCGACCTGCTGAACAAAGCCCCGCACCTGCTCGACGACGAGACCGGTTCCAAGATCAAGTCGATCAAAATCACCGCGTACGAACCCGCGTTCGGGATTATTGGCGACCCCGCGAAGCGCAACCCCACCACCCGCCAATCGGCGGACCACTCCATGGTCTACATTGTCGGCACGCTGCTCCGCAAGGCGCTCAGCGCCCGCAAGGCCGGGTGGAAGGAACTCATGCTTGAGCCGTTCGATTATTCGGCTGATGCGATCGCCAATGAGCGTACCCGCTCGCTCATGGACAAGATCGAGTTCTACCACGGCGGCGAGGATTACGACAAGCGTTACCCCGACGGGATCCCCACCTCGCTCATCATCGAAGATACCGACGGCACCGAGTTCGACTCGGGCATGGTCATGTACCCCGCTGGGCACGCACGCAACACCGAGGCCGACCTCAAGGACATCCTCGCGTACAAGTTCAACCTGCTCGGCAAGCTCGCATTCGAGAACCCCGAGCCCATCGTTGATCGTTTCCAGAATCTGGGCGACAAGTCGCCGGAAGACATCGCGAGCCTCCATGATTTCGAGATCCAGACCCGTGACGGCTTTGAGTAAACCATCGCGCCTTCCCGATCCTCATCACCCGCTCACACGAGCGGGTTTTTTCTTGAACATCTGCGTCTCTGTTACGAACGGATTTCAAGTATTTTCAGTATCCGACGCACACGGAGCATCAGAAGTTCAGAACACCCCAAACTCTTCCATGCCCGTCATGCAAGGGACGGACGAAAACCCATGAAAAAACGCACCCTTACGGGTGCGTCATGGTTGCCAATGAATGCTCGATTAGTCGTTCCAAGAGCGGGTCGCCGGCCCGACATACGCGGCACGCGGGCGGATAAGGCGGTTGTTGGCGTGCTGCTCCATGATGTGGGCGGCCCACCCAGTAATCCGAGATGCAACGAAGATCGGGGTGTACTGCGGGACTGGGATACCCATAGTGAAGTAAGTCATGCCGCATGGGAAGTCCACATTGGGGAAGATGTTCTTCTCATTTTCCATGATGGACTGAACGGTTTCGCCGAGTTCGAAGAGCTTGACATACTCATCGCCACGAGCTTCGGCGGCCTTGCGACCAAGCCCGTGGAGGATCGGTGCGCGATGGTCGCCGTTCTTGTAGACGCGATGCCCGAAGCCCATGAGCTTGCGCTTTTCTTCGAACGCGGTGTGCATCCAGTCGGTGATCTTCTGGGTGTCGTTCTCAGGGCCGATGTCCTTGCGGATTTCCGCGAGCATGTCCATCGCGGCCTCGTTGGCGCCGCCGTGGAGTTTGCCCTTGAGCGCCGCGATAGCTCCTGTGACGGCGCCGTGCATGTCCGAGAGCGTCCCCGCGATGACACGCGATGTGAAAGTTGAAGCGTTGTAATCGTGCTCAGCGTATAGGACGAGCGAAACATCCATGACTTTCTCGGCCTCGGGGGATGGATTCTCGCCGGTCATCATGTAAAGGAGGTTTGCAGCGTGTGATAGATTCTCCGTCGGAGCGACAAAGTCACGCCCGTCGATGCTGTTCTGCATGTGCCCGATGATGGTCGGGATTTTTGCGAGCAGACGCTTGGCCTTATTCAGGTTGGCGTCCGCGCTGTTGTCCTGACATTGGGGGTCCAAGTGACCGAGCATGGATACGGCGGTGCGCAGGATATCCATCGGAACAGCGGCTTGGTTGTTTACGAGATCGCCAGAAGTCTCGAGAAAATCCTTGACGAGATCAGGGAGCTGCCGCTCGGAGACTAGCTCCGACTCGAAGACCTTGAGTTCTTCTGCGGTTGGTTTCTTGCCGACGAGGAGAAGGAACGAAACCTCTTCGAACGATGCGTTCTCGGCGAGATCGGCGATCTCGTAGCCGCGGTAGATGAGCGCAGATTGTTCGACATTACAGATTTCGGTTTCGCCGGCGATTACGCCTTCGAGGCCCTTGGCGTGGGTCGGAGCGGTGGTCATGGAGCAACCTCATGGCTGATGGGTGGTGGGTTGAGATCGACCCCGAGCGCGAGGTCGAAACACCGGATACTAGGCAATTCCCCGACCAGAAAAGCGATGAGACGAAAGAGCGAAAACTGTTTCATGGAGGCAGATTCAGTGGGCAGGAGACGCCGTCGCCATTATTCGATCCCCACGCCCTGCTGGCCCCGCAGCGAGATATTCAGGAGGTACAGACTATCTCAGAGGGTTCTTCACGGAGGCGGGTTTACATAGCGTCACGCTTTGATTCACTGTTGCGACTCAGATCAACGAAAAACCTGGAATCAGTTCCGCGAATCGTAGAACGCGTCAAGATCCTGCTTCATCTTCTGCAGCATCCCCAGATGCGCGTACATCATGTGCCCAGCCTCGTAGTAGTGCATTTCGATATTCTCTTTAATTTCTGGACGCAGGAACATGTGATCGATGGTGTACTGTGTCGCGAAGTATGGCGTTGCCAGGTCGTAGTACCCGTTGGCGATGAATACCTTCATGTACGGCATCTTGTGCATCGCCTGGCGGAGGTTCTCCGCAACATTTACATATCTGTTATCGCCAACGCCCCGGTAGGACCACGGCCAGACATTGGTTAAAATTTCGTATCGGAGATCGGTGTTGTACCCGAGGTCTTCGCGGAGGTACTGGTTCATGGATTCCGTGTAGATCGATTGAATGGCGGTGTAGGAAGGGTCGTACTCGTAGGAGTCCGCTGCATCGTCACGATCGATTCCCACGAAGCGTGAATCTAGGCGCCCCACTGTTTTTCCCTCTACCCGGAGTAGTTCTTTGGGGAACCGGGGCATGTTGATGCGGAGCTGAGTCTGCAACGCATACTCCGTCGACACGCCGGTGTAGTCCGAGAGCTTTTGTGCGATGTTCTTTCGCTGTGATTCGTCGAGTTGATCGCCCGCAGCGAGCGCAAGCCAGTACTCACCCATCGCGAACTCTTCTACCTCCGCGAGGAATGGTTCAATTTCCATGGATTGGTAGGGTTCCTCGAGCGCATCGTGAAACCATGCCGTCGCCGCGAAAGTCGGTAGGAATAGCGGGTACGGCAAGTCATTGCCCACATCGAAACGGGCCGTCCCGAAGTTCATGATGGCACTGACCAGAATCGTCCCGTTGATCGCGATCCCGTGCTCGTCCTGCAGTTCATCAACCAGCCCCGCAGCACGGGTCGTGCCGTAGGACTCACCCGTGATGTACTTGGGGCTCCCCCAGCGTCCGGTTCGTCCGAGGTAGATGCGGATAAACTCCGCGACGGAGTCGATATCCTCGCGGAGCCCGTGAAAGTCCTTGGCGCTTTTTTCTGCTACAGGACGCGAATAGCCCGTTGATACCGGGTCAATGAAGACGAAGTCCGACTTGTCAAGCATCGAATACTCGTTGTCGACAACCGCGTATGGCGGGGGCCCCGGGTTGCCAAACTCATCAACCGGATTGACGCGCTTGGGTCCGTAGACGCCCAGGTGCAGCCATACGGACGACGAGCCCGGCCCACCATTAAATGAAAATGTGATGGGTCGATCAGACGCATCAGGAAAAACCGGGTCTTCTCCTTCATCAGGGATCGACTCGACCATTCGGTAGGATGTGTAAAACATCGACGCCGTCGGATCATGTGCCCCACGCAGCTGCGCGAGCGTGAGTGTGCCCGCGACGGCTTGGTAACTCACGGGCTCGCCGTTGATCGTTACCGTGTGATAGGTTATCGACGCATCGTCCGGGTAGACGATGAAGTCTTTGTCATCTGTCTCCGATTGATCCTGCGCCCGAACAGGCGGTGTCCAGAGCACGGAAACGAGGATCAGCATGAAACCTGACAGAAAACGGCTCGCAAGTGGGTGTGTCATGGGCACAGAGTAAACGCGATCGATCATCGCCGCAACCGGGGTGCTCGGAGGGAAGAAACTCGACCGCTCACCTACTGTTAGGGACTATGAGTGACCCCGAATCGACATTGCGTACCCTCACGGATGAGTTTCTTGCCCAAGAAGACCAGATCAAACTGGGCGGCGGCTCAAAGGCGATCGATCGTCAGCACGCCAAGAACCGCCTGACGGCCCGCGAACGGATCAATAAGCTTATAGACGACGGGTCTCACTTCCAGGAGCTCGGACTCTGGGCAGCGTATGGGATGTACAAGGATGCCGGGGGGGCACCCGGTGCGGGGGTCGTGGTCGGGATCGGTGCCGTTCATGGCAAAAAGCACATGATCATTGCGAACGACGCAACCGTCAAAGCGGGTGCGTTCTTCCCGATGACCTGCAAGAAGATCATTCGTGCCCAGACGATGGCCCACATGGCCCGCCTGCCACTGCTCTACCTCGTTGACTCCGCGGGCGTCTACCTCCCCATGCAGGAGGATGTCTTCCCCGACACGGACGACTTTGGGCGTATCTTCCGCAATAACGCCCAGATCAGCGCGGACGGGATCCCCCAGATCGCCGCGATCATGGGTTTCTGCGTTGCAGGAGGCGGGTACCTCCCGGTGATGTGCGACACGCTGCTCATGACTGAGGGATCGGGGCTCTACCTTGCGGGTCAGGCGCTCGTGAAAGCTGCGATCGGTCAGGATGTGTCCGATGAAGAGCTTGGGGGCGCGGAGATGCACGCCTCGATCTCCGGCACGATCGATTTCAAGGAACCCAACGACGACGCGTGTATTCAGCGTCTCCGCTCGCTGGTTGCCAAGTATCCCGACGCAAACTTTGAAGAGATCACCGAGACCCACATTCAAGCGTTCCGTGACGGCAACGATGTCTACGACATCTTCACTGATAAACCGGGTCAACAGTACGATGTCAAGGAAATCATCGCATGCATCGTGGACTCGCGTGCCGCGCCGAATGCGGAAGGGCACAAGACTCTTGAGCCAGACTTTGATGAATACAAACCAACCTACGGTGAATCACTCGTTTGCGGGTATGCCACCATCGGGGGGATGCCCGTTGGGATCGTTGCGAACCAGGGTAAGCTGACACAGCGCCAGATGCCCGGTGGCAAGTCGGGGCCCGGCAAATCGACCAACATGCCTCGCGTGATCTACGACGACAGCGCGGACAAGTCCGCAAGGTTCATCATGGACTGCAATCAGCGCAAAATCCCCATCGTGTTTCTCCACGACACCACGGGGTTTATGGTCGGACGAGACAGCGAGCAGGGCGGAATTATCCGCAGCGGGGCCAAAATGGTGAACGCCATGTCCAACTGCGTTGTTCCGAAGCTCGTCGTCATCATGGGCGGGTCGTTCGGCGCAGGAAACTACGCGATGTGCGGCAGGGCATTCGATCAGTTCATCGCGCTGGCCTGGCCCGGCAGCAAATGCGCCGTCATGGGCGCTGGTTCGGCGACTGGAACCCTCGCGATGATTGAGGAACGCTCTCGTGCACGCAAGGGCGAAGAGATCGATGAAGAAACGCACAAAGCCATTCTTGATGCGGTACGCGACTCGTATAACGAGCAGCAGGATATTCGTCACGGTGCTGCCCGCGGATGGCTGGATCGCATCATCGAGCCCCATCGCACGCGTGAGGAACTCATCGAGGCACTCCGCGCTGCGAACCAGGGCTGGGATTACTCTGTGGACTTCAAAACAGGCGTGCTACAAGTCTGACCATGTTGACGATCGCCGATCGATGATCATTGCAACGAATAAGAAATGAGATTGAAAATGAACCACTACCTGATACACCTCGCCGTTTTGCTCAGCGGTTTCACACTGAGCAGCGTATCAAACGCGGCACAGCCCGATGCAGTTCCTGAAACGCATGCACATGAAGCTTCGGACGAACTGGACGAGCCACAACTCTTTGAGTTCAAGACATCCGGATTTAGTTTCGACATTGAAGTGCCGTTCGAGCCGGTTGTGCGAGAAACAACCAACTCATCGATCTACGCGGTAACGATCCAGCGTCGAGCCGTAGACGGGCTCGCGCTCGGCACCGACGGGCTCATGGCCTTTGTACGCTTCTCACAAACCATCGACCCGCTCGATGAGATTGGAACGATCGAAGAGCTTGACAAGGCCACCATGGACGACGCCATCCGTTCGATCCGCAAGGCATTCGGGGATAAAAATCGGTTGACCACAGCTGCAACCTCGATGGAAATCCTCGGCGAAACCCGAGAAGGCAAAAGGATCGATGTCGGGTTGCTCGAAAACGGTACGAGCGTTTTCGTCGAGTGCTACACATTCGTGAGCGATGATGGAAACGGCATCGGCATCACTCTGAAATATCTGGATCCAATTGGTGATGAGATCCCGATCGATACGCTCATCGCCGATCAACTCTTATCCGGGCTGGTAGTCCACCCACTGACGCCTGAATCTTCCTATATCCATTCACTCGGCGGCTATCCCATCCGAATCCCTGTCCGATCGATGGTGCAGAACGCGAAGCGACTCAACAAGTTCGTTTCTGAAGCAACGATCGCGTACGAGTACGGATCTTTGCGCTTCCAGATGATTGAGTTCCCCGATGGTGTTCGTGGTGCTCAGGTCGCCCGGGATCAGCTCAACGGGTATGAGAACGCATTGAACCAGCAACGCGATCAAGGCCAGCTCGAAATCCTTTGGGATTCTCACAGCGCTGTCGTCGCAGGGACAGATGGAAGCGCTGTCCTCCCGGGACTCACCCATGCGATTCGCATGAATGACCAAGAGTTCCTGAGCACGATGTATACCGCCATAGATGACGGCATCGTGATCGTGGCCAACTTCTCAGGCAATATTGAGCATGCCGATCGATTGAGTACATATGCGGATCAGTTCTTCAAGCGACCGATCGCGTCCGCCAACTCTGCGTACGGGACTGACTTCCTCGCCGGACTAACGCTCTCGCGTCCTATGGGGCTCTCGGTCTATCGATCAGAATCTGATGATTTCATTTACTCAACGATGAACGACACAGACTGGGCGGGTGTGTCAGCATCACCAGCAACCGAGAATAGCGGCTACACACATATTCGCGTGCTTGATGGCTCACACTTGTCCATAGACGAACTCATGCCCAGCATGTTCCCCTCGGGGTTTACATTAACGGATAACGACCAGGGCGAAACGGGGACATACATTCTCGAGGATGGCCGTGAGGCACAGCAGCTCAGCGTACTCGGTACGATGAGCGATGAAAAGGGAGAGGAAACTGCCATCAGAGTTACATCGTACCTCTTTGGCATTCACGATTCCGATCAACAAGTTCTTGCAAGCTCCGTCTCTTACGATCAGATTCATTCCGCCCAAACACTCGTTACTCAGAACCTGATCGAGCGACTCGATACCGATGCGCATGAGGGCTCAATCGACCTCCCCTTCGTTTCTCTCTCGTACGATCATGAAGACATCTTTGTCTCTCGCTCCAATCCACGAGGAGTGCGTGACGAGATCCGAATCTCGAAGGGCGAGGACTCAATGACGATCAAAGTCTTGCCGATTGAGAACGATGATTCTCATTCAGATGATGACCTCGCCACAACACATCTGATACCCGCCTGGGTTGCAGGCACCCAAGCCAATGGGACGACGAACAGCGATTCAATCGAGATCACGCAGCACGACTTCATGGGACACGAAGCGAGCATGATCGATCTGGGAGTTGGAGAGAACGGCTCTCGAACCCGGGCGATCGGCCTTCGGACCCAAGACTCGTATATGACAATCGTGATCCACATCACGGACGATGACGAATCGAAAATCAATCAGCTGTTGTCATTGATCGAATCACAATGATGCATTGCCTCAGGAGGCTCAGATGAGTTGGCGATCAATACGCTACTTTTTACTCGCGTCGGTGCCCTTGCTCTTTATCCCGGGCTGTGTTGTATGGGATATCAATGACGGGATCGTTGCCTCCAACGACAACCTCGGTCGCATCGAAGATGAGCTCAATGCGATCGACACGCAACTCATTGATGTCAACCACAATCTTGACACCGTCAATGAGGGCATGGGCACGATGGGGACGACCCTGCGCTCGATGGATGCTCAACTCAAGAGCCTGCAAGCACAACTCGATGCGACGAACACGCATCTGGAATCGCTCCGAAAAACCATCAACAACATCGACAATACGATCCCATTCCTGAGCATCTCAGGTGACGACGAGGAAGAGCAGGAAGCGCTCGAGAACGGTGAAGTTCCATCGACGCAAACCGAGGAGCCGACGAAGGAATGAACACTCGCGTTCGCATTACGGATGTCGCCCCGCGCGACGGACTCCAGGCCGAGGAATCCATCGTTCCTACGAGCGATAAGGCGACCCTCGTCGGGCTTGTGCAGCAGACCGGCGTCGATGAAGTCGAGGTTTCGAGCTTTGTCAGCCCCAAATGGATCCCTCAACTCGGTGACGCGACCGAGTTGTTCGAAATGCTCGCGGCATCCAAGCCTGAGGGCGTGATCTACTCTGCATTGGTCCCCAATATGCGTGGGCTCGATACCGCAATTGCTGTGAATCAGCACGCCCGCGAAGAGTACGGGGTCACTCGGTTAATCGATAAAGTTTCTGTGTTTGCGGCTGCGAGCGAGGGCTTCTCCCTTAAAAATACCAACGGCACAATCGAGGAAGTCCTCCAACGCTTCGAACCCATAATCCCCAAGGCCCACGAGCACCGAATGATGGTTCGTGGATACATCTCCTGTATCGTCAAGTGCCCCTTTGACGGCGACATCCACCCAGTCGCCGTGGCGGATGTCGCGTCCCACCTCATTGAACTGGGCGTCGATGAACTCGACCTTGGCGACACGATCGGTGCGGCGACAGCGAAGACGATCGAGCCCGTCATCATGGAAACGATCGACCGCCTCGACGGCCGTGCGACAAACGGCTTCGGGGATCCAACACTGACCCTGCACCTGCACGACACCTACGGCAATGCCAGCGAATGTGTCCGCATGGCACTGGACCTTGGCGTTCGTTCCTTCGATTCATCCGCGGGCGGACTCGGTGGATGTCCCTACGCCTCGACTGCAACCAGCCGCGCTCCGGGAAACATTGCGACGAGTGTCCTCATTCATTCGATCCGCAACGCGGGGTACACCTGTGGGGTCGATGACGACTCGCTCGAAAAGGCCAATGCGTTCGCGGGGGGGCTGCTGAAATGATCGAAACACGCGATGAATCCGGGGTGCTGATCATCGAGCTCGCGCGGGCGGACAAACGGAACGCGATGCTCCCCGAGATGCTCGAGTTACTCCACGACGCGATCACATCGAACACTGATGCGCTCGCGATCGCGATCCTGGGTCAGGGCAAGACCTTCTGTGCCGGATTCGATCTCAAAGCGTGCGCGAACGATCCGAGCGGGGACACCATGCGAGCACTGCTCACGGGACTCTCCAAGTGCGTCCGTACGCTGCGTCAACATCCTGCACCGGTGGTACTCGGAGTGCACGGGGCCGCCGTCGCTGGCGGTTGTGCTCTCTTGGGCGGCGCGGACATCGTCGTTGCGGATCGCCATGCAAAGCTCGGGTACCCCGTCGTGAAAATCGGGGTCTCACCCGCCGTTTCGTCGCCGTTTATGCTCGCATCGATGCGCCCAGGTATTGTCCGCACACGCTTACTCGATACCGATCTCATCGATGGCGAGCATGCATACAAACTGGGAATGGTTCACGAACTCTGCGATGCACCGAGCGATGTCCACGATCGTGCAGTTGAAATCGCGGAGTCTATCGCGAGCAAGCCCGGATCGGGGTGCAGGGAAACCAAGCGGTGGCTCAACGAGATATGTGCCGTCTCAGATGAGCAAGCGAACGCGGGGCTGAATGCATCACTCGAACTGACCGGGAACGATGAAGAACGCGAGCGTCTAGCGGCGCTCTGGGGTGAATCATGACCAATACACCAGCAACAAGCAGTGCCGTGCTTCTCAAGATCGAAGAGCGTGTCGCAACCCTCACGATCAATCGACCGGATGCCCGCAACGCGATGTCCGTTGAGATTCTCGATGCGATGCATGACGCAGTTGATGAGATCAAGGACTCGGCCTCGAGTGTTCTAGTAATCACGGGTGCTGGGCGTGCCTTTTGTGCGGGGATGGACCTCAAAGCGGTCCTCATCGAGCTCTCTGGCGACGCGGGGATGGGCGAGCGTCTGCTTACCCGTCTTGCGGAACTGACACTCAAAATCCGCGGCCTGCCGCAAGTCACCGTCGCATCCGTCAACGGCGCAGCTGTCGGTGGTGGATGCGGGCTGACCTGTGTTTGTGATGTCACGATTTCCCATTCGGACGCCAAACTCGGATTTCCAGAGGTCGATCTTGGTATCTGCCCTGCTGTGATTGCGCCGTGGGTTGTCAAGAAACTCGGCCCTGGCGTTGCACGCAGGACCATGCTCATGGGCGGGATCATGTCTGGAGAACAGGCATACGAAATAGGGCTCGTCGATCAACTCGCCCCGAACCGCGACGCACTGGAATCCTTGACAAACAATGTCGCCCAGCGACTCGCATCCGGCGGCCCGAAAGCACTTTCCGCGACCAAACGCCTCCTCAACGAACTCGATGGCTCATTCGACGAAACACTTGTTCTCAAAGGGGCAAAGTTATCGGCGAGTGTCCTCGCAACCCCCGAAGCACAAGCCGCACTCGCGGCACGGATGAAGCGCTAACTGATGCCCCTCGTTTGTGTCTATTTCTTGCGTGCCTGCATATGATACTGTTGCACGCAAGCCCTGCGAGTACGCGTGCGTCGCGTTGACACGGTCGTCTTCGCGGGTTCGTGATCGCAAGGTACGGATATCGCATGAGCACCGAACTCCTGCCCATTGACTATGGCAGTGCCGGGGACGGTACCAAGAAGATCGCAACGCTGACTCTTGATCAGCCCGGACGCCCTGTTGTGGTGATCGAGCAATCTCTGCTTGAACAACTCGACGCAACTCTCGACACCATCCCAGATGACCTTGATGGATTCATCCTCGCTTCGGCTGCCGAGCGTGCGTTCGTCGCGGGCGCTGATCTGAAAGCGATCATGGCGCTCAACGACGCAGAGCTCCATACATATCTTGAGTTCGGTGCTCGCGTTTTTCAGCGCATTGCTGATATGCCGTTCCCCACCGCAGCCGCAATTCACTCAACCGCACTTGGAGGCGGTCTCGAACTCGCGATGCACTGCGATGGACTGATCGGCGTACTCGATCCGGACGCAAAGCCCTACCTCATTGGTCTGCCCGAAGCCGGACTCAAGATCTGTCCGGGGTGGGGCGGCACGAACCTACTGCCCGCTCGGATCGACCCGGAGACGGCGATCGTCGCGACCGCGAACGGAACCGCGTTCAAATCCAATGTGGCCGCAGAGCTCGGGATCTTCGACCAGACAACGGATTCACGCGAAGACCTGATCCACGCCGCCATGATCTGGATTATCGGGCAGGACGGAACGGGGCGCACTGGCAAGCCCTCGCGTTGCATCCAGACAATGAACACAGACGAAATCGAAATCGCACTAGACAAATCGCGCGAAGAGCTCGATTCATCGTTGCACACTGACGCGGTCCTTGATGCGGTAAAGGTGGGTCTGAACTCCGGATGGGGCGCAGCTCTCCAATGCGAACGAGACCATCTCGTTCGCCTCCGCAACACTGAACCCGCACAGCGTGCGATCGACGCGTTCTTCAACAAATCCAAGAAATAACCACCGCGTGTCCGAAGCGAAGCCGCTCCGGATGCGATTGAAACCAGAGGAGTCCAACCATGGCTGATACACAGAAGGCTGATCTCAAGAACATGAAGGGCGTTTCCGATCGCGATAAGCAGATGATCGCGGACGCAGAAACCATGCTCGGCCCAGAACCCTCAACAATGGGTGCTGTCAAGAACCTCTTCTGGGGCAACTTCCGCGAAGAACTCTACTTCCCGTATCCCGAGGTAGCCAAGACCTCGCCGGAGGAGACCGCGGAGTGTGACCGACTCGTCGCGGAGCTCGAAGAGTACATGAAGACCGAGCATCCTTCGATCGAGATTGATCAGGAGCAGTACATCCCCGAACGCGTCATCCAGAGACTCTTCAGCATGGGCGTGCTCGGCATGACCATCAGCAAGGAGTACGGCGGGCTCGGCATGGGGATTACCTCATACAACCGAGTCCTCGAAACGATCGGCAAGTACTGCGGGTCCACCGCGGTCATGGTTTCCGCGCACCAGTCAATCGGGTGTAAAGCCGTCATGCTCTTCGGCACCGATGAGCAAAAACAGCGCTGGCTGCCCAAACTCGCGGGCGAATGGCTCAGCGCGTTCTGTCTTTCAGAGCCTCAGGTCGGTTGTGACGCCGGTGGCCAGGAAACCACGATCGAGCTCAGCGAAGACGGCGAGCACTACATCATTAACGGTGAAAAGAAATGGGCGACCTCCGGCGCGATCTCCGGGCTCTTTACCGTCATGGGTAAGCAGAAGATCGACGGGAAGGAAAAGGTCACCGCGGTTGTCTGTCATCCCGACATGGAAGGCGTGGACATCTTCTCCAAGAACCGCAGCAAGATGTGCATCCGCGGCACTTGGCAGGCACGGATCAAGTTCAACAATGTCAAGGTGCCCAAAGCGAACCTGCTTCACAAAGAAGGTCGCGGGCTCAATGTCGCGTTGACCTGCCTGAACTATGGTCGATGCACGCTCTCGGCGGGGATGCTCGGCGGAGCAAAGCGTGCTATGGATCAATCGATCAAATGGTCGCAGACCCGCTACCAGTTCCAGCGTCCGCTCGCAGACTTCGAACTCGTTCAACAGAAGATTGCACGAATGAGCGCGTACACCTACGCAATGGATTCGATGCTCTACATGACGACGGGCATGCTTGATCGTCACGACGATGACATCATGCTCGAAACCGCTGTCTGTAAAGTTTTCTGCTCTGAGTACGGATGGCGTGCGGTGAACGATGCCGTCCAGATCGTTGGCGGCGAGGGAACGATGACAGAGAACGAGCTCGAACGCATCTTCCGTGATTCACGCATCAACACGATTGTTGAAGGTGCGAACGAAGTCATGCAGTCCTTCGTCTTCGCATACGGCGGCAAGCAGCTCGCAGAGAAGATGCTCGGGATCAAGGAGATGGCGGACAACAAGAAGTTCACGCCCACCATGATCCGCGCCGCGGTGCCCCTGGGGATGGAAGTCTTCCTTGGCATGCGTCGCAAGGCGCCCAGCGTTTCGAAGATCGACCCATCGCTCCGCAAATATGCAGACCGCATGACCAAGCTTATCTCGGAGTTCACTTATCAGTTCAAGGTGATCAGCAAGAAGAAGGACTCAGCAATCGTGACCGCTCAGGCAACACAAGCCCGCCTTGCGGATGCTGCGATCAATCTTCACGCATGGGCGTGCACGCTGTCGCGTCTCGATATGGACATCCGCAATGGCGAAAACGGTACCGAGTTCGAACGGAACAAGGCCGCCGCGATCCACTTCTTCGACCTCGCCGAACTTGAGATCCATAACAGTTTCCGCGCCCTGCACGAGAACGCGGACGACACGATGCTCAAGGCCGCTGATCTGGCACTCGCCCACAGTTCGACCCTGCCCAACAGCGACTTCTACATTCCAGAAAGCTCCCCGATCGCCAAGGGATCCGGCAAGGAACACAACCAAGATCATATCAAGCAGTTCCCCGGCACCGGACGCGAACAGTCCGGCGCCACTGGTCGCGAGCATATGCAGGAAACGATCGAGCAACTCTAAAATACAGCCATCGATATTCAGAGCAAAAACGCCTCTCGCACCCACGAGAGGCGTTTTATTTACGCATCTACTTTCGTGGATGGTTCATGGAGAACAGACCCGTTCAAGGGGACTCTTGGTGTGTGCGTTCCTATACTTTCGTACCCCGGTGAGTCGGCATTCTCGCATCGCCCGCCGCCCTTTTGAACGACGGATGCGCGATCGCTGACCGGAACCGAGATGTGTAGGAGACATCATGCCACACCACACTGTTTTTGAAGCCAAAATCGAGCATCTGCAGATCCTCGATGAGAACGGCAAACTCGACAAGAAACTCGCCAAGGACACCCTGAGCGATGATCAGGTTGTTCATCTCTACGAGCAGATGCGGATCTGCCGCGAACTCGATGAAATCGCGTTCAAACTGCAGCGTTCCGGACGCATGGGCACCTACCCCCAAAACAAGGGGCAGGAAGCCAACGCCGTTGGCTCTGCGCTCGCGATGGTCAAAGGGAACGACTGGATCGTGCCCTCGTACCGCGAGAACGCGGCCCTGTTCATGCACGGCTTGCCGATGCACTATGTCATCCAATACTGGATGGGCGATGAACGCGGTTCGCAGTTCCCCGAAGAACTGAACATGACCCCGCTGAGCGTGCCCATCGGGACACACATGCTCCACGCGACTGGTATCGCCTGGGCGATGAAGAACCGCAAGGAAGCTGACAGGGCAGTCATTACCTACTTCGGTGACGGCGCGACCTCAGAGGGCGATTTCCACAACGCGATGAACTTCGCGTCCGTGATGCAGGTCCCCACGATCTTCTACTGCCAGAACAACTCGTGGGCGATCTCGGTCCCCCGTGAGCAGCAAATGAACTCTCGCACCGTGGCCCAGAAGGCACTCGCGTACGACATGCCGACGATCCAAGTCGACGGCAACGACATCTTCGCGGTGTACAAGGCCACCATGGACGCACGCAAGCGTGCGATCGAAGGCGGCGGCCCATCCTTCATCGAAGGCGTAACCTACCGCCTCGGTGACCACACCACGGCCGACGATGCGCGCCGGTACCGCGATCAGGCCGAAGTGGATGCCTGGCTCGACAAGGACCCGCTCATCCGGACCCGCAAGTACATGGAAGATCAGGGCGTCTGGGACGACAAGAAGCAGGAAGAGCTCGAGACCCGCGCCCAGCGCATCGTGAAAGAAGTTGTCGATGCGGCGATCAATGTCACCGCGCCGGATAAAGCCGATTTCTTCAACGACATGTATGCAGAGCTGCCCGAGGACCTCAAGCTCCAGCGAGACACCATGCGGACGAGCTCGATCGGGCGGAACCCGACGCAGATCGGACTTAATGCGCAGGTGACGGAGGCACATTGAAATGCTCGTCCAGTTCACCGATACACGCGGCAAGGTTCACTACATCAACGCGGTGTATGTAAAATCCGTGCAGCCCAAAGGTGACACATGCGTCGTCGAGATCAGCGGCCGCGCAAGCAAGCTCAAGGTCAAACTGAACGCTGAGCAAGTCGTCGAAATCGTGAATGCAGCGATGCCCAACAGTCTCGATGCAATGCTCGCCGTCGAAGATCAGATCCAAGCAGACCAAGCCGCCGCGGCCGCAGCAGCCTCGGCAGCCGGATAAGAAACCGGAGTCAGATATGGCACAACAAACCCTCGTCGGTGCGATCAACCAGGCACTCGACCAGATGCTCGAAAGCGATCCCGATGTCATCCTCCTCGGCGAGGATGTCGGGCTCAATGGCGGTGTGTTCCGCGTTACCGACGGGCTCCAGGCGAAACACGGCAAAGACCGTGTCGTCGATACCCCCCTCGACGAGTCGGGCATTATGGGCACCTCGATCGGGCTCGCGATCGCCGGCATGAAGGCCGTCCCCGAGATCCAGTTCGACGGGTTCCTCGGCCCGGCCTACGACCAGCTCGTGAACCACGCGGCACGCATGCGCACCCGCACCCGGAGCGCCGTCACCGTGCCGATGACGGTCCGTGTCCCCGTTGGTGGCGGCATCCACGCACCCGAGCTCCACTCCGACTCACCCGAAGCGATCTATACCCATTCGCCGGGTGTCAAAGTCGTCATGCCCGTGACCCCATACGACGCGAAAGGTTTGCTGATCTCCGCGATCAAGGACCCCGACCCCGTCATGTTCTTTGAACCCAAGCGCGTCTACCGCTCGTTCAAGGAAGAGGTCCCCGAGGAGATGTACGAGATCCCGATCGGGGAGGCAAAGGTCGTCAACGAAGGCGACGACCTCACCGTTGTCACCTGGGGGGCTCCGGTGTTCCAGTGCCTTCAGGCGATGGACAACCTCCCCGAAGATGTCTCGATCGAGCTCATCGATCTGCGTTCGATCTACCCATTCGACATGGACACCATCGCTCAGTCTGTCCAGAAAACCGGGCGCTGCGTGATTGTGCACGAGGCCCCGCTGACCGCGGGCATGGGTGCCGAGATCGCGGCACGCATCATGGAAGAATGCTTCCTCTACCTCAAAGCACCTGTGCAACGCGTTGCGGGCTTCGACACGATTATGCCGTACTACAAGCTCGAGCTTGAGTACCTCCCCGAAGCCCCCCGCATCCAGAAGGGGATCGAGGAGTGCCTCGCGTACTAACAATATGTTGATCGGGATTGATTCACACGAACACCAGACCCAACGGGTCTGATCAGATACGAAGATTGGGAACACATGGCCGGCAAAGTCTCATCCGATCCGAACCAGTTCATTCTCCCCGACCTTGGTGAGGGGCTCGAAGAAGCCGAGCTCATCAAGTGGGTCGTCTCCGAAGGCGACACCGTTGAGGAGCACCAGATCCTCGCGGAGATGGAAACCGATAAGGCACTCGTTGAAGTCCCATCGCCTCGTGCGGGCACGATCAAGACCCTTCATGGCAATGATGGGGACATCATCAAGGTCGGCGCGGTCTTTGTCACCTACGAAGGCGGCGACGACACCCCCGCTCGCGCAAAACAAGATCCTGAGCTCACGACCGAGGCCAAGGAAGAAGAACCCAAGGATGCGGGCACTGTGGTTGGTGCCGTCTCTGATACCCTCGCGGGTATGGGCTCGGGCGACGGCAAGGCGTTGGCCGCTCCGGCCGTGCGTCGATTGGCTCGTGATATGGGAATCGATATCGATTCTGTCCAAGGAACGGGTATCGGTGGGCGCGTCACGGCCAAGGATGTACGAAATGCCGCCGAAAACGGTGGCGCCTCCAAGCCTGCACCGGCCCCCGCGGCATCGACGCCCGCACCGAGTACATCCACAAACAACAAGGCTCCCGCACCCTCTCGCCCCGCTGAAGTGCGCAAGCCCCTGAATCTTCCTTCCACAAATGTGGGTCAGTCGTACGCACCCCAGCAGCCGCAGGCCCCGCAGCCGAGCTATCAGCCCCCTTACCAGCCGCAGCAGCCCGGATACGGATACGCGCCGCAGCCGATGTATCCCTATCCGCCGCAGCCGTACCCCGCGTACCCGCCTTATGGGTACGCGCCCCCACCGCCGCCACCCGGTTACGGTTATCCCTCGCAGCCGATGCCCCAGCAGGGCCCGCAGGGCATACCCGCAGCTCCGGGGTACCAGGGCCCCGGTGCCTATCGCCCGATTCCTGATCCGGCGCAGCAGAGCATGGTCCAGCCCGGTCAGGCCGAGGCGCACATCCCGTTCAAGGGGATTCGGCGCACAATCGCGAATCGTCTGCGTGAGTCTGTGAACACGGCCGTGCACTTTACGGTAATGGACGAGGCGGATGTCACGGCTTTGGATTCGCTCCGCAAAGAGGTCAGCGCCCAGACGGGCGTCAAGCTGAGCTTCCTGCCGTTTATCTCGGCGGCTGTCGCCAAGGCGCTGGCGGGTCGCTTCGGTGCGATGAACGGAATCGTTGATGAGCAGCGTGAAGAGATCGTGCAGTACGCTGGAGTACATCTGGGCATCGCGACGGATACGCCCAACGGGCTGATGGTGCCGGTGATCCGTGATGCGGATCGAATGAATGTAGTTGAGCTTGGTCAGTCGATCGTGGATGTCGCCTCGGCGGCACGGGATCGTTCAATCCCCCGCGAGCAGCTCATGGGCTCGACCTTCACGATCAGCAATGTCGGCTCGCACGCGGGCCGATTCGCGACCCCAGTCATCAACAGCCCCGAGGTCGCGATCCTCGCGATTGGTAAGGTGTACGACGGCGTAGTGGTTCGTGACGGTCAGGCGATGGTGGGCAAGGTGATGCCGCTGAGCCTGGCGTGCGATCACCGTGTCGTAGACGGTGCGACCGGCGCGCTGGCGTTGGCTGAGATCGTCGAGTCACTGCAGAACCCGGAATCACTGCTCTAAGTTCGCGATTTATCGAGGCAATAGAAAAGGCACCGATCCGTTGATCGGTGCCTTTTGAATCGTCATACTGAGCTTTTATCTCGCACTGGAGCGTTGCCCACGGGGCTTGCCGCCCCCGGCATTCTGAGGCTTGCTCTTGGGATAGCCAGACTTGGTCTTTGGAGACTTTGGCTTGCCTGCACCGACCCGAGCTGCACGCTTTGCGTTTTTGCTCTTGGGGTTCTTGCGCGGGGTGTTCTTGTCAAACTCTCGACGAGGCCCACGGCTGTTCCTTCGGTTTGGTTTACCGCCGGGTTTACCCGAGTGAGACCGACGGGGTGCGGGCGCATCAAAGGTAAGATCATCATGATCATCACCGACGGGGATCTCGATCTTTGAGCGACGCTCGATCTGGCGATAAAGATTCAACTCTTCATGAGCACAGAACGAGATCGCGATGCCTGTCGCGCCGGCCCGAGCGGTTCGCCCGATGCGGTGGACATATGTCTCCGGATCGAGGGGCATGTCGTAGTTCACTACATGGGTGATATTGCGGACATCAATGCCGCGCGACGCGATGTCGGTCGCAACGAGGATCTTGACCGTCCCCTTCTTGAACCGACCGAGCGCCTTGGTCCGTGCATTCTGGGTTTTGTTGCCATGGATCGCTTCCGCGGGGATATTCTCGCGTCGGAGTCCCTTGACGATTTTGTCCGCGCCGTGTTTGGTCTTGGAGAAAATCAGCATCCGTTCTACGGGCTCCGTCTCGAGCATCCGCAGGAGCAGGACCTTCTTGTTTTCTCGTTCAAGCGTGTAGATCCGCTGTGCGATCGCATCGACGGTTGTTGCCTCGGGCGCGGTCTCAACGAGAACCGGATCCGTCAGGAGTGCATTCGCCAACTGCTTAATCTCACGCGAAACCGTCGCAGAGAAGAACAAGGTCTGACGATCCTCGCGGACCATCTCGCAAACCTTGCGGATGTCATGGATGAACCCCATGTCAAGCATGCGATCCGCCTCGTCGAGAACGAGCAGTTCGACCTCGCTCAGATCCACATGCCCCTGATTGATCAGATCGAGCAAACGACCGGGGGTTGCAACGAGCACATCAACGCCCTCACGCATCGCGGAGACCTGCTTGCGCTGATTCACTCCGCCGAACACTACGGCGTGACGGAGGTGCTTGAGCTGACGACCGTACGCGACAAAGCTGTCGAAAATCTGCGACGCGAGTTCACGCGTTGGGGCCAGCACGAGGGCCCGTGGAGATCGACCGCGTCCGCGATGGCGATTGTGCTTCTGCTTGTGGTCCTCATCGAGCAAATGAAGAACGGGGAGTGCAAACGCACAGGTCTTCCCTGTGCCGGTCTGCGCCGTTCCGAGAATATCTCGCCCCTCAAGAGCAGATGGAATGGACTGTGCCTGAATCGGGGTCGCTTCGGTGTAGCCTTTGTCAGTGACCGCGCGGACGATGGACTCGTGGAGTCCGAGTTCAGTAAACTTCATATGGTTTTCGTTCTCAGTTGCCGGTGCCTTTGTGGAGATTCCGGTGAGGTCTCGGGCTATCAGGTTGCCCTGGAGATTCCGGAATGTCAGGCGTGCGCGAAGTGCGTCAGAGGCAAGCAACCGGAGTGGGTTTTGTGCGCTATGGTCCTGATTCAGCACAGCGCGGTTGCAAGTCTATGCATCCCATGGCTTTTCGTCATGCTCAAACTTGAAGATGAGTTCAGGTTTCTCCTGAACCGTTCAATGCGAGTTCGAGGACAATGGCAAGAACTATCCATACGACGAACGCAAGCAGGCCCGTGAGTGGATTCAGAATCCACAGTGACCATCTGGGTAATGACGAGCGATACATCGCGATGTTCGCAGCACATGCGCCACCACCGGCTAATCCACCGATCAGCCCTCCGACGGCTATAAGTATGAATGGCCAGCAACAGGCCGCCATGACAAGCGGGGGCAACTTGTCTGGCGTTGACTTCTCGGGTGACTCCAACTGGTCTGCTGCTTTCATCATAATGCCCTTCAATATCTAGTATTTATCTTGCCATCGTCGCAAAGACCCTTTGAATGATCAGTCGGTTTCAGCCAGGTAAGATCGCCACAAGTCGGATTCTGCGAGTTGTTTCAGCTGTTGGTTGCGCTCTTCGAGGAAGCTCCGCAGGTATCGGGACAGAAATGCTTTCTCTGCAAATGTACCAACTGGCCCCCAAGGGGCTTTAAAGACGAGCTCGTCGGTCATCTGCGTAGCATCCGACCCGATCGATTTGAACCGGTGCACATGCCTGAAAGAGCGGAAAGCACCTTTGACCATCTCATCGACAAACTGGTTCGGTCGATTAAACTCCGTGATCTGAACCTGAAGTCTCTGCGTTCGTCCCAGATGCTGAGCTTCCCAGGTTACAGATTCACCGAACTCGATACATCCCGATTTTCGCCCCGCAACCACGGTTTCTGAAGTTTTATCGCTTGTCGCGATGTGCGCATCGATGCTGCGAGCTAAGTCAAAAACCCGCTCGATGGGAGCTGCAATAAGTGTCGTCAAATGGAGAACAGCCATAGGACGGATCGTAGAACTCGAAACACGGATGTCATGATTCAATAATGGTGATCTCGCGTGTGCATGGCCGGGATTGACCCAACCCAATGCAAGGGCTATTGTTGTGGCCCTCCGGATGGAAACCGGCGGATATTGAAGGAAACAGCCATGAAAAGCGATACCCACCCCACTTGGTACCCATCCTGCAAGGTTTACTACAACGGCGAGGTCGTCATGACCGTCGGGGCTACAGTCCCTGAACTCAAGGTCGATGTGTGGTCTGGCTCGCACCCCTTCTTTACCGGAAAGACTGCGTTTGTTGACGCTGCGGGCCGGGTCGAGAAGTTCCAGAAGAAGTTCGCAGGGAACTACTTCCAGGGCAAGAAGAAATAACGAAATACGAACGAGCACTATCGGGCTCGTCCGCTTACGAACTATACCCTAAAACACCCGATTTTCGGGTGTTTTTACATGTCATTGCTCGAAAACTGGACAGAATCGGGTACAAATGAATCCATGGGCACGATCCGTGCGTAGAGGGTCTTGTCTCTGTCCGTGCGCTTGTGTTTTTTGGGCGTTATCGGGCCCTGTGGGTCTCACCACGGGTTGATCTATGCAGGAATCAGGTCACATGCGCTGTGCGATGCACAGAGTGTGTGCGTTGTTTGTTTTCAAGCATCCTTGTGAGCATGCTTGAGGGCTTGAGCTTGTATACAAGATTTCCACCTGTTGGTCTCGGGAATGACGAGCCGCGTAAAACTGAAAAAGGGAACTACTCCATGAGCCGTACCGCACTAACACTGACTGCAACGACAGCCTTTGCGCTTCTAACGGGATCGGCACATGCCGCATCAAACGCGTATCCGGATTGCATCGCGAGCATTTCGGAAATCGACATGCATGATGTCGCTTCGCGTATGTTCAACCTGCTTCCCGAAGATCAGCAGGCGAAGATCGCTCTCGCGGGTGGGATCGGGTCGGAAGGCTTCGATCTGGAGGCCTACGAAAACGGTGCTCAAATTGACCTTTCCGAGCAGATCGACGCTGGCATCACTGCCCACGAATACCTCGACCTGCTGATTTCCGACGAGTTGGGTGCCCGGCTGACGCAGGAACAATGGAATATTTTGAACTCGATCGCGGACACGCTCGACTCAGGCAAGGCCGTCCCCCATCTCTGTTTCGCACCCGGAACCGACCCGGAGTATGCATACGCGATCAATCAGTTGATCGAGTTCCCATTCCAGATCCTGTTCCAGCAGACCAGCCGATGGAACCGTACCGCGACTGACGGCTCCGGGCTTAGCCAGGGGGATCCCACAACTATCACCTACTCGTTTGTACCCGATGGGACCTTCATCCCAAACCTGGGACTCGGACTCGGCTCGGGCAACTCGGTCCTCTTTGCTTGGCTCAACAGCCGGTATGGCAACCCGGCCACTTGGCAGCCACTGTTCCATCAGGTCTTTGACCGCTGGGCAGAGCTCACCGGCCTGAGCTATGTGTACGAGCCTAACGACGACGGCGCAAACACGAACGGCCCGATCGGGATCATCGGTACACGCGGGGATGTCCGTATTGGTGCGTTTAACTTCTCGAATGACGGCAACTTCGGGGTGCTCGCATACAACAACTTCCCAAATGACGGCGACATGATCTTTGATGCGTACGACACCTACTACAACAGCACCAGCCTGAACTCACGAGGCCTGCGGAATGTCATTGCTCACGAGCACGGGCACGGTCTCGGCATGCTGCATGTTTGCCCGATTACGCAAACGAAGCTCATGGAGCCATTTGCAACCAACTCTTTCGACGGCCCACAGCTCGACGATATCCTCAACGGCCAGCGTCACTATGGCGATCCTACTGAACCCAACAATGATCTGCCCGAAGCAATCATGATGGGCTCCCTCGATGCAACAGACTTCTGGTCGATCGAAAACATCAGCATCGATGACAACAGCGATGTCGATATCTTCCGTCTCGATCTCACCGAGCGTGCGAAGCTGACTTTCCTGTTGGGCCCACAGGCAGGCGAGTACCGGACAGGTCCTCAGACTCAGTCGTGCAACACAGGCACGCTCGTCGATTACAACTCGATGCAGGACCTTGAGATCGCGCTGTACTCCTCAGAGAACATCATCATTCCTCTCGCAACGGTAAACTCCGAGGGCGCTGGCGGGATCGACACGCTCGTGCACGATCTTGAGTCCGCGGGTACATACTACCTGATCGTTTCAGCGGCGAGCAATGTCAACAACATCCAGCGTTATCAGGTTACGGCGTTCACCCAGGAACTCCCGCCGGTTGAGTGCCCAGCGGACCTGACGGGCGATGGCAACCTCGACTTCTTCGATGTCTCCGCGTTCCTCTCTGCGTACAACTCGATGGATCCGATCGCGGACTTTAACGATGACGGGGTATTCAACTTCTTTGATGTCTCGGCATTCCTGAATGAGTACAACGCGGGTTGCCCGTAAGACTCTTCTTCGAACAACTCGGCACGCGTGCCCCACAGGCACGCGTTGCTTTTATACATCCAACACCCAGAGCAAGAAAATGGGGATACAGGAGGGACCTCTATGTCCAGATCGCATGCATCACTTTCACTCGCCCTGCTTTTCATCAGCACCGGCTGCACTCTCGGCGCCGAACCTGCAGGCGACTACCCGGACGCAATCGCGTCGCAAGAAGAACTCTTCATGCAGCACATTGCTGGAAAGATGTTCCTTCAACTCCCGAAGGAACACCAGGAACTGATCGCCAAAGCAGGCGGGATTGGTTCACACGAGCACAATGTTCTCGATTGCACGCACGACGCCCCCGCAACCCCCGATGTTGATCCGAACATCACTGCACATGAATATCTTGAACTGATCGTATCAGATGAGCTTGCGTCGCGCATGACAGAGGAACAGTGGAACATCCTGAACGCAATCGCTGATACGCTCGATTCCGGTAAGCATGTTCCGCACATGTGCTTTGCACCGGACACCGATCGTGAATACGCCTACGCGGTCAACCAACTCATCGAGTTCCCGTTTCAGGTTCGTTTCCAGCAGACCGCACGCTGGACAAGCACGGCAACGGACGGAGGCGGGTTGAGTCAAGGGACCCCCACGACGCTGACATACTCCTTCGTGCCAGATGGTACTTTCGTGCCGGACCTCGGAATCGGGCTTGGATCAGGCAACTCAGCGATGTTCCAATGGCTCGATGGCATCTATGGCAACACACAGACATGGCAGGACCTGTTTCACCAGGTGTTTGATCGCTGGGAAGAGCTCATCGGTACGACCTATGTCTATGAGCCCAATGATGACGGTGCGAACACAAACGGTCCCGCGGGCGTTCTCGGCGTACGCGGAGATGTCCGTATCGGTGCGTTCAACTATCAGAACGATGGCAGCGGCGGTGTCCTCGCGTACAACAACTTCCCCAACGACGGGGACATGATCTTTGATGCGTTTGACACGTTCTACAGCAACACATCATCGCAATCGCTCCGTTTCCGCAATGTCGCAGCGCATGAGCACGGGCACGGTCTCGGCATGCTGCATGTGTGCCCTGCGAACCAGACAAAGCTGATGGAACCATTCATCTCCACAGCGTATGACGGGCCGCAGCTTGACGATATCCTCAATGGGATCCGACACTACGGTGATGTGAACGAGCCGGACAACTCGATCGCCCAAGCGACCGACCTGGGGAACTTCAGCATCGGCGGAGTCGCGGCAGTCAGCAATGTCGGCGTCGATGACAACACAGATGACGATTACTTCCGCGTCGGACTCAATGAGCCCGCACGCATCGTGTTCGCGATCGCTCCCGACGCAGCGACTTACGACCAGGGGCCACAGACTTCGGCCTGTAACACCGGATCAAGCACCAACTACAACAGCATCCAGAACCTGCGTATCACCGCGGTAAACTCGAGCGGTGCAACGCTTGGTGTCGCCAATGACACAGGAACCGGTGGCATCGAGTCCCTTTCGATCGACTCTACCTCCGGTGACGAGGTGTATTTCATCGTTGATGGATCAACAAGCGTCAACAATGTTCAACGATACCAAGTCTCCGTCTTCATTCAGGATGTGCCATTCATGGGGCCCGTGATTGATGCGGATGCGCCGATCTCGGTTGATCCCGGTGTGACAACCACATTCGATGTGACCATCGATCCGAGAGAAGACGACCTGGTGCCGGGAACAGCCCTGCTCTTCACATCCGTCAACGGTGGATCATTCAGCTCAACTTCGCTCGTAGATAACGGAGGCAACAGCTATACCGCGACACTCCCGAGTGTGAACTGTGATGACTCGCTTGAGTTCTATATCTCCATTGAAGGCGAGACTGACGGCGTTTCAACTCTTCCCGAGGGCGGAGCGTCTGCACCGTTCAGCGCAACCGTCGGTGACCTGATCGTCGCGCTCAATGACAACTTTGAATCCGATCTCGGATGGCTCGTGTCCGGCGATGCTGCCAATGCGGGAGAAGGGCGATGGGAACGCGGCGTGCCCGGCGGCGACGGTTCCCGAGGTGATGCACCCAGTGATTTCGATGGATCTGGCTCGTGCTACATGACAGGCAACGGTGGACCAGGGGATAACACGGATGTTGATGAAACGACAATCCTGACCTCCCCCCCACTTAACCTCGCGGACGCGCCTGAAGCGATCATTTCCTATGCTCGCTGGTACGACAACACCGCCGGCGCTGCACCAGATACTGATGTGCTCACCGTCGAGATCAGCAATAACCTTGGCGTTTCGTGGTCGACGCTCGAAGTCGTTGGACCGAATACGGCTCAGTCCGGAGGCGGCTGGTTTGAAGCGTCATTCCGTGTCGCTGACTTTGTCACTCCGACCGCTGTGACATTGGTCCGATTCATCGCGGAAGATAGCGGTGAGGGCTCGGTAGTCGAAGCAGCAGTCGATGCGTTTACCGTCTCGCAGTTCAGCTGTGAAGACCCGGCGAGCTGCCCCGCCGATCTCAACGGTGACGGGAATCTGGACTTCTTCGATGTTTCAGCGTTCCTGACCGCTTACAACGCGATGGATCCGCAGGCCGACTTCAACGGCGACGGCATCTTCAACTTCTTTGATGTGTCAGCATTCCTGTCAGCGTTCAATGCGGGTTGCCCGTAAATACGATTGACCGAGTCTCCAATCACCTCGAACCAGACCCTCTCGGGTCTGGTTTTTTCATATTCATGAGTCGATTTGATTCACTTATTCGGATATTCGGATATAGTCCACTCATGACCCATAAAAGCTCATCATTGCTTCAATCGCTCGCAGATCGTGTTCTCATTTGGGATGGAGCCATGGGCACACAGACCCAGGCGTATGACCTGGATATCGAGACCGATTACATGGGCTGTGAAAACTGTCCCGATGTCCTGTGTTTATCCCGTCCGGATGTGATTGAGGAAATCCATCGTGGGTATTACGAAGCGGGCGCTGATGTCGTTACGACAAATACCTTCGGTGCCGCCGCCCACACGCTGGGAGAGTTCGATCTGTCAGAGAAAGCAGAAGAACTGTCTCACGCCGCTGCCCAGATCGCTCGACGCGCAGCCGAAGCGTACTCAACTCCTGAGAAACCTCGCTATGTCGCGGGTTCGCTCGGGCCGGGCACGAAGCTCATTTCGCTCGGACAAATCAGCTTCGACGCGATGCGGGATTCTTACGCGCATGCTGCACGCGGGCTTATCACTGGTGGGGTCGATTGTGTGCTGCTTGAGACTTGCCAGGACCTGCTTCAGATCAAGGCCGCTATCGCGGGGGTTCTGCAGGCATGCGATCAGTTGAAACGCCCCTACGACTCGGTGCCGATCTTTGTGTCCATCACGATTGAGCAAACGGGAACCATGCTCGTCGGGTCATCCGTTGAGGCCGCGGTCGAGGCACTGCGTCCGTTTCCAATCGCTTCGATTGGCCTGAACTGCGCGACTGGGCCTGTGGAAATGGTCAATACCGTGAGGACGCTCGCGTCGCGGTGGGATCGACACATCACCCTGATGCCCAACGCAGGGCTCCCCACGCTCGTCGACGGCAAAACGATCTA
>DDGE01000001.1:55425-57863 GCA_002337545.1 Phycisphaerales bacterium UBA1910 | reverse complement strand
CCCGAGCACATCGCCTACCTCACGGAACTCGTCGCGAATACAAAGTTGGGCGATCGGCCAACCGCAAAGATCGCCCCGTCGTGCTCTTCGCTGTACACCGCGGTTGAATACCGCCAGGACGCCTCGTTCCTGATCATTGGCGAGCGATGCAATGCCTCTGGATCACGCGCTTTCAAACGCTTGCTGGAAGCGGAAGATTGGGAAGGGATTTCCTCGCTTGCCAAGAACCAGGTGAAGGATGGATCGCACATACTGGATGTTAATGTCGATGTGGCCGGCCGGGATGGCCCGCGCGACATGCACGAGGTGGTCTCGCGGCTCGTGCAGCAAGCCGATGCGCCGCTGATGCTCGACTCAACAAGTCCCGACACGATCGAGGCCGGGCTCAAAGCCGCTGGCGGCAAATGCATCATTAACTCCGCAAACTTCGAAGACGGCGAGGAGAAGTTTGATCAGTTCTGCCAACTCGCAAAGCGCTATGGTGCGGCGCTCGTCATCGGAACAATCGACGAAGATCCTGAACAAGCGATGGCACGCACAGCCGATCGAAAGTTCTCGATTACCAAACGAGCGATCGAACGCGCATCGCAGATACATGGACTGCAAATATCAGACCTGTTCATCGACCCGCTCGTGCTTCCGATCTCAACGGGATTGGATTCTGATCGTCGTAGCGCTCACGCGCTTGTAGAAGGAACGAAACGGATCAGCGAGGCCTTCCCCGACGCCCAGCTTACCTGTGGACTATCCAATGTGTCATTCGGCCTCAAACCCGTCGCCAGGACAATCCTCAACGCGGTCTTCCTTCATGAGCTTGTGCAGAACGGCATGTCAAGCGCGATCGTCCACGCATCGAAGATCATGCCACTCAATAAGATCCCCGATGTACAGCAACAGGCTGCGCTGAACCTGATCTACGATCGCCGCGCCGAATCCACCGGAGGCACCGGGCTCCCAGAGGATATCACGGACGAATCATTCGACCCGCTCGACGAACTCATCGAACTCTTCAAGGACGCGACCGAGGAATCGAACTCCGTCTCAATTCAGGATCTGCCCCTCGAAGAACGGCTTCAGAAACACATCATCGATGGTGAAAATGAGTACCTGCAGGAATCGCTCGACGAGGCACTCCAGAAGTTCGCTCCACTAGAGATCATCAATGATCATCTGCTCGCAGGGATGAAGGTCGTGGGCGAGCTTTTCGGATCGGGGCAGATGCAACTCCCGTTTGTGCTACAGAGCGCACAGACCATGAAGAAGGCTGTCGCGATCCTTGAACCACACATGGACAAAGCATCGACGCAATCGAAAGGATCGATCGTCCTCGCTACAGTAAAGGGCGATGTGCACGACATCGGGAAAAACCTCGTTGATATCCTCCTCACAAACAATGGGTACACGGTACACAACCTTGGAATCAAGCAACCGATCGATGCGATCCTCCATGCATATGACGAAACCAAGGCGGATGCGATCGGATTGTCAGGGCTGCTGGTAAAGTCCGTGAATGTGATGGAAGACAACCTTCGTGAACTCAACGAGAAAGGGGTCAAGGTCCCCGTAATTCTCGGTGGAGCCGCCCTCACCCGCTCCTACGCAGAAGGCCACCTTCGAAGCGTGTACGACGGTGATCTTCTATACGCCAAGGATGCGTTTGATGGGCTGTCCACGATGGACGCGATCGCGACGGGGAACACAAATAAACTCCTCAAAGCCGCAGCAGAACGCCAATCCAATCGCAAGGCATCCGTCGTGAAGCATGCTGAGCGTCAGGCGGAGAGTGAACCCAGTTCATTCTCATCGACCGCAACGCTCACTCGTTCCGAGATTCCTCGAGACAACCATGTTCCTACTCCGCCCTTCTGGGGCACGACGGTTGTGGATCAACTGAACCTCCGCGACATTTTCGCTTATATCAATCCCACGGCCCTGTTCTCGATCCAGTGGCAACTCAAACGCGGGAACCGATCGAAACAAGAGTATGAGCGATTGCTCGATGATAATGCACGGCCCAAGTTCAAGGAGATGACCGAGCGGTGTCTGAAAGAGGACATCCTCCGTCCCAAACTGGTCTACGGGTATTTCCCGTGCTCATCCTCTGGCAATGACCTGATCGTTTACGACCCCAAAGACCACGATCGCGAGATCGAGCGGTTCTCATTCCCGCGCCAGAAAAGCAACAAGCACCTGTGTATCTCCGATTTCTACAGAGACGAACAGGAGTGCGCTTCGCTCGGGCATCGCGATGTCATCGGCATGATGTGCGTCTCCATGGGCGAGCGGATCAGCGAGTACACCAAGGAACTCTTCGAACAGGACCAGTACCAGGAATACCTGTACTGGCACGGGCTCGGGGTTGAAACCGCTGAAGCGCTTGCAGAGTTCTGGCACAAGCGTATTCGTACCGAACTCGGGTTCGGACATGAAGATGCGCA
>DDGE01000001.1:27734-55195 GCA_002337545.1 Phycisphaerales bacterium UBA1910 | reverse complement strand
GCGTGCCCCAATATGAACGATCACGAGATCCTTTGGCGTCTGCTTGACCCGACTCGGATCGGGTGCCACCTCACCGAGAATCACCAGATCGATCCGGAGCAATCAACGAGCGCGATTATTACGCACCACCCAAGCGCCCGATACTTCAACGCTTGATTCTCATCGACGCATCCGCAAGAGCATTGCGAGAAACACCGGCCCACCGATCAATGAAGTGATCACGCCGATCGGGATGCGCCCCGCATCCGTCGGTATCGCGCGTACGAGCGTGTCCGCCCCGACGACCAGTACAACCCCAGCCAGAGCAGACCCGAGCACGAGAGTCCGATGCCCGGGTCCCGCGAGTAATCGCACAAGGTGCGGACAGACGAGCCCTACGAATCCAATCGGCCCCGCGAGGACGATCGAGATCGCCGTAAGCAGCCCCGCGCCGATGAACTGTCCCCCACGAACGACCGCAACGGATACGCCAACGGACTTCGCCTCATCCTCGCCGAGCGCCATGACATCAAACGAGCGAGCAGCGCTGAACGCCCAACCCACCACGCCGACGAGAATGGCTGCGCACACAGCGAGGGTCGTTGTATCAACCTGCTCGCGGAGAGTCCCCATCATCCAGCGTGATACAGAGAAGCCGCGATCAGGCATCATGGAGACGACCAGCATTGTCGCGGCCCCAAGGATGACTGAGACGATCACGCCCACGAGAATCATGGTGATCGGGTCGATGATTCCACGCCGTTGGCTGAGGAACCAAACGAAAAACAACACTCCAATCGCCCCCAGCAGTGCAGGGAGGGCTGCGGCGCTCGCCCCGAGCAACGAACCTACCTGCCATGTCCTCAAGGTCACCGCGAATCCTGCGCCCGCCGACAACCCCATGAGATCGGGTGCCGCAAGCGGATTGCGGAGCAGAGACTGGAGCAGCGAACCGCTTAAGCCAAGCGAAGCGCCAACGATCGAGCCGATGAGTACTCGATCCAGCCGGAGTTGGTGGACTGCAGGATCACCCGCAATCCCCCACGCGCCCGTACCGACCATGAGCCGGAGGACAACCACGATCGCGCATGCGATGGTGAGCATCAAAATGGTGGTTCCCTGTCGAGCGGGCATGGATCAGCGTATGCGATCTGCGTCGAAAAAGCAGATCGGGTATATTGAGTCAAATCTCTGAGAGGAACCTACGCCATGAGTGATCACAAAGTCCTATGGGAAGCCGAGTTCAATACCAATGTCAAAAAATACTGGTTGATGGCCCCGGTGATCCTGTTTACATGCCTCATCGTGACGATCCCGGTAGCGATCCTGTACTACATCATCGCGAGTTTCTTCGTCGATCGATACCTCGCAAACATGTCCTGTACACTCACGGAACGCACGCTGGACATCAAGAAGGGGATCTGGAATAAGACCGAATCCACGATCCCGCTGGAAAAGATCACCGATCTCCAGATGTTCCAGGGCCCCGTGATGCGTTACTTTGACCTGCACGGGTTCAAAGTAGAGACCGCAGGACAATCAAGCGGTGCGGGCGGTGCGCTCGTCAATATCATCGGGATCGTCGATACGATCGGTTTCCGCAAGGCGGTCCTTGCCCAGCGGGATCGATTGCATGACCGTGATACGAGTTCTTCATCCCGGATCGCACCAAGCGATTCCGCCCCCCCGTCTCATAGTGAGCAGGTCGAACTCATGCGAGAGATGCGAGACATGCTCGCCCGGATCGAAACCCACCTGAAAGGGCCTCACGAGCCCTGATCGCGGAGTATTGGGGGTCTATGATTGTGGCCCAGAATACGGGAGCCCGAGCGGGCTACCCTGTTGAGATGCCCCAAGACGGGGCGGATTGAGAAGGACCTCGAAGTGGCTGACAACACCATCACCTGCCGACTCGTCACCCCCTCGGAAGAACTGCTCAACGAGCAGGTCACCTACGCGTCTGTCCCCGCATGGGACGGGCTCATCGGTTTCCAACACGGCGGTTCGCCGCTCGTTTCGCGCCTGGGAATGGGCAAACTCCGCCTCGATTTCCCCGCCGAAGCAGGTTCCGGCTCGCGTGAGTACCTCGTTGAAGACGGGTTCCTTGAGATGGGACACAACGAGCTCGTTATTCTTGCCGAGCGTGCGATTGCTGCAGAAGCAATCATCGAATCGGAAGCGAAGGCAGAACTCGCGGAAGCTGAAGCTCGCGTTGTTCCCGATGATGCACCCAACAAGCTCGAAGCAGTTGAGCAGATCACCCGTGCGAAAGAGCGTGCCCGCCTCAAGATCAGCATGGCACAAAACTCAAAGGCCGTCGGGATCTGACCTGATCAGCAATTGAACCAAGAGAGCCGCATCCATCACGCGGCTTTTTTCGTACCGAGACTCAACGGACGAACTTGGACATTGCCCGTTGCAACTCTCGCTTATTCTCGCGTTCAGCGATCGCTTTGCGCTTGTCGTGCTGGGCTTTTCCTCGCGCCACGGCCAGTTTGACCTTCGCGAGTCCGTGGGAAAAGTAGAGCTCCAATGGCACTAGTGTCACGCCCTTCTGATCAACCTGTCGCGCAAGCTTGATAATCTCTCGCTTCTTCGCGAGCAACATCCGATCTTGCTTCGGACGGTGATTCAGAGCTCCTGCCGGTTGATACGGGCCGATGTCGACCTGATGCAGGATGAGGCGGGGAGGCTCGAGATCCACCGTGATGAATCCCTCCTTGAGCGAACAGCTTCCATCACGGATCGCCTTCACTTCGGAGCCGGACAAGACGATCCCAACCTCGAGGGTATCCTCGATGAAGTAGTCGTACAACGCCCTTCGGTTATTGAAACTGGGCGGCCCCTGCTTGGATTTCTTCTTGTTCTTCGCCATCTGATTGGTCTTCCGTGATGAGAATCATACGCAGAAGATCAGGTCTTGTGCGTATGATTCCGGGATGCAACCGCTCCTGCTCTTACTTCTGCTTCTCACCTGCTCGGCTGTGGCGGGATGTGTCTATGAAAAGAACGATCGATTGACACTCGGGGGGGCGTATCGATCACCGGCGATCTTTGATGACCCGCATTTACCCACTGCCGCCAATCAGGAGCCCCGGCTCTTTGCATCGAAGGTGACCGATCGTTCTGCATGGTCTCCCACGCCCGTTGTTGCACATTTCGACGGGGTTGTTCACGGACACATGCTCCGGTTGTTTCCCGCGCATCGTCCCAACTCAGCCGCGCGATTGTACGGGCGCTTCCCCTCGACCTCGGATGCGCTCGATCCGCAAGCCCACGGTTTCACGCCTGATCTCTGGTACACACTGAGAGAATACGGGCGGAGTTCGCTCGGGAGCGATTACTCGTTTCTCTACTTGCTGACCCGAGGCGAGTTGTTCGAGGACATGATTTCCCCATTTCCTTATAAACGCACACACGACGCGGGGTGGTCGTTCGGGCAACCCGCAAAGGAATCATCGGAGACTACGAATGAGTGACCGAGAGAAGTTTCAGGAGTTCGAGAACCCGCCTCGCTGGCATTTCCAGGACGGGCTGGAGATCAGTGTTCCCGATACTGCCGAACGGCATACCGCAAAGCAAGATGGCTTTGTTCTCGTCGATATCCGCGAACCTGAGGAACTCGACATCTGTTCGATTGAGGGCGCGATCCATATTCCCATGGGTGACCTGCCCGCGCGGATCAACGAGATCGCTGCGGACGAAGACACCACCATCGCGCTGATCTGTCACACAGGACGCCGCTCCCTGAAGGCGACGCTGTTTCTGCATCAGCAGGGACTCGCGGGGACGCGATCCGTCGCGGGTGGTATTGATTGGTGGTCCTTGCGGATCAACCCGAGCGTGCCTCGTTATTGAACCTGAAACCTGATGAGAACTCCAATGCAGACGGACCTGATCGAACTCAATCTTGCCCACTCGCCTGACTCGGATGATCTCGTGATGTGGTGGCCACTCGTTGGTGTACGCCACCCCGACGGAACCCCGATCGAAGGCGACCTGGGTCGTCCCCAAGTCGATACAGGGATGTTCAGATTCAATCTCGTCGCACGCGATGTCGAGGAACTCAATAAACTCGTTGTCAGCAATGACGACACGAACGCCTACGACATCACTGCGATCTCGTGTGCCGCGTACCCCAATATCGCAGATCGGTACGCGATCACTAAAGCGGGTGGCTCTTTCGGTGAAAACTACGGCCCTCGACTCGTTGTACGCGAAGACTCTGAACTCAAGTCGATCGATGATCTCAGGTCCTTTGGCGGAGTGATCGCGATTCCCGGCGTAAATACCTCCGCATACATGACACTCCGGATGGCTGCTGGCGAGATCGAAACCAAAGAAATGCTTTTCTCCGAGATCCCCGGATCTATCGCACGCGGCGAGGCTGACGCAGGTCTTCTTATCCATGAAGCTCAACTCACCTTCGGGGAGATGCAACTTCGTGAGATCGGTGATATGGGTAAGTGGTGGAATGCACAGACCGGCAAGCCCCTTCCGCTGGGTCTCAATGTCATCCGAACCGATCTCGATAAGCGATTTGGAAATGGCACATGCTCGGAACTCGCTCGTGTACTCAACGAGTCTGTGCGGTGCTGCGTGGAGATGGGTGAAGCATCCAGGATGTATCTTCAGCTCAATAAGGGTGATCGAACGGAATGGGACGATCCGCAACTCGTGGATCGGTATCTCGAGATGTATGTCTCCGGATTAACCCTCGACATGGGGAGCCGTGGACGCGATGCCATCGAGCTCTTCCTCGCCAGAGCCGCAGATGCGGGATTATGCCCACGAGTTGAAAAACTGCTCGTGCTCTAGGTCGATTCATTCGCGTGCGCTAAACTAGTGGACCGCCGCCCCGCTCCCCCGCTTACCCGGAGTTTCCGCCGATGCCCGAGCGACTCTCGCTGCCCGTGCTGTCGAACCCCAGACCACCTCAACCCCTTGCTGCGCTCGCGGATACAAACGATCAACCGCGTGAAAAATGCGGGGTCATCGGGATATGGAATGATCCCGGTGCTGTCCGCAAGGCGTATCTCGGCATGTACGCGCAGCAGCACCGTGGACAGGAAGCCGCGGGTCTCGCAGTCTGCAACGGGAGTGAAATCGAGTCACACCTGGGCAAAGGGCTCGTCGTTGAAGTCTTTGACGAACTGGCGATTGAAAAGCTTGAAAAGCATTACAACTCAGCATTGGACAACGGGGGTATCCGGGGTGTCATCGGACACAACCGGTATTCCACATCCGGCGGAACCGCGGCACTCAATGCGCAACCGCTCGTCGAGACAACCTTCGACGGTCCTGTCGCCCTCGCTCATAACGGCAACCTTGTCAACGGGATGGCGTGGCGTCAGGTCCTGTCCGCTGCGGGCCGCCTATTTCATACTACCTCAGATTCTGAGATCATCGTGCACCTGCTCGCTTCCCCCGAGCAACGCGACACGCCCGATCCAGTTGCCTCGACACTACGGAATCTGCTGGGCGCATTTTCCGTTGTGATCCTGTTCCCGGATCGTATCGAAGCGGCACGCGACCCTTGGGGATGGCGCCCGCTTGTGCTCGGCGAACTCCCAAGCGGCAAACCGATGGTTGCGTCAGAAACCGTCGCTCTGGATGTTGCCGGTGCGAGATTTATCCGCGAAGTTGAGCCCGGCGAAATCGTCACACTCGATCAGAATGGCGTTCACTCTCGGCGATACGCGGCCCCCTCCACACCCCTCGCACAATGCGTGTTTGAGCATGTGTACTTCGCAAACCCCGCTTCGAATGTCTTTGGCCAGAATGTGCAGATCTCTCGCGAGAGAATGGGCGCAGAACTCTCCCGCGAAGCGCCTGTCGAAGCCGATTATGTCATGCCGATGCCAGACTCGGGCCGGAGTGCCGCGAACGGGTACGCGATCGCATCGGGCATTCCCTACCGCGAGGGGATCGTTCCAAACCGGTATGTTGGTCGTACTTTTATCAAACCCACGCAAGAAGAACGCTCCGCCGCGGTGCGTCTAAAACTCAATGTCATTTCTGACATCGTCAGCGACAAACGCGTCATTATCGTGGATGACTCGATCGTCAGGGGCACCACAACTCGTGAGAAAATGAATCAGCTCCGCGAGGCGGGTGCGAAGGAGATCCACCTGCGGATCTCGTGTCCACCGATCAAGCACCCATGTTTCTTCGGGGTCGACTTCGCCGATCGAGAACAACTCATTGCTCATAATCGCTCGGTCGAAGACATACGCGCTTTCCTCGGAGTCGATTCACTGCACTTCCTGAGCCTCGACGGCATGCTCTCCGTGATGAACCACGCACCCGAGCAATATTGCACCGCATGTTTCTCAGGCAGCTACCGCGTAGATATCGACCACCCCGTCGCGTGCGAAGTTGCCACCAAGGCGCAACTCAATATGTTCAAATCTAACTGATATCGGTTCTGAATCTCAACCGCCCCAAGACTGGTCTATCGGGAGATCGTTGCTCGCACCGAGTGGACGGAAGATGAAGCCGATGCTCGTTTCGCCTCGGATGTTGTCATACTGGATCGTCGCACCGAGGGAACCCACTTGGAAACGGCGAAGGATCTGCGTGTTGAAAGTCTGGAAATCGTCAAGACGGAAGTTGTAGTTTCCGTTCAAGTAGATCGCATACTTGTCGCTCATCCGATACCCTGCACCGAGGGTCAGGAAGGTGCCATCGATGGGGTCGACCTCACGATATTCGATTGTCGTCGTGAATCCGGGGCGATTCTCAAGGATTACTCCGACGCTTGAACGCGCGGTTCGATCGGTATCCAGATCGTAGATCCACTCACCTGCGATCGCGAATGCATCCGTTGGCTGGATCACCATGCTCGCACCGAATATCTCGCCTGAGTTTGAGAGTTCAGGACGCGACGAGAAGTACTCGGGGATCGGATCGTTGCCCTGATTATCGTCTGTATGGACATACTCCGTGCGAAGCTTGACGAGATCAACATCGCGCCAGCGCCCGACGCCGCCGCGTTTCGTCTGCCATGTCTGATCGATCGCGGCACGAAACGCTGAGCCGACGAGCAAGTCCTCGACATCGTCGTCGTAGATCGGGACTTCCCCGCGATCGAAGTTCGAGTCGCTTCCCCAGATCGTGATCGAGGGCTCGATAATGTGCCGGATGCGATGCAGGTCGAGCAGTCGGCTCTCAACAGTATCATCGACTTTGCTGATCGTGGTCGAGAGCGTGACACCCGCGGCACCCCAGTAACGAACCTCATCGGTCTGAGAAGGAGAGTAAGCCGCGAAATCATCGTCGTACGCGGTCGCTCGCCCCACAATAAACGGGTTGATGCGGATCGGCCCCAGATCAAGACGCGAACTCAGCTCGTGACGTGTATCGAGTCGAGTGACCGCGCCCTCGTCGAGTCCCGAAGCGCGAAACACATCCCCGAGCGATTGGGTTGCCGTCGTTCCAAACGCATCATCGGCGAGTGAATCCGTAACAAACCCGTACTCCCGCGCTTCCACCTCGGAGAACGCGAGACGCATAACACCCGCGCGTGCCTCAAACGAGTAGGTCAGGAGTCCCGGCTTGATATCCGGTAGCAGATCGCGTCCGAGGGTAACAAACTTCGCTTCAGGTGTTTTGTATACGCTGTATCCAGGGGATTGGAGTTGATGCTCGGGGACGATGAAATCGTTCGTCGTCGTGCTCATCTCAATCGAGAACTGTGCATCATCGCTCAATCGCTCAAGCACAAGTCGATTGCGGAACGCTTCCTGAGTCCGTGCGAGCTCATCAAAGAATGCAGGGACAAAGGCCTCGTCGGAGATATAACTAAACTCTGAGATGAGGGTCCACTGATTTGTGACCCTCCACAAATCGTGGAACGCGAACATGCCTCGCGTCTCGCCATCGCGTCCAAGACGACGCCCTGTCGCCGCGATATCTGTGCCTGAATCATCAGGGAGCAGATATGAGAACAACCCGCCCTTGTGCTTCTCGGTGTTCCATGTGGATTCGACACCGAGAGCAATCCCGCGTTCCGAATAGAAATCGAGATCCAAATCGACATCCACACCGGGAGGCGCATCGATTTTCAGTAATGACAGCGCATTCCATCGCGTCCTGAGGGCGAATCCCGAACGATTTGAATCCCCAATACGAACCTGCCGGAGCGGAAAATCGCCAGGATCGCCCTTAAACCCGGGGAGCCAAAGCAATGGAATCGGTCCAGCTTTCAAGACCACATTCTTCGCTTCGACTTCAACATTTGGTCTCGGATCGACCTCGCGCTCCGCGATCGTCGATTGCCCAAGCGTCACCTTGATGTCTTTAATCCCGATCGTAACATCGGGCTCAAAGAAAGCGGTATTCGAGATCGTCGCGTTCTCCGCGAGGAACTCATCGCGGGCGGTCTGGCGGACGCTCTCGGCTCGAACATACAACGGCATCGCGCTCTGGCGGTCCGTCGTCCAGAACACCGTGTCGAGCATCAGCGCCTTGTTGTTCGCGACATCGAGGTACATGCGAGGCGATCGCACGGACCATTGGTCATCTCCCGCAAACACGCCCCCCTCGAGGTAAATCCCCTCAATCTGACCGGTGTTGAGTTGTGTGACACCCGAGACTGGTTCATCGCCTCTGGTGTAAATCACGATGCGCTCAGCGCTGAAATCCACCCACCGGCGTGACGACGGAGATTGATACTGGACCTTCACCCCACCGTCCGCGGTGATAATGGATTGTGTCCCCCCCTGAACCCCATCGACAATGACATTGCCCCCGATGGAAATCGAAAAGATCCCATCATTATCGAATACTGGGCCGTTCGGCACCGGTGCCGTTGGGTTCTGAACAATCGCGGGTTCAACTCCGGGCTCACCCTCTCCGATCGAGGCTTGCACCACATCGTTTGGGCTCGACCAAGGGCGCGGAGTGCGTTCCGCCACTTGAGCCTCGCCCAACCCGAGCACTCGCTGTGCGAAGACGAGCTCGGCCTGCTCGAGGTATCCCGCCGCATCGGTTTTTCGCTTGGGTGGCTGATCGAACCGAGCATCAAGCCCGATCGAAATAGCTCGATCAATTGCAATCACGCCGCGCACGGGCAGACGCTGGGCCTGCATCGTGATCGTGCCATCGGCGGATCGCATATCCTCAAACACGGCATAGACCTGATACTGGTCACGCCCATCTTGCTCACCGATCTTGCGCAGCCAGAGACTCGCGGAGCGGGCACTGAAGTAGCTATCCGCGAGGATAACCTCGACATCCCCCACGAGTTGGAGTCGATGCGTCGATCCCTCTCTCCATATCCAGCCGGCCCGTGCCTTGGCATCGATGACACCCCGCACGGGATTGATCGCAAAGCTGATCGAATCGAAACTCATCCCCGTTTCCGGTTGAACACCAGAGCTGGATGAATCCGCTGCTTGCACGGCCGGACACATCACGCTCAGGCAGGTCCCCGCGATCAGTGTCAGGCAGACACTTCTCCGAATGGTGCTCTGAACGCGTTTGGGCATATGCATGAGTCCTTCCTGCAATCGAGAAACAAGTGTACCCGATCGGGTTCACGCTCGTGTGAAATGGAGATCGGGAGGCGGGATATCTATGCTGTCCCCATGAGCACCAACACCGCACGCCGCACAATCTCCGAGATGAAGCCCTCCGAGCGACTCGACGGGATCTATTCGATCGCCAACGCCCAGCTGGGAACGACCCAGAAGGGCAAGCCCTACCTCCGTTGTTTGTTGGGTGATTCGTCCGGGCAGGCCGCAGGTCGCATGTGGTCGATCGAGGAGAGCACCTTCCGCCGACTCCCCACGGACGGGTTCGTCTGGGTCGAAGGCGAAACGCAGGCATATCAGGGTGAGTTGCAGATCATCATCCACCGGATCGATCCGCACGAGCCCACCCCGGAGGAACTCCGTGAGATCCTCCCCGCGTCCGAGCGTGACCCGGATGAAATGTTCGAGCAGGTCAAGCAGCTGCTCGACACACTCGAGCACCCCGCGATGAAAGCCCTCGCTGATACCTACCTCGCTGATGAGTTCCTGATGGACGGGTTCCGTACAGCCCCCGCTGCGGTTCGTCTGCATCACGCCTATCTGGGCGGGCTCCTTGAGCACACCCTCACCCTGATGCAACTCGTGGATGTCATCTGTCCCATCTACCCCAAGATCAATCGCGACATTGTAATGATGGGGTTATTCCTCCATGATCTCGGGAAGACCCGCGAGCTCTACTTCGATCGTGGGTTCGGCTATTCCGATCGCGGCGAACTGATCGGACACCTTGTTGAGGGGGCGATCATGCTCCACGACAAGGCCCAGCAGATGATGCGGGAAACCGGGACCCGGATGCCCGCGGGTGCCCTCACAATCCTTCAGCACATCATCATCTCCCACCATGAGAAGCCCGAGTACGGTTCCGCGAAAATGCCGTCCTCACCCGAAGCGGTTCTGGTGTCCTTGATCGACAACCTTGACGCCAAGACGGTGATGGCCCTCTCCGCGGCCCGTCCGGATCGCGAAAACGCTGTTTCCCTGGGCGGGAACTTCACAGAAAAGAACTGGGCGTTGGGCGTCAAGCTTTACCGTCCAGATCCGCTCGCGGAGTGACCCAAACCGGTTTCGAACATTGGACCGAATCGGGATGGGATTCACTTGACCTGACCCGGTTCGTGACCTTCAATCAACTCTCCCCAGGCATTGTGCCCGGGCCATTCACGCCGGACCGAAGACTCGGCCACCCGGCATGGTCGCTGCGAACACCCTCGCAGCACCGCAGGCGGATCAATCCCCGCCCTGCGGACGGTAGAAAGGAAGCCGATATGGCGACTTACACAGGACCCAAGGTCCGTCTCTCACGCCGCGTTGGTGTCCCGATCGCGGACATCCCCAAGCACACCTCCAAGCGTCAGCTCACCCCTCCCGGGATGCACGGTTACCGCGGGCGTCGTCTGCGTGACTACGGCATTCGTCTGCAGGAGAAGCAGAAGCTCCGCTACCACTACAACATCCTCGAGAAGCAGTTCCGCCTGACCGTGGACGAAGCAAAGCGTCGTCCGGGCAACTCGGGTGACATTCTGATGCAGCTCCTCGAGCTCCGTCTCGACAATGTCATCCGTCGTATGGGCGTTGCGCGTACGATCTGGGCTGCACGCCAGATGGTCGGTCACGGGCATGTCCTGGTGAACGGCAAGAAGGTGGACATCCCCTCCTACCGCCTCAAGGTTGGCGACACCATCACACTCAAGACCAAGATCCAGAAGGTCGCACGCGAGAACATGGAATCGCTCGGCGGCCACGAGGTTCCGGGTTGGATCGCGTTCAACCCGAGCGAACTGAGCTCCAAGGTCGCGGCACTCCCGACCACGGATCAGATCCCGTTCGATGTGAACACAAACCTCATCATCGAATTCTACCGCTAATCGACATTTCAACCCTCGCGTCCGGCATGATCAGACGCCGAGGATGAGCCAAGCGAATCCTCGGGTCCAAAGCCCGAGGATTTCTTTCATCCCATCGCACTCGTTTGAGATCGGATTCACATGCTCAAGTTCATTCGCAAGTACCAGATGGTGATCCTCGTAATTGGCGGATCATTGCTCATGGTTGTGTTCCTGCTTCAACCGGTGCTCGAGCGACTCGCGCCTTCGCCGCTGAAGGCAAAGGTCGCTTCGCTGGACGATGGCACCGTCTTCACCCGAGGCGAGATTATTCGCGCACAAGCAGCGGTGACGCTGTTGGCACGCTCAAACCCACGGGCGCTCCAGCCAATGAGCCTGGGCGGACTTGGGCTTGACAGCGAAAGCGAGCGCACCGCTGCCCTGCATTGGCTGATGTTCGCAGATATGGCAAAGAGGGCCGGTCTGGTCGGCGAGATTGGTGACGGGGCCTCCTGGATCGACCAGATCGCAGAGCAGGAAGCTCTGCTTATGGCGACCAACGAGGCACGCCAAGGGGCTATCCCCTTTACATCCGAAGCAATACAGTCGCAGGCATCAAACTACAAGCAGCAAATCGTGGTCATGATCAACCGCAATGCGAACGCGGCCGCATCAAGCATGAGTGGTTCCATGGAGGATGTGTATCGAACCCTCGCGGAAGCGCGAGGCATGTACCGCCTCGTCAACTCCGTGTACGGAACCCCATCATTCAGCGATATTCAGGCCATCGATGCTACGAAGAACCTGTATGACGCGGTCGCGGTCAATGCCGTTGTGATCGATTCGAACCTGATCGCGGACTCGATCGAAGACCCAAATGAAACTGAGTTGGAAGCTTTCTTTCAGAGATTTAGCAGTGAGCAAAGCACCGAGAACGAGTTCGGAATCGGTTACACCATGCCCACGCGCATCAAGCTTGGTTGGATCGCACTCAACAAGCAGGACTTCATGGATGCTGTTGAAATCGACCGAGTGGAAATCCAGAAGATCTGGAAACGAGATCGTGACACTTATCCAGGCGACTTTGCAGCAGAGCGGACCAGAATCGAGCAGCAGTACCGCGAGGAGCAGGCGACCTCAATGATGATTGAGGCGGATCGACTCATCCGTGCACAGATACTCGCGAAAACGAACAGCTTCAGCAAGGTGAACGGCAAAACCCAGTTGCCCGATGATTGGGCTTCCCAAGCACCTCAACTCGATGTCGTAGCAGAATCCGTGACAGAGCGTCTGAGCGAGCAGTTCGGGTTCTCCATGCCCACGATCCAGGTCTCCCTGATCGGTGATCGCTGGCTGAGTTCGAACGACATTCTCGCATTGCCCGGCATCGGGTTCTCGTGGTACCGGGTTGGGTCAAACCAGATCCAAACGCGACTGCTCCCACAGTTTTTCGCCCCGGACTACGAGGGCAACATCGATCTCGATGTGCAAAAGATGCTCCCCATCGTTGAACAGGCGGCCACAGATGCACAGGGCAATCGATACTACGCGATGGTCCTCGATGTTCGTGATGCGGGCCCAGCGGACGGCATCAGTGATGTTGGACGCGAACGCGTAGTGGCCGATTACAAGTCACTCAAGGCGTTTGAGCTCATAGAAACACAAAGTGATGAGCTCGCATCGCTTGCCCGTGAGAACGACAATCTCGCCCCAGTCGTCGACCGGATCATGTCGATGACGAGTAACGAGTCCGCTGTACACCCGAGTGTGTTGCGTCAAATCCTGGTTCGGAAAGATACAATCGACCGTGGACCGATCGCAAACAGCGTGAACCCACGCCTGAACAATGAATCGTTCCGAAGTGCAGTGCTCGAGGCTGCAGAAGGCCTCGATCCGCTTGTGGATCCGAGTGAGCTGAAGCAGAACCCGATCGTGGTAGCGGAACCCCTGCCGCAAACACGCTCGTTTGCATTCTCCATCGTGCTCGCACCTCGCCCATTGACACTCGAACAGTTCCGGGCAAACGCCGCTGCTGCTATGCGGCAAGCAGGATCAGCCGAACTCCGTGATGCGGGGTTCTTCGATTCAAGCCCCTTCTCATTCGAATCGCTCTCCGAGCGCTACGGGCTGAAGATTCTGCAGGAAGACGAGGACGAAAGCTGAACGGAGGTCATCCGCCTCCCACAAGCGTGACGATTTCGATCGACATGCCGTCCTGAATCGTAAACGAAGATCGTTCCCGTTTGGGAACGATTTTTTTATCGACTTCCGCGGCACAGATCGATTTCTCCAGACCAAGCTCCGCGATAAGTTGCTCGATCGTGGTTCCCTCGGGGATGTCTCGTTGTTCGCCATTGACGGTGCAGTTCATAACCGAGTTTATGCGTCGAATCGTTCGTGTTCATCTGGAAGCGCAGCAGGTAATCCGGCGATCATCTGGATGGCCATCTCCAATGCATTCATGCACGATTGGGAGCGGATCTGATCCCGATCGCCAGAGAAGCGAAATCCTCGGCAGTCGGTCAGATTGCGTGGCCCTGAGACACAAATCCAAACCGTCCCCACGGGCTTGTCATCGCTCCCCCCGCTTGGGCCAGCGATGCCGGTGATTGAGATCGCGTAATCCGAACCGATGCGAGCTTGACCACCCCTCGCCATCTCGATGGCCGTCTGCGGACTCACCGCACCATATCGTTCGAGCGTGTCGTTCGAAACCCCAACGAAATCGTGTTTGAGTGGGTTGGAATAGGTTACGACCCCCCCTGGGAAGTATGCGGAACTGCCTGAGCAAGCGGTAATCGCAGCACTGACAAGCCCACCCGTGCAACTCTCCACGGTTGTCACGGATGCCTGATTCGCGTTCAGTTGCTCTGCAAGTCGATTGGAAGCCTGTAGGATGTCTTCCTTCAGGTTCACGATCCAGCAGCCATCAGGGTGTCAAAGAGGTCTGGGATGCCCTTCGCGTGCGTCGCGACGGTCTCGACGATGGGTGTCTTGCCCGCGATGTCGCGCAGATCCCGCACAAGCTCATCCTCACCTGGGTGGTCGGCCTTGTTGCACACGAAGATATCCGCGATCTCGAGGATCCCCGCCTTGTCCATCTGGACGGCGTCGCCCATGCCGGGAGTCAGTACGACGGCCGTGTGGTCGACATAGTCACGGATCATGGTCTCGTTCTGACCCGCGCCGACAGTTTCGACAAAGAGCGTGTCGTAGGCATCGTTGCCCGAGCATGCACCACCAATGAGTTCAATAGCGTCATTGAGCCCGTGATAGTCTTCACCGCGAATCGCGAGTGAGTGGTAATAAACATGCTCGCCAATATTGTTGAAATCGACACGGAGACGATCACCCAGAAGAGCACCGTTCGTGATAGGACTTTTGGGGTCAAACGCGAGAACAGCGCATCGCCCAATGCTCGGGTCTTTCTGCGCACGCGTGAAGTGCTCTCGGGCGAGCTGGGCCACGAGCGTGCTCTTGCCTGCACCAGGAGACCCAGTGAGCCCGATGACGCGTTTCGGGCGTCGACGGGTTGCATCATCACGCATGGGCTTCTCGTTGTGGATCAATGAGAGATCGCGCGAGAGCTGCGCACTGGGGTGGTCCGTATCAACCTTGAGAGCAAGCTCATGCACGGAATTCCGAACCGCGTTCACGATGTCGATGAGCCCCGTTCCAGTCGGGAAGCATTGACGAACGCCCATCTCCTTGAGTTTGGGGATATCTTCCTGAGGAAGAATCCCTCCCATGAGGACCGGGATGTCGGGGCGACCGACATTCGCAAGCCCATCGATAAGATGCTTGCCGAGTACGAGATGTGAGTTGGACATCATCGAGGCGGCGATGACATCAACATCCTCATCGCGTGCTGAGATTGCGAGTGACTGTGGGGTTTGCCAGAGACCGGAGTAAATAACATGAACTCCGGAGTCGCGCAGCGCCCTGGCGATGACCTTAACGCCTCGATCGTGCCCATCGAGCCCCATCTTGCCCAACAGGACGCGTGGGCGGTGATCGAGATCGGCACACCGATCAAGTTTTTCGAATGCACTGGTCGCTTCGCCGAGCTGCTGGGCCATGGAGTTGATCCTCGGGGGTGATCTGGATGCGCGTTGTATAGCGCGGTACAGATTCTATGCAGAAACGATGCATAATCCAAACCCGTAGTCTGGCCTGATCCGAGTGTTTCGGGTGACCCTGCACGCGGGTACGACTATGATTTTGACCCACGAAACACACCCAACCCTCGAGTTGAAGGAGCAGCGTCATGGATCACGGGATCAAAAAGGTCGGCGTCATTGGAAGCGGTCAGATGGGCGGCGGGATCGCTCAGGTCGCCGCGGTCAACGGGTTCCAAACCGTTGTATACGACCTTTCTGGGGACGCGATCGCGAAGTGCGAAGGACTCCACGACAAACTCCTTGCGCGAGCAATCGAAAAAGGACGCATGAGCGATGAAGAGGTGAACACCGCGAAAGGGAACCTGACCTATGTCACGGATATGAACCACCTCGAAGATGCGGACATTGTGATCGAAGCCGTCGTTGAGGATCTTGATATCAAGAAGAAGATTTTCGCGGGGCTCGCGGAGAAGTTCACAGGGGACCAAATCCTCGCCTCTAATACTTCGTCGATTTCAATCACTGCGCTCGCCACGAGCGTCGGTGACGCCGCTGACCGTTTCATCGGGATGCACTTCTTCAACCCTGTTCCTGTCATGAAACTCGTGGAGGTCATCAACGGGCTTGCAACGAGCGAGGAAACCACCAAACGGACCATTGCCCTCGCGGAGGCGATGGGCAAAGTCGCCGTCCCTGCGAACGATCGGGCAGGGTTTGTCTCGAACCGCATCCTGATGCCGATGATCAACGAGGCGTTCTACGCCTGGATGGAAGGCGTCGCGGAACCCGAGCACATCGACGAGATCATGAAGCTCGGCATGGCCCACCCCATGGGCCCGCTGCGTCTTGCAGACTTCATCGGTCTCGATACCTGTGTGCACATCATGGATGTGCTCGCCGAGGGCCTCAACAACGATCGCTACCGCGCATGCCCGCTGCTCAAGCAGTTGGTTGTCGCGGGTCGTCTGGGGAACAAGACCGGAAGAGGCGTCTTCGACTACTCCAAGTAAAAGGATTCAATCGCTTTACGCATCCTCTTATCCGGAAACAACTTCCTGCGCGTGTGTCTTACACGCGCTTTTCTCTGCGCAGTATGATTGAGCATGCCCACTATCGAACAACTCGAAAAGCTGCTCTCTGTCGACCCGAATGACCCATTCGTGCATTACGGGATCGGGCAGGAACGCGCGAAACTCGACGAGCATACACGGGCGATCGAATGCTTCAATGAGGCGTTACGCCTCGACCCGGATTACTGTTACGCGTACTACTTTAAAGCCATCTCGCTCAAAGAACTCGGACAACGCGAGGACGCGATCTCTGTGATCCAGGATGGCATCGAGCACGCGAAGAGTGCGGGCGATATGAAAGCGTTATCCGAGCTCCAAGCACTGATTACCACGATCTCATGAGTCCGCGTGCATACCGCAAGCCCCGCCCCGAACCCGAACCGATCCCCCTCGATGGGAGCGCCTCCATCACTTCGATCCGCGCGTGTCCGGACGATCCGGTGCGGGTATCGCTGCGTGTGAGCAAACAACAGGTCGGGCGGGTGCTGCTCGAGACCAAAGTGAAGCACAGGCTCGAAGTCGGTACACCATGGACAGAAGAGCTCGCGGAAGCGCTCCGAACTGAGCTGGATCAGGGAAACGCGTATCGGGCAGCAGTCCGGATCCTGACGAAGCGAGCGAAATCCAGCGGCGAGCTTCGGCGGAAGCTCCGTGAGTACAAGTATGAAGCGGACGCGATTGAGTGGAGCATCGAGCGATTGATCGAACTTGGGATCCTCAACGACGAGGAGTACGCACGCATGGTGGTGCGATCGCAGCTGAGCCGCAAACCCGCTGGGCGCCGATTGCTCTCCGGAAAGCTCCGCGAAAAGGGGATCAATCAATCGATTTCCGATCGTGTCCTCGATGAGATGCTTGAGGATCGCGACACGCTTGACGATGCGCGAAAACTTGCACAGCAGGCTGCTCGATCGATCTCGGACCGGCATGATCGCGATGTTCGTGTTCGCCGAATCTCGGGGCGCCTCGCGCGACGCGGGTTTGACTTTGATGTCATCCGCAAAGTCGTGGATGAGCTGGATCTGTGATGTTCAAAAACAGAAAAACCGACCCGCGCGCGATTGAGCGAGCCGATCAATGACCCCAGCGGGATTTGAACCCGCGTTCCCAGGATGAGAACCTGGTGTCCTGGACCTGGCTAGACGATGGGGCCGGGACGATCAAGGTGTTAAAAATGCCGAGCACCCTTTCGGATACCCGGCAAATGACCCCAGCGGGATTCGAACCCGCGTTACCAGGATGAAAACCTGGTGTCCTGGACCTGACTAGACGATGGGGCCAGAACAATGATCAGGCGGGATTTTACCCCGCACTCTCGATGCGTCAAGTCGATACCAAGAGTTCAATGGCGGATCGTTGCAGGATCTTCGCGTTTCGTCACCAAATACAGATGGGTGTACGCCAAGAGATATGCCGCTGAATCAGTCTGGGCGGTCACAGATTCCCACCCGTGCCCCGGAATCCGCCAAGTGAGCGTAATATGGCGGTCATGCGGACTGGTGCGATCGATCAGATCAATTCCTGCTCGCCCGAACTCATCACGAACCGCATCCGGCGAAAGATACCAGCGTTGATCTGGAGATTTGAGGCATGTATCGCTCTGGGTGGGCCACCAACCAGCTGCATACAACCCGTCGAGTGCGAAATCGAGCTCAGACATGGGCACCTCGTTCCGGTTCCACGCTACCACATCGCATCGCCCATGTCATCGCACTCTCGGAAGTTTCTATCTGATTCCGTTTCCAACAGGCAAAAAATGCATCGATGTTCGCTATTCGGCCTGTATGCCGGGCATGACGACCAGTACGAGCAGATCGTACATAAGGTGAGCACCGACCGCTATTCCGAATCCGCGAGCGAGAAAAAGGACTCCGAAATAGCCCCCCGCGAGCGTGTAGAAAATCCCGAGTCTCCAGTTCAACACTCCGGTGGCGGTGACCGCATCGTGGTGCCAGGCAAACGCGAGTGCCGATAGGACGACTGCGATGACGAGCCCTGTCTTGTGTTTGAAGCCCAGGACATCGGTAACGACGAAATGCAGCAGCGTGATCAACACGAGACGGAACAGCATTTCCTCGTATATCCCCGCCCCCACAGCAAGGTACATGCCCTCAAAGGTGCTGGGGATGACAGTTGGTTCAATGCTCTGTGCAGCCCCCCCGGTGATCACCGCCGGGGCGAGTGACGAAAGCACGATTGCGAGCACGACGAGGGGCCCGGTGAGAAACGCCGATTCTGCAATCATCGCAAACAGGACGCCCGGATAGACCGTCCATCGCGACTTACTCAGGAGATGCTGTATAAGCAGGGTCACAACAAGCACGATTGCGGGAAGATGCAGCCCGAGCACACCAAAGAGATCGAAAAAACGGACAAGCATATCCTGGGCTTCGAGCGTCTCGGAAACTCCACCACCAATGATGCCGGTTGATCCGAGTTCGTAGAAGATGATGAATGGGAGCAGGAACAGGAGGGTGTGCCAGGGGCGCGAGGAGATATGAAAGTACCCACCTCGTGCGAGAGGGAGATGAGTCCCCACCGATTGGGTCGGAAGGATAACGGGTTGTGCTCGTCCCTGTTTGGGCATGCGCCGAATCTGATCTGGTCGTCTGATGCGAAGAAAAACCCGGTTCAAAGACCGGGTTTATATCGTATCGTGTGATTTGATCGTGTGCTTGATCAGCTGTTCGACATTGCCTTGAGACGCGCGTTCATGCGGCTCTTACGGCGAGAGGCCTGATTGCTGTGGATGACACCCTTGGCGGCCGTGCGATCGACGCTCTTGGATGCTTCGCGGAATGCTGAGGTTGCTTCCTCAACATTGCCTTGAGCCACTGCCTGATCGAATGCCTTAATCGCACCACGCATGGACTTCATGCGCCAGCGATTGCGGGCACGAGCGGTGATGTTCTGGCGGATTCGCTTTTTGGCAGAGTTTGAGTGAGCCATGTATCGTTGTTCCTGTATCAAGCACAAGCCGGGCATCCAACCCAGCGGGAAGATATTGTTGCCTGTTCGTTGAAGAAATCAACCTCAGAGAGCGATAGAACTTGCCATCTGGGGTGAGGATGCTTATTCTTACCCCTCAATAGCCGCTTTGACGGCCGAACAATGCGGGCGTAGCTCAATTGGATAGAGCACCTGACTACGGATCAGGAGGTTGAGGGTTCGAATCCTTCCGCCCGTGCTTGAAAAAGCCTCGTGAACGCGGGGCTTTCTTCGTTTTTGGGCTGATTTTGGGTTTTTGCAGCCCCTCTTGATCGAGCAGTCACCCAACCTCATATCCTTGCTTGAATGCCTGATTTTCTGGTCAACTGGACGAGTGAACGCTCGATCTGGGTGGAGTTTCCCGACGCACAATACGGAACTCGCGTGTCGTGTGGTGCCGCGGATCTGCTCAGGCGGCGCCTTGGCGAACAGGCCCGTTCGGTCGTCCCTGCTGGCCCCGGGGTGCTGGTCGAACTTGAACCAGAGCTTGTCGTCGAGAATGAGGTCGAGTCTCTGATCAAGCAGACAGCAAGGGATGCGCTCGCGGGTGAGGATCTCGAATGGTCTCCGAGAGACCACCTCATTCCGGTATGCTACGACAATCGAGTTTCGCCTGATCTTCGTGCCGTGGCCGAAGCGTGCGCGATGTCGATCCAGGAGTTGATCGATCTCCATACGAAGGAGTTGTACATCGTGGAATCGATCGGGTTCTCACCAGGCTTTGGATACTTGGGATCGATCGATGAGCGATTGCAGCTTCCGAGGCGGAAGACTCCGCGGACTCAAGTTCCGGCTGGGAGCGTAGCGATTGCGGAACGGTTTACCGCTGTTTATCCGTTCCAGACGCCGGGAGGATGGCACTTGATCGGAAGAAGCCCGACTGCATTGTTCCTTCCATCGGACGATTCACCTTGCTCACTGCTCCGCGTCGGTGATCGGGTCCGGTTTCACGCCATCCCGTACGATGAGTTCAACTCCAGAAAGTCAGCAGAATGAGTGCTGTGCGAGTCATCGATCCGGGAATGCAGAGCAGCGTGCAAGACCTTGGTCGAGCCGGGTATCGGCAAATGGGCGTGCCGACAGGCGGAGCGTTCGATCGAGAGGCACACTTGGTCGGAAGCTTGATCCTCGGCAATGACTCAAACGATGCTTCGATCGAGATGACACTCGTGGGCGGTATGTTTCAGTTCGAGGGAGATGCGTGCATCTGCCTGAGCGGTGGACATGCGCCGGATGCGTCGCTGACTCTTGGCGAGCGTTCAATGCCGGTGCCGCACCAACGCCTCGTGCAGGCCGCAAGTGGTAGCGTATTGCGGGTTGGCTCGATCACAGAGGGCATGCGGACTCACCTGAGTATTGCTGGCGGGTTCACAACGAAGGCAGTCTTGGGTAGTCGATCCGCGTTGGTTTCGACCCCAGATGCTGGTCTTGGGCGGTCTCTCCGTGTGGGCGATATGCTCCCTGTGGGCATACCGGGTAAGCCGTCAATGAACTCAATCGAAATCGGGATTGTGCAACGAGTTGATCGGAAGATCCGGATTGTCCCCGGGCACCATATGGTTCTGTTCAACGAGAAACAGATCCAGCAACTCGGTGGTCAGGACTTCGTTGTGCAAATGCAAAGCAACAGGGCTGGAGTTCGGCTTGGTGGCACAACAATGGTTGGTGATGTACCGGGTCGTGTTGCCAGTGTGGGCACACTGCCTGGATATGTACAGGTACCTTCGGATGGGCAACCCATCGTGCTTGGTGTCGATGGGCCAGTAACAGGCGGGTACCCGGTCATCGCCTGTGTCATCGAAGCCGATCTGCCTAGGGTTGCGCAGGCTCGACCGAATGATCGCCTTCGTTTTGAGTGGGTGGATCGCAACGCAGCGTTACGCGTTTCACAAGGGAAAGTTGATTGATGCGTGAAATCTTTATCGGCTGCGATACGGGGGAGGCAAACGATCCGCGAGGACAGCAGATCGAGATCGATTTGCTCGATGTCGTCGATGCAGTAAGTATTGCATGCGGCGGGCATGCAGGAGATTCCGAATCGATGCGACGGCTCGTTGATCTTGCGAGTCAGAATGATCAAGTCATCGGGGCCCATCCATCGTACCCTGATCGGGATGGCTTCGGGCGTCGTGCGATGGAGATCAGCCGTGCTGATCTTGAAGAAACGATCAGTGAACAACTTCGTTCGCTGCTGTCTATTGCTGAGTCCCGCCGGGTACCAGTATCGTTTGTGAAGGCTCATGGCGCGTTGTATCACAGTCTCGCGGAAGATCCAGAGTTGGCAGTGTGGTTCTGGAAACTTACGGAAGAGACCTGCCCGAGCGCATTCATCGTGATGCCCCTTGGGTGCCCCGCTGTGAGGGCCCTCCGTGAGGCCAATGCCCCGGTTTGGGCCGAAGGATTCTGTGATCGTGCATATGGGGCAGATTGGAAGCTCGTATCGCGTGAAGAACCCGGAGCTCTGATCTCTGACCCAACGACCGCCGCTGATCAAGCGGAACATCTGGTGCTGGAACAGATGTGCGATTTACTCTGTGTGCACTCGGATACTGAGAACTCGGTGTCCATTGCCCGGTCTGTGCGGGACCGGCTCAGGGGACTTGTGGATCGTCAGGAATAACCTTGCCCTGCGGGTCAGTCTGCGGCCCAGCGGGTGGGACGGGAGGCAAGTGCTCCAGACGCTCAGCGGTCTCATGGACATGGTCGGGCGCCAATCCGGCTTGGTCGACGAGGTAGTGTTCCCAGAGACGGTGGCGACGGACGATGCTTCTCGCAGCACACTGCCCTTTCTCAGTCAATGAATACATGCCTCTATGCCGTTGAATCAATGCTCTCTTGACAGCCCGATTCAGCAGCGGCTGCGGCTTAGAACGCAGAATAGCATCTGAAATATCACTGGCACTCATCTCCGCTTGGGCTTGCTCCTGAGCGCGATACATCGTCGCAAGCAAATCGTCAAGTGCAACGCGCGAAGAGAGGCGAATACGACGGATCATTCGTGACAGAATACCGTGCGATGGCGAAATGATAATGGTCAGACTCAATACCAAACCGGAAAACACTGTGATCGAACCCGCGGCATTCACGGTATCTCGACCGAACCATCCTGGGATAATGGTTGCAGAGAAGTATCCCCCCACGGCTGTGAATAGCGCAATAAGCACAGAAAGCACGATTTGAGTTCGAAGGCGATCCGTGAGCAATCGAGCTGTTGCCCCGGGGCAGATGAGCATCGCGATGACGAGGATCGAACCCACGGCCTCGAAACTCGCAACCGTTGCCGCCGCTACGAAAATCATGAGGAGATAGTGCAACAGTGTCGAGTTGAATCCGAGTGTTGTCGCGAGCGCGGGATCGAAGGATGCGAGGCGGAGTTCTTTGAACAGCAAACTCACAAAGCCGATTGCGAGTATCAGAATAATCGTGAGTGTGATGATCTGGCGGGGTATAGCGTCGAGAGTTTCGACACTCCACAGCCCAGAGATAGTCGCAGGTGCGCTATACCAGACAAGTGTTTCGAGTTGGCCGTGAAGCACGCACTCTGCATCCAGGTCCACATGGCGAACCGCGGCCTTCTCGATGAGCAACACGCCCAAAGCAAAGAGGATTGAAAACACAACGCCCATGGCCGCACCCGGTTCAACCTTGCCGAATCTCTTTACGAACTCGACAAGAACCACCGTGACAACTCCCGCGATAGTCGCTCCGACAAGCATGACAAGCGGCGAACGAGTCGAAGCGATAAGGAACGCGATCACTAGACCCGGAAGAACGCTATGTGAGATCGCGTCGCCCATCATGCTCTGTTTGCGTAGCAAAAGGAAGTTGCCCAATAATCCACAGCACACGGCAGCTAAAGCCGCCGCAAGTAAGGGAAACAGGTCCAATGCGAGATCGAAATACATCAGCCCACCCCTTCCAGGCTGGGAGGGAAGTCGACCCCTTGATTCCGTAGTGCGGTTTCGAGTTCATGGATGAGTTCGTCAGAAAGGACATGCTCGACCATATCTACGGACCAGTCTACATGTGAGGGCGCGATGTCAGCATGGCTCACCAGATACTGTTCCCAGAGCGCATGGTTTCGTGACACGCGTGCCCCGCGTTCAAGCCCCGCCTCGGTGACTCGGATCTCACGACGAGTCTTCGAGCCGAGCATGTTCTCTCTACGCAACGCAAATCGGATCAGAAGCTGAAAAAGCGGAGACCATCCCTGCATGCGGGCGAAGTTCGCAAAGTCATCCGAAGTGAGCGTTGATTGTCGGGATTCGTATACATGCTCGAGAAGATGGTCCCCCGCGACCTTGACCCGGACACTCACGCGACGGATCGCGTGTGCGAATACCCCTCGCTTGGGGGCAAGAAACATACTGAGCACGAAGATACATCCCGCGGTGAGGACGATCACTGCGCCCGCGGGCTTCCGGGGAAAAAGCGCGGATACCGTCGCGCCAAGATAGCCGCTCGTCGCGCCGATGATCCCCGAGATCAACACGAGTACAGAGAGCCGATCGGTCCAAAATCTCGCCGCGACTGGCGGGATGATGAGCATGGACACAACGAGAATAAGCCCGACCGCCTGCAGCCCGGCTACGGTGACTAGAACCACGAGTGCCATCATGAACAGGTCAACGAGGCCAACCGGCCAGCCGTCGACACGGGCAAACGCGTCATTAAAACAAACGATCGCGAACTCTTTCATGAAGAGTAAAGTCGCCATGATCGCAACCAATGCGATGGAGCCCATGAGGACGACATCCCCCACCCTCATCGTCGCGGCCTGCCCATAGATAAAGTGATTCAGCCCACCTGAATCACCTGGCGCGTTGGCCTGAATGTAGCTCAACCCAACAATCCCAGCGCCAAAGAACACACTCAGGACGATCCCAATTGCCGCGTCCTCTCTCAGTCGTGTGTGGTGCAGAATAAGCTGGACACAGATCACACCGAGAACCCCAGTCACGCTCGCACCAACCAGCAGAACGGGCAACGATTTGGACTCAAGCCCAAATGTCCCTGCAAATAGGAATGCGAGGGTAATACCGGGTAGCGTTGCGTGGCTTAGGGCGTCTGTCATTAGGGAACGCTTGCGGAGCAAAGCGAAGACACCGATTATTCCAGCAGCAAGCCCGAGGAGAGCCGTGCCCCCGATCACCATGCCCGTGTTGTATCCCGCACGGAAAGTAACCGTCTCGATGATCTCGGACATACGCGGCCATTCATCCGTCACTTCCTGAATGGAGTGTTGCATGTTGGCATGGAACAGGATGGGAATGCGCAGGGGCACTGTGACTCAAACCCCCGACTCGGTGCGGGCGATCGCTTCGGCGGCCTCGGAGAGGAGGGTAAGACGCCCACCGTAAGTCTTGTGGAGATTGGTCTCGGTGAAGACCTCGCCGACAGGACCGGACGCAACCACGCGCATGTTCAGAAGAATCACCTCGTCGAAGTACTCCGGGACACTTTGCAGATCGTGATGAACAACGATGACGGTTTTACCGCTGTTCTTGAGCTCACGGAGGACCTGAATGATCGCCCGTTCGGTCGCGGCATCGACGCCCGCGAAGGGCTCGTCCATGAAATAAAGCTCCGCCTGCTGCGCGAGTGCCCTGGCAAGGAATACACGCTGCTGCTGCCCCCCCGAGAGCTGACTGATCTGCCTGTTCGCAAAGTCCCGCATTCCGACGAGTTCAAGGCAGTCAAGGGCCGCCACCTTATGCTTACGGGTCACTGGCCTGCACCAGCCGATCCGCCTGTACCGGCCCATGCACACGACATCGAGTGCGGATACAGGGAAGTCCCAATCAACACTCTCACGCTGGGGGACATAACCAATGCGTGAGCGAACCTTTCGGTACGGCTGCCCCCAGAACTCTACTAGGCCAGACGCCTTGGGGATGAGCCCAAGACAGGACTTGATGAATGTGCTTTTGCCCGCGCCGTTGGGTCCAACAATCGCGATGAGCTTATTCGCAGGGGCGTCGTAGTCCACATCCCATAGGACTGGCTTTTTGTGATAAGCAACGGTCATCGCGTGGATTGACAACGGGCTCTCTGCAGAGTGCTCTGGATACTCTGAGAGCCCGGACTGTTTCGAGTTCGAATGGGCTGCAACAGGGCTCACTTGTGGAGCTTTCCATTCATGCCGCGAGCTGGCGCCATTCCCCCTAGTGCACGAGCGATCGTGGTGACATTGTGATCGATCATCCCGATGTAGGTGCCCTCGTATGTGCCAGCGCCGCCCATCGCGTCGCTGTATAACTCACCGCCGATGACAACCGTGTGTCCGCGGGCCTTGGCACCCGCGATCAATGCCTTGATATTGCGATCTGAAACTGTGGATTCGACAAAGACCGCTCCGATATTGCGAGCGACGAGCAGATCAACGAGATTCTCGATATCGCGGACTCCCGCCTCAGATTCCGTCGAGAGCCCCTGGATCCCCACAACCTCGTACCCAAATCGACGCCCGAAGTAGTTAAACGCGTCATGAGCAGTCACAAGGACGCGCTGTGATTCCGGCACGGACGAGAGGACCCGCTCGGCATACGCGTCGAGTTCAGAAAGTCTCGCGCTATATGCTTCCGCGTTCCGCTTGTACGAGTCAGCCCCTTCAGCGTCAAACTCTGTGAGTTTGTCGCGAATGACATCGATCGTCCGAGACCACGCATCTGGATCCATCCAGACATGCGGATCATAAAGCCCCTCGAACTCCTCAGGCTCAAGGAGGTACTGTTCATCAAGCAGCTCAGTGACGGCGTGCACCTTCTTCCCTCCTGTTGCAGCACGAATCAATGAGTCGGCCATCTTCCCTTCGAGCAGGAGTCCGTTATAAAAAATTACATCCGCGCCCATCAGCCTCCGGATGTCCGAACGGGTCGGCTTATAGAGGTGCGGATCCACACCCGACCCCATCAGCCCGATGACCTCCGCACGATCACCCGCAACGGTGCGGGCCACATCTTCGATCATCCCAACAGTCGCGACGATTTGATACTGCTCGTCGGTTTCCGCCTGAACAGATAACGGGTTCAGGAGGGTCGACCACGCAACGAGGATGGATCCGATGAGTTTTAGCCAGTGCATGCATACTCCTATGGCGGGCCAATGTAGCCATCGCTACATTATTGTATCACGCGCTACATTTTGTGTCAAGCGAACGCAAGGCACAAACTCGATCCAGTCCTATCGCTTGTCGTGATCGATAAACGCTTCGAAACGCTTGAGGGTCTCTGGCGAGACATGATGCTCGATGCCCTCGGTGTCGACGGCCGCGACTGATTCGGGGACCCCGAGCGCGATCAGAAATCGTAACACGATATCGTGTCGAGCGCGGCATTCCTCAGCGAGTCGCGCCCCCTGCGGGGTGAGCTCGATCGGCTTATACGGCTCCGTCACGATCAAGCCATCCCGCTCCAGCCGCTGAACTGTGCGAACAACAGTTACATGCGTCACGCCGAAGCATTCGGCGAGATCACGGACCCGACACCGGCCATGCTCGCCAATCAGGTCCGCGATAGCCTCGACATAATCCTCCGCGATCTCGGACGCGTGGTCGCGTCGAGTTCGTTGGAACGGTTGACTCTCAGGAGATTTTGACACGCGCACCTGCTTTCGAAACATCAAATTGTAGCAGGACATGCAGCCGAATGGCGAGCTCCCCCGCTCGCCGCCGTGGTTACCCATGAGGAGCACACCGCGTGAACAGGAACGAGTAAAGGCCTGAGCATATCGAAGAAAGTGGGCGTAACTGGACTCGAACCAGTGACCTCTGCCATGTGACGGCAGCGCTCTAGCCAACTGAGCTATACGCCCTTTCTGGTATTTGGCAGTGCACTGCCATTGCCGTGGGCACAGCTAGAGTAGCTCGTCGGTGGCTATCAGTCAAACCTGTTTCAGGCGTTGGTTTAGGATGAGCCGAACGAGCATTCTGGGCGAGTGGAATCC
>DDGE01000001.1:1845-27481 GCA_002337545.1 Phycisphaerales bacterium UBA1910 | reverse complement strand
TGTCAGGTGAGATGACGAGTTCTTGGACCTGAGTCGTCTGGATCTGTATCAGTCTTTGTTTAACCCTTCGCGGATCTCTTTACCCGTTGTATGACGGAGTGTGACTGAAAAATCCTTGCCATTGATGCTCATGACAGTCCAGCCAGTGTCGAGCGTGTCGCCAACACGGCGCGGCTTGCCGTCGATGATCGCGAGCGGGTTCTTCGGATGCGGAAGGATCGATGTCACGCGGACAGCGGGCAATGACTCCGGTGTAGCTGGTCGTGCGCGAGGCACGAATGTATCAACGACTTGAACCTCTTCCATGTAGGGTTCAATCTCATCAAAGAAGAACGGCGAGGCGATGCTCTTTTCAGTGAGTGACTCGTTCTCTGATTCGACAGTTGCAACTGAAAACATCTGCGCGGGGATCGAGAACGCGACCTGGTCTTGGGCCTGAACAGAACGCGGGGCATTGCCAATCACTTGCGATCCCAGGACGCATAGAGATGGAACGGTTGCCGCAGCGAAATAAGCGACTTTATTCGAGCTTGAGCTGCTCATTCTTCTCCCCCGTTCATGAGACCAGCACCACCGGACGCGGCTTTCGGATTAAAAACTGTATCGAGCGCCTCTGGATAGGCGGTCAGTTCGACCATGCTGATCGTGAGACTACAACGGATACGCTTGGCATCTGTCGGTACGAGACGAAAGTTCGACACACTCATATGACGATTGCTCTGTTGAATATCCTCGATGAACCGCACGAGTCCGTTGAAAGATCCTCTGCACTCGATCCGGTATTCCTTTTGCAGGATCACTGCTTCTGCACCGAACTCACCGATCTCCTTCGCATTGGAGGATTCGCGGAGCGGCTCGACTCGCGTGATTGTCAGTCCTCGCGCGGCAGCCATCCTCTGGAAGACCTGCTGGTCCTGAAGATCGTCGTCCGGGCTCAGATCTTCCAGCATGGCTTTTCGCGACTCAATCGTGGAACTGACCAACTCTTCCAGTTGCTCCTGATGGAGAGCAATGTTGGATTCACCCGCTCGGATGAACTCGATTCGTCGTTCCGATTCAGCACGCAGGTCCGACGCCGCGGTCATTTTCGGCTTCACGAAGAAGAAGCCTGCTCCTCCAGCAATGATGCCGATGATCGCGATTCGTGTGATGGCTGATCGTGTCAGGTCTGTACTCATGGCTGAGTCCAATCGCTCATTGAGGGCACCTTCGCCGCAGCGTGGTATGGTGATGTATGCGTTTCGAGCAGCACGCTCAGTGAAAACTGAGACCCCCACTCGAACTCTTCGTTGTCGTCGGCATTACTGCTCGATATCTCGATCCGCGTTGTTGCACCAAGCTGAACCGATTGAACCCGAGGGATGGACTCCAGATCCGCTACAAAGTCATCGAGAACCTGACCGGGGAGTTTGTCATTCGTGGCAACGCTGTACCCGTTCAGTTTGAGCACCGGCTCACCATCATCAAACTGGCCTCGCATTTCCTGAATACGGATCCCATTCCCCGTGATTTCACCGAGTTTCGCGAGTGGATGCTCCCAGCAGGCACTCACAGAAGAATGAGTCGAAACAAGATTCGCAATCTGCCCTAGCATGCTCTGGGTCTGGCTTACTTCGACGCTCGCGTTCTCGAAAGCGGAAACCTGATCGAAGCGAGGGGCGTCTGCACGCATGCTCACCTCTATCCTTTGGACTTCTCTTGTGGCAAGCATGTATTGCCCGCCCATAACGAGTCCTGCGAGCGCGAGTCCTACGGCCATGGCCTTCTTTAAATGACCACGCGATCTCTCTTCGTCCGCGATGCGCGGCAGCAAGGGGGGAACAGCCGAACTCATCTTGATGAATGCGTACTCGGTTGATCCGGGCGATCCGGCGCACGCAGGATCGTACTGATCACAACCCGCGAAAGAATGGACATGCAGATCCAGATGGTCACCAATTGCCCGTGTAATCATGGGAATGGCGCCACCAGGACCAAGAATGATCAAGTTTTTGACAGTCAATGGGTCTTTGATACCAAACCGAATCGTCTGCTTTAGATCAATTCCGATCCGCTGCAACGCGGGTGCCATCCGAGGGAGCATGCTCGAACGCAACTCAATCCCGTTGCATTGCTTGGGCTGGAATGGGATACCGTGCTCGAATAGGTATTCCTGAGCCTCCAGATCGAAGGTGTGATCTGTCGCTTCACCCTTTTGTTCTGCATACTCACGCAGAACCTGCTTGTAGGCGTCCGTGAGCGATTCGAAACCGATATCAGCTGGGCGTACAAGCGACAGATGCCCATCGTGATCGGCGTAGCTAATGACACTCGAATGCTTATCGAGGTAGAACATGGCGGATTCGCCTGAATCCTGAATCGCCTGATCGCTTGCGCAGAGCACAGAGATCACGCTCGATGGAATCATCCCCGAAACGCGGATGCCACACCGGTTTAACCATGCATAGAACGCTCGGAGCGTCTCGTCCCGATCGGAATACGCAAGCATGATGTTCTTGGTGCCTGCGGCGTGCCCCTGGCCCAGTTCACACACACACAAGGTAGCATCAACCCCAACGGTCTCACGAATCTTCGATCTTGCTGTTTCTCGAGCGTACGCGCCCCCTTGCTCTGCGGTCGTCACTTGGGTTGTCAGCGTGGGTGACTGATAAATCAGCGTGACGCCATGACGAGGCAGGCTGGAAAACCGAGACAGGATCTGACGCAATGGCTGATCAAGGCACATCAGACCATCGGCCCAGTGCGCCTGCCATTCATTCGGATTCAGACGGGTGACTTCTGCCTGTTGCACCCGCCCTCTACGAACAGCGATTGCACTCAGGTGCGATGGAGAAAGTGAAATGATGAATCTAGAACTGTTAGCCATGTGTAGCCCCTCGATCACGGGAGTGAACTTCTGTAGAATCGTCTGAGATCGCCCTCCACTTGGGCAGAAAGGTGTAAGTTTTACTATTCTGCAAGAACCTACTCAGTCGTGAGTTCGATCCGTCGGATGGCGTTACCGGAACTTCCTTCGATTACAGCAACCGGGTCTGATCCCGGTAACTGCACAAAGCGGATATCCTGCCCCCCCAGATCAAGGGTGCTGCCTTCAGAAGGCATCTCCGCTCGATCCATGACCGCATTCATCACGATGAATGCTCCTCCTTCGGCGGCATAGAACGCGCGAGTCGTTTCAACCCGCAAGGCCGCGAGTTCTGATTCGTCGCGAACGGGGCGGATCGCCCCCGCGACAACCAGAGCCAGAATCGACATCACGACGACAATGACAACCAGTATGATTCCGCGTCTGTTTGTTTGGCGCATTCCCTGAGTCATGATCCCCCCTGCTGCCCAATCCAAACGCGGGGATGCGCCACGATGCTCATGCGAAGCTCATTGTTCGTCAGGGTGACTACTACTCGATGCGTCTCTGCTGGGGTCGCGAGGGTACTCGTGACACCATCATCCGCGAAGTAGGCGATCTCAAGACTATCTATATCAGCGCAGAGCGTCGCGGGGTCGTATCCGGGTACACGCATGCGGATCTCATTGTCGACATGATCAAACCCCGTGCCGTCCGTAAAAACCAGCGACTGGCTTGTCGCAGACTGGATACCGATCCCAGCATCCCCCGACCCAATCGGTGCTTGACGAATGATGCGAGAGATACGATCGATCGCGTAAGTCATTCGCTCTGTTCTCTCGCGAACATCCCTGGTTGTGCTGTATGACTCAGACGCCGAGGTAATCACAGGAAGAACCACGGCACTGATAATGCTCATCACAAGTATCGCGGCGAGCAACTCCAGCAGCGTAAATCCCCTACGGTTTGTTTGCTCGATAACTTTCATATCGCTGACACCATCGTGCTGAAGGGAACCTGATAGGAAGCCGTGCTGGCAGAAGTAAAACTCACGCGTACCGTCACAATGCGGAAGATGTTCTCATTCGCATCTTCGGAGACCGAGCCATCTGCAGCCACCAGCGTTCCAACTTCAACGGCGTAGCCCAACCCAGCATCCGAGTAGGGGCTCACGATTGTTTCGAGTCGTGCGTACAAACCCGTGTCTGGTGCATTCAGATAAGCATTTGAATCACCGAGGGCGTCAAATCCCAGTCCTGCCGCATTGGAGTTGATATCCGCGATGATGGTTTCGAGAACACTTGTTGCGAGCAGTGATGCCCGGTTCGTATTGATCGCGTCTGCCCGTCCCGCACCGGCGGAATCTAGCAGACTCAGCGTGGGCGGAACAGCTATCGCCAGGACCATAACGGCGATCACGACCTCGATCAATGTAAACGCTTTACGCGTCTGTAGCATATTGATTCTGCTGAACATCATCGCAACTCCACCACCCCAGTGAACGCGTGGACAACAACAGTCTCATCTGAAGACAGTTCGATGCGGACATCCTCATCGTTGAGTGCAACAAAGCCACCGTTGAGATCGCGGGTGTGCGGGTTTGCCTCAAAGTCGAACCAGACGATCCCGGAACCCGCCTCACCATCTCCGTTCAGCATTGAGTTGATCGTCACCCCTGGATAGGTCACAGGCAGTGAGAGCGTTCGAGATTGATAAGTTAACGGATCGATGACCGTTTCAATTTCACCCGATCCTGTGATGTGTACGAGGGTGAAAGATGAACTCTCTAGGTTGATCGATAAACCGTTCGGAGATCCAACCGCCATCGCACGGGCTCTGGCAAGCTCCAGCAGCCGCATCACATCGTCGCGAGCGGCCCCCTCACGCATAAGCCGCACATTGTCCATCGCGGGCATAACCGTGACGGCAACAATCCCCATGAGGATCACGACAACCATGAGTTCAATCATTGTGAACGCGTGGGCAGCAGACCGGGATGGCTTGCTCAGACGATACATTTAGAGCTCGTTCGCACTCAGAGTTCCGCCGGAGCCATCCGACTCCGTTGTCGGCTCATTTGTGTTTGCATAGAAGACCGCGACTGGCGGGTTGGCGTTGTTGTCAACGAAGTAGTTCCAGCCAGCCGTCGTCGCATTACTGACCCCACGCGCCTCTGCCTGAGCCTGCCCGACGCTTTGGATACCTGCAACTTCTGAGAACGGATTCGCAGGTATCTCAAACTTGAGCACACTCCCGTCCTGCATCATCGCGAGCGTGGGGTACGGATCATTCCCCTGAATGACCGCGCTGGTTCTATATGTCGCAATCGCTGAACGAACTCCGGCAACAGTGCTCTGTGTCGCACTTGTCTTCGCGTCGTCGCTCGCACCGGCGAACTGTGGGATCGCGACGGCCGCGAGTATCCCTAAGATAACCACGACGACGAGTACTTCGATGAGTGAAAATCCCTTAGCTGTAGTATGCATAGTGCCCCTCACTTGTTGATGCTGATCATCTGCCACATCGGCAGGAAGACGGATAGAGCCACGAGCAGGACAACCCCGGCCATCGCGATGGTGATCATCGGCTCGATTACTGTGTTGATGTTTTTCGCGAGGTGATCCGATTGGCGGTCGTAGTGTCGTGCAATGATCGAGCCCGCTCGAGCAAGTTCCTTGGAGTCTTTTCCAGAGCCAAATAGGCGCCGCGCGAAGCTCGGGAGTCCCTGCGCACGATTGATGACATCTGATAGTGAATCGCCGCTGCGCATCCGATCGCACATGCGGACACACTCCTCCTGAAATACCGGACGCCCTGTAGATCCCCCTGCGATCTCGATGGCCTCGATCACCTCGATGCCTGATTCGAGCCCAATACCCATGACTCTGCTGAATCGAGCAGTGGTGACCGAGGTAAACATATCGCCGATGTATGGGAGCCTGTGCAGGATTTTTTCGATTCGTATACGCCCGTTTTTGCTCTTCCATGCTTTGACAAGTCCGACAGAAAGCGCAACCGCAACAATCGCGTACACCCACCAAAACTGAGTCAACGATGTCCCCATAGCACGCACAACTCGTGTCGTGAATGGGAGCTCAACGCCGTTGGCCTCAAAGATCTTCGCGAACTTTGGCACGACAAAGATCACAATCACGCTCAATGCCATTGCGACGAACGCGATCACAATAAGCGGGTAAGTCAGCGCGCGTTTGATCTGCTGGGTCGTCTCGATATTGCGCTCGAGCATATCCGCGAGATGGCTCGCAACAGGACCAATCTGGCCTGTTTTCTCTGCGGAACGGAGTGTCTGGATGTAAACGCTCCCGAAGATGTGCTCATACTTTGCAAACGCTGCCGTGATCTTCTCGCCCGACTCGATCATCGCCGCGATATCAAAGACCATGTCCTTCAGGGCAGGATTTTTCTCGTGCTCCGCAATGGACATAAGCCCACGCCCGATGGGGATGCTCGCTTCGAGCAGTACACTCATCTCACGCGTAAGCGTTGCAATTTCCAGCTGCGTCACTCGGCGATGCTTGAATACAGAAATTTGAGCCCGGCTCTCACGGATCGTCAGTGGAGTTAACCCCTGCTCAATCAGTTTTTGGAACGCCACCTGCTCGGTATACGCCTCGATTCGACCAGACTGGCGTGTGCCGTGCTCGTCTACCGCGTGGTATTTGTAGAGTAAACTCGACATGATCTGCCTCCGGAATCAGGCGCTGAGCCGATACGCGTTGTTCTCGTCGTTGCGGAGCTTGATGTCAATCGTCGCATGGAGCTTGCGGACTTCCTCGATGCTGGTCAGGCCGAGCTTCGCTTTCTCGATACCATCCTCAAGCATCAGTCGCATGCCCTCTGAACGCGCCACCTCATAAATCTCGCTCGCGTTCGCCCCCTGATCGATGAGATTGCGAACACTCGAAGTTGCACAGAGCAGTTCATACACACCGAGACGCCCCTTGTAGCCCAGGCTCATACATTTGGGGCACCCCTTGCCTTTTACGAACTTCTCGCCCGCATTCGGGTCGAGCCCAAGCTCGAGCAGCTCCGATTCGTCCGGCGCATCCTCGATCAGACAATCCGTACAGACACGCCGCACTAGCCGCTGTGCCATGACCCCCAGCAACGCATTATTGATTGCGAACGGCGGTACGCCGAACTCCCGCAGACGCGGAATGGCGCCGATCGCGTCATTCGTGTGCAGCGTTGAGAAGACTAGATGCCCGGTCAACGCAGACTGGACCGCGATTTTCGCCGTCTCGGAATCTCGGATTTCGCCAAGCAGGATCACATCAGGATCTTGCCGAAGGATCGATCGCAGAGCGCTCGCAAAGGTCATCCCAATCTCAGAGTTCACCTGCACCTGACGGATCAGAGGAAGGCGAATTTCGACAGGGTCTTCGATCGTCATGATGTTGCGTTCGGGCGCATTGATCTCATTGAGAGCCGTGTACAGAGTCGTTGTCTTCCCCGATCCGGTTGGGCCTGTTACGAGCACAATCCCGTGCGGCTTTGAGATCATCTGAGCGAAGGCATCGCTCACATCAAGTGGCATGCCAAGGTCCTTGATCTGCCCGATTTGGCTCGCGCTGCTCAGAAGACGCAGCACCGCGTTTTCGCCGTGGATGGTCGGGATGATGCTAAGTCGAACATCGATTGGGATGCCGTTGTGCTTGAATCGGAACTTCCCGTCCTGTGGGCGACGAGACTGTGTCACATCCAAGTGCGCCATCACCTTCAAACGCTGAATGAGCCCTTCATGCATCGAGATATCTGGCCCACGCTGTGTCTGGAGCACCCCATCGACCCGATACCGAAGCATCAACGCCTTATCCTCTGGATTGATATGGATGTCGGAGGCGCATGCTTCCGCGGCGTTGAACAGGATCTGGTTTACCGCAGCGACTACAGGCTCATTCCTGTTCTCGATCTCCAGGTCTTCTGTATCCTGATCCGCTTCCGTTGCCCCTGTATCCAGGGTGTACGCACGAGTGATGAGCATCCGCAACTGTTGCGCGTCACACACCACCGGATCGATCTGCTTCTTCAGTGTCTGTCGAAGCTCATCGATTGCCTGCAGATCAAGCGGATCCTCCATAGCGACGGTTGCGATATCACCAAAGATAAAGAGCGGGAACGCGCGCAGGCGCTCCGACATTGACTTCGGGAGACAACGCGATAGGCGGATATCGATGTCATACTTTTTGAGTTCCGTGAACGGGTATTCACAGATCATCGCTTTGACAATCGCGACCTCGCGTGACGCAACGATATTGGAACGGATTACCGCTTCATCGAAACCGAGCTCGTGTTCAACGGCGTACTCTCGCAATCGATTCGCCGCAGCTTCGTCGATGCTACCGAATTCGATCAGTGCTTTGATGATGAACTCTGATGTATCAAGCATGCGATTCCCCCTGGTGATCACACTCACTGCTGAGACGATGAAGCATCATCTCGATCTGCGATTCGACTTCCGGGGTTTGGTTGATGAACTCGCCACCGATCTTGTATCCCGGACGCCGATCGGTCATCTGCACCCGCTGGACACGGATCTGACAACTCAAATAGATCTGCTTGTCAGGCCCTTCTTGGCTGGGAATCTGGATCTCGAGATCAACCTGGCGTGGGACAAACACCTCGGCCATGAACCCGAGTCCACCCGCGGCAAAGTCAATGATGTTGACATCGATCCAGCGATCTTCGTCGCACACGCCCTTGGCAAAGCTGAGCGCATCGGCGTGATGTGCTGCGACACGCATTCGCGCCGGGAGTGAAATCTCAAAGCGTACGGAACGCCGCACAATGAGTCCGCTGTCAGTCATGTCTGATCACCTCTGTGCAGACCGCGCCCCTCGCGATCTTGTGGGTGATATCGGTCTGACAGGAACCGGACTCAACCACGACCCCCTTAGAGTTGGGGTATATCAATACTGGACTTGCCCCAAATCATCCCAACCGGCCCTTCGGACGGGTTATGTTCGGAATCGGGTTGTAAAACTTCATCGATAACTCGTTTGTCTGGATTCTCAAGCTACCTATACTCCCTGTGCGTGTGATCGGCACGCAACCCCCAGTTTGGGCTTTTGTTTATCAATCAGACTCCTTGGCAAGATCGCCTGGGAGCAGGATTCGTCACCAAAGCGCCCTTGTGTCGCGACCGATCACGCGGCCGGTGTCGCTGACAAGGAACGGACCAGTATCATGGCCAACACACTCGTTCAAGATCTCATTGAATCAGGCATTCACTTCGGACAGCGCACCAGCGGCTGGAACCCGAAGATGACGCCGTACATCTACGGTAAGCGCAATGGGATCCACATCATCGACATCAAGGAAACCGTCAAGGGTCTCCTTCTTGCCCGCAAGTTCCTCACGCAGACCGTCGGGAGTGGCAAGGACATCTGTTTCGTCGGCACGAAGCGCCAAGCGAAGGGTGTGATTGAACAGCGCGTCGGCGATGTAGAAATGCACTATGTCACAGAGCGTTGGCTCGGCGGCACCCTCACCAACTTCGGAACCATCCGCAACCGCCTCAAGCGACTTGAAGAGCTCGAAGCGATCGAAGCAGAAGACAACTTTGAGAGCTACTCCAAGAAAATGGAATCGCAGCTCCGCCGCGAGATGCGCAAGATCAAGCGAAACCTCGACGGTATCCGCCGTATGCACAAGATGCCCGGCGCGATCGTGGCGATCGATGTGAATCGTGAAGCAACCGCGCTGCGTGAAGCACGCAAGCTCGGCATCCCCACGATCTGTCTGATCGATACCGACGGCGATCCCGATATGGCGGACATCGCGATCCCTGGCAACGACGACTCGATGCGATCCATCGATGTGATCATCCGTGAGCTCTGCAAGGCGATCTCGGACGGCAAGACCTCGCGTGTCGAAACCAACGAAGGCCGCAATAGCGACAAGGGTGGCGACGATGCCCGCCCGCAACGCCGCTCGAACCGTGCCCAGTTCCGTGCGGATGACAGCAACGCCTCCAGCACTGACGCTGCGGCAAACGAGAGCACGGCAGCAGCCGCTCCGGCAGAATCCTGAACATAAACGCGCCTCATCGCGGTGAGGCATCAACACAAACCTGAAGCTCGCCGGGCACGAACGATACGCTCGGCGACAAATCCCACCACGGCGGAGAAGTACTGAAATGTCGATCAGCGCCAAAGATGTGATGAACCTGCGCAACAAAACCGGACTTGCAATGATGGAGTGCAAGAAGGCACTTCAAGAAGCAAACGGGAATGTTGATGAAGCAGAAACCCTCCTTCGCAAGAAGCTCAAGGGCAAGATGGAAACCAAGTCTGACCGAGTCGCCGGCGAAGGCCGCGTCGAAGTCGCTGTCTCAGACGATGGCTCATCCGCCGCGCTTGTGAAGGTCAAGGCAGAGACAGATTTCACCGCAAAGAACGAGAAGTTCATCGATGCCGTAAAGAAGATCGCTGAACTCGCACTGAACTGCGACTCTGGATCTGTTGAGCCGACCGACGAGATGAAGGAGATCATCGATGACCTCCGCATCTCCACCGGCGAGAATATCTCGATTGATCAGATCGAGATGTTCACCGGCGAAGCTGGCCAAACCCATTACGGTTTCTATGTACACCATGATGGCAAGACTGGCTCCCTCGTTGAGGCACAGGGCGATGTTGATGGCGAAGTGCTTCGCCAGCTCGCCATGCATGTCACCGCCGTCATGCCTCGCCCGCTCGGACTGACGAGCGACGACATTCCGGCAGAACTGGTCGAGAAGGAGCGCAAGTTCCGGATCGAGCAAGCCGTCGAATCCGGCAAGCCGCAAGAGATTGCTGAAAAGATGGTTGAAGGCGGCATGAAAAAGTTCTTCTCTGAGGTAGCCCTGCTTGAGCAAGCATTCGTCATGGATCCTTCCAAAGCGGTCCGTGATATGATCGGTGGCGCTCAGCTCTCGAACTTCCGGCGCTGGCAGGTCGGCGAAGCCGAATAATCAAGAACCGAATCTGATTTCTCTGAACGGGCACGAACATCGTGCCCGTTTTTTCATACACTCTCGACATCACCATGCGTGAGGACGAAACACAGATGCAAGAACAATACACAATCCGGCGTAAGTTTTTCAAAGTCTTTGGAGCAGCGTTCCATGTCTACGACGAGCACGGCTCGATCATCGGATACTGCAAGCAGAAGGCATTCAAACTCCGGGAAGACATCCGCCTGTACACAGGTGAGGATATGAATGAGATGCTTCTCACACTCAAGACAGAGAAGATCATTGACTTCGGAGCGACCTATTCAGTTACTCTTCCCGACGGGACTTCGCTCGGTTCACTCCGCCGTAAAGGAATGAAGTCATCATTTGTTCGTGATGAGTGGCTGGTGTTCAACCCAGATGGCCAGGAAGTTGCGAAAGTCCGCGAAACAGGCTCGTTCGCACCGTTCGCCCGGCGATACATCGACTACGCGAATATTTTCTTCCCTCAACGATACGAAATCATCCGTGCGAGTGATTCGAAAGTCCTCTCGCAACTTCGTCAGCACTTCAACCCCGTCGTTTTCCGAATGGGAGTTTCGATTATTGAGCAGGACGAAGAAATCGATGATCTGTTGATTCTGGGAGCCTCTTGCCTCATCGCGGCGATCGAGGGACGACAGGACTAGCATCAGAGAAGGGGTGGACACATTCTAAAGGAGGATTCTCAATGAACAATGAACTCACTCGACGAGACGCTATCAGTGGATTGGCCGCACTCGGTGCTGTCGGTCTCACAGGAACCGCCGCCGCAGGTGTTCAACCGAAGATACGGCAGAACACATTTTCCCCCGCATCGCTCGGCTACAACGAGGGTACCCAGAAGTATGTACTCCCAGATATCCCATACCCGTACGATGCGCTTGAGCCAGTGATCGATGAGCAGACCATGCGAATCCATCACGGAAAGCATCACGCCGGATATGTAAAAGGCGTGAACAATGCACTCGATAAGCTCAATGAAATCCGCTGGGGCGGCGACTCGTCACTCATTCAGCATTGGCAACGCCAACTGAGCTTCCATATGGGTGGTCACATCAACCATACGCTTTTCTGGTCGGGAATGAAGCCCGAGTCTGAGGGTGGCGGAGGCCAGCCAAACGGGAACCTGATGAACCAGATCACGAATGACTTCGGTTCGTTTACGAAGTTCGTCGAGCATTTTCAATCAGCTGCAACCAAGGTCGAAGGATCTGGATGGGGCTGGCTGATCTACGAACCCGCTTCGAATCGGCTGATGATCACACAGATGCAGAACCAACAGGACATGATGTTCTCCGGCGCTGTCCCACTACTCGGCGTCGATGTCTGGGAGCACGCGTACTACCTGAAGTATCAGAATCGGCGTGCGGAGTATGTCGAAAACTTCATGAGGGTTATCGATTGGGCGGAGATCTCGCGCCGATTCGAGGCCGCACGCAGTTAATATATTCTCGAACTCCCAAGCTCATAATCACTCTGCAAAAACGCCCGCGTTCGTGCGGGCGTTTTCTCATTGAACTGTAAAGCTGTCTTTATCCAACATGCTTGGGATCGAACGCGTCCTGAAGTGCGTCCGTAAGCACATTGAACGCGAGAACGAGCACGAACATGAAGAAAGTCGCGGCACCGATCTGCCAGAAGAACCCTGAGACAACCTCAGGTTTCGATTGCGAGATCATGATCCCCCAACTCGCGCCCTCCTTGAGCCCAAGCCCGAGGAAGGTCAGGACCACCTCGCCCTTGATCGCACCGATGAACAGCAGCGATGAGTTGATGAACATCAGATGGGATGTGTTGGGGATGATGTGGCGAAGCAGGATCCGTGCCTTACCCGCGCCCAATGCCTGCGCGGCCTGGACATAATCAAGAGACTTGAGCTTCAGTGCCTCACCCCTTGTCACACGGCAAGGCCCGATCCAGTAGGTCAGACAAAACGCAACATACAGGGGGATCAAGGTCCCCTCGAACATTGAGCCCGTGAACATGAACGCAAGAACAACGAGCAGTACGAGGTACGGGATTGAACTGAAGGTCGAGTACAACCAAATCACCACATGGTCGATCATTCCACCGAAGTATCCCGCCGCAGCTCCGATGATGGAGCCGAACGCAACAGCGATGAGGGACACGATCAGACCAACCTGGATCGCGATCTTCGCTGAGTACAGGGCCCGGAGCATGATCGATCGCCCCTGCTGATCCGTGCCAAGCATCAGGCGGAACTTGTAAATCCAACCTTCGAGACCTGACGGAACAGGATAGATCTCTGAGAGGATGGGCTCGATATCGTCGAGCTTGGAATAGATCGCCTCGTTGATCCCCTCACTCGCGCCCTCGATACCCGCGACAACTTCGCCAATAACCGCCTGGTCGTAAACCGGGTCCATGGGCTCGAGATCAAACAACGCGTCCATGGAATCCTGCAACGGAGACATATCAATCTGCGTCAGCGGATCAGACTCGACCTGAGTCTTTTCGCCGTATTCCTCTACGAGGAGGATAATCTCATCGAGCGAGAGCGCGATGTCATCGTAAAGGATCTCAACATCGTCCTCACTCATCGATTCCTTGTCGCCGAGAGCTGCATTGAACTCATCAAGCTGCTCGATCGCGAGTTCGATTTTGGTGAGGGTTGCACGCAACGATCGCAGGTTGTCTTGTTCCGCGAAGACCCCCATCGCCTGATCGTACTTGGTGCGGAGTTCGTCGACGGGTATATCCGCGACCCGCCGTTCCGCGAGTCTGGCCGCGTTGAGAATCTCATCCATGGACCGCTGGGTGTCGCTGTCCCCGTTGCTCGCTTCCCCCTGCTCGAGTTCCGTGAAAACTTTACCAACCTGTTGGAAGTAAAACTTCACATGCTCCGTACGCTTGCCGGGGTCTGCTATTAAACCAAACCCGGGGAGGTTGCTCGCGCCAACGCGTTCGAGCGTGCGTTCCGGGAGCAACGCCCCCATCACGGGACGCTGACGCAGATCGTACGCGTCGGTCGTCTTCCCAATCCACGATACAAACTGCATCGCGATGATCCAGACAAACAACAATAGATAGAGCGAGATGATGCTCATCGCAACCACCGCGCCTTTGTTGTTAAAGAGCTTACGGAGCGAGGGCGACTCGTTGATGCGTGACTTGATACTCATGAGAGGCGCACCCGGGGATCAGCGAGTGCGTACAGCACATCGGTCAGGATGTTCGAAGCGATAAACAATGCGGCGAAGAGTGCCGTGAAAGTCTGAATGACAGGAAAATCCTTCGCGTTGATCGCGTTGATCAGCGTCCGGCCCATTCCCGGAATACCAAAGTACACCTCGATCAGGATCGATCCGGTGATCACGAACGGGAGAGAAATCATGATCCGCGTGATGATTGGGATCATCGCGTTCTTGAGCATATGAACGAACATCACGCGCTTCGTGCTCGCGCCTTTGGCCCGAGCGGTCCGGATGTAGTCACGCTGGGACTCCTCCACCATCACGGCTCGATAAAAGCGGGTGTCGTAGCCAAGCGCGACCGTGACATTGATCATCACCGGAAGCATGCAGAAGCTCACCCAGTTCGCGGGATGGAAGAAGAACCACGCCGACGACCCTGCGGATGCGTCCACAGAAATCTCGAAGGGCCACCCATCTACCTGAGTACTCGGGAGATACGCCCCCCAATACTGCCCGATGATGATGTATACAAGCACCGAGATACTCATCCCGATGACGGCGATGAACATCAGCGACCGATCGATCGTTCGCCCTCTGAAAAACGCGGAGACCAATCCCACGCAAATCGCGATGGTTGCCGTGATCGTGAGCGTCGGGATCGTGACCGCCATGCTTGGCGGGATCGCATTGATGATCATCTCCCCAACGGGAAACCCTTGATCCCACGATCGCTCATCAAAGTTAAGCGTAAAGAGCTTTCCCATGAATCTGCCGTACTGAACAACGAAATGTTCATCGAGCCCGTATTCCTGAGTGAGGAGGTCGATCTGTTCCTGTGAGGCATTCTTTCCGAGCTGTGCAGACACGGGGTCGTTCACACGCAAGGCAAGCATCACTACAAAGATGATGCTCAAGAAGACAGGGATGTTGTACAGCGTTCTTCGAACGATATAGGTCCACACGGGTGGCAGCTCCGAATCGGCTCAGCGTGTTGTTGATTTCGAATGATCTGAATCTGGAAACGATCAGTTCCGCTCGCTGTCATCAACATCGAGGTATTTGAACCACCCATAGTAGCGTTCCGTCGGCTTGCAGTTGAGCAACCACGGATTGATCAGGTAATACCGCTCGCGGGCCATCCCGCCAACATATGGGCAATCGTCGAGGATCATGTCACGCATTTTCTCGTAAATCGCGGTCCGCTCAGGGCTTGGCGACATCGTGAGAACCTGCTCGTACATCTCGTCATACTCGGCACGCTTGTAGTTGTAATGGTTTGATCCGGGCGCTTCGTTCGGGCCGTAGAACAACGCGAGATTGTTCTCAGCGTCGGGATAATCGCTCGCCCAAGCAAAGCCGAACATCGGTGCTTTTTTCTTGTTGATGTTCTCGATCAGAGTCGAGAAGTCGAGGAAGACTGCTTCGAACTTGATATTCGCTTCTGCGAGCTGGCGTTTGACCATCTCGGCAACAGCATTATTCAGAGTGTTCTGCGAGGTGTAGAACCGGATCGGAGGGAGCCCTTCGCCATTTGGGTATCCAGCTTCCGCGAGGAGTTCTTTCGCCTTGGTCAGGTTCTGACCTCGTGCCGCAACGGGAGAACGATGATTTTCTGGATGACCGTCGAGCCCGGGGGGGATCGGTCCGTCATAGACGATTCGTCGTCCGTTGTAGAATGTCTTATTGATCTCTTCCAGATCGATCGCGTAGCTGATCGCTCGCCGGAGCGCACGCTTTTCTGGGGTATACCCGCCGAGCAGTTCGTCCTCCATATTGAACCCGCGGAAAGTGAAGTCCAGCAGCAGGTTGGAGTGAGCACGGATGTCCTTGCGGAGCCAATCCTCTTTCAGCTCTTTCGACGCGAGATCGAACGCGTCCGTAAAGTAATCCTCTGGGACCTGGGTGTACCCGAGCTTGCCCTTTGAAAACTCCAGCCACATCGGCTGATCTTCGACGAACATCGTGAACTCAACGCGGTCGACGAATGGGACTTGCTTGCCGGCCGCCCGGTGAAGTCGGTTCCGCTTGTCAGCGCTCGACCATTCGCTCCGCTCAGGATAATAGACCGGGTGGTAGTTTGGATTCCTATCCGCGGTGAGTGACTGTTTCGGGACCCAGCTGTCAAGAATAAACGGGCCGGTTCCGACTGGGTTGCGGGCGAAATCGTCGCCGTACATCTCGACCGCTTCACGCGGAACCACGGAGGTCTGGAACATGCCCAGGATGTACAGAAACCGGTATACCGGCTTCGTCAGAACGATCTCAAACTCAAGATCACTGATTTTGCGGAATCCTTCAACGGGTGCGTCGTAATCGAACTCATCCGCAGCGTTCTGCTCGTCTTTGTACTCATTAAATCCGAGGATGGTGCCGTCAAGCAGCCACCAGTTTTCCAGTTTGTACTCATCGTCAGCGAGTCGCTTGATGGAGTAGAAGACATCATCCGCGTTGATCGTGCGGCCTTTTCCGCCAGGGAAGCACTCATTGTCGTGGAAGTAGACATCTGGCTTCAGCTTAAACTTCCAAGTCGTTCCGCCATCGGGGCTCGTGGGCATCTCCGCCAGAAGCAGAGGCTCCATCTCCATGGGGTTGGTGTACTTGTTGGTGAGCAGAGTCTCGTAGAACTGTGCACACGCCATGTTGTCGTAGGTTGTGGAGCCCTCGACCGGATCCAAGCTCTTAGGCCCATCAGTGCGAATAGGCAGCTGCATCACCTTTGGTTCGGCGGATGTCTCGCTCTGCTCATTCGCAGTACCGGCCGCACCGGCTACGCTGGTCAGCATGGCCGCACAAAGGGCTGTAAAAGCGATTCGACGGCGTGGACGAGCATTTCTGGGCATCTGTTCCTCCTTGGATGACGCGTTCATCAGTTCTGAATGCGAGGGTATGGTAGGAGATGAAGCCTCCTGTCTCAAACCCCCATTCGTGCGAGGCACACCTTCGCGCACCTAACACAGATTTCGTGACGAATACAGCGCGATCTGGTCTTGAGCTGACGATAATTCCCACAGATGCCCAATATTCCCACAGATTCCTGCGATGCGACCACGATCACCCGAGAAGGCCGATCCTATTTGAGCTTCGGCGGGTGCAACTACCTTGGACTCGCCCACCACCCAAGGGTCGTCCGTGCAGTGCAAGACGCCGCAACCGTTTACGGGCTCTCGAGTTCCGCCAGCCGCGAAACAACCGGGAACGCACGCCCACACGCACAACTCGAATCCGAATTGACCAGTTTCTGCGATCACGAGGCCGGGCTTCTGGTTCCGGACGGATATACCGCGAATCTTGCAGCCCTCCAAGGGTTGGAGCACCTGGATATCAAACATGCCCTCATCGACGCGCGTGCACACGCGAGTCTCAAGGATGCTGCCCGCCTCGCAGGGATGGAAATCCATTTGTACGAACATCTCGATCCTGAAGACGCCCAGCGTGTGATCGGCTTACTTGACTCCCCGTGTGTGATACTCACCGATTCTGTGTTCACCACGAACGGCGATCTTGCTCCCGCACGAGACCTCCTCGGGGTGCTTCGTGAGCGAGATTGGTTGCTGCTCGATGATTGCCACGGATTCGCGGTCCTCGGCAATCAGGGCCGGGGGATGCCCAATGCAGTCAGGTTGAAATCTGACCGCCTCATCGTCACCACCACACTCGCGAAGGGTCTCGGGTGTGCCGGCGGGATCGTGATGGGGCCAAGCGTACCTGTCGAATCAGCACGAGCCAACTCCATCGCGTATCGGTGCACCACCCCCGCATCCCCCCCCCTAGTTTCGGGCGGCCTTGAAGCGCTCCGTATCCTCCGCGAAGACAAGAACATACACGAACGGATCGCCAAAGCCATCTCCCTCACTCGTGCCACACTCCGGGCGAGCGGGATCGAGTCACATGATCATGATTCTGCTATTTTCGCATTTACCCTTGGCGATCTTGAACAAATGCGCCAGATCGAGCAGAGCATGTATGAACGAGGCATCATCCTTCCGTTGATGGACTATCCCAATGGGCCAGCCCCAATGTATTTCCGCCTTTCCGTAAACGCATCGCATACGCGCGAGCAGATCGAGTTCTTCGGCGACACCCTCAACGAAGTGCTCGCACTCCACCCTTTGAGAGAGACACCTTCCCATGAGCACGCTCAATGAACGCCTTGCATTTGCGGTCGAGATCGCGAAGGAAGCCGGCGATATTACGCTTCAGTACTTTGGTCGATTGGATGCAAATCAACGCGATGCGAAGGGGGATGGGACACCGGTCACGGTTGCTGATCGTGCGAGCGAGACACACCTGCGGGAACGGATCTCAGAGAAATACCCCGATGACGCGATCAAAGGTGAGGAGTTCGATGACAAGCCCGGCACCAGCGGGTACGAATGGGTCATTGATCCGATCGATGGGACAATTTCATTCATTCAAGGCGTCCCTTTGTACGGCACCATGCTTGCATGCCTGAACCAAGGACACCCTGAACTGGGGGTTATAAGGATGCCCGCGCTGCATGAAGTTGCATACGCGGCCGAAGGGCTTGGATGTTTTTATGCACGGGATGGCCACGATCCGATCCCAGCTCGGGTAAGCGATGTTGATCGCCTGGATCAGTCAATCATCAATACCACATCACTGAGCTATTTCACGACGCCGGAACTTCGTTCCCTGTACGAAAGTCTCGATCAACAGTGCAAATATTCGCGTGGTTGGAGCGATGCGTACGCATGGGTGCTTTTGGCGACTGGTAGGGTTGATTCGGTCATCGAACCTGATCTCAAACTATGGGATTTTGCTGCGGCATTACCCATTGTGCGGGAATCCGGCGGAATCTGGTCCAATTTGGAAGGGGACCAGCACCTCGATTCGACCCAACTCATTGCCGCGAACCCGGCCCTTCATCAATGCCTGTTGGAAGCAGTCCAGTTTCACATGAGCAGCTCAACGAGTTGAGAGGATGAGTTTCAGAATAATTCTCAAGTTTTGGCATAAGCAGGACTTGCCTCAGTGATACGATACTACAGCACCGCCATGAGGCGATGCTGTCGACGAAGATGATGCCCGGCTCTCTCTCGATCAAGCAAATGACCCACGGGCAACTTTCGGAAAGCAGACTTCAATGCTCAACCTGTATGTCGGGAACCTTCCCTACTCCGTCACAGACCAAGAACTCAATGACATCTTCTCGGAGATCGGAGAGGTTCAATCCGCACGCGTCATGAACGATCGAGAAACCGGTCGTTCGCGTGGGTTCGGTTTCGTGGAAATGAAGAACGAAGATGATGGTCGCGAAGCCATCGAAAAACTGAATGGTCAGGACATGGGCGGTCGTGCCCTCGTCGTGAACGAAGCTCGTCCTCGTGAAGAGCGTCCCCGCGGTGGCGGCGGCGGCTTTGGCGGCGGCGGCGGCGGTGGTCGTGGCGGCTTCGGCGGTGGAAACCGTGGTGGCGGCGGCGGCGGTGGCCGTGGCGGCTTCGGCGGCGGAAACCGTGGTGGCGGCGGCGGCGGTGGCCGTGGTGGCTACGGCGGTGGTGGCGGCGGCGGCAGCTACGGCGGCGGCGGCGGCGACTGGTAAGCCATCCCCCAACACAACTGACAGAATAATCGCAACCCGTGACTCGCATGAGTCGCGGGTTTTTCATTCACTGTTCAAAGGGCGTGTGACAAGGTGGATCTCGATATGTGGGTATGCAAGTTTTAACGCGTCAACAGCTTGCTCCCCTACGACCGAGACCGCGCTCGCGATTGCATCTGCTTGTGCTGCATCCGATGCGATCACCGTGACGGCTCTGCGCTCTCTGATGCCGTAGCCGGTTCTTGGATCAAGGATATGTGAGTATCGCACACCGTCATACACATAAAATCGCTCAAGATCACCTGATGTTGCGATCGCGCAGTTTGATCGATACTCGATCCGTGAATCTCCGAGCCCATCTGCAATCTCAACCCGCCAACCATCGGGTTGATTTGTCGGTGGATCACCTACAACCAGGTCCCCGCCCATGTCGACACATGCAACCGGGTAGCCCATCGTACTGAGAAGCTCGATAGCACGCTGAGCCGCATAGCCTTTTCCGATCCCACCAAAGTCCAGGATCATCCCAGACGAACCGAGTCGTACTGATCGAGAAGCCGGATCGAGTTGCACATGAATCATCCCAACACGATCTGCGGCATCCTTGATTGAGTCCTTGTCGGGCATGCTCGATTCCCGCCACAATGATGTGAATGCACCGACCGTTGGATCGAAAGCCCCATGGGTCACTTTGTGGATATCCATTGATCGGACAAGGACTTCAAAGAGCGTCTCCGAGACAGGATGCCACTGATTTGGAGCTTTTCGAACCAGTTGCATCGCCTCGGAGTCAGGGCGATAGTCGCTCAGAACTTGCTCGATCCTTGCGATCTCCTCAAACGCAGCGGTTGCTGCACTCGCTGCATCGGGCTCAGAATCCGCTTCGATCACGATTGTGCATCGCGATCCCATGCAGATCCTTGCGAAATGGTAGAGATTGCGTGTACTCTGGAGACTCGACGGATCGTCGATCGATCGGGTGTGATCTGTATTCATACACCCGGCGATGATCAAACACAACACGATCGCACAGACCTGTGTGATGGAGCGTCCGATGTTGAGTGTGTCTTGTTTGCTTGCGTGTGTCATGCTCTCTCCGCAGCCAAGTGCGTTGGTGCAAGATCGTATCGAAGTTCGGGTGCCGGGCACAACTGTGCCGTTTGAGATGGTCCGCTGCCCATCTGGCACGACACCGATTGCTGGCAAAGATTCGGCAAGCGAGATTGATTCTCTATGGGTCCTGAGCACGGAAGTGACTTGGGATCTGTACGACATCTTTGTCTACGAACTCGACGAGCCCGATGGGGCATCCCCCGCAGACGCTGTCTCGCGACCAAGCAAGCCATATGTGCCACCTGATCGTGGGTTTGGCCATGACGGGTACCCCGCGATCGGGATGACCCGCAAAGCCGCTGAAGGTTTCTGTGAGTGGTTGTCATTCAAAACCGGGCTCTCGGTGCGACTCCCGACCCAGCCTGAATGGGTATACCTCGCGAGCGCGGGCAATGAATCTCCGTATTGCTGTGGCGTTTCAGGAGATACGCTCGACGACATTGCGTGGTACTTGGACAACAGCGAACACTCCACCCACCGCGTCGCGCAGAAGAAACCAAACGCGTTCGGCCTTTACGACATTCACGGGAATGCTGCGGAATGGGTGATCACGGATACCCGCAAGCCCTACGCGATGGGAGGTGGGTACCGCGACAGCGCCGAGAACTCAACGACGACATCGTCGCAACGGCAGGTCAGTTCATGGAACCAGTCCGATCCGCAGATCCCCAAAAGTCAATGGTGGTTAGCGGATTGCTCATGGGTCGGGTTCCGCTTTGTGATCGAAGCGACAGAGGACAACACCAAACGATTGAAGGAACTCCGTCATGAGTGAATCAACAAACATGGATCCGAACCGGTTGATGTCGCGACGATCGTTTACCGCTGCGAGTGCCGCGATCGGTGCCGCTGCGGTCTTTGCACGCCCGAGCTTTGGGTTCGTCAACACCCGCGTCGATCAAACGCTCAAGGTTGGTGTTGTAGGGTGTGGCGGACGCGGCACTGGCGCAGTCATTCAGGCACTCAAGGCCGACCCGGGCTCGGTGCTTTGGGCGATGGGTGATGCCTTTGAGGACAAGCTCTCCGGGTGCCTCCACTATGTGAACGAAGCGATGCTCGATCTCGATGACGAGCAGGGCACAGACTCTTGGGCAAAGAAAGTCCAGGTCGAAGGCCGTACATACTCTGGGCTCGACGCGATCCACAAGGTTCTCGCATCCGGGGTGGATGTCATGATCCTCACAACCCCCCCCGGGTTCCGCCCCGAGCATCTGCGTGCGTCGATCGATGCGGGCAAGCATGTGTTCTGCGAGAAACCCGTCGCGGTCGATGCACAGGGCGTGCGCAGCGTGCTCGAATCCGCACGCATGGCGAAAGCAAAGAACCTCTCCGTGATGTCGGGTTTCTGCTGGCGGTACCAAGATCAGGTGCGTGAGACCTTTGAAAAACTTCATGCAGGGGGGATCGGAGACCTGCACACGATCCAAACGACCTACAACACGACGGGTTGGGTCGCGCCGAATCCACGCAAGGAAATCTGGTCCGACGCGGAGTTCCAGCTGCGGAACTGGCAGTACTTCACGCCCCTGAGCGCGGACCATGTCGCGGAGCAAGCCGTGCATGCGATCGACTGGATCGCGTGGGCGATGAAAGATCAGCCGCCGATCCGGTGCTATGCCGTGGGCGGACGACAGACCCGCGAAGAGCGCCCTGAAACAGGCAATGTATGGGATCACTTCTCGATCACCTACGAGTACGCCAATGGCGTGCGTGCATACCACATGTGCCGACACTGGCCCAACACACCCTCCGACAACTCCGCGTACTTCCTCGGGAGCGCCGGCAACTGCACCATGCAGCCTTGGAACGGGACGCACAGGATCGAAGGCAATGCGCCGTGGAAGGGCAGCGCCTCGAGCAACGACATGTACCAGCGCGAGCACGATGTGCTGTTCAGGTCGATCCGGGATGCAAAGCCATTGAACGATGGCGAGTTCATGAGTCACTCGTCCCTGCTGGCAATCATGGGACGCATGGCCGCGTACACCGGGCAGGTTGTGACATGGGATCAGGCATTGAACTCCAAAGAGAATCTCAACGAAACACCCTGGTCGATGAGCGATCGCGCAACGCCCCCACGACCGATGCCGGGAAAAACAAAGCTGATCTGAGGAGCATCAGATGAATGAAATCGATCGCAGGCAGTTCATCGCAACCGGTGCCGCACTGGGTGCGGCAGGATTCGCGATGGCATCGGGACTTCCGGTCCCGCCGATGCAACCCGAGTCTAAGCGTATCCGCAAGTCACTAAAGTTTGGGATGATCGGGGCGGGCGAGACGATGCTCGAGAAGTTCGAGATCGTCAAGGCGTGCGCGTTCGATGGGATCGAGATGGACTCGCCGGGCAGATGGGATGTCGACGAGGTCCGCGATGCAATGCAAGCAACCGGGCTCATCGTCCCGGGCGTAGTCCTCTCAACACACTGGTCCAAGCCATTCAATCATCCCGATGCACAGGTGCGAGATGATGCGAAGGGCGCACTCGAAACCGCGCTGCGAGATTGCAAATCGCTCGGCGGATCGAGCGTGCTTGTCGTCCCCGCTGTCGTGAACGAGTCGATGCCCTACGAAGAGGCATACGAGCGTTCGCAGAACGAGATCTCACAACTCGTCCCGCTCGCGAAGGAGCTCGAGATCGACATCCTCTTCGAGAATGTCTGGAACAACTTCCTTTTGTCCCCGATCGAAGCGGCGCGATATGTGGACGAGTTCCAATCCGCACGCGTGGGGTGGTACTTCGACATCGGGAACATTGTGAACTACGGCTACCCCGATCAGTGGATCGACACGCTCGGCGAGCGTATTCGCAAGCTCGATGTCAAAGACTTTTCTCGTCAGAAACGCAACGACGAGGGACTCTGGAAGGGGTTCTCTGTCAAGATTGGCGGGGGCGATGCCCAATGGGATCGCGTCTGCAAGGCGCTCGATCGGGTCGGGTACACCGGGTGGGCGTCCGCAGAAGTCGGAGGCGGCGACGCGGATCGACTCGCGGACATCGCAAACCGGATGGATCGGGTATTCTCAGCACTCAACCCACGCCCCTGATACGCACGGGAGATCATCGATATGCAGGACTGGACACGAAGAGACTTTGTCAAATCATCCGCGATTTTGGGAGCCTCAGCCCTCGTTCCCTCAGCATTCGCGTCAGGATTGGATCGACGCGTGGATGACACGATCCGCGTCGGAGTCATCGGATGCGGAGGGCGAGGCACGGGCGCCGCGTTTAACGCGCTCGAAGCACACCCCAAGGTCCATATCGTGGCACTCGCAGATCTGTTCGAGGATCGACTCAACAGCTCATACGGATACCTCGCGGGCAATGAGGACTTTGGATCTCGAGTGAGTGTCGATCCGACGTACAAGTTTGTTGGATTCGACGCGTACAAGCAACTCCTCGTGATCGACAACATCGATTATGTGATCCTCGCAACCCCTCCGGGGTTCCGACCGATGCACTTCGACGCAGCCGTCAACGCGGGCAAGCATGTGTTCATGGAGAAACCTGTCGCGGTCGATCCCGCGGGCGTCCGCATGGTCATTGACGCAGGTGCTCGCGCCAAACAAAAGGCACTCTCCGTAGTCGCAGGTACACAGCGTCGCCACGAGGATTCGTACCTTGCGCTGATGCAGCGTGTGAACGACGGCGAACTCGGTGATATCGTCGGCGCGAGCTGCTATTGGAATCAGGGCGGGCTCTGGGTCCACGAGCGTCAGCCCCGCTACTCCGACATGGAATGGCAATGCCGCAACTGGCTCTACTTCGCTTGGCTCTCCGGCGATCACATCTGCGAACAGCACATCCATAACATCGATGTAATCAACTGGGCAAAGGACGGCCCGCCCGTTAAGGCAACCGGCATGGGTGGGCGTCAGGTTCGCACCGACGAGAAATACGGGAATATATTCGATCATTTCTCGATCGAGTATGAGTACGCCGACGGGATGACGATGCAATCGATGTGCCGTCAGATTGACGGGTGTGCTGTCCGGGTCGAAGAAGTCCTCGTCGGCACCAAGGGACGCGCCGTCTCACGACCGGGTTACGCCGTCTCGACGGGTAGCGAGGACTGGCGATTCACCGGCGAAAATCGCAACCCCTACAAGCAGGAGCATGTCGATCTCATCGCATCGCTCCTCGGCGAGGGACGATACCTCAACGAAGCAAAGCGGGTCGCTGAATCAACACTGACCGCGATCATGGGCCGTATGAGCGCGTACACAGGTAAGAGCATCACCTGGGAGCAGGCACTGAACTCGCAGCTCGATCTATCACCTGACGCATATTCGTTCTCTGATCTATCGGTTCGGCCTGTCGCTATACCCGGAAAAACCCCGCTTATCTGAGAGAGACGAACCATGAACCGAAGAGACTTTATTGCAAGTTCCGGCGCGCTTGGAGCCGCCGCAACAATTGGATTGGGCAAGGAGCATTCGACCAAGCGTGATCGTCCATTCAATGTGAAGTTCGCGCCCCACTTTGGGATGTTCCGCCATCACGCAGGGGATGACCCGATCGACCAGCTCGAGTTCGCTGCGGATGTCGGGTTCCGCGCGTGGGAAGATAACGGGATGGGTGGGCGCTCGGTTGAGGAACAGAAGAAAATTGCTTCGGCGATGGATCGCCTCGACATCGAGATGGGCGTGTTTGTGCTCAACCCGTCTACTGCATGGGCACCGACTTTCTCCCGCAATGACAAGGGCGACATGGAGAAGTTTCTGGAGGAAGCACGCAACGCGGTGGATATCGCCCAGCGCGTGAACGCAAAGTGGTGCACAGTGGTGCTTGGGACACGCCATCCCCGAATCGACTTGGCGTATCAGACCGCGTACGCCGTGGAGATGCTCCGTCGTGCGAGCGACATCCTCGCGCCCGCGGAACTCACGATGGTGCTGGAGCCGCTCAACCCACGCGATCACCCGAACATGCTGCTCGCGGAGATGGGGCACGCATACCAGATCTG
>DDGE01000001.1:0-1659 GCA_002337545.1 Phycisphaerales bacterium UBA1910 | reverse complement strand
CGCGAACCCACGACGGGTGAGATCAACTACAAGAAGGTCTTCACCCACATCCGCGACAAGGGGTTCACAGGAATCCTCGGCATGGAGCATGGGCTCTCGCAAGGCGGCAAGGAGGGCGAGATCGCGTTGATCGAGGCCTACCGTGCCGTCGAGCCAGATGACAACTGACCCCATTATTCTGTTCAGCAACTCAACACACAGGAGTGTACTGTGATCAAGACGATATCCGCACTGTTCTGCGCCGCGATGCTTTCGCTCAGCGCCTGCGCCTCCACACAAACGACCCAACACGATGACGGATGGGTTGACCTATTCAACGGCGAGGACCTTACAGGCTGGGAATGCCAAGGCGATATCAGCGCTTGGGGCGTTGAAGACGGCGAACTGGTCACCATTAAACCCGGCCAAGGATGGTGGTTGCGAACCGATCGCATGTACCGTGACTTTGAGTTGACGCTCGATTTCTGGATGCCCGAGGGGGGCAACTCAGGCATCGGTCTGCGCGGCTCATCCAATGGCGATCCCGCATTCACAGGCTTCGAGGTTCAAATCCTCGACACCCATGGCGAGGAACCCAACGAGCACAACTGCGGTGCCGTCTATGAAGCGATCGTCCCCGCCACGATGGCCGTCAAAGAAGCCGGAAACTGGAACAGCTACCGGATCAGGTTGGTTGGTGATACGCTCAATGTTTGGCTCAACGGTGAGCAAGTTCACGACAATCAGAAGCTTGACGATCGGGGCTACTTCCGCAATCCAGATGACAAGCTCCCACTCAACACCCGCGCGACAACCGGGTATATCTCGATCCAGGATCACGGGCATCCATTCCGGTATAAGAACATCCGCATCAAGGACCTGTCGCCCGATCCAGAACCCGCGGGAATGGTTCACATGATCGATAAGAACCTCGACAACTGGTTCGCGCAGGACAACGCGAAGTGGACAAACGAAGGCGGCACACTCGTCGGTCGCGACGGTCCCGGGCACCTCTTCAGCAAATCCACTTTCACGAACTTCGAGATCCGCTCGCTCGTTCGCGTCAACACAAAGGGTAATTCGGGTATGTATTTCCGAGTAACGCCGAACCCCGACCCCAACAACCCCTGGCCCCACGGGTTCGAGGCGCAGGTCGATCAGCACGACCCGAAGAACTACACCGGATGCATCTACAACGCCGCGTGGCCGAGCATCGGACCGGCACAGCACGGCCCGATCACCAAGGACAATGCGTGGTTCGACTACCGGATCCGAGCAGAAGGCAACCGGATCCGCACCTGGATCAATGGCGTGCGTTTCGTCGATGCCGAGCTCCACGAGTTCAACGACGGGCACCTCGCCGTCCAAGGACATCACGAGGGCAATTTCATCGAGTTCCGCGATTACCGCGTGCTCCCGCTCGACTGAGCAAGAAACAATCTGAAGCTCAAATCACGCCCAGTCAACCTGGGCGTTTTTCTTCGCGCCCTCGACACATCGCTCCACAAACCGTACGCCCCGTTCACCATCCTCAATGCTCGGGATCAGCTGTGCCATTCGCGAGGGATCTACCCCATCGCGCTTCGCAACGATCGCATCGATCACACCCCGATAGATGTTTCCGAATGCTTCGAGATATCCCTCAGGGTGCCCTTGAGGGATGCGAGCTGAGATTGATGC
>DDGE01000058.1:20654-24033 GCA_002337545.1 Phycisphaerales bacterium UBA1910 | reverse complement strand
GCGGTGATCGCGTTCGAGGCGGGGTCGGCGGTGCGGAAGATCATCGATCAGGGGGCCGGGGCACACGGGGTGACGCTCGAGGTGGTCATGGAGCTGCGTTCGATCGAGTCGATCGTGCAGATGGTGCGGGCGAATATCGGGGTGGGGTTTGTGAGCAAGCACGGGCTGCCCGGGGGGGTCGGGCTTCGCTGTAAGGACGGGGGGCTGACCCGGAATCTGGGGGTGGTGCGGGCGCTCGATCGGATTCAGAGCCATGCGGCGGCGACGTTCGAGCGGGCACTCTCAGACTGAGATTGTCTGGAACCTTGATCCCTCTCATGCGTAGATTCTTCGTAGATGACGCAAGCTTCTTTGGGGGAGCATTCATTTCCGACTTGTTAGGGAAAATTTATTATGCCAACTAATCAGCGTCTTTTCGCGGGCGTTATCGCCGGCTCACTGTTTCTGTTTTCCGGCACGGCCTCTGCTCAGTTCATCGAGATCAGCATCACGGTTCGATCCGAGAGCCACAATCGCAGTGGTTCGGCCTCAATGGTTTTTGACACTCGTGTTCCTCCCATCATGCAAGACAATGGCGGTCTTTTCTTCCCAGCACTCGCGGGAACGGTGATTACCACTCGGAACAATGCGGTTTTTAGTGTTGCTCACCCGAATCCGTTGGCAAAGGATGAGCTGGATTCATCGAGTGGCATTTATATCTCAGATGACTATGTCGGCTTTGGAGCCACTAAGTGGCACGATCTTGAGATACCACCCGGTAGTGAAATAGAGCGCGGCATTAGTGTTTATTTCGAAAACTGGCTGGGGGGCGAAACCATTCCCGCGTTGCACCCTTTGATTACCTCACTCCCAGATGAGCCGGGTAGTTATGCGTTCGTTGAAGGCGATGGGTTGGTAATTAGTGCTACGGTGAATCGGAGCCATACGACTGCGTCTTATTCTGGACCTCGGCACCCAGACAACTGGGGTACGATTTTTTACACCGCTCGTCTCACCACGAGCCCGGATGCAAGTCCCTGCTCGGGTGCCGATGTGAATCAGGATGGCGTGCTCGATGCATGGGACGTGAGCCTCTTCACGGCGAGCTACGATCGCGATCGTGCAATCGCGGATGTGAACGGCGATGGCGTAGTCTGCTTCGCAGATATCGGCGACTTCATCACCCTGTATCTGGACGGTTGCGGCGAGTAATCGGGCATTGAAACCCGTTCGCAGTCAATAAATTTTTCTTGTCGGAAATGTAAAATGCATTGATTTGATTCATGCCGCTATGGATCCCATACTTCTTGTGGAATCAGGAGTCCCCCACTTCCACAAGGAGCAACACCATGGCAGGCGACCCGTTCAATGCGAAAGACACGCTCTCGGTCAACGGCAGCGATTACAGCTACATCAATCTCAAGTCCCTGCAGGAACAGGGTGTGGGCAACATTGACACCATGCCCTACTCGATTCGGGTCCTGCTGGAGGCGATGGTGCGGAACCTCGACGGGTTCATCGTCACCAACGACGATGTGTCAGGCATCGCCAACTACAACGCGGGCGATGTGAATCGGGTCGAGATGCCGTTCATGCCCGGGCGGGTGGTGCTGCAGGACTTCACCGGCGTGCCGTGCGTCGTTGACCTCGCTGCCATGCGCGACGCGATGAAGAATCTGGGCGGCGACCCGGAGCAGATCAACCCGGCGGTGGCGTGTGACCTGGTCATCGACCACTCAGTGCAGGTGGACGACTTCGCGACGCGTGTTGCATTGACGATCAACGCGGAGAAGGAGTTCGAGCGGAACAACGAGCGGTACTCGTTCCTCAAGTGGGGACAGGAATCGCTGGACAACTTCCGCGCGGTGCCGCCGGCGACGGGCATCGTGCACCAGGTGAACCTGGAGTACCTCGCACGCGGCTGCCTGACCAAATCGCAGGACGGGACCAAGTGGGTCTACCCGGACTCGCTGGTCGGCACGGACTCGCACACGACGATGATCAACGGCGTCGGTGTCCTCGGTTGGGGTGTCGGCGGGATCGAAGCGGAAGCGGTGATGTGTGGGCAGCCGGTGTACATGCTCACGCCTGAGGTTGTTGGCTTCAAGCTCAAGGGCAAGCTGCCCGAGGGCGCGACGGCGACGGACCTGGTGCTGACGGTGACCCAGATGCTGCGTGCCCACGGCGTGGTTGAGAAGTTCGTCGAGTTCTTTGGCGACGGGATGGCCGAGCTGAGCATCCCCGACCGGGCAACGATCGCCAACATGGCACCTGAATACGGGGCGACCTGTGGCTTCTTCCCGATTGATGAGAAGACGATCGAGTACTTCCGCTTCACCGGCAAGACCGAGGAGGAGGTCGCGCTGACCGAGGCGTGGGCCAAGGCGTCGGGCTTCTACTGGACCAAGGACGCGCCGGAGCCGGAGTTCGCCAGCGTGCTGGAGCTCGACCTGGACAATGTTGAGCCGTCGCTGGCCGGGCCGAAGCGTCCGCAGGACCGCATCGGTCTCAAGGACATGATGCCCCAGTTCCACAAGGACATGGTGGACACCTTCGGCAAGACGGCACCGAGCGAGGCGGTCGATCTGGGCGGCTTCGCCGACGAGGGCGGACAGGCGGAGAACGCGCCGGTCAACCCGCCGGAAGAGGCAGTGGCCTGCAAGGACAAGGGCTTTGCGAAGGTGACGCTGACCGAGGCATCGCACCCGAAAGAGGTCGGGCAGGAGGTCACGCTGCGTCACGGCTCGGTGGTGATCGCGGCGATCACCTCGTGTACGAACACGAGCAACCCGGATGTGATGATCGCGGCTGGTCTGGTGGCCAAGAAGGCCAAGGAACTGGGCCTGAGCCGCAAGCCGTGGGTCAAGACCTCGCTGGCACCGGGCTCGAAGGTCGTGACGGAGTACTTCGAGCGTGCGGGACTGACGGACGATCTTGAGGCGCTTGGTTTCCACACGGTCGGCTATGGCTGCACGACTTGCATCGGCAACTCGGGCCCGCTGCCGCCGGAGATCGAGCAGGGCATCAAGGACGGCGATCTTGTGTGCACCTCGGTGCTCTCGGGGAACCGGAACTTTGAGGGGCGCGTGCATCCGGCGGTGAAGGCAAACTACCTTGCGAGCCCGCCGCTGGTCGTAGCGTACGCGATCGCGGGAACGGTTGATCTGGATCTGGCCAACGATCCGATCGCGCAGACCGCGGAGGGCAAGGATGTGTACCTGCGTGATATCTGGCCGACGCGTGCGGAGATCGACGAGGTTGTGCGCAATGCCGTGACGACCGAGCAGTTCGAAGAGAAGTACGGCGCGGTCTACACCGAGAACGAGACCTGGAACAAGGTGCCGGTGAGCGAGAGCGAGCTGTACCCATGGGAAGAGAAGAGCACCTACATCCAGAACCC
>DDGE01000058.1:10699-20437 GCA_002337545.1 Phycisphaerales bacterium UBA1910 | reverse complement strand
GCGCGTTGCTTGGCGTTGCTGGGCGATTCGGTCACGACCGATCACATCTCCCCGGCCGGTCGCATCGAGCCCGAAACCCCTGCGGGTCAGTACCTCATCGAGCAGGGTGTGCCCAAGTCGAACTTCAACAGCTACGGCTCGCGTCGCGGCAACGACCGCGTGATGACACGCGGCACCTTTGCCAATGTTCGTGTGAAGAACCAGATCGCTCGCCAGGGCGACAAGCAACCCGAGGGCGGCTGGACCCGCAACTTCACCAAGGGTGACGATCTGTCGTCGGCCCCGGTCGAGTACATCTACGACGCGGCTCAGGACTACAAGGCCGCGGGCACGCCGCTGGTTGTGGTCGCGGGCAAGGACTACGGCATGGGCTCGAGCCGCGACTGGGCGGCCAAGGGCACGCTGCTGCTGGGCGTCAAGGCGGTCATCGCCGAGAGCTTCGAGCGGATCCACCGCAGCAACCTGGTGTTCATGGGCGTGCTGCCGCTGGTGTTCAAGAACGGGCAGAACGCGGCATCGCTGGGCATCAAGGGTGACGAAACCTTCGACATCGTGATGCCCGACCCGGTCGAACCGCGCTGCGATGTGACGGTGCGTGCAACGCGTCCGGACGGGAGCAACTTCGAGTTCGTCGCTGTGTGTCGTATCGACACGCCGGTGGAAATCGAGTACTTCAAGAACGGCGGGATCCTGCACACGGTCATTCGCAAGAAGCTCAATGAGAGCAAGCAGATGGCGTAAGACCTCGAGTTCGTATCACTTTCAGGACGCGGCTGTGAGCCGCGTCTTTTTTTATTGGCTAGGTTATGTGCATGATGAAGATTCGCTTCTTCGCTGTGATCGCGTTGTTGATGTTGGGTGGCTGCCTTCCCAAAGACTGGTCCACTATCACTGTTCACGAGTTGAATGTTGATCGCTCGATAGAAAGCGAACTGCATTATGGGGAGATCTACGCGTTCGTCACGATCGATGGCAGCGAGCCGCTCCGGATGCTTGTTGATACGGGGTCCCCGATACACTCCATTCGGGAGCGAACAGCCAATAGGCTCGGCCTGACCGAGACCGGTGCATTGCTCCTACGGGACTATGCGGGGAACGAGTTGGAACAGCCGCGGGTTCGTGTGCACGCGATGCAGCTCGGTGGCTTTGTCTTCGAGGAGTTCGATGTCAGCGTCTTGCCTGACCGAGCGGGCGAGGATGTTGACGGCGTGCTTGGTATGCTCGGGCTTCGTGGGTACACACTTGTGTTGGATTTTTCGACTGGAGAAATGGCGCTCCATGAGGAATCCCTCAATCGGGATGACCCAGGCGTGCTTCCTTTTCGCACGACACACGACAAAAGCGTCCTGATCCCGTTCCGGATGCTCGATTCTGCAGGGTTTGAGCAAGAGTACTGGGCAACATTGGATACCGGGCACAACAGTTCGTTGCTGCTGCATCCGACTTCGACGCTCAATTGCCTTGATCGGAGTGAGCTGATCTACCGATCGTCCGCGTTTGGTGCACACGGGATCAGATGGGTTACGGATTTCTATCGTCCGTATGGGCCTGTCCGGATCGGCGGCATCTCACACGAGGGCATCACGGCTGGGGCAAACATGGCTTCGAACAACATCGGCGTCGGGATGTTGGAGGGGTGCAGCGTTCGTATCGATTGGGAGTCTAAGCTGGTTCAGATCGTGCGGAACGATGGTGCGACTCGACTGGTATCGTGCGAGTCGCTCGGCTTTTTCAGCATGCACGGGGACCCGGATGGATACCGCGCGAGCGTGATCCCCGGATCGGTTCCGGAGCAGCTTGGGCTGACGCATCGCCAGATCGTGACGCGTATCAATGGAGAAGCGGTCGATTCGCGGTTCGACATGACCCAGATGTGGCCCGTACCGGCTGATGCTGTGGGGGTTAAGATTGAGTACTTCGATCCGGTCACTGGACAGACGGGTGCGGTGGTCGTTCCGATCGATTAGACTGGCCCCGGAGGCAGCCATGTCTGATCTCAACAGCAAGCACAACCGCATCGTCTGGTGCGATATCTTCGTGGATGATCTCGATCGGGCGTGCGCGTTCTATGAGGGGGTCTGCGGGATTACCTGCACCAAGGAGTCCTTCGAGGGCTACGCGTTCGCGGTGCTGGAGCACAAAGAGGGCAACGGCGGGTGCCTGGTGCCGCGCCAGCCCGGACAAGCGCGGCCATCGGGAAACGGGGTGATGATCTATCTCAATGTGGATGGACGGATCCGCGATGCGGTGCAGCAGGTCGCGGCGCTCGGCGGGAAGGTCGTGCAGGATGTCCACGCCATCGGGCCGCACGGTTGTCGGGCGCTGATCGAGGACAGCGAGGGCAACGCGATGGCGCTTCACTCGACGATTGATGCGTAAGACTCGTTACCCAGTCGATTGCATCGCGGCGGCGATGCCGTTGATGCTTGCCTGAATAATCGGTGCGATCGTGGCGCGGGTCTCGTCATCGGACGCGTCACGATAGCGGTTGAGCAGTTCGATCTGCGTCAGGTGGAGCACATCGGTCATCGGGTTGCGTTCATTGATTGAACGGCCAACAACTGGCGAGTGGGCCATCAGGTCGTCGTTGCCCGTTGCGTCGAGGATCGCGTCCCTGGCGCGTTGGTACTCGGCGTAGATCCGATCGAACATGGCGCTGCCCCCCGGCGCGTTCTTGGCGTAGCGTTCGAGGATGGGCATGCGGGCGCGGGCGAGTTCCTGCGATGCGTTCTCGAGGATCGTGGAGATCAATGGGCGGTGCGCGTTCGCGCGGAGGGTCGCGCGATCGGAGTCGGACGCGTCCGCGATCGCCGTCCCGATCCCGTACCACCCGGGGACGAGCGCCCGCATCTGGATCCATGAGAAGCCCCAGGGAATCGCGCGGAGGCGGTCGAAGGTTAGGGCCTTGCCCTGTGCCCGGGAAACGGGGCGTGACGCGATGGGCATGTTCCCGATGTGCTCGATGGGTGAAGCGCCGACGAACCATTCCCAGAACGACGCGTCGTCGATGAGCTCGCGATAGGTTGTCTGTGCTCGTTGTGCGAGTCGGAGCAGGAGCTCGTCGAAAGCGTGATCGCTCGGCGATTCGCAGGCGTCGGACGATGCGAGCAGGGCCGCGTGCACGATCTGCTCGAGGTGACGGCGGGCCATGTCGGGCAGGGCGTAGCGGAAGGTGATGACCTCGCCCTGTTCCGTGAAGCGCATGCGTCCGGTGCGGGCGTTTGGGGGTGCGGCCATGATGGCGCGTCCGGCGCGTCCGCCGCCGCGCCCGATGGTGCCGCCGCGCCCGTGGAAGTACCGGAGTTGGACCTGTTGCTCCGCGAAGACCTCGGCGACGGCGTCTTGGGCTCGCGCGAGTGCGATGTTGGCCATCAGAAACCCGCCGTCCTTGTTGGAGTCGGAATACCCGAGCATGACTTCCTGCTCGAGCGGCCCATCGGCGCAGATGGTTTCGAGGTGCGCACGGAACACGGGGTCCGTGAGGGTTTCGGTCATGAGCGACGGCGCGCGTTCGAGGTCGTCGATGGTTTCGAAAAGTGGAACGACATGCACACGCGAGATGGATTCGGTGCCGTTGGTCGCGGGGCGGTAGATCCCCGCTTCCTTCATCAGCAGCAAGAGCGTGAGCATGTGGCTCACATCGTGTGTCATGGAGATGACCCACGAGCGGACCGTATCGGGCTCCTGCTCGACGGCTTCGCGGACCACATCGAGTGTGTCCATCAACTCGCGCGTGTCCTCAGAGAGCGTCGCCCCGCGTGGGGTGAGCGGACGCGCCGTCTGGAGTTCTCCGCGTAGGAGTTCGAGTTTCTCGGCTTCGTTGAGTTTGGTGAAATCTTCGCTGACGCCGGAGATCCGGAGGAGCTCGGTGATCGCGTGTTCGTGCACGCGTGAGTGCTGACGGATGTCGAGTGTAGCCAGGTGCAAACCGAACACGCGGGCACGGACGATGGCGTCGCTCAGCAGCCCTTCCTCCGCGACATCGGACAAGCCCGCCCGGTGGAGCGCATCACGGATGAGCATGAGATCGTCGAGCAGGTCTTTGGCTCGATACTCCGGGTCGCGTGCGATGCGTGCCTGCATCTGCACGATGCGGACGCGGATGGGCTCGAACTGGCGCTGCCCGTAGTGCTCCATATCGTCGATCCAGTGCAGGTCCTGCTGCACCCGCTGGGCGATTTCATCGCCCAGATCTGTGCGCCGGGTTGATACACTCAGTGCGTGCCGGAGCTTGCTGAGTTCTTCGTCCCAGAGATTGAGGACCGCCTGGCGCATGCGGCGCAAAGTGTCGCGGGTCACCTCGGCCGTGACATTGGGATTGCCGTCGCGATCGCCACCGATCCAGGACCGGTAACGCAGGATCGCGGGGAGGTCATTGGCGACTATCTGGGCCTGCTCTTCCCCGAATGCTCGTTCCGCGGCGTGAACGATGTCTCGGAACAGACGGGGCACGGTTTCCCAGATGGTGGTCGAGAGGAAGTAGACGCCGTTGATCACCTCGTCGGGGACACCCAGGCGCTGGGCGCGGATCTCGTCGGTGAGCAGCATGACCGAGACGATGCGGTCGAGGCGTTCCGCGATTTCTTTGCGTCGGCGTGCGGAGAGCGACTCGTCGCGGAGGGCGATCACGCAGGTCGCGATGTCCGCCTGCTTGTCGAGGATCGTGCGTCGGCGGGTCTCCGTTGGGTGCGCGGTGAGGGTGGGCTGGATGTCGAGTTGTTCGAGGAGCTGCTTGGTGCGTTCGATGCCGATGCCGTGCTCATTGAGCTTGTGCATCGCCTGATCGATCGACTCGGGGCGCGGGTTGCCCGATTCGCTGTCTCGCTCGCGTTGTTGATTGACGCGGACGATATTGAGTTGTTCTGCCTTATTGAGCAGGTGAAAATGGGCGGTGCCCACACGGATGAGATCGTTGATCTGTGCCGTGTCCATCCCCGCGATCTGCGCGGCGGCGGACTCGAGCCCCTCGTGCCCGGTGGTGTCGCTCGGGCAGCTGCACAGACCCGCGAGCGTATTGGCCGCATCGAGCGTGCTTGCAAGCCCAACATGTTCGCAGGCGGTGCGGAGGGTATGGGCGATTGTTCTTTGATCATGAGCGTGCATATTGAATGGTATCCGTGCCTTGTGTTGTGGCGGAAAATACTTTCGTAGGATTCGTGCGTCCTGCTCCCTGCTCTGGCGATCAATTCCTCGTCTGGGCGGTGCCCGCGAGCATGCCCCCATCGAGGGTGAACTCCGCACCGGTGGTGTACCCAGATTCATCGCTCGCGAGATAGACCGCGAGGTGGGCCACCTCTTCAGGTGTCCCGAAGCGTTGGATCGGGCAGTCGGCGGCCAGCTTCGCGATATTCGTTTCACGATCCGGGCCGGACCCGATCATCGGATCCCACATCGGTGTCAGGATCGCTGCGGGCTGGATGCAGTTGCACCGGATCCCCAGCCCTTCCTCGGCACAGTACAAGGCAACGGTTCTGGTGTGGTTGCGGATCGCGCCCTTGCTCGACGCGTACGCCGCGGCGCGAGGGATGCCGACCACGCCGGATCGTGAGCCGATATTGATGATGGAACCGGGGTGATCCCCAGATCGCATCTTCCCGATCGCGTGCTTACAGCCGAGGAATGTCCCCGTGAGATTGGTCTCATGCACTGCCTGCCAATCGTCCAGCGTTGCGTGCTCTGGGTCGTGGGGTCTCGGGCTCGCCGGGTCAAAGCCGGTGACTCCGGCATTGTTGACGAGGATATCGAGCCGATCGACCGACTCAACCGCGCCGACCCATTCACCCTCATCACGAACATCGAGGTGTATGTATGAAGCACGGTCACCGAGTTGCTCGGCACTGCGTTGACCCGATGCATCGTTGATGTCGGTCAGGATGACGCGTGCCCCTTCCTCTACGAATCGTTGAGCGATCGCTTGTCCGATCCCCTGAGCTGCACCGGTGATAAGTGCGGTCTTCTTTTCAAGTCTGGGCACGCTTGGCTCCTTGCATCAAAGCCCACATCCTATGCCAAACGGCAGCGCCCCCATGCGTGCTCGGCGGCAAGCCGGGTGCACAGGGGCGCGTGTAGGCGTGATGTAAATGCGTAGCGTCAACCCGTTACGCGGTCTTCTGACCCGCGTGGACGCCCTCGGCGATTTCCTCGATGGTTTTCTCGATGAAGGCGGGGAGATCGTCCGGCGAGCGTGAGGTAGTCAGCGCCTGGTCGCAGACACACTCCTTGTCGACCCAGCGAGCACCGGCGTTCTTGAGGTCGGTCTTGATGGACGGGTAGCTCGTGACCTCACGCCCCTGGAGCACATCACATTCGATTAAGAGCTGCGGTGCGTGGCAGATGGCTGAGACCGGCTTGCCCGCCTTGAAGAAGGAACGGGTGAACTCGATCGCGTCCTCATTTGTGCGGAGCGAGTCCGGGTTCGCGACGCCGCCGGGGAGGACGAGCGCGTCGAACTCATCCGCGCGCCCCAGTGCTTCGGAGAGCGTCATATCGACATCGATGGAATCGCCCCAGTTCTCACCCGACCAGCCCTTGATGGAATCTGAATGGGGCGAGACGATCTTCACATCGGCACCGGCTTCCTTGAGTGCTTTGAGCGGTTCGAAGAGCTCGCTCTGCTCAAAGCCGTTGGTGGAGAGGATGGCGACTTTGGTATCTTTGAGTTTGTCAGACATGTATTTGTGACCTTTCAGTTCGCGATTGCATGCTCGTGCGGGTCGTTGCCCAACCCGCGTGTTCATGTAAGAGGATTGAGTCGGGGTATGGACTCAGGATGAGCCGAGCATGAAAATCGCATCATCCATGAAAACTCTGGCTGGAAACCTGATTCGGAGGGCTTCAAATCGCCCGTTTCGACGGGAAATTGCTATGATCTTGGCGTGTCAGGGATGATCGAACAACAGGACCTCACGGACGAGCAGAAAGCGGCTATTCTCGACGCGGTGCAGCGCGTCTGGGGATACGACGAGCTCCGTCCGCTGCAGATGCGGGCGATCGTCGCGGGGATCGAGGGCCGCGATTGTCTGACAATCCTCCCGACGGGCGGCGGTAAGAGTCTCTGTTATCAGGTCCCGCCGCTCATCACCGGGAAAGCCACGATCGTGGTGTCGCCACTGATCGCGTTAATGCGGGATCAGGTGCGTGGGCTTGAGCTTCAGGGGTACAAGGCCGCGGCGATGCACTCGGGTCTGGAGCTCGACGAATCGCGCGATATCGCCAAGCAGCTCGTGACGGGAGATCTTGATCTCGTGCTGGCGGCGCCCGAGCGGGTGGTGACGCCATCGTTCAAAACACTCGTTGGGATCATGTGCGATCAGCAGCGACTCGGGTGTATCGCGATCGACGAGGCACACTGCATCAGTCAATGGGGTCACGATTTCCGCCCCGAATACCGACGGATTGCGGAGCTGCGATCGATCGCGCCGGGTGTCCCGATGCAGGCGTTTACGGCCACAGCGACGCCTCGCGTTCGCGAGGACATCGTCAAGCAGCTCGGTCTCGAAGACGCCGAGGTGATGATCGGAACCTTCGATCGCCCGAACCTCACCTATCGGATCCAGGCGCGGGAGAACGCGGCCCACCAGATCGCGGCGGCGGTCGGGCGTCACGCGAGCGCTGGAGACGGCGGCGGCACCATCGTGTACTGCCTGAGCCGCAAGGACACAGAGAAGATCGCGGATGAACTCCGCACGCTCGGGCTCGACGCCGACGCGTACCACGCGGGGCTCGACGCATCCAAGCGCCACCAGATCGAGCAGGCGTTCAGCAATGAAACACTCGACATCGTTGTCGCCACGGTCGCGTTCGGGATGGGGATCGATCGGAGCAATGTGCGCCTCGTCGTGCATGCGAGCATGCCAAAGAGCATCGAGGCGTATCAGCAGGAAACCGGTCGCGCGGGGCGCGACGGGCTCGATGCGGAATGTTTGCTGCTGTACGCACCGAGCGATGGTGGGCGCTGGGAACGGCTCATCGAGATGAACGCAGCAGACTCTGGGGTCGATCCGAGTGCGCAGATCCAGCTCGTCCGCGACATGCGCCGGTTCGTCGCGAGCTTCTCGTGTCGGCACAAGTTCCTCAGCGAGCACTTCGGGCAGAACTACACCCCGCCCGAGGGGCAAACAAACTGCGGCGCGTGCGATGTGTGTCTCGGCGAAACCGCGCCCGAGGAGGATTCGAAGCGGATCGGTCAGATCATCCTCAGCGCGGTGGCGCGGACGGGCGAGCGGTTCGGCGCGTCGCATATCTGTGATGTCGTTCGAGGCGGCGCAACGCAGCGCATCCGCGAATACGGGCACGACAACCTGCGCGTACACGGGATGCTCAAGAGCCGGCGCAAGGCCGAGGTCATGTCGTTCATCGATCAGTTGATCGCGGCGGACGCGCTCACCCGCGTCGTCGAGGATCGGTTCGAGACCCTCGCGTTCGGGGACTGCGGCATCAGCGTGATGAAGGGGCTCGACCCGGTGGAACTCGCCCGCCCGATCGGAACGGGCAGCGAGAAGAGCGAGCGGAACCGGCGGACGCGTGCGTCGCGAGTGGTGACGAGCCGCCCGATGAACGAAGACGAGAAGGCGCTGTTCGAATCGCTGCGGGCGCTGCGCAAGTCGATCGCGGAGGAGCGGGGCGTGCCGCCGTATGTGGTGTTCAACGACTCGACGCTGCGTGAGATGGCGCTGAACAAGCCGACCAACCGCCACGAGCTGCTGGGGATCCGCGGGGTCGGACAGCGGAAGCTCGACGAGTTCGGGCGCACCTTCCTCGGAGCGATTGAGCACCACCTCGCCGGAGAACCTTCGGATGACGATTGAGATTCGTGAACTCAGTGCCGCCCAAACCCGCCCGGTGCGCCAACGCGTGCTGCGCCCCCACCAACGACCTGAAGAACTCGTGTATCCGGGCGATGACGACGCGGATACCTTTCACCTGGGCGCGATGAGCGCCGCGGGCGATGTGCTCGCAATCCTCTCGATGTATCGGCACGCGCAGCCTCCGACTGACCCGGACGGCGAGCCCAGGGCGTGGCGCATCCGCGGCATGGCATCCGTCCCCGAAGCGCGGGGCACCGGGCTCGGGCGGGTGCTCGTCGAGCATGCTCGCGATCGGGTCTGGGCGATCCATCACGATCCGATCTGGTGCAATGCGCGTGAGAACGCGTTTGGTTTTTACCAGAAACTCGGGTTTGAGATTGTGGGCGGGATCTTTGAGATCGAGGGGATCGGGCCGCACGCGGTGATGGTGCTTCACCCGGAATCGTGATCACTCGTGATCCAGATCGGGCTCGGGCACGCGGGGCACGGAAACCTTGCGTCGCGCGCCGGCCTTCATGTTGATCATCTCAAGCACGAACGCGAACACGATCGCGAAGTAGATGTAGCCTCGGTTGAAGTGCTCGCCGATCCCCTCCGCGACGAGCAGCACCCCGATGAGGACGAGGAACGCGAGCGCGAGGGTCTTCATCGTTGGATGGTTATTCACGAATCGTGCGATCGGGCCTGCGAACGCGAGCATGACGGCGATCGAGATCACGACGGCGGTGGCCATGATCCAGTAGTTGCTCGTCATCCCGACAGCCGTGATCACGGAATCGAGCGAGAACACTAGATCGAGCATGAGGATCTGGACGAGCACCTGCCCCACCGTTGCGGCAACCTTCTTCATCCCGGGCCGGACATGCGGGTCGTCCTTGTGGGCGCCGCCCTCGTCGACAAGATGGTGGATCTCTTTGACGGCTTTGAAGAT
>DDGE01000058.1:4283-10473 GCA_002337545.1 Phycisphaerales bacterium UBA1910 | reverse complement strand
GCGAGCCCGAGCAGGATCAGACGCATGACCATCGCGAGCAGGAGCCCGATGTTGCGGATCTTGCCCTGCTTCTCTTCTGGGAGCTTGTCCGTGAGGATCGCGATGAAGACGACATTGTCGATCCCGAGAACGACCTCGAGGACCGTGAGGGTCAACAGGGCGGTCAGGCCCGCGACGGAGAAGTACACGACATGCTCTGGTGTTCCTGACCCTGCCGCGGCGCTGGCAGCGTCTGAGAGGGCGGGGACAAGGAATGCGTTGAGCGCGTCGAGCATGGTGTTGGAGTTCTCTTAGTCGTCGAGCAGCGCGACCTCGTCGTCGTGCGATTCGTCGTGTGCGTGATGATCATCGTGATCATGATCGATTTGCTCGGGCGCGTTGTAGGTCGCGGCGTTGAGTGCGCCGTCGACGATCGGGCCAGACATGATCATGAAGAGGATGACCCCGCCCGCGCTCACAAGCCCGGCGAGCGGACGCATGAAGAACGGGGTGGCGTAGACCGGGTCGCCCGATTTCTCGGAATCGTCGATATACGCGACGGCGACAAGGCGGAGGTAGTAGCACGCGGCAATCGCGGAGTTGATCCCGAGGACCACGATCAGGGCGTAGTGCCCCGCGCTGATGCCCGAGGAGAAGAGTCCGAGCTTGCCGATGAACCCGAGCAGGGGCGGGAACCCGAGCGTCGAGAGCACGGTGATCACAAAGGTCCAGCCGAGAACCGGGTGCGATTTGCAGATGCCGCGGATGTCGTCGATGTGGTCCGCTTCGCGCCCGTTGCGGTGCTCGAGCGAGGCGAGGACGGCGAAGGTGCCCACGGTCATGACGCCGTAGGTGAAGAGGTAGAAGAGGACCGCGGCGAGCCCGTTCTGGTAGAACGCGCCGCCCTTAGCGCCGGGCCCCGCGATGATCCCCACGAGCATGTACCCGGAGTGGGCGATCGAGGAGTACGCGAGGATGCGCTTCACGGAGGACTGGAGCAATGCGAGGATGTTACCAACGGTCATGGTTAATGCGGCCATGATCCAGAGGGTTGCTTCGAGTTCGATGGGCAGGTGCCCACCCTTCCACCCAACGGTTCCGAGCAGGAACATGAGGGCGAGGAACCCGGCGGTCTTGGGCACGAACGCGAGCATCGCGGACACGGGCGACGCGGCACCCTGGTACACATCGGGCGTGTAGAAGTGCATGGGGACCGCGGCGATCTTGAACGATACGCCGATGACGGCGATGAGCATCCCGATCATGCCGATCGAGGAGATCCCGTCGTTGGCGAAGACCGTTGCGATCTCGTTGAGGTTGGTCGAGCCCGTCGCGCCGTAGATCAGCGCAAACCCGTAGAGGAAGATTGCAGCGCCGAGCGCACCGAGGAAGAAGTACTTCACGGATGCTTCGAGGGCGCTGTCTTCTTCACGCGACACTGCGACCATGATGTAGGTCGGCAGCGAGGTGAGCTCAAGGGCAAGGAAGAGCCAGATCAGGTCGTCGGCGGATGCGGTCAGCATGAGCCCCGTAAGAGAGAACATGAAGAACGCGTAGAACTCGCCGCGGTTGGAGCGGATGGATTGGAAGGGCTTGCCGTTGTCTACATCGGTTTCGAGCTGACGATCGACGGTCCCCGAGAGGAGCATGAGGATCATGATCCCAACGGTCGCGATGATCATCTTCGCGTAGGGGACGATCGCGGGGAACATGCCCTGCGTCGGCGGCGAGGTCATCGCGGCGAAGAACGCGAGCAGCAGCGCTGTCGCGCAGATCCACGGCGTGAACTGGCGGATCGCGCGCGACGGCCACTGACCCGTGAGCATCACGAGACAGGTGCCAATGAAGAGGAAGATCTCAGGCCAGAGGATCGCGAGTTTCTCAGTCATGCGAATCTCCTCCGTGGTCGTGATCGCTCTGATCTGCTGACTTCATACTGTCGCCAATCTCAGCCAAATCTTCTACATGGGCCTCAGTGCCAGGGTTCTCCGCATGCCGAAGTGAAATCTCGTCGAGTTGTTCAACCTGATCTGAAGACATGAGGCCTCCACCAGTTGAGTAGTGGCTGCTGAGTGTTGCTTGGGAGTCAATCCCGTTGGCCTGCTCGACAATGCGGACGGTGTTGTTGACCGGCTCGCTGATCGCGTCGAGGAGCATGGTCGGCTGGAGACCGAAGAGCACGCACCCGATCGCGAGCGGCGTCAGGGTGATGATCTCGCGGGTGTTGAGGTCCGTCGGGAGCTCGTCGTGCGGGTGGTAATCCGCGGGTTCCTTGTACGCGCCGAAGCAGATCTTCCCGACCATGTACAGGAGGTACATGGCGGCAATGACCATGCCGGTGCCCGCGAAGACGGCGAACCATGGGCCGAGCGATGCGCCCCAGGCGCCGGGCTCGCCCGCTGCGTTCCACGCGGCGTCGGACTGGAACGCGGAGATCAGGCATAGGAGCTCGGACGGGAACCCGTTGAGCCCAGGTAGACCAACGGAAGCCATCGCGAAGAAGACCATGAAGGTCGCCCAGACGGGCATCTTGGACGCGAGCCCCCCCACCGTGTTCATGTCACGCGTGTGGTAGCGCTCGTACATGAACCCGATCATGAGGAAGAGCCCGCCGGTCGAGAAACCGTGGCTGAGCATGTAGAGGATCGACCCGGAGAACCCGGTAACATTGAGCGCGGTCAAGCCGAGGATACAGAACCCCAGGTGACTCACGGATGAGTACGCGACGAGCTTCTTGATGTCGTCCTGCACCCAGCAGATGAGACCCGCGTAGATGATCCCGATGATTGCGAGGATCGCGATGAGGGGTGCGTACTCGAAGAATGCTTCGGGTGCGAGGGGCACGGCGAAGCGGTAGAACCCGTAGGTACCGAGCTTGAGCAGCACACCCGCAAGGATCACGGAACCCGCGGTCGGGGCTTCGGTGTGTGCGAGCGGCAGCCAGGTGTGCACGGGGAAGAGCGGCACCTTGACCGCGAACCCGGCGAGCATCGCGGCGAGGACCCAACCCTGTTCGGTGAGGGTCATGTTCCCGGCGTAGTGCGTCAGAGCGGCGATATCGAGGGTCCAGCGTCCGAGCTGGGAATCCTGCGCCACGAACCAGACGACGTACATCAGACCCGCGAGGGTCATCATGGACCCGGTGAATGTGTAGAGGAAGAACTTGGTCGACGCGGCGATGCGGTTCGTTGATCCGTACTTGCGAATCAGGATGAACATCGGGAGCAGCGTGAACTCGAAGCAGATGTAGAAGAGGAGGAGGTCTTGAGCGGCGAACACGCCGACCATCGCGCCCTGGAGCACGGTGAGCCACGCGTAGTACATTTTGCGATCCTTCGTGATCGCGGTCTTGGACGCGAGTACGACGATCGGGCCGAGCAGGACGCTCAGGAGGATGAGCAGCAGACTCACGGAGTCCATCCCGATTGAGAACTCAAGACCCAACCCAGGGACCCAGGGGATCGAGTGCTCAAACTGGGTCATCCCGCCGTGCGAGAAATCGAAGTTCGCGAGCAGCGCCACCGCGGGAACGCACAACGCGATGGTGGTCGCGAGTGCGATGCGGTACGCGTTGTCGTCGTTCTTGACGAATCCGATCAGGATCCCCACCAGCGCGGGGAAGAAGATCAGGACGATGAGGGACCAGACATCGAGACTCATGAGGCACCCCCTGCACGCGCGACGATCACGAGGACGACGAAGAGGATGATGGCCAACCCGCCGGCCATCGAGACCGCGTATCCCTGGAGCACACCCGATTGGCTCGGGCGGATGATCCATGCGAACACACGCGGGAGGAACCCGAAGACATTGACGATGCCGTCAACGAGCAGCTTGTCCACCCAGTGGAACACATGCGAGATGATGCGGAGCGGTTTGACGAAGATCGCGTGGTACAACTCGTCGACATACCACTTGTTCTCGGCCCATCTGGGGATGGGACCGAAGCGTTTGGCGATGGCGTCCATCTTGCACTCGGACGCGTTTGTCCGGGCTCCGAGGAAGAGCCCGCCGAGACCCTTTGGTCCGTGGAGGAGCGCGGCAAGCAGGATGCCGACAAACCCGATCACGCCGGAGATGTAGTACATCATCTTGTGCGGGTCGCCGCCGGTGATGGGCATGGAGAGCGCCTTGTCGATCGAGCCGCGCGGACCGTGCCCGGGTTCGGGGTAGTGCTCAGGGTCCTTCTCGTAGTACTCGAAGGCGTGTGTGCCGTAGTGTGAGTGGTACGAGGCGGACGATTCCGACACCATGGTGTCGGCGTAATGCTTGGTGTGTGCGTCCTTGTCGCCGCCGACGAAGTAGAGCCCGGTCGCGAGGATCGAGCACCCTGTCAGGATGATGAGGACGGTGTTGATCGCCCAACCCGGTGCGTGCGGGTGGAAGTGGTTGGCGTGGTGATCGCCGTGCTGACCGGCGTCGTGGTGGTGCTCTTCGCCGTGCCCATGATCGTGATCGTGGTCGTGCAACTCGTCGCCGGGGTGGTACTCCACCGGGCCGACGAACACGCGGAAGAACACGCGGAAGGTGTAGTACGCGGTCATCCCTGCGGTGAGCAGGAGCACCCAACCCAAGAACGCGTACCCGGGCGTGACGAATGCTTCGGCGAGGATGGTGTCCTTGGAGAAGTACCCGGCGGTGAACGGCACACCCGCGAGGTTAATACACCCGATGAGCATCCCGATCGAGACGATACGCCAACCGGGCACCTTCCACAGACCCGAGAGCTTGCGGAGATCGAGCTGACCCGCGAACCCGTGCATGACGGCGCCGCAGCAGAGGAAGAGCAAAGCCTTGAAGAACGCATGGGTGAGCACATGGTACGCGCCGCCGGTGGGTGTCAGAAACCCGAGACCCGCGAACATGTACCCGAGCTGGGACACGGTCGAGTAGGCCATGATTCGTTTGATGTCGAACTGCGCCATCCCGATCGTCGCGGCGAGGAACGCGGTGATCGTGCCGATCCAGGCGACGATGGGGAGCGCGTTCTCCGAAACGATGAACACGGGGTACATGCGGGCGATCAGGTAGATCCCCGCGGTCACCATGGTCGCGGCGTGGATGAGCGCCGACACGGGGGTCGGGCCTTCCATCGCGTCGGGCAACCAGACATAGAGCGGGAACTGGGCGGACTTGCCGAATGCGCCGATCATGAGGAGCAACGCGATCCATTGCGCCTCGCCGGGGATTGAACCGAAGTCGCCGTGCGATGCGGCAGCGATGTAGGACTGGAGCGTCTCGTTCGAGAACAGCTCGGCGTACTGCACCGTGCCGAAGTGCACGAAGGTCAGGTACACGCCGAGCGCGAGCCCGAGGTCACCGATGCGGTTGACAATAAACGCTTTCTTCGCGGCAGCAACGGCGGATGGCTTCTTGTAGAAGTACCCGATGAGCAAGTACGAACACAGGCCGACGCCTTCCCAGCCCAGGTAGAGCATGAGCAGGTTGTCGCCCATGACCAGACACGCCATCGAGACAACGAAGAGTGCGAAAGCGGCAAAGAACCGGTTGTACCCCTGCCCGACATCGTGCGACATGTACTCGCTCGCGTAGAGCGCGATGAGTGTTGCCAGCCCGGTGACGAACAGCATCCAGTAAATCGTCAGGGTGTCGATATAGAAGGAGAAGTTTGCGACGAAGGACTTGTCGCCGTAATGCAGGTTGAACCATTCAAAGGCCTGCACGGTGTAGGGCGTGCCGTCGAAGTTCATGAACATCGCGAGGGTCGCGAGGAACGAACCCGCGAGGGTCGCAACGGTCGTCCATGCTGGGAGCTTGGACTTCACCCCGAACGCGGCGTACAGCGCGTTGAGGGTAAACGCGGCGAACGGGAGGAACGGGATCAGCAGGACCCAGTTGGGACCGGCAGCGATCGCGCCGGGTTCGGCGTGGGCAGCGTGACCCGCAGCATCGGGCGCGAGGGTCGCGATCGATGAAGTGAATGAGTTAATCAGCGAGGAAGTCATCATCCGTTGAGTTCCTTCCAGGCGGATGCGCCGAGGGATTCACGATGACGGAACAGCAACACGACGAGCGCCAACGCCATCGCGGCCTCCGCCGCGGCGACACAGAGCACGAAGATCACAAAGGTCTGCCCGTCCGCACCGAGATGGTGACGCCCGAACGCGATGAGCGCCAGACCGGCCGCCTGAAACATGAGCTCGGTGCACAGGAACATGATGATCATGTTCTTGCGGGTCAGGAACCCGAT
>DDGE01000058.1:640-4098 GCA_002337545.1 Phycisphaerales bacterium UBA1910 | reverse complement strand
GGGAACGCGAGCTGGGCGGGTTCGATGATGTTGAGGATCGAATCGATCATGCCGCGCCTCCTTGCTCGTCACCCATGTACGCCCCGAGTTTGCGGGCTTGGGCGGCCTTGAGGTCTTCCTCAAGCTCGACATGCTTGCGTGCGAGGACCGTTGCGCCGAGCATGGCCATCAGCAGGATGATCCCCGCGACCTCGATCATCATGGGATGATCGTTGAGCAGGTTGTACCCGAGCCGATCGAGGTTGTTGGCACTGAGATCAGCGGGCCAATCCTCGCTCGTGAGTACGCGTGTCGCGAGGACATTCGCGTGCCCGTGCGAATCCTTGCCATCAACGAGCTCGATCGTGATCGTGCGTGCGTCGACATCGAGCATCGCCTTGCCCGTTTCCGGATCGCGTGCAACACGCCACCCGTCCGGGAGCAGATCGTTGCGATCGAGGATCTTGTCGATTTTCTTGGGGAGATTGACGAGCACGGCGTCCTCGGCCTGTGCGAGGGTCATGGACTCCGTCGGTTCGGGCAGATCACCGATGCCGCGGAACATCGCGGCGGTCAGCAACCCGATGAGGACAAACCCGATCGCGCTGGCGAGGTAGGGCTCGCGTGCTTCCGCGTCGACCTCGTCGAGGAACTCGTCCTTGTCGCCCGTGGGCGCCTGGGTCGCGAGCATGATGACGAAGAGGTAGGTAATAAGGATGGCGCCCGCGTAGATGATGACGAGGGCGAAGGCCATGAACTCCGCAGAGAGCAGCAGGTACATGCCGCAACTCGCGATGATCGTCATGATGAAGTAGAGCGCGGAGTAGACGGGGCGCTTGTGCGTGATCATGCGGAGCGCACCGCCGAGCCCGATCGCGGCGAACGGATAGAAGAAGTAGTTCGGGAGCGGGCTCTCGGTTTCTCCTGCTTTGAGTCCAAGCAAGAGTGCGCCGAGCCCGAAGGCCGCTGCGAGCAGCAGCCCCCCCACGATAGTCATGGTGCGTCCGCCCTCTCGATCACGGCGCGGCAGGGCAAGTGCGATGCCTGCTGCTCCGAGACCGCAGATGAGGTACAGCGCGATCGGATCGATGATCTGTTCCACCGTGTCTCTTTCGTTCCCGAAATCGGGTGAGAACCTCTTCGAGCACACGCGACGGACCGGCCCGAAGCGTGTGTTGTGGCCGAGACCGATGCCGAGCGACGCGTGCTCTTCGTCGACGATCCGAACCACAAGATCACCCACGCGAGAACGCGCGGGTTTCTGTGATCGTGAGGATAGTGCCCGCGGCGGTTGGCTTCCACTCACCAACCGCTTTGAGGCACGCGAAACGCGGATTCTTCCTACACGGGAACAACGCGCCCGATTCCATCGGACACGCGACATCCCGGGTTGTTGGGCACTATCATCGCCGTCATGAACGCACCGCAAATGATGCTCCAACAGCAGCCCGATCGCAAAGTCCATATCCCCAACCTGCTCACCCTGCTGCGGGTGGTGCTCGCGTGGGTCTTTATTGGTTTGCTCTCGGGAGTCCCATCACGGGTCCTGAGCTCGGAACCTACTGGTATTGATCGGGTTGGAGAGATCGGGCACGAAGGCAACGGGCTGATCATCGCGGCGGTTATCGTCTTTGTGATCGCCGCGATCACCGACGCCCTGGACGGTCATCTCGCACGCAAGTGGAACGCGATTACCCGCTTCGGACGCATCATGGACCCTATGGCGGACAAACTCCTCGTCATCGGGGCGTTTGTCATGCTCATCACTCCGGCGTTCCGAGCAACCCTGATGCCCAATGCGACAGAGTTTCAGGTCTCCGGCGTCGCGCCGTGGATGGTCGTCGCGATCCTCATGCGTGAACTTCTCGTGACCTCCATCCGAGGCGTCTACGAGGCGGACGGCGTCGATTTCTCCGCGGGATCACTCGGCAAAGCCAAGATGATCCTCCAAAGCATCACCATCCCCGTCGTGCTTCTGATCGTCGCGCTCGGGTCACCTGTCCCAGGCAGTTCAGGGCGTCTGGTGATCCTGCTGCTTGTCTGGGCAACCGTGATCACGACTGTTCTTTCTGGACTGCCCTATATTGGTCAGGCCGCGAAGCACACGATCGAGGAGAACACGCGGATGCTTGAGGCGATGCGGGGCAAGAAGGCCCGCAAATCCACCAAGGTCTCGGGTCCAAGCGCGAAACAGCGCCCCAAGTCCAACAAGGGTGGACAGAACGCCAGAAAACGATAAACCTCGAATCACGCAAGGGTTACACCCATGATCACGATGTCTCCATCATCCGAGATGCTCCTCACAACCGGCGGTCTCGGGCACATGCGCCCTGCATCGGGGACATGGGGATCGTTGCCCCCCGTGATCATCGCGTATGCGCTGATCATGCTGGGGATCGGGCCAGGCGATCCGCTCGCGTGGGTCTACTTCTTGGTGTTGGCGCTGATCTGCATCATCTATTCCGCGGCGTGCGTCCTGCTGGGGCACGAGGCGGAAGCGAAATGGGGCAAGGACCCCTCCGAGGTCGTCGCGGACGAGACCGCGGGGCAATGTCTGACGCTCATGTTCATCCCCGCGGGGATCTGCAACTGCCCGATGACGACGATGGGTGCGGTGCTCGGGGCGTTCTTCCTGTTCCGCGCCTTCGATATCCTGAAGCCCTGGCCTGCGGGTGCGATGCAGAAGATCGCGGGTGGATGGGGCATCCTGCTCGATGACATTCTGGCGGGAATCATGGGCGGGATCGCATTGCTCATCATCCTGTCGATCATGAACTAACGCATGAAATCGCAAGGACTTGTGGTTATCATCACCCCGTGATTGCGCGTCCGCTCATCCTCAAAGCCCCCACCGGATCGGTTCAGCTCGAATCGAACCTGTTGCTTGCGCCGATCGCGGGGTGGTGCGAGCTCGCGTGGCGGATCACCTGCCGGGAGTTAGGCGGGGTGGGTCTCGCGTGCACGGACCTGCTGAGCCCCAAGGGACTGCTGCTCAGCGCGGAGACCACGCGGGATCTCGCGCAAACAAACAACCTCGATAAGCCGATCGGGATGCAACTGTACGGGTCGGACCCAAACATCCTCGCCGAGGGAGCCGCGTGGTGTGCCGAGCACGGCGCGACCGTCGTCGATATCAACATGGGATGCCCCGTCGACAAGGTCACCAAGAAGAACGGCGGGTCGATGCTCATGTGCGACCTAGGCAACACCTTCGCGATCTTCGAGAAGGTCCGCGCCGCGATGCCAGGGCATGTGCCGCTGACTGCAAAGATGCGCCTGGGGTGGGACGAGCAGGCAAAGGACGCGGGGGTCGCGAGCAAGCTCTCGCTCGGGCTGATCGAACGCGGCGCGTCGATGATCACGGTGCACGGCAGGACCACCGAGCAGCGGTTCAAGGGATCGTGCGATCTGATGGGGATCAAACGCGTCGTCGACGATGTGCGTGAGCATTATCCCGATGTGCCGGTGATCGGCAACGG
>DDGE01000058.1:0-395 GCA_002337545.1 Phycisphaerales bacterium UBA1910 | reverse complement strand
GGGGTGATGATCGGGCGCGGGTCGTTCTCGAATCCCTGGCTGTTCCGGTTCGGGTGGGCGCTGCAACAACGCGTGATCGAGCAGGGCATCGACCCGAACGACGAGGCCGCGGTGGCTGCGATCGACCTGCATGACCTGCAACCGAGCGAGGACGAGAAGCTTGACATGTTGCGTAATTTCTTCGATCGGATGATCGAGTATCGCGACGCGGATCACGCGCGTCATGTGTTCCGCCAGAAGGCGAACCTGCTCGGTAAGCCGCTCAACGGCGGGCATTGTCGACCGCTCAAGAACGCGATGCGAGAAGCGAAATCCACGCAGGATGTGCACGACGCGATCGAAGGGTGGCGCGAGCGTGTGGAATCGGGGGAACTGAACCCGTCAAATCCGGGGGC
>DDGE01000028.1:1036-40067 GCA_002337545.1 Phycisphaerales bacterium UBA1910 | reverse complement strand
CGATTACTCGAGCCCGAGTTGCCTGAACCATTGTCGTTCCCAGTAGAACGAGAGGTTGAGTTCGTCGCGTTCGCACCGGTCCCGAGTTGATTCAACGCCTCGGTAAACATCACATGATCTGCAGTAATGGGTATGAGCCCCATATCAAGCAGCCTGTTCACATAGTCGATGCGTTGATCCTCATTTCCTATACGCATAGGGGATTGATTGATCCAAACAAACAAACGGGTCTCATCAGTGTCTACTGGGAAACACTCATAGGCATTCCCTTCTGGCCATACACGATCGACATACTGGTTCGTACCGATCCAAGACATCTTTGTGATCGAATCGTCACAGAGAAGTGGAGAATTGCCCATGCCTCGTTCTACTCGTCCATTACTGTACGCGAAGGGATAGGCTTCACCGTATACATTAATATTGAATGGGAACTGACGGAGAGACTCCGCAAGACGGATGTAATGAGCACGCTCCTCGACGGGCGCAGAATGATCAATCGCGATTCCGGAAGCCCCAGTCGAAATCCAGCCGCCGAGTGTAATCCGTGAGCCGATGAGTTCTTCCCAAGTATCGTTTTCACCTACTCCGTAAAACTCGTTCGATGCCCCTTCGGTCCATCCATTAAACTCTCGTGGATCACTCATATCCGAACCAACGAACCAAACAATATGAACGGGTTCGCTGAAGTGATCGAGCAATGCATCCGCTAGCTTCGCGGGTAGCTCATCTCTTTTCTCATCCTCAATCGTCAGCCAGCTCGCGCCGGGAACATGGGCATTTCCTGGAGTCCCCATAGGACGATTTACGAAGAACCATCGTGCCCCATAATCGTACCCGATCTGGATTCGATTGAGCATCTCATCAACTGCGTTTTCCCCACGCCACCAGTTTGTAATACCACGCATATTTCCTTCAGGATGTACGGGGCTATTTCGTTCACCGGTGAATGTATTGATCAGCCACATCGGGGTCCGTGGGACATTGTCCTGCCAACGCTCGCCGTTGAACCCATGATTTCTATCACCAGAGCCGCCCGAGTCGTTGTTATTGCCCCCACCCGAGTTCCCGTTGCCTCGGGTGATCGTCCCGTTGTTCGTCGTAGGCCGTCGCCCGTCATCCGCGCTGACCCCGAAGGTTGTGCAGGAAACCAGTGTACTAGCGAGCAGGGTTGTGAGCGTCATGTTCATGATCAGGGCTCCGAGCTTCATCCGGTAGAGATCGTAATGCTGGTGTGTCATACGCTGATGGTACAGCGCATCTGAGGTTTGTCCGAGAGATTCCCCAGACTCAGAGAGTTTCGATTCCATGCGCCCCCCCCGCCACCGGAACTCGTCACCAGAGAAAACCCGACATAGACCTGGACGAACTGCGTGAAGTTCAACGGTTTTGCGGCCTGTTCAGGTTGAATCAGCCGTTCCGGATAATCAGTCGACCACCTCGATCGTGTGCTCGATCTCGACGATGCGTTCCCACACGGGTGGGTTCTCGAACGAGTGGGTCCCGTCGGGGTTCCAACTGAGCCCGAACTGATCGAGCTTGGTGATGTTCGGGTCAAGCACCCAGACGAGACGCGCCCGCACAATCACGACGCCCGGCGAATCGGGTATCCACACCATGCTCGGCCCGGAACCCTCCACGAGTCTGTCGCGCGATTGGCGCGTGCTCTGACGCTCGTGCGCTGTTGGGTCGTCGGCTATCACAAACCCACCGAAATAGGCATCAGGGTCGAGCCGGTGGTCGGGGTTGTATCCTTCGGGCGCACCCACACGCAGAATGATCGGCGTCCCGACACGCACTCGCCCGGGCGCATCGATCCATGCCTGGGTGAATGGGTCGAGCATGCGATCGAGCTGGGCCTGGGTGAGCCCGTCGTTGAACGCCCGCTGGGCGAGCCAGCTCCCCTGACAATGCGTCCAGAACCCATCGGTGTTGCCCGACGCGATCGTGTCGATCATCGCGTCCTTGAGTCGATCTTCCTCCGCGGGGGTGAGCGTCTTGCGCTCGAGCGCCTCGAACGCGTCCGTGCTGTTGGGCGCGAGGGTGATGAGGGTGCCCTTGGGGATCGCGTTGTAGATGAGCCCCTTGTGCTTGATCATGGTGTAGGACACGACCACGCCCACGAGCGTGAGGATAATCCCCGCGAAGAGGTAGCGCGAATCGCGGACGCGTGGGCGATCGGTGGTGTACGACAAGTCCCGCAACGCGATCCCGCACTCGGGGCACTCGCACGGGAGTGTGAGTCCAACGAGCGGGTACGAGCATTTCTCACACGAGATCTGCCCGGGCTGTCGCATGAACCGGGTCATCACCACGAAACAGACCCCGCCGATGATCAGGTAGAACCCGATCAGGTACTCGAACGCAGAAAACCCACCCGTAAGCGAGGGCAGGTTGACGAGGACCATGATCATCCCAAAGTAATACGATTGATACAGCACCTGCTGGCGCACCGGGATGCCCCACGGGTCGGTCTTGTTCTGGTAGATCAGGCGATTGCGATCGTCCTTAGGCATGCGTGCGAACGCGAGAACCTGAGGCAGCACCAACAGCCCAAGCACCGCGAGCGTCATCGCAACCATCGGGACAAACGAGAGATTCCGCGTCGAGAACACGACCACGAGCACGATGACTGAGACGATGGTAAGTATTACGATCGGGATTGCCAGGCGCATGAACTCGCGTTTGAACGCGTCGTACCGCACCTCGATCTCGGGGATCGGCTCGCTCGGATCGAGATCGGGGTAGATCTTGTCGGCGCGGTACTTCATTCGACCACCTCGATCGTGTGCTCGATCTCGACGATGCGTTCCCACACGGGTGGCGTTGGGTACTTCGGTAGATCGTTCGCATCCCAGGAGATGGGATTCCCCAGAGTCGCACCGCTGCCGAGGGCGAAGACAACACGAGCGTGGATTGTGTGGATCCCGGATTCCATCGGCGTCCAGGTCAAAACAGGCACATACCCCCGCGCGATGTTCTCCTCATCCGGACCGTTGACAAGGAATGTACGAGACATGACCTGGCTTGCTCGTGCGAGAGTTTGCGGGTCGTCATCAATACCGAAACCTGCAAAGAAGTACCATGTCGGTTGTGCCACGCGTGTGTATTCGGCGCGAAGAGTAAGCCGAACCGGTTCTCCAACACTCGCCCGCGTAGGCGCGTCAATCTCAAGTGCCGTGAACTCCGCGTAGAGGTCATCGAGTTGGTCTGATCGCAAGCGCCCTTGCACGATCATTGCGCCGAACCACTCGCTTTGCTCATAGCTTGAGCTCGATTGAAAACCGGTTCTGGCGGAGTACATCCCCGCGATAAGCTGGTCTTCTTCTTCACGCGTCATCGCCGTGCTCATGAGCGTATCGAACGCGCCGCGATCGTTCGGCGCGAGCTGGAGCAAGGCCGAGCGGGGCATCGCGGTGTAGAGCGCCTGCGGGCGATAGAAACGAAGCACAATCATGGCCAATGACAAAACTGCGATCGCGATCCCGATGAGTACAAGACGCGTGTCACGCGCACGCGGGCGATCGGTTGCGTCGGAGAGATATGAGATCGTGGTGCCGCACTCGGGGCAGGGGCACGGGAGTTGCAACCCCACGAGTGGGTAATCGCATTTCATGCACGAGATCTGCCCGGGCTGACGGGCGAATCGACCACAGACCGCAAGCGCGGCTCCAAACATGAGCGAGTACCACGCAAATGTAAACATCCCTTCCATGATCCCATCAGAGAACATCCGTAAGCCTGCAAACAAGCTCCACATCACGATCGCGTAAAAGAACCAGTACCGGATCTGGTCACGGATCGGGACACCCCACGGATCGCTCGGATCGCTCTTGCCCGCCTTGCGCTGGGCCTTGTATACGAGACCGACGATGAAGAACAGAATCCCGAAACCGAAGCCCATACTCATGAGCGTCCCCGTGATCGTCTTCTTCAAGAAGATCGCAAGGCACAACTGTGAAACGAAGATGGCTGCGATCGCCCACCACGCGTGACGCGAGAAGGCCTCGAACCCCGCGCGCATGGGTTCGTTGTAGCGCAACTCGATCTCCGGGATCGGGTCATGCAAACTCAGGTCGGAATAGTGCTTGCTCGCGGGGTACTTCAACGGATCTATCCAACCATAGAAAACACGCAACCCGCATACGCATGCGGAGGGTGCATGTTACATGATATGAACATATTTCGCTCGGGTTCTTAGGTTGCGACAGATGATTCAATTTGAATATCCGTCGGCTTTGGCGCACGGACGCACAGCTCGTACCCCCACCAGATGAGGATCAACCCGAGGAACTCGCCCAGGTAAAGCGCCTCGACGAGCCCGCCCGTGCTCATCTGCCCGTCTGTGCCCACCTTGGCGAGAGACCCGCCGATCCCTGGGAGGATGGCACCCAACGCGATCAGCGCGGTGCCATAGGCGCGCCGGCGCATCGTGGGATTTTCGAAGAACCGCAGGCTTGAGATAATCGCGCCACCGATGAGGAAGAAAGCCGCGTAGAAGTTGATCACGGGGGTGACGGGGAACCGGATCCATGTCCACGCGATCACATTCCCGTCGGGCTTGTCGGGGTTGAGGTTCTCCGCGATCATCGGGGTGAACAGGACCCCGATCGTCCCTGCGATCACCACGAGCATCGAGATCGCGGTCAGGGTGTGCGCGAGCTTGCGCTTGTGCAGCAGGTACACCGATCCGGTTGCGAGGGGATACGCGCCGAGGATCGCGCCCGCCCAGTACCACAACCGATTGAGCAGAAGCGTGTTGCCCGAGAGCGTGATGATCGATTCGAGCAGCGTACCCAGCCCATAGAACAACACCCCCATCGCCCACCAGAGCAGATGGGGCGGATACTCGCGTAGCTTCGCGCGGCGCATGAGCGTCACGATAAAACTGACGGAGATAAGGGTCGTCCCGATCGGGAGATAATGGAGCAGTTTGAACATCGTCGCATGATCCCGATGATGATGTATCGAATGGTGAGCCGGGAGAACAACGCGCGGCCAAGATCTATTCGCGATACATTGCGGAGTTGCGCATGAAAAAACGCACCGGATGTTTCCGGTGCGTTGGTGTGTATGCATCAAGACAACTGGTCTAGAGCTTCAGATCGCCCAGCCCCATGCCCATGCCGCCGGCATTGCCCAGACCCCCGCCGCCCTTTTTGGGTTGCTTCTTGGCCTGCTCGCGGAGACGACGCAGCTCGGGGGTTTCCTTGAGGATCTCCTCGGGGGTGCGATCGTCGCGCCCGCCACGACCGCCGCCGCGACCTCGCCCGCCGCCGCCCTGCTGCTGCGGGCGATCCTTGAGCTGCTTGATGGAAAGGGAGATCTTGCGATCGCTCGGGTCGACCTTGAGGACCTTGACCTGGACGACCTCGTTCTCCTTGAGGACCTCGTTGACATCGTTGACACGGCGCCAGTCGAGCTCGGAGATGTGCACGAGCCCCTCGACCCCCGGCGCGACTTCGACGAACGCACCGAACTCGAGGATCTTGGTCACCTTGCCCGAGAGCTCGGCACCCTCGACAACCTCTTCCGCCGCGGAGGCGAACGGGTCTGCCTGGAGCTGCTTCAGACCCAGACCGATACGGTTGCCTTCCCAATCGAGCTTGAGGATCTGGACGGAGACCTTCTGCCCCTCGGACACATGGCGTGCGACATTCTTCGCGCCGTGGTTCACGCGTTCATGGGAGAGATCATTGAGATGGACAAGCCCGTCCACGCCTCCGAGATCGACGAATGCGCCGAAGTCCATGATCTTGCGGACGGTGCCCGTGACGGTATCACCTTCCTTGAGCGCTTCCTTGAGGGACTCGGCCGCCTTGGCGCGTTCCTTCTGGAGCACATCGCGACGCGAGAGGACGATGTTGCCCTGCCCGCGTTTATCGACCTTCTGGACTTCACAGGTCATCTTCTCGCCCACAAAGACCGAGAGATCCGGGACGCGATCGATATCGACCTGCGATGCGGGCATGAACGCACGATGGTTCGCGATCTCGAGTTCGAGCCCGCCCTTGTTGGTGCCGGTGACGCGTGCCTCGACGACCTGGCCTGGTTCGAGCATCTCCCAATCGGCCTTCTGGACGGCGCCGGGGAGTGCACAGATGTAGAGGGACTCGGCGCTGTCGAAGCGCTGGACCGCGACTTCGAGCTGATCGCCGACATTCGGCGGTGTGTCCTTGAACTGCGCGATCTCAACGACCCCGAGTTCCTTGGGCCCAAACTCAACGAACACATCGGATGCGCCCACCGAAACGACCATGCCGGTTCGGTGCTCACGCCCGCCACGCACGACGCGGGGCCCCTTAATGGACTTTGATCCGGACTCAGGCGCGTCCGCAGCATCCGCGGCTGCGAGGTCGGACATCGCGGCTTCGATCTCGGCGTGAGTCTCTGCATCGATCTCCGTGGCCGCCTGAGGTGCTGGCACCTGCGTGGGCGGTGGAGGCGTGACGCTCGTCGGAGTCGTGGGTGCGTCGGGGTTCGTCTGGTTCTGATCGCTCATGTGTCGCGAATCCTGTGGTGTCGTTGGGCAGCGTTGCCCTGGCAAGTGGGTTGAAAGCCCGATCCTAAGTCAGAACGGGCAAAGGTACAAGGGTCAATGTGAACTTGAACACATCAATGACACACCCCCGACGCGATTCTGCGTCGAGGGTGGGTATGGGTGAGTCCGGAGCGTCTTCATAGGCTTGGAAGTAAATGGGGGCTCTGTCAGCTCAAGGCCGTCGCCTGCTGGGCACCGACAGACTGCTGGATCGCGGCAACGATCCGCTCCGCGGTACGGACATTCACGAACCCGGCCTCCGCGTCGATCGCGGGCTGGGTCGCGTCGCGTACGGCGTTGAGGAATGCCTCGATCTCCTTGACGATGGGCTCGCCGTCGTCGATCTCGAGGGGCTCGATGTTGATCAGTTCTGTCCAATCCATGTCCGTCAGGTCCGCCCCCGCACGGAGCTGCTCACGCACCTCACGCATCTGAATCTCGTTGGCGGTGCGACGGATCATCGTGCCGGTCTTCGCGGCATAATCGATCTTGATGTACCCGTTCTCACCCGTGATACGCGTCACACGCTCCGTCTTCATCGCGAGACGAGATGCGGTGATGTTCGCGACACACTGCCCGCCGCCCTCATCTTCGCTGAGGTTCCAGACGAGGCGTGCGTTGCAGAGGTCTTCAAACTCGGAGACGACGGCCACGCCGCTGGCGGTGACCTCGTCGGGTTCGCGACCGTTCATGAGCATCAGGACCACATCGAGATCGTGGATCATCATGTCCATCACAACGCCGATGTCGATCGACCGGAAGGTCATGGGCGAGACGCGGTGCACCTCCATAAACCGTGGAGTGATCGGCTCGCCGAAGCTCTCGGCCGCACGCTGCATCGCACGCATGATGGGATTGAAACGCTCGATGTGCCCAACCATAAGACACGCGTTGTGTTCTTCGGCGATCTTCTTGATCTTCTCGGCCTCGTCCGCGCCCTGAGCGAGAGGCTTCTCGATGAGACACGCCACCCCCGCCTTGAGGAACGGCTCAGCACTCTTGAGGTGGAAAGTCGTCGGGACGGCGATCGAAACCGCATCAACGCCCTCAGCGAGGAGTTCTTCCTCGGTCGCGAAGGCCTTGCACCCAAACTTCTCAGCGTATTCCTGTGCCCGTTCGAGACTCGCATCAACAACGCCGACAAGCTCGACGCCTTCCATCTCCGCATAGACACGCGCGTGGTGACGCCCCATCCGACCAACACCAACAGCGCCACAGCGGAGCGGGCGATTGTTCGAAGAATCAGTACTCATATTATTTCTCGTTTCCGCACGATCGTGCGTGGGTTTAACTCGCTCATCGTGCTCGATCAGCTCAGCTCGGCGATCGCGGCCTCAAGGTCTTCCTTCTTCGTGAGACCCACAAACTTTTTCGCGACCTCGCCGTTCTTGAAAATCACCACGGTTGGGATGGCGCTGATGCCGTACTTCACCGCGATCTCCTGATTCGAATCGATGTCGACCTTGCCGACCTTCACCTTGCCCTCGCTCGAGTCAGCGACTTCGTCGATTGTCGGTGCGAGGATGCGGCACGGCATGCACCACTCCGCCCAGAAGTCCACCAGCACCGGCTCGCTCGCGCCGAGAACCTCGGCTTCGAAGTTGCTGTCGGTGAACTCCTTCACATTCGCGTTGGCCATCGCGTCGGATCCTTTCAATCAGTCGTCAACTCGCGAGATTTCGCGTATTCATCGCCCGCACGGGCATTTGTATCGTAGGTACGGGGCCCCCCATCGCCGGGCGTCAGCAGGTAATTAATTCGCCGATTCCGTCGCAGAAATACCGTCATTGCGGACAATCATTGCCCACGCGGCATCCAGCGCCTGGCGATGCGCCGCCACATCGTGCACCCGAAAAACCCGTGCCCCGCGTTGAAGATGCATCACAGAGAGCGCGATCGTAGCTGGAAGACGCTCAGAAGGTTCGGAATCGCGACCGAGACCAACACGCCCCACGAAGCTCTTTCTGCTCAGCGCACTCATCACGGGGTGCCCCAGAGCAACAATGCTCGGGGACGATTCGATCAACTCCAGATTCTGAGCCACATCCTTCCCGAACCCGAGCCCGGGATCCAGCATGATGCTCTGCTGGTGGACGCCGGCGTCCACCGCACGGTCGCGGACGCTGCGGAGCGATTCCACCACACGGGCCGTGATCGACCCCGCGACGGGGGCCCGCGTGTACTGATCCGAGAACTGGTCTTCTTCCGGCGGTCGCTCCCGATGCATCAGGATCAAGCCGCAGCCCGATTCCGAGGCGAGACTCAGCATCCCGTCGTCCTCCATCCCCGCCGAGACATCATTGATCGCGTCCGCGCCGACCCGCAACGCGGCACGCGCGGTCTCGGCGCGTGTCGTATCGATCGTGATCGCCAGCTCAATCCCCGCGTCGCGGATCGCCCGGATCACCGGCACCACACGGTCGATCTGCTGGCACGCGTTGATCCGCTTTGCCCCCGGGCGGGTAGACTCGCCCCCGATGTCGATCGCATCCGCCCCCTCATCTCGCATACGCCTGGCGCGTTCGACCGCCTGTTCGGGTGTGTTGTACACCCCACCGTCCGCGAATGAATCCGGGGTGATATTGAGTATCCCAACGAGAAACGGGCGATCCAGATGGATCGCCCGTTCGTGATTGAGTCTCCAAACTGATCCGGGCGTGCTGCTCATAGGCAATTGTGCCGAGCAACTCACCGAGATCAAGCAGCGGAACGACAGTTCAGAAATCCATCTGCTCGCCGCCGTTGTGCTGCATCGCATTCATCTCATCGAAGATGTGCATGGCCTTATCCATGGTCTGCATGGGGATAACGGTGCGGAAGAGCATCCCGCCGCCGTCTGCCGTGAGTGCCATCCCCAGCGGGGGAAGCGACTCGACCGGCTCGAACTCGGGGATGAGCCCGAACATCATCGCCATCGGGCCCGCGGTATTCGCGAGATGATCGGCACCGATGTACATCTCCATGACCCGGTTGTCCGGGAGCATGTCGCGCGTCTTCTGGATCGCGGCAACGGAGCCCATGGTGTTGTTGCCCTTCGCCGCATCAACCGCCTTGCCAAGCAGGGTGGGGTTCTGCGACATGGTGAGGACGAGCCCGTGATCACCCGCAGGTGCGATGTATCCGGATGGGCCATTGCCCCCGAACATCATCTGCATCATCATCGCAGGGTTCGGGCCGCCCATGCCGCCGTTCATTCCCTGCATCTGGGTCATGTCCATGAGGACCTCAAAGCCGTACGCCTCGATGCCATTGATCTCGGTCGGCTCCTCGTCGATGGACGCGTTCATTTCGACACCGGCCTCAGCCAACTGTGCCATCTGGTCGTTCATGTCCTCGTACATTTTACGCGTGGAATCGATATACCCCTTGGGGTTGTCAACCTCTGCGTAATAGAGCGTGTTGGTAAACAGCCCGCCCATGATGTTGTCGGAAGCGCCCATGACCTGGATGCCGCCTTTGACACCCGAGAGCATCGCCTTCATGTCGAACGCACCCATTGCGCCGGTGGTATCCATATCCTTGATGAGATCCATGTACTCATTCAGGAATCGCTGGATCCCACTCCCTGACATGTCGTACGACGCCGCAAAGAAGTAATCAATGTTCGGGACATTGGAGAAGTACTTCCCGGCATTCCCGTTGTTGTTCAGATATTCCGATGTCGAGGAGTCATCCTTGAACTGGAGCCCGAAATCGAAGGACACCCCGGCGCCCTGATCAAAGCTCATCCCGGCGGCGAAGCTCAGCGCGTCGTTCGCAACCGTGCGCATCGCGTTGAGCATCTGGTCGAAGCCCTGAGCAGCTTCCGCGCCGCCCATCATCTCGATCATCTCACCTTGCGACTCCATCTCCTGGAGCCCCATGTCGATCTCGTCCTGGAACTGAGGGATGTTCACGAAGAAGAAGACATCGTTGTGGTCCGCGATGCGTGAACCCGCACGCCCCAGCGCCTTCGCGTGTGACTTGAGATTGCCCGATTCCCCGTCATACTCGCGGACATCTTCCGCAAACTCACCCATGACCGCGAAGCCACCACCGAGATTGCGGAGGTACATGGTCTGGTCGCCCATAGGCATCTCGTGGACCCCATCGACCCCCTTCTGTTCATTCGTGAACGCGTTGTAATCGCTCACCGGAATGAGGAAGACCATGTCGGGCTCCTCCTGATGCTCTTCCATGCTCAGGACGGCGGCCATCGAACCCTCGAGGTTGATGCCCGGCATGCCGCGGATCATCGCGGTCACCATGTTGAGCATCGGCTCGCCCTGATCACCAAGGATCGCGTTGATCGAGTTGATGTCGTTGAGAAGCTCACCCAACTCCGGGACGACCACCACGGCCTGGGTGTCAGCCGGAACGCGATCCAGCGCCTCGGGAGTACCCGCGATCGCGGGAAGTGCGATCAGAGCTGGGAGCGAGCAACAAAGCATTGTGCGGTTGATACGGAGTGCAGATCGCTGCATGAAGTGTGTCCTTTCCTCGTGTGCAAACCGGCCCGTACGGTGCAGGCAGATTGGTGTGCAATATGATTGGGGCAATTCCCCACTCGGTTTCAGTTAAACTGGTCAGATCAATAAAAACACCCCAAAACAGGGGTGTGCATGGAGCCCAACAAGCCCTCTCATGCCCATTCAGCGGACGGGCTCCGTGGTGGGCGATTCATCCTCTTCGTACTCGTCTTCCTCGTACTCAAGCTCCTCATCGCCCTCTTCATCACTGGATGAAGCGTCCTCGAGTTCGTATTCGTCCTCCTCGAGATCCTCGGGGTCGATCGGGTTGCCCTCTTCATCGACATACTCGTATTCGACTTCTTCGTCTTCCTCTTCGGCCTCTTCCTCGTACTCGGCTTCGGGGTCCTCATCCTCAGACTCCTCGTCCTCCTCATACTCAGCTTCGACCTCCTCGTCGTACTCTTCTTCGCCCTCTTCATCCCCCTCTTCGTCTTCGAGAGAATCCTCTTCGATTTCGTACTCCTCTTCCTCTTCCGCGTCGTCTTCTGACGCATCTTCGAGTTCGAGATCCGCGTCCTCTTCATCCTCGGAATCGAGTGTGCCGTGCACGACGACGCCCGGTGCGGGCTCATCGGTCTCGAAGGGTGGCTCCTCGTCGAGCTCGCCCGACTCTTCCTCAACGAACATCGATGTCTGGTGCGGATCCTCGGGTTCGGCACTCGCGCCGTTGCCCGCAAGTTGCTGTCGGCGTTGATCCTCCGCGACGAGTTCCTTCATCGCGTCCCATTCCTCGATCGAGATCAGGACATCACGCGCGACGGACCCCTTGTGATCCGACAAGATCCCCGCGATGCCCATCAGGTCGATCAGACGCGAAGCGCGCGTGTACCCGATCGCGAGACGACGCTGCAGGAGCGATACCGACCCGCGCTTGGTTTCGAGGACGATCTCGACCGCCCGATCGAACATCGGGTCTTCCTGTGCTGCCTTGAGTGACGCAGACGAGTTGTTCTCGGAGAGGTAGATGCGTTCCTCGTCCTCGTCCATCCCGCCCTTGACCTGCATGAGCGAGCGCTCGAAGCTCGGGGCCGCGATGTCCTTGAGGAACCGCACAACGCGCCGGATCTCCTTGTCGTCCACGAGGGTGCCCTGCGCACGCGAGAGCTTGTGGCTGCTCGGGGACAGGTGGAGCATGTCGCCCTGACCCAGGAGCAGCTCGCCGCCCTTCTGATCGAGGACGATCCGTGAGTCCATGCCCGACGCGACCTTGAACGCGATGCGGCAGGGCATATTGGACTTGATCAGACCCGTCACGACATTCGCCTGTGGGCGCTGGGTGGCCAGGATGAGGTGGATGCCCACCGCACGCGCCTTCTGGGCGATGCGGATGATCGAGCCCTCGACCTCCTTGTTCGTCATCATCAGGTCCGCGAGCTCGTCGATGATGAACACCATGTAGGGGAGCTTCTTTGGCACGCGCATCGCCTGCTCTTCCGTCTGGATTTCCAGACGCTCTTTGAGCTCGTCCCATTCCAGCTCGTTGTACCCCGAGATATCGCGGCAGCCGGCCTTGGCGAGCAGCTCGTACCGCTCGTCCATCTTCGTGACCGCCCATTCGAGGATCGCCGCGGCTTTGGGCATCTCCGTCACGACGGGGCACATCAGGTGCGGGATGTCCTTGAACTGGGACATTTCGACCATCTTGGGGTCGACCAGCACGAGCTTGAGCTCGTCGGGCTTCTTGGTGTACAGGAACGACATGATGATCGTGTTCATGCACACGGACTTACCTGAGCCCGTGGTACCCGCGATCAGCATGTGAGGCATCTTCGTGAGATCCGAGATCAACGGATCGCCCGACGCGTCCTTACCCAGGAACATCGGGAGCTTCATACCCTCGAAGCGTTCACGATTGCTCATCAGTTCCTTGAGGCGCACCCGCTCCTTGGTTGGGTTCGGGACCTCGATCCCGATCGTGTCGCGTCCTTCCATGTTGGACACCACGCGAATGTTGACCGCTTTGAGCGAACGCGCAAGGTCACTCTCAATCGCGTTGATCTGCGCGACCTTGGTGCCCGGCGCGAGACGGATGTGATAGAGCGTGATCGCGGGGCCGGACTCGATATCGACGACCTCGCCGTTGATCTTGTACTCCTGCATCGCGCTCTCGAGTGCCTCGGCCTGCTCACGGACGAGCGACTCGAGCTTCTCGTTGAACCCGATCTCGGGCTCCTCAAGCAGCTCCATCGTCGGGAACTTGTACCCCTCGAGCGATTGAACATCCTGGAACTCCGCGAGGTCCTCGTCGGTCGCCATCTCCTTTTCCTGCTGCGCAAAGCGGACAGGCAGCTTGGCGATCTTCTCACGCAGGTCCTCGTTGTCAAAGACTTGGGGCGCGCCGGGGACATCGTCCTCCTCCTCGTACTCGTCGTACTCGTCTTCAACCTCGACAGGCTTGGGGACGGGGCGTACACGGGTCTTGGGTTTGGACTTCCGCTTGAGCTCGCCCTCGTTGGTCTCGTCGTCGATCGGCTTGACCTCGACCATGTCCTCATCAATATCGTTGATGCGGACCATCACGGGCTTGGGCTTCTTCTGCATCATCGAGCGCAGGCCGGCAAGGAGACCGCCGCTTGCTTTTCGGGTCTCTTCGCTCGCGCGGTCTGTCGCGGCATTCGCGGACGAGGCGGTGCGTTCCGCGATCGCCCCGGCCTTCTCACGCGTGAACGCGAGCGCGGGGACCATCCGGTTCCAGATCGCGACGGGGACCGTAACCACATACTTATCGCAGCACACGATCAGGCCGATGATCGTCGCGAGTCCGATCCAGAGCAGCGATCCGAGCAGCGCAAACTTGGGCAGCATTGTCGAAGCCCCCACAACCCCCATGGTGCCCCCCACCAACCCCGGGAGCGGACCGGCGCTGGGGAAGAGAATCTGGAGCAGCACGCACAGCGACGCGGTGAGGATCAACGCACCCGTTGCCCGAACGATCGGCTGCGTCATGGGCCGGCGCGCCACACGCAACGCGATCAGCACGCCGACGAACATCATCGGGATGATGACCCCGATCCCGAGCGTCCGCAGAAGCCCGTACGCCACATGAGCACCGATCGGGCCTGTCCAGTTCTGGGTCTGCGGGTTGTTGGGATAGATCGCGTGCGACGGCGCATCCCCGGCGTCAAAGCTCACCAATCCGACAAGCACGAACAGCCACAGCACCCCCAACGCGAGCCAGCCGATCCGCATCAGGAGCTTCTGCTGCTCAGAGAGCTCCGTATCCTGTCCAGACACGCGGTAGGGCTTGGACGTCTTCTTCTTGGTAGTTCGCGCCATAACATCGCATTATCGGCCACTCGGCTACAATCACCCCAAATTTCGACCTCAACTGAGGCTCAAATTTGCCCCATTGCACGGGTAAAATCCCCGATCAGGGGCACCCGGCATCGAAGGCGACAAGAAAGGCGGAGACATCGAAGAAGCTGAGCTCGCCGTCACCGTTGAAGTCGACCGCGAGATCACCGTCGAGGTAGGCGACGAGGAAGGCGGAGATGTCGAAGAAGTTGAGTGAGCCGTCGCCGTTGAGGTCGGGGAGGCAGGCAGCCGCAGACCCGATTTGATTCTTGAGCACACTGATAAACGAGCTATCAGAGTTCGCCACGACCACATCGGCGTCACCATCGCCGTCGATATCGCCGACCGCGAGGCTCCTCGGGTCCTGCCCGACGCCGAACCTGGTCGAGTCGCCAAAGACGCCGCCGCCATCGTTCTTCAGGACGCAGATCGCGTTCCTGCCGTAGAGCGCAAGGATCAGATCAATGTCCCCATCCCCGTCGATATCCTCGAGCGCGACACCATAGTTTGCAGCGCCGACCAGCGTAGGAATGTTGATCTGCGGGGCGAAAGTGCCATCGCCGTGATTGAGGAGCAGGCTCAGCTCGTTAAAGTCAGTTACTAAGAGGTCGAGATCGCCGTCCTGATCGACATCACCGATCCCGATTCGCCTCGGGTTGTACCCGACCCCGAAGCCGACCCCGACGCCGAACGAGCCCGCCCCGTCGTTCTCCAAAATGACCACTTCTCGCCGGGTGACACTGGTCACAGCGATATCGAGATCGCCGTCGCCATCAAAATCACCGAGCCCGAGATCTCGGAGCCGCTCTGCCGCATCGAAGTAGACAAAGGGGCCGAAGTCGCCACCCCCGAGGTTCTTCGAGATACCCACGCTGTCACTGCCATCGCACATCACGGCCAGATCAAGGTCCCCATCGCCATCCAGATCACCGAACCGCGCGGCCAATGGGAATGACTCAATATGGAAACGCGCGTGCTCCGTAAAGAACCCGTCACCCTGATTGAGCAGGAGCACGACCTCATCCATCACCGCCTGGGCAACCGCCATATCCAGATCACCATCGCCGTCCACGTCCCCGAGAACAACGCGGGCGGGATCCTTCCCCGTCACATAGTCCTGGTGCGGCTCGAACACACCATCGCCCACATTCCGCAGCACGCTCACGCCGTCGGCGAGCGCGACGGTCGTGACGATGTCAAGGAGCCCATCACCGTCAATATCGCCGAGCTCAACATCCCAGGGCACGAGTCCGACCTCATAACTGTCGGGCGATGACAACGCGCCCGTCTCCTCATCGAACAAAAAGATGCTCGTGTCCTGGCTGAGCCTGTTCGTCACCGCCATGTCCATATGCCCGTCGCCATTCAGGTCCCCCAGCGCCACACTCGTCGGCTCGATGCCGGCCTGCAACACGGTGTGCGTCGAAAAATCACCACTGCCATCGTTCAGTAAAACGCTCGCTGTATCACCCCCACTATTCGCGATAACCAAGTCCGGATCACCGTCGCCATCGAGATCGCCAACCCGCACACTCATCGGCAGCTCCCCCACCGCATACTGCGCCTGCGACCCAAAGGTCCCATCCCCGGAGTTGAGCAGCACGCCGAGCGAGTCATTCCCAAAGAGCGCGACGATGATGTCGATATCGCCGTCCAGATCGACATCACCCAATGTGAGGCCGGTGGGGCTCTCGCTGAACGCGTACCGCTCCTGCAACACGAAGCTCCCGCCACCGAGGTTGAGCAGCACGCTCGCGTCATCGCTGACAATGCTGGTAACGACCATGTCAAGGTCCCCATCGGAGTCGATATCACCGAGGGCGATGCCCCAGGGCTTCATGCCTGCGTCAAAGCTCGATGGCATCAGGAAACTCCCGTCGCCCTCGTTGAGAAGCATGCTCAGGTCATCGCTTTCCGAGTTTGCAACGACCATATCCAGATCGCCGTCCGCATCCAGATCGCCCAGCGCGATGCTCAACGGGTTGTCACCCGCGGGCAGTCGAACCTGTGCACCGAACACACCGCCACCATCATTCAGGAGCACGCTGATGTCGTCGCTGTGCGCGTTGGGGATCACCATGTCCAGATCGCCGTCGCCATCGAGATCACCCAGCGCGACTTGCCTCGGAGATTCTCCGGTTGCGTATTGGACATTCTCCTCGTATGTTGCGTCGCCCCGATTGATCAGCACATGAACATGGTCGCCCTGCTCGCTCACAACGGACATGTCCGTGTCGCCATCGCCATCGAGGTCACCCAGGGCAACATGCACAGGGCGTGTGTCCGTCACCACCCTCTGCCCGGGGAACTGTGGCCCACCGCCATCCTGACCATGCGCAGTCGCAGCCATCGTGAGCAGCAGACCCAAACAGAACAGCCCTTTACTGAGCGTTTCATGGTTCCGAGCGCCGAAATGTCGTTCAAAAATCCCCTGTATCATCATGAACACAGGTACGGGACGAAATGAGATGTGTTGCAGAGAACTGATAGTTTGCGATTGCAAACCACCCGCAGGAGTGCATCCCGAGAAGAGGATCATGTCCCTCGCCCCGAGCACCACCCCTCACGCCGAGCCCCGCCACGACCCGCCGCAGATTCCGCAAATTTTCTCCAATCCGCACAACCGAAACTTCAGTCCCCCCGCTTATCTGGACGATGCATCATCCAGCCAGGGAAGGCGAAGATCCGGCAGGGATGCCCAAACCACAACCAAGCCAAGACTTGAACCACGAGCTGGAACCGTCATCGGTGCGCCATCCGTCCGCGCACTCACGGGACCACACGAACTCTTCGTCGGCCAACGCCGATCGGGATAGGGAAGGAACTGCCGTATGTCGAACCAGAACCCCATCAACACCCAGGGCAACACACAGGGCGCCGCAAGCACCCCGGAGCTCACCGTCATCGGGGCCGACACCCGCATCAAGGGTGAGATGTTCTTCGAGAAGTCCGCACGCATCCTCGGGCACTTCGAGGGCAAGATCACCGCGCAGGGCGAGGTCCAGATCGGCAACGGCGCCAACTGCAACGCAGCCGTCGAAGCGGAACAAATCATCGTTGACGGCTCCGTTCAGGGCCCGCTCTTCGCCCGCGATCGACTGACCCTCACCAAGAACGCCCAGGTTCAGGGCGATCTGACCGCGGGAACGCTCGTCGTATCCGAGGGCGCCAGCTTTGTCGGCCACTGCAATGTCGGCCCGCGTGCTCAGGAAATGACCGGGCAATCAAACCAGAGCCAGCAGACGAACACCGCGCCCGTGACAGCAGAACCCAAGTCCAACATCACAACCCAGCTCGACCTGACCCCTCCGTGGGCGCAGGAATCCAACTCGAGCGTCGCGTAATCAAAGAGAACACCACACCACTTGGGCAGCTCGCCCAATGAACGAGCCACCCATCCCAGGCCGCGTTCGGCAAACGCCGGAGCGGCCCGTTTTATGGCCAGTTTCTTCAGACCACCCCGGTTCCTTATGCGTGATCGTGGCGCAGCGCGCCCCGTCATCCCGCAATCAAGGGATGTGGTCTGCTACCGATGCGCCGCAACACTCCCCGTTTCGGGATACGCGGAATCGGCATCCTGCCCCAGGTGTGCCGGCAACCTGCGCCTGCTCCCACTTGAGATCACCAAAGGGCACTGGGGAACCTCGCTGCTCACAACAGAATCGATCATCGTCCACCCGGAAGCACAGGTGATTGCAAACCTCTCTGTCGCATCCGGTGACATCACCATTTCCGGCTCGGTGCACTCGATGTGCGTCTCGGGCGGGACCGTGACGATCACAGCAACCGGCGAACTCCGGGGCGGGGTCCGCGCCAAAAGCGTGATCATTGAACCCGGCGCACGGATCACAGGGTCCGTCATCGAATCACCATCCAATGCACTCGGATCGCTCGATATCGACGCCGCGGCACGGGCACGACCGGGCACCGGCCCCGCATCGCAGATCGAGATCAAACCATTCGAAGACCCGCTCGCGGCTCCAGAACCACCGCAAACGATCGTGCTCCCCAGAAGCACACAACAGCGGCTCAGGGTCGTACGCTAGAAGCATGAACACTCAAGAGGGAACAACGACGCAGGACGGATCACGGGCACGCGATACCTCGAATGATCGCCTGCTCCATCGAATGGCCGCAGTCCCGATGATGACACTGATCATCATCATCTGCTCGCACATCGCCATCCCCACCGCGCCGCTGGGCATTCCGATCACCCTGCAGACACTCGGTGTCCTGCTCTGCGCCCTGGCGCTGGGTCCACGCCTCGGGTTCGCGAGCATCGCGCTCTACCTTATCATGGGGATCGCCGGCGTTGGCGTGTTCGGCGAAGGACAGGCCGGGCTCCCCGTCCTGCTCGGGCAAACCGGCGGCTACCTGCTCGGCTTCCTCTTCTGCCAACCCGTCGCACACGGGATCATCAAACGAGAAGACGGCTCGATCCGCGGATGGCTCGCGATCTTCATCGCGGGGATCGCCGTCCACATGGTCGTCTTCCTCTTCGGCGTCCCCTGGCTGCACTGGATCTACTCGATCGACACCAAACTCGACCCAATGACCTGGAACCAATCGATCTACTATGGGTTCCTCGTCTTCATCCCAGGAATGATTCTCAAATCCGGCATCGCGACTGTGCTGGGCCTTTGGCTTCTCCCGAGCGTTGCGCGGAAGATCTGGTAGTGAACAAAGTGCAGAAACAACACCTCAGCTTTCCATGGTACGATGTTGTCAGAACGAGCATGCCGAGGATGTAGAGATGACTCATATTGGTATCTGGTCAGTAATCAACGGCACACCGGTTGAGAGCCAGACCTCTGCAATCGAATATGAACAACATCTGGAAGATTGGATCGAACGCGATCCATCACTACTTGAAAGCGGTCTATGCATCGTTGCTCGACAACTCCGTACAGAAGGCGGCCCGCTCGATCTACTCGCGATCGATCGGAATGGCCAATGGGTGCTTATTGAGATCAAGAGAGATCGACTGCGCCGTGAGGTCATTGCCCAAGCAATCGACTACGCATCGTGCCTACAGCGATTGTCCCCTGACGAACTCGTTGAACAGAGCAACACCTACCTGGAAACTCGTGGCACAAACCTAAAGGATTTGCTCAGCGCAAGGGATGCATCAATCGATGACCTGAGCGAGGGGGTCGATCCTGTGATCTACCTCGTGGGCACGAGCATCGACGCAAACCTTGAACGAATGGTTGACTATCTCAGCGAACGGGCCGGGCTGGAAATACGAGTCATCACATTTACTGCATACCGAAGCAGTTCAGGCGAAACGCTGCTCGCACGCGAAATCCATGAGCAGACTTCGGCACAGACGAAACCCACTAGCGGGCAAAGCAAAGCAACTAGCATCGAGGATCTTCTCGCAACCGCAAGAACGACGGGGACCGAGGAAGCACTGAACCTGTGCCTACGGGTTGGTGAACAACTCGGGCTCCATTTGCGTCCGTACAAAACTTCTGCCATGTTCGCCCCGCCCGCAAACAAAACCAGGTGTTTATTTACGATCTGGGTTGGTGATAAGCATGTAGTAGACAGCAACGCGAAACTTTGGATCTCGCACGATAGCCTCGAACTCTTTTATGGTTATTCGAAGGCTGAGATCGAAAAGCGATTCGGGCCACCCCGGGATCATTTTCTTGACATACCCGGTTTCAAACAGAAGCTTGCGGTTCTGAAAGAGATGGTCACCCAAGCGGACTCATCGGCCGGCGCTTGACAGTCGTTTGGATTACCTTCAGACTTCTCGGACTACAAAGGCGGTCTTTCGAGTCCCAATCGATCAGTTACTCGCCTGTTAGCATCGACATGAGGATCCCCACAGAACTGTATCGCCCGATGGGTCGATCCTTTGTATATGCGTACACAACGGGCATTCTCGCTCGTCGAACTCGTGATCGTTGTGGTGATCATCGGGATCATCGGCGCGATCGCTGTCCCGCGTATGTCCAGCGCCGCAGACAATGCCGCCAAGAACGCCGTGGTCGGTTCGCAAACCGCGCTCCAGAAAGCCGTCGACCTCTATACCGTCGAGCATGAGGGCGTTTTGCCCCATGTTGGCGCAGCGGATGCCAAAACCTTCTACTTCCGACTTCTCCGCAAATCAGATCTCGACGGCACCATCAACGCGTCCACGGGCATCTACGGCCCATACATCAACGGCATCCCCGTCAACCCCATCAACGGCAAGATCACGATCCGACGAGGCGGCGCGGCCGCTGGCGCAGATACCCACGGCTGGCGCTACAACCTGACGAGCGGCATCATCGAGCCCGACCACAGCTCCGGCGATTCTGGTTACAAGGGCACCACGGACTCCGTCGAGAAGCTCACAGACGACCTGATCAAGAGCGTCGGCGGGTAATACCCACGCGAATAGAATGATCCATGCCCGATGCCCCCACCATTGTGCTCTATGACGGCATCTGCCCCTCGTGCAACCATGTGGCGGATCGGCTCCGCCGAATCGATGACGGGCGGGGAAAGCTCAAGCTCGTCGATCTGCGGCAGGATCAGACCTATTCCGAAGCGCACGATCTTCACCCCGTTGAGATCCGAAGGGTCATGCACGCGATCACCCCCGACGGGCGAGTCCATAAGGCAATGGATGCAGTCCGCGTGACCATGCAAGCCGTCGATCGCGGGTGGATGCTCGCATGGACCAAGCTCCCCCTCATTTCATGGGTATGCGACCGGTTGTACCTCTGGTTCGCCAAGAACCGATTGCGCTTCTTCAAGAGCCAGCACACCTGCGACGACGCGTGCTCGAGTGACTAGATCAGTCCTCGATCGAACGAACGCACTCCCTGGGCATCGGATCCAGAAGCCACCACCCCCAAGACCAAGTGCATCACCACGATTGCGATTGCGGAGCGTGCGCTCATATCTATCTCCCCTCAAGCAGTTCCGAACCAACAAAGTGTGTTTCGGACAAACGCAACGCACATTTCGCGCAACTCTTTGACAAACTTTCGGCATACACACGAGCGAAGGCCTGCGACCTAACCCATAGACAATCAAGCACTTGAAACACCGCCCCGCGTCACACTGCGCCAGTCCGCCCAACACCGGCCACAGGATGAAAACACATTCATGACCCGTTCATGCACCCTTGATCCCCCTGAGGGAACATCTTTTCAGTTGCATCGAAGACTGCGAGAGGGCATGAACCATGATTCCCATTCATCAATCAAGAGAACACATCATCGTCAGCGATCGGGTCTTTCGCCCCGATTCCGTGCGCGGCTTGAGCGCAGACTGGGATGACCCCATCGGCGCCAATGCCCCGAACCCCATCCTGCTGGAACATCATCACAAGCTGCGCGTGCTGCTCGAATCCTCCCCCCATCGGTGCATATCCGCGAGCGATGCCCTACGGCGGCGATCCTATCGAGTCGCCCTGTACCACGGTCTGGGTACAAGCGAATCGATTGAGGACAACGAGCAGGATCTTCGCTGGTTCGCCCACGCGTCCACTCAATGCGGAACAGATGCGTTCTTCGCGTTCTTCGAGGATGTCTCAATCCGTGACACCAAAGAACTTGAACACCAGCTCTGGTCTCAGATGCTTGGCATGTGCTCAAAGAACGCAGCCCAGCATCACTGGTACCCGGGGCGATGCTCTCACACCAACCACAACGAGCACATCTTCACCATAAACAACCGCGATCTGAGCATGGTGTTCATGCACCCGTTCGCGGATGATCCTGAACATCAGTTCCAAACGCCCACCCTGATGCTCTTCCCACTCACACGCGCACACGAGGTCAGAAAAAGCCGCAACCGCGTGCGGCTCTTCCTTCAGGCTTGAAGCACTCGCTCGCCCCACTCAATGCCCTACCTCAACTATGAGCACGATTTCATGCACCGTTCACCGAGACCAAGGCTTCAACCCATATCTTCAAAGTGTTCGTTACCAGGCGACAACGATTCATAAGGGAACCGCCATGATCTCTGCTCAAACCATCACCATCCAACCCAGCGATCGCGTCTACGCGCCCGATGATCGCAACACGCTTGCGCGAATCACAGGCCACCAGAGCAACCAACCCAAGCCCGGGCCCGCGATCTCGGCGATCAACGGCGCACTCAAAGCTTTCGTTTCTCACAACGCGTACCCATGCGTCGGTGCGAAGGCGGCACTGAACAAGGACGCATACCGGATCGCACAATACGCGGGGCTCGGACGCCATTCATCCATCGTTGAATGCACGCACGACATCCAATGGTTCGCAGCGAACGCGGACCAGATCGATCCGGACACCGCGAGTTTCGTTGCCGTATTCGATGACCCGAGCATCACGAATGAGGAAGACTTCGAAGACAAGCTCTGGACCCAACTCCAGGGCATGCACGATATCGATTCGCTGACCTTCGATTGGGATCCGGCGGTGTCATCCGACCCGGTGGACCCCGATTTCTCCTTCAGCATCGCGGGACGGGCCTTCTTCATCGTCGGCATGCACCCCCAGGCCGCTCGCGAAGCACGCCGATTCCCCTACCCCACCCTCATATTCAACCTTCATGACCAGTTCGAAGCCATGCGAGAGCAGGGGCGGTATGAGCGCATGCGAGACACCATCCGCGAAAGAGAGGAATCCCTCGCCGGGTCTCCCAACCCGCTGCTCGCGGACCATGGCACGACAAGCGAAGCACAGCAGTACGCGGGACGCCCACACGCATGCCCGTGGCACCCAGGATTTAAGACACGCACAGCAAGTTCACACAATGCACCGGAGAATCACAAGTGAGTACCGCAACAATGACCGCGTTCATCGTCGACGGCGAACCAAGGGACGAACGACCAACAAACACAGAGTTTCGCATCGAACCACGCACCGGCGTCGGGTTCTTGCTCAACGAGGGAGAGACACTCAGAGTCATCGACCCAAAGGGCGAACAGGTCAGTGATCTGACGGCATTCGATGCGGAAGACCCAAGAGAATGGCTGAGTTCCGGACGCACGATCGATTACGCAAACAGGATCTACATGCGCAACGGGGACACGCTCTACTCGAACAGATCAAACCCCATGCTCAAAATCACAGAAAACACCGTGGACGGGCACGACTTCCTGCTCACGCCCTGCTCGCAGGAGATGTTCAAAAAACTCTACGGCATCGATGAACCACGCCCCTCGTGCTTCTCGAATCTCTCGAAGAACCTCGCACCCTACGGCATCGAACCCGACCAGATTCCCACGACACTCAACATCTTCATGGATGTGCGCCCGAGTTCGCACACGGGAGAACTGACCATCGGCCCACCAAACTCAAGAGCCGGCGATTACACCGAGTTCACGGCCCTGCGCGATCTCATCGTCGGACTCACAGCATGCTCCGCAGAGAAGTCGAACAATGGCTCATTCAAGCCCATCGACTTCATCATCAAGACCTGAATCCTGAGCGTCCAACCCAGATCCTCGAGAACGAAGCGCAGGCACGGCCCACCCGTGGTCGCCTTCCGCACCGGCACGGGCCCTGCGGATCGAACAGGCAGCCAGAGCCAAGCCCCGCCTTCAACCCTCCGGCTCACTCGATTGGATCCATGCGCGGGCTTCTTCGATCTCGTCGAGATGAAAGAGCTTGAGCTTTGCCGGGATCAACAGATCCAGCGGCTTAACCATCCATTCAATCCATTTCTGGTCCGCAACAATCGCCACATGCGAAAAACTGGTGAGATGGCGCGGCTCCCACTTGAGATCCGCCCACAACGCCGCGGGCTCGATTTTCCCGATGTTCTTCACAACCTCGACGATCCGGATCTTCCCAAACTCGTGGATCATCCCATCGAGCTTCTCGATCATCGGGTCCATCTCCGCCTTGGTGATCGGCCCGTCAATCGTCAACTCGACAATGTTGCGGGTGTCGTACTGCGTGCATTGCATCATGGCCCACCTCCTGATCAGTTCTAAGCGTGCGTTCCCTGCGCATTTTATGCGTCAGCACTGAAACACGCTGCACAATCAGAATGTCCGATGCGCTCAAAGATGCCAAGACGGGTTGGTCAATCCTCAAGGATCGAGTTCACGCTCAGCTCGCCCGTAATCGTCTTCTGCACCGGGCACGCGTTCGCGATCTCCTTGAGCCGCTTGCGCTGATCATCGTCGAGTTCGCCAATAAAACTCATCGAGATATCGATCTGCTCTGGGTTCCCGCGCCCGTTGGGGCGTGAATGCACGAGGTCCAAACGCACCCCCTGCAGGTCCCAACCCTTCCGCTGGGCGTACATACGGAGGGTGATGGCCTTGCACGCCCCCAGCGCACCAAGCAGGGTCTCGTAGGGGTCCTGCGCCGTGTCGCCGCCGTTGAGCGTGCCGGGCTCATCGATAAAGAACTCGTGGGTCCTTGAGATAACGCGCGTGCGGTAGTCCTGCGTGCCAAGGGTAACGGTAGTCACTGTGTTTTCGCTCATGGTCGATTTTAAACACCAACCAACCCCGCGTTATTCCATGTCGGGTTTCTTCGACGACCAGCCGCCGAGCATCATGGCCCCCGTCATCACACCAAACAACCCGATGATCGGGTTCGCAACCAGGATCCAGCCCGGCTGCTGGGCATTCATCATGGCATCAGTATTCGATGTCTCCGGACCACGCACCGCGTCGTCACCCGTTGGCGCTTCTTTCCCCATCGCCATCACACCGCTGAGTATCCCCAGCACAAGCACCAATGCCATGAGCGACAGTGTCGCGCCACGAGAACGCTTGGACACGATCGCGCAGACCGCACCACCCACGAGTGCCGCGAAGAAACCCACGATCACAGACACGATTATCCAGAGCGTTGAGACATCATACGAAGACTCGTTGAACGCCCGCTCGGCGCCCATCGCGAGATACACCGCAGTAAAAACCCCAAAGAGAATGATCGCCATCGCGAAGTAACCGGCGATGACCGCGAGGATGTTGCGTCCCATGTGTGTACCCCTTCAAGTGTGTGTAGGCCCCATCATACCAGATCCTGCCCTTCCACACTCTGGGCAAACCGCCAACTCGCTGGCATCAAACCCGCACCACACGCAATGCCCACGCCGTGCACGCATTGCACGCCTCAGCACCATCAGTCCGCAGGGCAACAGGAAGCACCCACCCCACAGCGGCACACCAACCAAAATCGGGTTGACCACCACACCCAGCGGCACCAGCGTCGGCGCAGGGTTTGATTCGGGCCCGCTGAGCTGCGGATTGCCCCAATCCCACCACATCTGCTTCACCTCGATCGCGGGCAGTGGCCAGCCCAGATGCTGCACATCCATGACAAACCCGTTTTTGCCTTCCTGCAACGGCGGGGCCGATACCCAGTAGCGCCGGAAACCAAACGAGGGCGTCAGCTGCCAGTCTTCGGGATCACTCCATGCCACATCGTGCGGCGTTGAAGATGGCCACCCCTTTTCCGCGGCCTCCGGACCATCAAGAAAAACCGTCGCCGGCGGGAACGCCCCCGAAGTCGGCAGCATCCTCGTCAACGCGAACGGAACATTCACCGCCGCCACGATCAGCACCATGACGAGCAACGCGCCCCCCATCCACCTCGCCTCATTCGCTTGTATGTAAGTTCTCAGCATCATGCAACCTTACCGAGTGAAATGAAACATACTGACCAGCATATCTGCAACTTATCTACCCCCCCGATCATTTGCGTGCCAACTGCATCCACGCCTTTGTCGTGCACGAAAACGGGATCTGTCCCCGAACCCTTCAACGCTACCCGCACATGACCTACGCAACAAGGAGCACACAATGACGACCGAACAGCACACAAAGACATGGCCCGACCTCGCGATCGGGCTCTACGACCGACTCACAGGCCGAAACGCCGAGATCACCTACCAGTTTCAGGGTATGAACATCGATGTGCCCAGCGGCACCGGTCCAAACTCCGAGCACGCCAAGTGGGTACTCGACGGCACAATGAAGATCACCACCAACGACAGCGATGATCGCCCAAACTAATCACGGCCGGGCGACTCGAGGGCACCCTCGATGCTCGGCCTTGGACTTGCATTGCCAAAGACGGACAAATCGAGATTGAGTTCACGAGCCTCTTCAGCGTCATCCGACGCCGCAGGTCGCTCGATCATCTCAGATCTCACCTTTCACGGATACCCGGGTTTGAGGGAACCCGGATCCGTGTAAAGGCCGGATTCCTCCCTTGGCGCACAATCTCCATCGCCTAAAGCGCACGCACCACACGATGGTGCGTGTTTTTTCAGGTACCCGCCAATCACCCCGCCGCGCAATTTCAGCCGCCCCATAACCCCTTTTCTCAAGGTCCGCGCAGGTTATACCGATCTCTACCCGTGCGATCTGCGCCAATCCGAGGTACCATGGGCCCCGTGTCCAAGGATGGACGGAGAAACGCACCGATCGTCGTCGGCGGATGCCGAGCAGCTCGACGATCGCCTAGGGCTGAATAATCGATGGACCGAATCAACAGCACCAATCCCGCTTCATACCCAATCAATAAGGCCATCAGTGCCTACGCAAACGCCCCGCGCGTCAACCGACCCGCGGGCGCGCCATACTCCACCCAGGCATCCGGCGTCCGCCGAACCGCACCAAGCGAACTGACACCCTCGGTCACCACGGCGAGCCCCGCCCAGCGGACAAACCCCGCGGACACCGTGGGCAAGATCGCACCCTCGCCAATGACACAAAAGGCAGGTTCGATCAACAAGCTGGTTGGGGCCAAGGTCAACCCGATCGACCTCTCCAATGATGTCACGCAAGTCCAGGGTCCCAAGCCCACCGTGACCAGCGCCGGCACCTACACGATGTATCCCCAAGCCGCCGACCGTGTCCAGGCTGCGACGAATCATGCCGCCAACTTGAATACCGGGCGCTCGCTCGATATACGCGGCTAATACACCCTGAAAACAGTCTCAACACAGGTTAAGTCCCCCATTCCAAGCCGTTTATGGGCGTAAACCTCAGGTTAAGGAATATCTTACGGATCGGTTGGGTATATACTGGTGCTGCAGGTCCGCAACTCCAAGGAAACCGTTCCGATGCCCAGGCCCAAGTCATTCGATCCAGAAACCGTGCTCACCAAAGCGATGGTGGTGTTCTGGGAAAAAGGATTCGATGCCGCAAGCATCTCCGACCTCACCGCCGCAATGGGAATCAACCGTTTCTCCCTCTACGACACCTTCGGCGACAAGCACGCACTCTACATCAGAGCCCTTGAGTCCTACGAGACCTCTATCCTCGAACCCATCCTCGCAGAGATCTACGCCTTCCAATCGATCGAGGATATGAAGGCCCACAGCCTGAACAAGATCGACTATCACCGGGAACACGCCGACCAGCCCTGCTGCATGATCCACAAAGCCGCGATTTCGATGGCCGCCAAGGATCAGGAAACCCTCGATCGCGTCAACTGCATCCGAAAACGCGTCAACGAAGCGTTTATCGAGGTCTTCGAGCGCCTGATCGAGAAGGGTGAGATCCGCAAGGGCATCACCGCATCTCAGGCAGCATGGCTCGTGATGTTTGCCCACGAGGGCATGATGTCGCATCTCGGAGCGGCCTATCCGCCCGATCAGGCAAAAAAAGAGGCGATTACAGCCCTCTACGACTCGATCAGCACCTGATCGAGCCAGCCCGCCACGCCCCCTCAAAACCCCACTAACGCTCCAAAAACACGGCAAAGTCGTGTTTTCTGACTTTTCGGTTGGAAATTCCCAACCATTCCGGAACAATCGGTTTGTAAGCATCGTTCAAACGGTACACCCCCGAGGGGGAGACACCCAAGCGACGAAAGGACCACCCCGATGGACCACGGCTTCACACTCACGGACACAGACACCTCCAACGCGACACAGGAAAAGATCTTCGAGCGAGCGACCAAGCAGTTCGGATTCGTTCCCAACATCGTCAACGCCTTCTCCCAGTCCCCGGTCCTCGCCAATGCGATGCTCGACCTCTACGCACGCATGGGCGAAACCTCCTTCGACCCAGTCGAGAGCCACATCGTCCTCCAAACCATCAATGTCCACAACCGCTGCACATACTGCGTCCCGGCGCACTCCACCGTCGCCCGAAGCCAGGGCGTCAGCGCTGAGATCGACGACTCCCTCCGCCAGAACGAGTCGCTGGAGAACCCGAAGCACGAGGCGCTCCGCGTCTTCGCCTCGCAGATGGTCATCGAGCGTGGGCATGTCTCCGAAGATCAGATCGACGCGTTTCTCGACGCCGGCTACACCCGCAAGCACATCCTCGACATCGTCTACCTGAACACCGTCAAGACCCTCACAAACTACGGCAACCACATCGCGGGCACCGACCTCGACGACGCTTTCAAGCCACTCGAGTGGGCCCCGGATGAGGCGAAGATCCCCGCCCTCGCCTGACGCAATCAGATCGCGCCCCCGGATACTGGGCGCATCACGAAACATCCGTTTCCTCTCGAACCGCCCGGGTGCGTTGCCCGGGCGGTTCATTTCTATCATCCCCCATGAACACACCAGACCCCCGCGCCGCCGTCCTCGCCAATGCGCTCGAAACTACCCTCCCACTTTTCACACGATTCCTCAACGGGTTCAACAACGAGAACCGCACCCACCAGTCGCCGGGTATACCCAACCACGCCGCATGGACACTCGGGCATCTCGCGCTCTACCACCACCGCGCAACAGATCGCCTGCTCGGGCATGACGACCCGCAACCACTCCCCGCAGACGACTTCATCGAAGGCAGCGGACGCTCAGGCACACCCGACCGGATCGACTCCGAGTCCGTCTGCTACGGCTCAGTCCCCGTCGACGACCCCTCGATCTATCCCACATTCGACCGCCTGCTCGACATCCACCAACGCGCATGGTCACGACTCATCGAAACAACACGCAGCGCCGACAGCGCCATGCTCGATCGCAAGGTCCCCTGGGGCAACGCCCCGTTCCCGGCCGATGCGCTCGTCGTGCGCATGATGATGCACATGGGCACCCACGCGGGCCAGATCACCGACCTCCGCCGCGGGCTCGGTATGCCCAACGCGATCAGCTGACCCCGATCAGTTCTCGGCAATGTTCGTACGGATCCATGCCTCGATGATCGCCAGCGCTTCGGGCGCGAAGGTCTCCTCGATCGTCGCGTACTCCGGGAGCATGCCCGACTCCGCATGCTGGAAAAGATGGTTGAGCCCCGCGAGTTCCACGATCGTGTACCGCGTGTGCCCCGCACCATCGAGCGCCTCACGGATCCCGCCCAGATTCAGCTCTGCGGAGACCTGAAAATCCTTCCCCCCGTTCATCGCAAGGATCGGTGCGACGCATCGCGCCCAGTCGTCGCTCGGGTTGTACTGGACGAACGAACGCACCCATGTCCCGGCGAAGCCGCCGTACATGCCTTCCGAGGTCTTCCGCAACGCGTCATTAACCTCCTCGATCCCATACTCAAACATATTGAGCTCGACGATCAGATCCACGATCTCTTCGCGCGACCGATCCTCCCGCACCGCGTCGAAAATCGAGCGGCGGATCTCAATCGACCCCTCGATATACGCCTCGTCCATGCCCCCGGCCTCGTACATCGCGATCGTCTGATCAACCAGCACCTCCCCGCCGTCCACGCCCATGCCCGCCAGCGAGATCAGGAACGCGACCGACTCGTCCCGCGCACCGATGTACGCGACATGCCCGCCACCCTCGGAGTGCCCCATCACACCAACACGCTCCGGGTCGATCCCCTCGAAGCTTTGCATAAACATGACCGCGGAATGCCCATCATGGGCCAGATCCTGCGTGGTCATCCCCTCAATCGAGCCCGTCGAATCACCCACCACCCGATCGTCGTAGCGCAGCACCGCGATGCCCCGCCGGGTCAGATAATCCGCGATCACCATGAACGGCTTGTGCTTAAAGACCGTCGAGTCCCGGTCCTGCATCCCCGAGCCCGACATCAGCACCACCCCCGGGTGCGGCCCATCCCCGAACGCGTCCGGATCGGGCATCGTGATCGTCGCCCCCAGCGTGTGCGTCTGCTCGCCCGTCTCCCGGTCGAGCACCGGCACCGCCACCTCGACCGATTCGTACGGGAACGGCCCCACCGGCGTCTGCGGCCGGTTCGCCTGCCCCCACGCCAAACCCGAGACCACCATCAACACCACAACCACAAGCGTGCGCATAAGAAAACCTCCCAGAGTGTGCCCGAGTGTACCACGAGCGCCCGGGAGGTGGTTCGTAAATCAGGAGCCGGGATTACGGGCAGCCGGCGTTGTAGGCATCGAGGAAGGCGTTGACATCGATGAAGTCGATCGTGCCGTTGTTGTTAAAGTCGGCCGCCGGGTCCTGAGCAAGGAAGAGTTGAAGGTAGACGGATACATCGAAAAAACTGAGGACGTCGTCGCCGTTAAGGTCAGCAGGGCATGACGAGCTGCATTTGTTGATGAAGGTGCTGATGTTGTCGCTGCTCCCATTCGCTACGACTAAGTCCAAGCTTCCATCGCCGTCAAGATCGCCGAGCGAGACGCAAGACGGATTGTCGCCCGCCGCGAGGCGGATCTGGGACGCGAATATGCCCTCGCCATTATTAAACAGCACGCTCACATCGTTGCTATTGAAGTTAGCCACGGCCATGTCAAGGTCGCCGTCGCCATCAATATCAGCCAGAGTAACACTCAGCGGCCGATTGCCCACGCCGTAGCGAGTCTGGGAGCCAAAGGTAGCGTCGCTGTTGTTGAGCAGCACGCTCGTGTCATCACTGAGCCCATTGGCGACGGCCATGTCCAGGTCGCCGTCGCCGTCGAGGTCGCCAAGCGAAACATTCAATGGTCCATCGCCCGCGTCGTAACGGATCTGGGAGTCGAATGTGCCGTCCCCGCTGTTCAGCAGCACGCTCGTATCGTGGCTGAACCGATTGGCCACGACCATGTCCGAGTCGCCGTCGCCGTCAAGGTCGCCAAGTGAAACGCTAAATGGTCCACTACCCGCTGTATAGCGGGCCTGGGGGGCGAAGATTCCGTCGCCATTATTGAGCAGCACGCTCGTGTCGTCACTGTACCGATTGGCGACGGCCATGTCCAGGTCGCCGTCGTCGTCGAGGTCGCCGAGCGAAACGCTCCATGGCCCATTGCCTGTGGCGAAGCGGGCTTGGGAGTCGAAGGTTGCACCACCGGTGTTAAGCAGCACACTCAAATCGTTGCTGGCGAAGTTTGCCACGGCCATGTCCAAGTCGCCGTCGCTGTCGAGATCGCCAAGCGAAACGCTCTCGGGCACGTCGCCCACCGCGAATCGGGGCTGGGCAGCGAAGGTGCCATCACCGTAATTCACCAGCAAGCTCATGTCGTCGCTACCCCCATTTGCCACGGCCATGTCTAGGTCGCCATCGCCGTCGAGATCGCCAAGCGAAACGCTCTCGGGCCTGTCGCCGGCGGCGAAGCGGATCTGGGTTGCGAATGTGCCGTCGCCGTTGTTGAGCAGCACGCTCGTGTCGTCGCTGTACCGGTTGGTGACGGCCATGTCCAGGTGGCCATCGCCGTCAATGTCGCCAAGCGAAACGCTCTGCGGTGCAAGACCCGCGCCATAGCGAGTCTGGGTGGCAAAGGTGCCATCACCGTTATTTTGCAGCATACTCGTGTCTTCGCTGAACTCATTCGCCACGGCCATGTCCAGATCGCCGTCGCCGTCAATATCGCCAAGCGAAACGCTCACCGGCCCATCACCCGCGTCGTAGCGGGTTTGGGTGGCAAAGGTGCCATCGCCGTCATTCAGCAGCACGCTTGTGTTCTCGCTGAACTCATTGGCCACGGCCATATCCAGGTCGCCGTCGCCATCGAGGTCGCCAAGCGAAACGCTCCGCGGCCCAGTACCCGCATCGTAGCGGGTCTGGGTGGCAAAGGTGCCATCACCGTCATTCAGCAGCACGCTCGTGTCGTCGCTGAACTCATTGGCCACGGCCATGTCCAGGTCGCCGTCACCGTCGAGGTCGCCAAGCGAAATGCTCCGCGGCCCGTTGCCCGACCCATAGCAGGTCTCGGACGCAAAGGTACCGTCGCCGTTGTTGAGCAGCACGCTCGTGTCGTCGCCCATCCAGTTGGCCACGGCCATGTCCAGATCGCCGTCGCCATCGAGATCGCCCAACGAAAGACTCAGCGGCTGGTCGCCCGTGGCGTAGCGTCTCTGGAGCGCGAAGGTGCCCTCACCGCTACTGAGCATCACGCTCGTGTCGTCGCTGAATGCGTTCACCACGACAATGTCCAGGTCGCCGTCGCCATCGAGATCGCCCAGCGATACACTCGATGGCCCATCGCCCGCTGCGTAGCGAGTGTGGGCGGCGAAGGTACCGTCGCCGTTGTTGAGCAGCACACTCGTGTCGTCGCTGAATGCGTTCGCCACGACCAAGTCCAGGTCGCCGTCGCCGTCGAGGTCGCCCAGCGAAACGCTCTGCGGCCCGTCGCCCGCGGGGTACTTCTCGCCGGGAAAGAGCGGGCCGTCGCAGGGCTGGGAAACCGCGGGCGGAGCGACAACCGCCACGGCCGCAAGAGCAGTGACTACACGGCATAATTCTAGAACATAGTGAACGATGTAACGCAATCGATCAGCCCCACTGACAGAAACAAAACAGGAATGACGAGCAAACAGCGTACCGCCACCTCTGCGATCCCGCAAGAAGAATCGTAATCAGCGAACTGACCTCAAGGGCACCCCGCATTAAACGCCACCAGGAACGTCGACACATCAAAGAAGTCCAGCGTCCCGCTCCCGTCAAAATCCACGCTCAGGTCGCCGCCGGTGTAGGCCACGAGGAACTCGGACACATCGAAGAAGTTCAGCTCACCGTCGCCATTGTAATCCACGGCACACACGCCGCCCGGTTGGTGCTGAAGGATGAGCATCCCCATCGCGGGGATCTGCAACGACACCGACTGCGCATGAGGCCCGCTCGCGATCGCCTCCGCATCGAATGTCCCGCTGGTGCCGTAGCCGCTGCCGTCGTACACACCGCTCTGCGAGTTGAACACCACGCCCCACTCACCCGCGCGAGGCAAACCAATCCGGTAGTCGCCGTAGTCGTCGTTCGAGAAGTTGGAGACGATGACGAAGCTCTCGCCGTCGTTCTGCCAGCGTTCCATCGCGATCACATCGGCATTGTTGTTCTGGTGATAGACCCAGGCATTCTCATTCGCCCGCAGCGCCGGCTCGCCCGTACGCAACGCGATCGCGTCCTGATACATCCGGAACACGCCGTCGTAGACAGTTCGATGTGACCAGTCGATCTTGTTTTCCTCCCAGCCATCGTTCTCAAGCCACTCGGTGCCGTGCAGGATCGCCGGGATGCCCTTGCTCAGGATCGTCAGCGTGTTCGCCAGCGTTACACGACCGCGTGCATAGATATCGTCGTGCGGGAAAGTCGTGTCGATCTGACGCACCGCACGCTCGTGCCCGTTCAGCGGCCACGCATCGTCGTGCAGCTCGAAGTAGTTGAAGACCTCCGTGCCGCTGACACTCCCTGTGCCGTCGAGCGCCGCCGCAACACCCGAGATGTTCGGGCTGCCGAAGCTCGCTCCGAACACCGCGTCTCGCATCGAGTTCTTAAAGCTGTTGTGGTACTGGCTGTCGAACTCGATCCCGGTCTGCACCCAATCGTTATCGATATAGATCTCCGCGATCGTCTGCGCATCGCTGTAGCGTCGATCGATCAGCCGGTTCATCGCCCGCATCAGGTCCTGCCCGCTGCTCCACTGCCCGGTCCAGCCCGAGTCCGTCATCGCCATCACCGCGTCCTGGCGGTACCCGTCCATGCGGAACTCGCCCATGACATGGTGCACCGACTCCATGTAGTAATCGAACACACCCTGCTTATCAAAGTCCGCCTGCGCCCCCCAAGGCGTGTCCTGCGGCGACGCGTCGTAGTACTGCTGCGAGCCATCAAAGTCCCACAGGAAGTTATCGGTCGGCGAGAAGTGGTTCCACACCACATCCAGGATCACCGCGATGCCCTGCCCGTGCAGCTCGTCCACCATGTACTTCAGATCGTCCGCATCCCCGTACGCCGACTCCCACGCGAACATCGAGATCGGGTTGTACCCACCGGAGAAATCGCCCGGGAACTCGTTGATCGGGTTGAGCATCACGACATTCACACCAAGCTCCGCCAGGTGCGCCGCACGATCGCCGACATCGCGGTACCCGCTGGGGTTGCCCGTCGAACCGAACGGGTCGTTGCGGCCCGCGAAGGTCCCCACATGCAGCTGGTACACCACCCACTCGTCCAGCGGCGCCGCAACAAAGTCATCGTGCTGCCACTGATACGCCAGCGGATCGACGATCCGCGCGTTGAGGTTGTCGCTGGTCACCAGCTCCGCCGTGTGCGGGTCCGTGTTCCAGTGGCTGTTGTTGAAGTAGTACTTGTACATGTCGCCGGCTTCAGCACCCGCAATAAACCCGATGAAGTCCTCACCGACTTTGGTCAGCGCATCGCCCGTCGACCAGCCGTTGAACTCACCCCGCACCTGCACGCTGCTGCGCGTGGGTGCCCAGACACGGAACACCGTGCCGCCCTCGACAGGCGTCGCGCCCTTTCTCGCGTGCTCCAGCGTCCCGAAATCCACAACGAACCGATCAGCCGGCAGCGTCTCGCTCCCGCCGCCCGCGCCGTAGTAATCCGAGTCCGTCCCATCGATCGCCTCGAACACATACTCCACCGTCGTGCCCGCGACGCTCGGGATGCTCGCGCTCCAAAGATCCTTCGGCCCAAGCACCCCCGCGTTGCTCGCGTCCACCCAGCCGACAAACGCCCCATCGACCCAGTAACCAACACGAACGCCAGTCAGGTCCGCGCTCTTGGCGTGCAGCTGCACATCAAAGGACTCCCCTTCCAGAGGCACCATCGGACGCAGGTCGTGCATCGTCTCGTGGCTCAGCAGATCCCATTCAACATTGTGATCACTCGCAACAAGCAACGAAGTACAGGCGCACACACATCCAAGCACAGCAACAAGATTCATGAAAGATCTTTCCTTTCGGGGTTTTCGGGCCTCTGAGTCTACGAGCGATCCCGCACAAACGCAAGAAAAACCCGCTCAGCGAGCGGGTGTTTACATCCAAATAACAGCAAATCGAACGAATCTCAGGGGCACCCGTCCTGATAAGAGACGAGAAACTCGGAGACATCGAAGAAGTTCAACTGGCCATTCCCATCAAAGTCGACGCTCAAATCCCCGTCGAGATACGCCACAAGAAAGGCACTCACATCGAAGAAGTTCAACTCCCCATCATTGTTCTGGTCCGCGAGGCAGGGCACACCACACTGGTTGACAAAGACACTCACATTCCCGTTGCGATTTGCCACGACAACATCCACATCAGCATCCGCATCGATGTCTCCAAGCACGATCATCTCGGGCTGACTGCTTGCCGAGTATGTACGCTGGGTCGCGTATGTGCCGTCCCCATTATTCATGAGCACGCTCATGTTGTTACTCCCCGTGTTTGAAACCGCCAGGTCAACATCGCCATCGCCATCGAGATCCGCCATGGCAACATAGCTGGGGAAGCTTCTCACGCTGTATCGAGCGGGCGAACTGAACACCCCTGCCCCGTTGTTCCTCATGACAAGGACCTTGTCATCGAGCACATTTGTAGCCGCAAAGTCCAGGTCGCCGTCACCGTCTACATCGCCCAAGGCAACGCACTGGGTCTCGTCACCCGCGTCGTACAGGACCTCACTGCTGAAAGTACCGTCGCCGTTGTTGAACAGGATCGCGACCGCATCATCAGGAGAACTCGCGATGGCGATATCAAGGTCATCATCACCATCGAGATCGCCAAGCTCGATATTGATCGGGCCCGACACCGAATCGAATGTATCCCTGGAGTTAAAGAAGCCATTCCCATTATTGAACAGGATGGTCACATCGCTCCTGAAATAGTTGGTGACGGCGATATCGAGGTCGCCGTCACCATCAAGATCACCGAACTCAAGGTCGACGGGGTTCTCACCCGAGGCGAAAGTCCTACGCACCCCCAGCGTGCCATCCCCGTTCCCCATGCGGACACTCAGGAATGTATCGTTCGAGTTGACCGCCGCAACATCCATGTTGCCGTCACCATCGAGGTCGCCCACAGCAACACACTGCGGCCTGTCGCCAAAGTCATACGCCACGAGAGTACCGAAGCTCCCATCGCCATTCCCAGTCAGGATGCTGACTGTGTCCTCGCCCTCGTTCGCGGTGACGATGTCGATATGCCCATCGTTATCCATATCGCTCAACACGGAGCAATACGAAAAGTAACCAACATCGTAGTTGATACGAGGAGCAAAATGATCTGAAGGATCACAGGCCTGAGAGAACGCCGACGGGCTCCAGAACAAGAAATGCATGAGTGCAAACGAACATACCAAGCCACCACCAAGCCCCTTGGAAGAGCTGCTGAATAAATATCTCAAAGCGAATCCTTTTGCCAATACACTACGAACACCGAAACAAACCACAGAGGACCCAGAACAACGAATCAGGGACAACCCGCATTGTACTGTGCGATGTACGCCGACACATCGAAGAAGTCGAACTCGCCATCACCCGTAAAGTCCGCACGCGGATCCATCGCGTTATACGCCGCGATGAACGCGCTCACATCAAAGAAGTCCAGGTTGCCATCACAGTTCAGATCAACATCACACAGGTTGATCTCCTGTGTCGAAATCTGTACATCGTCCATACCGTTGAGCCCGTCGAAGTTGCCCAATGGTGTCACTACGACCTTGCTCACACCCTCACGGACAATGAACCCCGCGAAGCACAAGATCGGCTGGGCATCCACACTCACGATCAGGTTGTCGTCCGCGTCGAACCCCTCAATCCGGACCCAGTCGCCCTGCGCATTGACCTGGCCGAACGCGTAGATCAGATCGCCCGGATCGTCCGGGCGGATCACCCATGACGAGAACGCTGGGCGACCATTGCCGAAGTTCTGCATCCATTGGCTGCCCGATGGCGCAGCGAAAGTCGCTTGGATAATCGGAAGCGGCGCAGACGAGCCATCCGCGTACTCCTCCGCAAACCTCGCCCCATTGCCCGGCATATCACCGACCGCCTGCCCACCGCCAAAGCTCTCAAAGTCCTCCAGCAACGCCAACCCGTCTGAATCAGCATTGAACTGGTCCCGGGTCGCCGTCAACGGCCCCGAATAGGTCACGACATCCGCGCAGACCACGGATACCGAACCCCAAACGCAGAACACAATCGCAAGCTTTCTCATCTGATAGACTCCTCTCACCAAAAGTGTACATCCAAAGCGTTCCGATCCAAAGCACATATTGAGCACAACCACACAGCGAGAACCGCATGCCCACAGACCCCCACGCCGTCCTCCTCGCCCACGACCGATGGGCCAACGCCAAGCTCTACGACGCGTGCGAGCCTCTCGGCCACGATCAGTTCACCCAGACATTCCCCATGGGCACCGGCTCGCTCCGCAATAACCTCGTTCACAACCTCAGCGCAACCCGCGGCTGGACCGATGTCCTCAACGAATCGCCCGCACGCGATCGACTCGTCGAAAACGCATACACCCTCGATCAGATCCGCGCCCTCCACGACCCCATCTGCGACGACTTCGAGCAGGCCGCCCTCCGACGCCCCTTCGACACCGTCATCAACCGGCAACGCGGCGACGAGTCCTACACCTTCACCGTCGGCGGCATCATCGCCCATGTCACCACCCACGCCATGCACCACCGCGCCCAGTGCCTCAACATGCTCCGCCAGCTCGGCGTCAAAGACCTGCCCATGTCCAGCGTGATGGAATGGATGCTCTTCGAGAAGTAAAACTCATCCATGCGACTCTCCCCACCGCTCATCGACCCCGCGTTGCCGATCGACGCCCGCACGAGGCGGAAGATCCGGCGCGCCGCATGGAGAAAATGGAACGAAAACCCGGCCAGGGGAATCACCTTCGGCATCCTCGGCGCGGCGCCAATCTTTTGCACCCCGTTCCTCCCACGCAGCTTCGCGGGGCGTCAGATTGGCATCCCCACGCTCATTCTGGTTGCGCTCGTAATCCTCATCTATATCTGCCTGCTCTCCCAAATCCTCAAGCGATTCTGGTACGCCCCATTCGTATACAACGAACTCCGCAACCGCGGCTACGAAGTCTGCCCCAAGTGCGGCTACTGGCTCCGCGACCTCGATCAATCCATCGCCCAATGCCCCGAATGCGGCCGCGACCGCGATGCAATGCCACCACACCGGACGCGTTGAGCAACCAAGACCTCGGAATCCGGTATCATCGGGGCACCACACTCCAGCGTCGACGGACGCCCATCGGGAAACACACATGAGCAACACCATCCAACGAAGAGCATTCCTCGCCGCCGGCGCCATCGCCATCCCCTCCATCGCGCTGGCCAAGGGCATCTCACTCAACAAGTCCGCCAGGGCCGCCTCACAGTTCGAGGACTACATGAAGCAGGCAGGCGACCACCTCAAAACCATGCGCGGCCTCATGCGAAACCTCGAAGCACCGGGCGCTCGACCAGACGCGGCCTTCTACGCCAATCAGGTCACCATTCTCCTCGCACAGTGCATCGAGAACGCCGAGCAAGCCCCCATCCCCGAACGCTCCGAGTCCAAGTACAACGGCGACAAAGAACAGTTCGCCAACGACCTGCGCATCAAACTCACCGAGGCCGTCTCCGCATCAAACTCGCTCGCCCGCCAGATCCTGATGGGCA
>DDGE01000028.1:350-889 GCA_002337545.1 Phycisphaerales bacterium UBA1910 | reverse complement strand
CCGCCAGATCCTGATGGGCAACGACAAGGAAGCAACAAACCTCTACGCGTCCCTCCGCAATGTTCGCAAGGAAGGCCACGACGAGTTCGAGGAAGAGCACTAAACACACGCACGCACAGCAACATGATTGAAAACCTCATCGAGTTTCTCGGGCGTACGCACCTCGTCGTCCTCCATTTCCCGATCGCGCTGCTCATCGTCGCCGCGCTCGTGGAACTCCTCAGCGCACTCAACCTGCGCCGGACCGCATCGCGCTATTCCCCCACCACTGCGGGCAACACCATGTTCGCCTTCGCGCTGATCGCGTGCATCTACACCGCGGTCTCGGGCCTCATCCTCGGCTTCGATGCCACGCCCAAGGTCGATCTCCACCGGATCCTCGGCATCATCACCGCCGTGCTCGTCGTCCTCACCGCCATACCCCTGATCGCATCGAGAAAGCCGGTACCGGGCAAAGCACCCTCACTCTACCTCGCACTCCTCATCATCTCCGCAACCGCCGTCGGATTCACCGGCCACCTCGGCGGCGACCTCACCCA
>DDGE01000028.1:0-127 GCA_002337545.1 Phycisphaerales bacterium UBA1910 | reverse complement strand
TCTTCAACCCCCAACCCGAACCCACCGCTGCCCTCGACCCCGCGTCATTCAACATCACCCAGGAACAACTCGACACCTACCTTGATCAGATCCAACCCATCTTCGACGCGAGCTGCATCGATTGCCA
>DDGE01000036.1:146047-168351 GCA_002337545.1 Phycisphaerales bacterium UBA1910 | reverse complement strand
CCCGCGCCGTAGAAGATCGCGATGTCGTCATAATCGGGGTGATCCGCGATGGTCTCGTGGAGGTACTCGATGACAACATCGTTGCGTCCCTCGACGATGACCTTGTGCATGGCCTCGCCTTGATCTGCGAGCAGGTCGGACTCCTCGGCGAAGGCGAGCAGATCCATCATCACCAGCTTCATCATGGAGGAGAGCTGGGGCGAGCGAGCGACGAAGTTGAGGACAAAGCCGGCGATCTTGGCACCGAAGGACTCGCCGTCGAGCATCTTGAGCAGCTCGGACGAGTCCTCGCCGTACTCGCTCAGGGCGTGCTGGAGCTGGTTGACATCCATGTCCGCGTTGATCCACCCCGGATTGGTTGTGTCCATCTCGTCGAGCTGGAAGGAGACGCGGAGGGCATTGGCGAGCTGGGTCTGGATGCCCTCGGGGGAGTCGGCGGGCGCTTCGTCGGGATTGACGGGGTCCGACGCGCTGATGATGTCCGCGTTGATGCCCTCGCCGCCCTCTTCGCCGTCGGCGCCGTAAGAGACATACTCGATCTGGGCGGACTTGACATCGTCCACGATGCGGAGGCTGTTTCGGGTCGCGATGTTGTTGCCCCACGCGTCGGTGCGGATGGAGCTGACAAGTGATGCGATTCGCCGGTCCTCACTTTTGGTGAGATCCGCGTACCCGGAGGGGTAGTGCCCGTGCGATGCGCGGTACATCTGGGCGATGCTGACGAGGAGGTCGAGGCGCTCCTGGGTCGCCTTGACCTTGGATTCATCGTCCAGTTCGGGGTCGATCGGGTCGAGCCCTGCGGGCTTGACGCCTTCATAGAGGACGGTGTCGTACCCGTTGAGCAGTTCCTGCATCGCGCTGTAGTAGGACTTGTCGGCGATGTGGATCGCGGACACCATGTGGATCCGGGGCGCGTCGGGGTTCTTCGATTCGAAGGTGCGTGTGCACATCTCGAGAACGATGTCACCGTCCGGTCGCTCCGTCACACGGGTATATGGCTCGGATGCCCGCAGCGTCGAGCACGCAAGAAATGACATAAGAACAAGAGGAATGATGTGCAAACCTGGGCGCATGAATGGCTCCGCGAAGTGAACTCGGTTTTCTCTGAATCATACCGCAACCCGAGTGTGAACGATGCGGATAATCGGATGACGCTATCGGGATCTGCGTAGGAAACACATGTTTACCACAAAAACTCATAACTGAGTTTCACTTCAAGCTTGTGTTTCCCGACTTCAATCACTAGGATCGAAATACGCTCAGGAGGTCCGAATAATGCGTCTCACTACTACTCTATTGGTCTGTCTATCAGGTGCTGCACTCTCAAGCGGGACCACTTTCGGTGCTGAGCCAATCGCTCGCCCCGGCGATCGTGAAGACAGCGTGCGCCGATCGGTGCAGCAGCGTGGGTTTGTTCCTTTCGACGGCGACGGCATCGGGATTGCGCATCGCAATGGTGTCGCGGTGTTTCCCCTTGAGTTCCGCACGATTGATGGGAGCGGCAACAACCTGACTCACCCCGAATGGGGAGCCGCGGGCACGAAAATGGTTCGAATGATGAGCGCGGAATACTCGCTCAATGACGGGTCCATCCCTGCGCGCATTGACGGGCCCAGCGCCCGTGCCGTGAGCAATGCTGTGAACGCGAGCCCCGGTGATATCCCCAACTCGAATGGCGCATCGGATTATCTTTGGCAGTGGGGTCAGTTCGTTGACCACGATATCGATGAAACCCCCGTCGGAGAAGCCACTTTCGATATCGAAGTCCCCGCGGGTGACCCTTGGTTTGACCCTGACAACACCGGCACACAGGTCATCGGTATGCATCGGTCCGAGCATATTCTCGATGAGAACGGCAAGCGTCAGCAGCTGAACAACATCACGGCGTATATCGATGCCTCGAATGTGTATGGATCGGAAGAGGAAGTCGCACACTGGTTGCGGACGAACGATGGAACCGGGATGCTCAAAACGAGCGCGGGCAACCTGCTCCCGTACAACACCGCGGGGCTTCCCAATGCGCCGACGAGCGATGATCCAACGCTGTTCCTTGGCGGGGATATCCGTGCAAATGAGCAATCTGGGTTGACGGCGATGCACACCCTGTTCATGCGCGAGCACAACTATTGGGCACAGCAGATGGCCATCCAGTTCCCTGATGCCGACGGGGATGAGCTGTATGAACGAGCACGCGCCATCGTCGCGGCGGAGATGCAATCGATTACATTCAATGAGTTCCTTCCGGTGCTGCTCGGCGAAGATGCCTTAGGACCCTACGCGGGGTACAACCCGATGATGGAACCGATGATCGCGAACGAGTTCGCGACCGCGGCGTACCGGGTTGGCCACACGATGCTCTCGCCCACTCTCCTTCGACTTGAAGCTACGGACCAGACGGTCGCAGAGGGCAACCTCCCCCTGCGGAACGCATTCTTCAACCCTTCGAATATCGCGGACCATGGGATCGACGGGATTCTGCGTGGTCTGGCGTCGCAGAAGGCTCAGGAAATCGACGCCTATGTGGTCGACGATATCCGCAACTTCCTCTTCGGGGCACCCGGCTCGGGCGGCTTCGACCTTGCGAGTCTGAATATTCAGCGCGGGCGTGATCATGGGATCCCCCACTACAACGCGCTGCGGGAGATGGCGGGTCTGACCCCGGTGACTGATTTCTCTGAGATCTCCTCGCACGCGAGTGTTATTGCGGGGCTCTCGAGCGTGTACGCGGATGTCGATTCGATTGATCCGTGGGTTGGTCTGCTCGCTGAGGATCATGCTCCGGGCGCAATGGTGGGGCCAACGCTTGTGGCCATCCTTGGAGATCAGTTCCAGCGTCTGCGCAGCGCGGACCGTTTCTGGTATGAGTCCTACCTCCCTATAGACATGGTCGAGATGGTTGAGGAGCAGACGCTTTCGCAGATCATCCAGCGGAACACGGATATTGGCGAAGAGCTCAGCGACGATGTGTTCGCTGCGGCTGAGCCGTGCCCGGGCGATGTGAATAACGATGGGATCCTCAACTACTTCGACATCAGCGTCTTCATCGGTCATTTCTCTGCTGAGGATCCCCGTGCGGACTACAGCGGTCACGACGGAGTATTCGATTTCTTCGATGTGTCGGTGTTCCTCGACGAGTACAACGCTGGCTGCCCGTAAGACCTTGAAACGCTTGGACATCACAAAGGCCCCGACGAAATCGTCGGGGCCTTTTTCACACGGTGCCCTCATAATGAATCACTCGCTCGGACAGGGGGGTGTCCGCACGCGTTATGGACAACCGGCGTTGTATGCGTTCAGGAAATCGCTGACATCGAAGAAGTTGAACAAACCATCGCCGTTAAAATCCGCGATGTCATCCATCGCGTTGTACGCGCTGAGGAATGCGCTGACATCGAAGAAGTCCAGATCGCCATCGGTGTTGAGGTCTGCTTCGCAGGCGGCCGCCGGTGGAAGGGCGAGATCACCGGGCTGTACCGGGGGGATGCCGTCCTGATCGTTGGGGCCAAAGCTGCCCCCCAGCGTATATGTGTTCCCATCGGTAGAGAAGGTGTTGATCTGGCTGAAGTAGTTCGGGAAGATCCCCTGCCCGACCGCGGCGTGATAGCCGATGTCATCGCGTGACCAGTCGATCGTCATACCCTGGCTGTAGTTATTGTCCTGAGGCAGGACGACGAGCATGGAGACCGGATTCACGATGTCATCGGTCACATAGATCGCATCGGAGTTATGATCCTGCAGGTACATGTTTCCCCGCGAATCGAAAGCGAAGCCGTTGATGATGTGCGTCGCTGGCAGCCCGGAGAGCAGCCCAAGATCGGACACGAGCCCGGTGTCGAGATGGATCTCGTAGAGACGCGTCATGGATGCCTGACGGGTATTGATGCCGTACATCTTGCCGTCGACAGGGTTGAAGGCAATGTCCTGAAGTGTTTGGAGATTGATGCCTACTGGGGTGGCTACGCCCGTGTTCATGTCAACGCTGTAAAGCCCAGACGCTGCACCGCCGGTGGACTTATAAAAGGATGCGTATGCCCAGAGATTGCCATCGGCATCAAAGTCCAATCCCCCGAACCCGATATTGCCAACTCCCATTGACCCGATCACGGTGTAGCCGCTCGGGTTGCCGGGGTCGAACATGATCAGGTCGTCGGAGTCGTCTGCGTTGTTGGTCTGGCTATTCGGTGCGTAGGCGACTGGCCCGCCGGCAAAGGCGAGCGTGGCGCTGCTGACAAGACAGCACAACGAGGTCATGATGAGGTTCATGGTAGTTCGTTCCTTTCATGGGTTCGTGTTTGCGGAACGCGGGTCATCGACGACGACGGGTACTCGTGATTCCGGCGATTCCAAGCAGTGCGAGTGCGCCCGGGGCGGGAACGAAGTTCACCTGCAGGTCATCCAGCACGATTGGTGAGCTGGGATTCGAACCGCCGTGGATCACCACGCTATGGAACGCCTCATCGGAGCTGTATCCGTACCAGGTCCATTCGTTAAGCGGGATATCGAGCGAGAGCGTTTCGATGAGTTGGTTGTTCTCGTCGAAGAAGCTGATGTTGCCGCCGCTGAGGATATCGGCGGTGCCGAAGTATCCGCCGAAGTCGGTCGCGCCCTGGTTGAAGTTGATCACAGCCCATCCGGTAGGAAACCCGCCCATGAAGTTGCCGTTGTACGCAAAGATTGTCTCGTCGGTAAGGAAACTGGTGAGGTTGGCTGCGGCGATGACCTGGTTGGCGAGCTCGTCGGTGATGGTGGCGTTCCCGTTGAAGATCGGCACATCGCCAAACACGGACCCGGGAGGTCCGATGAGTTCGAAAGTCTCGAACGCATCACCGAAGAACGGATCGATGGTGGTAATTCCAGCGGCGGCGTGCGAGGCCAGCCCCGCGATGAATGCTGTAGCAATGAGCTTGTTCATGTGATGATCCTCTTCTCCAGTGAGTGAAATGTGTGCTCCGCGCGAGTCCATGCGGGTGGAACCAGACAACGGGTTCACGCGTGCGGAGTGGCCAAAGTGCCCAGCGTACCGGTGGTGGAGATCGGGTGCAAGCATTTTTGCGTCTGTTCGCAGAAATATCTCTGCGAATTATTCGCCGCATGCTATGATCCTCCTCTTGGCAACGAAATATCTCGCTTTACGGCGTATGAATGCGGATTTTGTCCATTTCCTCTATACTGAACGAGCATGACCCAGATCACGGATACACAATCTTCTCAGCATACTGAGCCCAGAAGCTTCTCGAACGACGCCCATGAAGTCGTGCGAGGGCTTCGCGTGGCGTTCTCCGAACTGCTGATCTCGATCGGTGCGGACCCGAGCACGCCGGGCTCGATCAGTGAGCATCTGGGACTGAACAAGAATCTGGCGTGGAAACTGACGAAGATCATCGGTGCTGAGGATCCGGCCGCGGCATTGGAACAGATGCCCGGGCCGCCTGGGATTCGAATCCTGCTCAAAGGAATCGACAAAACGAAGGCGGAACCGCCGCTGGTGCAAACCGCACGGGACGCGATCAGCGATTATGAACGCCTGATCAGGGTGCACACCGGGGACCGTGCAACCTTGGACATGATGGGGAGCAATCTGGCGACCAAGGGCCGACAAACGCGCGATGAGCAGCACCGCAAGCTGCTGTACCAAGGTTCAAGCTATGTGTGGGGTGCGCAGGCGCGGACGCTGCTCAAGATTGGAATGATGGTGCCCTCGCAACGCGATGGTTGCGTGGATCTGGCGAATGTGAACTCGTTTATCGATTTTCGCCGGATCCGTCCGGATGTGTCGTGGATCATGTCACGGCGTGCGAGCAACTCCGATGACAACCATACCGGCAAGGCCTACTCGCATGAGGCGCTCGATCGTGCGTATGCGTTGAAGAATGACCTGGCACCTCTGATGCCGGAGTTCTGCTCTGATCCGGTGCCGGATCTACGCCGCGTGGAAGATCGCGATGCGGTGAGCTACGAGCTGACCGAGGGCCCCGCGGGCAATACCGGGGCATTGACATGCACCGCCGGTACGGTGCACCGGGAGCTGCCGATGTACAGCTCCGCCGAGAATCGTTGGGGCACTCACACCGCACGGTGCGAGGTGCCGAGCGAACTGATGATTGTCGATATGCTCTTCCACCGCGAACTCACCTTCGCGATGGACCCCATCGTGGAGCTGTATTCGGATGTGGCGGGCATGACGAGCACGCATGTGCGCACAAAGCTGCATCTGAGCGAGCAGTTGATGGATCTCGGGGTGAGCAGGACGCCCCCACCGACACCGCAGTACACGCGGTACAGGGCCATGATGGAGTGGCTGATGGATCGGATGGGGCACAAGTACGAGGACTTCCGAGCGTTCCGGATTAAGATCGCGTACCCGGCGTTCCCGACTGCGCTGGAGATCAAACACCCACTCCCGTCGCGAGAGGATGATTGATCAAGGCCTGACGAGCCCCTCGCGGATCGCCCAGCGGGAGAGTTCTACCCGGTTGCTGCTTCTCGTCTTGGTGAGCGCAGAGCTGATCTGATTATCGATTGTCTTCGGGGAGCGATGGATCGACTCAGCGATCTGAGTCGTTGTCATTCCCAACGCGACGAGACGGACGACGCTCAGTTCTCTGGGGGTCAGTGTCAGGACCTTGAGTTCCGAGTGGGTCGCTCCATGATTGTCTGGTGCCATGCGTTCACGGACTTCATCGGAGTAGATCACATGCCCTGCATGAACGGCGCGGATGCCATCGACGACTGCCTCGATGGGCTCGTTCTTTGTGAGGAATCCATTGAGCCCGATCTGCACTGAGCGGGTGATATGCATGTCTGTGGGGAAGGCGGTGAGCACGATGACCCTGGTATTGGGCGATTGCGGGAGCGCCTCGGAGATTCGATCGAGGGGATCGCCGCCGGGCATCTCCATATCGCAGATGGCCACATCTGGCTCATGCTCCACGATTTCAGAGACGATATTGTCCGGATGGCTGACCCGTGCAACCACTTCGATATCACCAGTGCTATCCAACACCGCCCCCAGCGCTTCTGAGACGATCTGATGATCATCGATCAGAACCACACGGATTCGTGTACTGGGAACTTGATCACCCATCTTCTGAGAGTCTCCTCGTTGAGAGTGCGTTATACTCATGATGACTCATTATACACGATTGTAGGTAAAAAGACCTATGTATCTTAGCGATTTCTATAGTGGATTCTGGACGAGATAGACATGATCACACTTGATCCTCGTGGTACAACTCGCACGATTCGATTCTACGCCCTGTATGGGCTTGCGATTCTGATCTCCGAACTCATCGGGTACACAACCTTCTATGGTGTCTCAACTTCGAGTGTCATCTGGCCGTGCGCCGGGGTGTATGGGGGGCTGCTTGCGGTCACTCATCGTCGGCATTGGCCTTCGATGATCATCATACTGATACTGATCGATCAGATCGTGTTTCAGGTCATGCGTGATCCGCTCGGATCCCAAATCGGGACTGTCATCCTCTTTATCAAGCTCATTTACAACCCCCTATCTGGGGTGATTTTTGCCCTGGTTATCCGGAGGTTCATCCGAGAACGGAACCCGATCGGCGATATGCGATCATTGGGCGTGTATGCGGGCGTAGCGGTTTTCGCCAATATGGTTTGTCTTGCCTTTGTCCTTTGGTCCGCAGCGGCCTTTTTCTCAGATGAGATCCACCTGACGAACCGTGTGCTTCAATGGAGTTATTCGGGTATATCCGGTTTACTCGCGTATGCCACACCGATCATCGTGATCGCCAATCGCTGGGGCGAGAGATCGCCTGTGATCAAGCACAAACGGGAAGCGCCGTTGTATCTTGCGGCGTTGACCTTGGTGTGTGTGTTTCTTTTCGTCACGACCAGCGGCGCAACCTATGTATATCTCTATCAGTATCTGGTCATCATCATTCTGCTCGCGTGGGCGATCGCGCGATTTGGTGTGGTGATGCTGACCATTGCGTCAAATGTGCTGCTCACCATCATCATCATCGGGATCAGCATGGAGCGTGGCCCGTTCCATGTGGCCGATCGTCCGCCAGTAGAGAATGTTCTGATCGCGCAAGGTTTTATCGTGCCGAGCCTGCTGACGATCCTCTTTGTCGCTTCATTGCTCGACAACATCCGCGTGCAATACGAGCAACGACTCGCGACCGAGAAGCAACTGCGTCAAGCAGAGCGGGCGTTGTCATTGGGAACAATGGCGAACGGGGTTGCTCACGACTTTGGAAACTTGACAATGGCGTTGCGTTCGTATCTGAGCATCCTCAGGGCACATATCAAGGGAGAAGACGAGCGAGTCCGGAATGCAGTCGACGGGATCGGCGAAATCGCGGATGGCGCTCATACGCTCACGAGCACACTCCTGATGTATGCGCGCGAAGACGCGCACGATCTACGCAACGACTACCGGGTTTCCGATCTGTGTGCAGGGGTTGAGGCCAGCAGGGAAGTGATCGAGCAGTTCGATCGCAAGGGGCATCAGGTCAGCATCCGTGTTCCGGAATCGCCAGCGTGGGTCAACGCCTCGCGTAATGAGATCACCCGACTGATGGAGAATCTGATCCTGAATGCGTTGGATGCATCGACCCCGGGAAGCCCGATCGATGTCAAGGTCTACACCACTGATACACACGCGAAGCTGACCGTGTCGGATCATGGGAAGGGGATCCCACCAGAGCACCTGCCACATGTTACAGACCCGTTCTTTACGACCAAAACTCGCGGGAAAGGAACTGGGCTCGGCCTGTCGATCGTGTCCACTATCGTGCGTGACGCTGACGGGAAGCTCGAACTTGATTCCATGCCCGGGGTGGGAACCTCGGTCACCATAACCTTCCCCATTGTCGATGAGCCGGACACTCAGACCGACGCGAGCGATGAATCCTGATTCGAGGTCATCAACTCGCGGGCGAGCGATTCGATCGCACGCGTGAGGATATCGATCGATCGATGGTACTCGTCCAGATTGATGTGCTCGTTGGGAGTGTGATCGAGTGCGCTGTCGCCCGGGCCGTAGGCCGCGATCGGGCACTTCCAGATGGGCGCGACAACATTGAGGTCCGCGGTTCCGGTTTTGAGCTTGGGTCGGGGTCGGTACCCTTCGGCACGGATGGCACTGCTGAGCGCCCGGACGACGGGGTCTGATCGGTCCGTCGCGTGTGCGACTTCCGGGCCTTCGAATGTGAGATCGATGCGGAGTTCCGGGTGCGCGTTGTGCTGCTCATTGCGAAGGTTATGGAGGATCTCGATGAGCTGCTTTGGCGATACTTCCGGGGGTAGACGGAATCCGGCTTCGAGCCGTGCGTGCTGTTCGAGCCCGTTGCTCGTGGATGCGAGCTCGCGGAGGGTGGCTTGGATCTGGTAGAACGCACCCTTGATTCCTTCGTTGAACGACGAGGCGCGATCGAGGATTCGTCCCCAGAACGCGTGGATCTGATCGCACGCGGAGAGCTGCTGCCCTGCGGTGTGGGTGTTGGGGCATGTGGCCCGGGCTGTCATGAGCAATCGCCCCTTGTACCCGAGGGTGACGCCGTCGAACCCGGAGGGCTCGCCGATGATGCACGCGTCGGGCCGCCATTGCGGCGCGAGGTGCCGCGCGCCGATCGACCCCGCGGTTTCCTCCCCCACCGCGCCCGCGACACGGAGATCAATCCCCTCCGGCAGATCCGCGCGGGATGCGGCTAGGAGCATCGCACAGAGCGGCCCTTTCGCATCGACGCTGCCGCGCCCGTAGAGATCGCCCCCCTCGGTCCTGACACGGATATACCCCGAAACCGTGTCGATGTGACCAAGGAGGGCGATCTGAACGGCGCGATCAGATCGCGCGTCGCCTTGATTGACAGTTGAACGAAGGGCGATCGCGTTGCCCGCATCGTCGATGTGTGCATCCAGACCCAGCGCCGACGCGTGGCGCACAAACACACCCGCGGCGTTCCGTTCGTCTCCGGACACGCTCGGCGTGGACACCACATCGTACAGGATCTGGGCTTCGGGCGAAAGTCGGTCGCGATCGGGGTTGGTATTCATGCGTTTACCTGCGTTGTGCTTGTCGCTTGACTGAAGGTCGTTCCCTGCCCTGCCCGGGCGTTGGCGATCGGGGTATCCCCCCCAGCGCTGCCGATGACGACGCGGGAGACGCCGCCGGCGAGTGCTTCTTCCGCCGCGAGGACCTTGTTCTTCATGCGTCCCTTCGCGGCCTGGCGGGCGTCTTCGAGTCCATCTATATCAACGGATTCGATGAGTGAATCCGCATCGGTGTGATCACGGAGGAGCCCGGGAACATTGGAAAGCAGCAGCAGCTCGTCGGCGTCGAGCGCCGCGGCGGTTGCGGCGGCGGCGCGATCGGCGTCCACATTGATCGCGATCCCGTCGGGTGTAATCGCGGGTGGGGTGAGCACGGGGATGCGGCCGAGCGACATGATGGTTTCGAGGAACGCGGCGTCCACAGACTCGACACGCCCGGTGAGATCATCGCGGATGATCATGGTGCGTCCTTCGTCGTCTACAGCGCGGATCGCACTCTTGCGCTTGCCGGTCCAGATCCCCGCATCGATGCCGGAGAAGCCGACTGCGTCCACGCCCGCCCCGCGGAGCGACTCGACGACGGCCTTGTTGACCTTCCCGCAGTAGACCATCTCGAAGATCTCGAGCGTTTGGCGGTCGGTGCGTCGGGACTGGTGCCCGGACGGGGAGGTGATGGTCTGGGTTGGGTGCCCGAGGGCTTCGGCGAGGACATTGGTTTCGTGAGATCCGCCGTGCACGAGGACGACCCGGATTCCTGAGCGGGTGAGCTCGGCGATCTCGTTGGTGAGGTTGGTGGGGTCGATGCCTTCGCCGCCTCCGACCTTGATCACGATGGTGTGTGGTGTGTTGCTCATGGTGCTCTCTCAGTTTTTTTACGCGGGGTGCAAGCCGGGGAAGGTGAGCCCGGTGGTCTCGGGCAACCCCAACGCGATGTTCATGGATTGGACCGCGGAACCCGCAGCCCCCTTTACCAGGTTGTCGATGGCGCAGAAGGTGATGATGCGCTCGGAACGCTCGTCGATCGAGAACCCGACATCCGCGTGGTTCGACCCGACAAGGATGCGTGGATCGGGGAACTTGTGCGGGCCCTGACGATCCGCAACGATGCGGACGAATGGTTCATCGTTGTACGCGCCGCGGAAGAGCTTCCAGAGGTTCTTGGTTTCGAGTCGCTCGGTCGGTTCGATGTGCGCGGTGCAGAGAACGCCTCGCACCATGTCGATCGCGGTGATGGTTGCATCGACATCGATATCCGGGCCCAGGTTCTGCTCGACCTCCGCGAGGTGGCGGTGCCCCGATGCGCTGTAGGTGCGTGCGGTGCGTGCGCGGACGGGGTGGTGCGACCCGGCGCTAGGATCGGCGCCGGCTTCGGACGAACCGACCTTGACATCGCAGATCGCTCGGCGGATCAACCCCGCGTCCGCGAGGGGCTTGAGCGCCAGGGTCATCGCGGTGGCGTTGCACCCGACGCCGGAAATCAGGGATGCGCCGGATAGATTCTCGCGGTTGACTTCGGGGAGCCCGTACTGCGCTGTTGCGAGCGCGTCGGGGTTCGGGTGGGCCTCGTTGTACCAGTGCTCGTATCGCTGCGGATCACGGAGGCGGAAGTCCGCGGAGAGATCGATGATCAGGGGTGCGATGTCGCGCCAACGATCGATCTCGGTTGATGCCTTCCCGTGCGGCATGCACAGGAAGAGCACATCGCAGGGTTCGATCTCGTCGGGTGTGCAGAAGTTGACATCGAGATGCCCGCGGAGGTTTGGATGCGAGCGGAAGACAGGCAAGCCCTTGAGCTTGCGCGATGTGACCTGGGCGATCTCGGTGTTGGGGTGGGACAGGAGGAGCCGCATGAGCTCGCCGCCTGTGTACCCGGATCCGCCGACGATGGAAACACGAACGGGGTTCATGCGAGCACGCCCTCTCTCTCAGGCGTACCCGACGAACCCGCTCCCTCTCCGTCAATCGATGCATCGCAGGCGCGTTGAACGGGATGGATGTCCCCGTCGCCCGCGGCCTGCGATGCGTGTGCTTGTGCGATGTCGAGTGTGTGCTGCGCGACGACGCGGTGGATGTCGACACCGGTGGTTGTTGTTGAGTTGCGGAACTCCATCGAGTGGTTGATCTCGTTCACAAGCAGCCCGCGGCTGGGGCATTCGAGCAGATCAACCGCGGCGATATCCGCCCCGACCGACGCAACCGCCCGAGTGGACAGGTCCGCGAGTTCAGGGGTGACTTCCATGCCGGCCGCGACGGCGCCGCGGGCGGTGTTGGTGAGCCAGTGTTCGGATCGGCGCTCGATCGCGGCGATCGCGTTCCCGCCGACGACGAATACGCGGATGTCACGGTCGGGCTTGTTGATGTGCTCTTGGGCGTAGACCACCGAATGGTTGACGGACCCGAGGACCTCGCGGTGCTCAAGAATCGATTCCGCCGCGTCTCGATCGTTGATCCGCGAGACCAGACGCCCCCACGACCCCACGGTGGGCTTGAGCACGCAGGGGTACCCGAGCTGCTCGATCGCGTCGAGCCCCGAATCGGAATCGACTGCGACTCGAACCTCGGGGGTTGGGACGCCCGCACGGATGAACGCGAGGGTCGTCGCGAGCTTGTCGGCGCAGGTCTCGATCGCGTGAAGCGGGTTGATGCAACGCACACCCAATGACTCAAGGATCCGTATGCTCGTGAGGGTGTTGGTGAGACTCAACGAGCGATCGAAGACCGCATCGTATTGTGCCCACTCGCCGAGTGATGTGGGGTTGAACACCACGGTCCGAAGATCGATCGGGGTGACATCCGCCCCGAGGTCTTCGAACGCGTCGATGAGCATCCGCTCTTCGACACGCAGTCTGGTGTAGGTCATCGCGATCCGCATGGGGTGTTGCTCCGTGTGTGGGTGTGCGTTGAGTGCGTGCTGGATCGTGATTACTCGCCCCAGTCCTCTTCGACCTCGGGGGCGAGCTCGAGGGTGATCGGGTCGGTGTTGATGACTTCGAGTTCCGCGGAGCAATCGGTGCAGCGGGCGATCTCGCCGTTGAGCGGGGCGCGATCGAAGTTCACGGTTGCGTCGCATTCGGGGCAGGTTGCGGTGATGGTTGCGGTGGACATGGTGTTGACTCCTGTGGTTGTGTTCTGGGAACTGGTTGGTTTTGGGTTCCGGTTCTGGATGGACAAAGAAAAACACCCCCGGGCGTGAGCGTCGGGGGTGCGTCGGTCTGAGTTCGATCTGGTTGCTCTTAGTGGAGCAGCTCATCGACCCAAGCGACAGTCACAGCCCAAACGCTCGTGGCGCCTTTGGCTTTGACCTGTTTCGCTTTTTTGGTCATGAGGTGGTTCATTGCTGCTCCAACACTACCCATCATCGGCAACGCGTCAAACGCGGATGGAGGATTTTTTCCATTTTCATCGTGAAGACTCTGTGTAGTCACTCACGCGTCGATCGACCCGACGCCCCACTTCTCGCGGTTTGCATTGACGGAGTTTGTGAGTTCAACAAGCTCGTTTTTGGACATTCTATCGAGGTTTTTCAGCACCAACCCCATCCTGCGATTGTTCTTGAAATGGTCCTTGTTGCGATCGAGGAACGCCCAATACATCGCATTGAATGGGCATGCATCGTCACCAACTTTTTTGTTGACATCGAATGGGCAATGCTTGCAGTAGTTGCTCATCCGATGGATGTACTTGCCACTCGAAACATACGGCTTGGTCCCAACGACACCCCCGTCCGCGTAGAGCGCCATCCCGATCGTGTTGGGCGTCGTGACCCAATCGATCGCGTCCACATACATCCCCCGGTACCAATCGTTGACCTGTTGGGGCTCGACCCCCGCGAGGAGCGCGAAGTTGCCAGTGACCATGAGACGCGCGATGTGATGCCCATACCCGTAGTTGAGGACTGATCCGATGGCTTCGGACATGCACTTCATGTCTGTATCGCCCGTCCAATAGAACTCGGGGAGATCGCCGTGGGTATTGAGGGCGTTGGACTCGGCGTACTCCGGGGCTTGGGTGTAGTAGACGCCTCGAATGAACTCTCGCCACCCGATGATCTGTCGCACGAACCCCTCCACCGCGTTGATCGGTGCGTCCCCAGATTCGTAAGCCTCGATCGCCTTCTCCATCACCTCGCGTGGATTGAGGAGCTTGAGATTGATCGAGGAGGAGAGCAGCGAGTGATTGAGCGTTGATTCGCCCGTCCACATCGCGTCCTGATGATCCCCGAAGTTGGGTAGCCGATGCTTGATGAAATCGTTGAGCGCGTGGGTGGCTTGACGCCGGGTGACGGGCCAGTTGAACGAATCCATCGAGCCTGGCAGATCGGGCAGGTGTTTGCGGACATCCTCGATGACCTGCTCAGTGATCTCGTCGATGGAGTATTCGGGGATGCTCGGGGTGTCGGGCGCGGATTTGAAGGCCTTGCGGTTCTCTTTGTCGTAGTTCCACTCGCCCCCGACGGGGTCTTTGCCGTCCATGAGCACATCGAGTCGCTTACGCTGCCAGCGGTAGAAGTACTCCATCATGAGCTCTTTGCGATCGCGTGCCCACTGCTCGAACTCGCCGATGGGCGTGAGGAAATGCGGGTCGTCGATGAACTCGAGTTCCACCTCTGCCCGCTCGCACGCGGCTTCGATCTGCCCACGAACACGGTGATCGGCGGGCTCGATGCAGACGAGCTTGTCCGCGTCGAGCTTCTTCATATTGAGCTGGCGGGCGATCTCGTCGTCGAATCGCTGTGTGTTGCCCCGGTGATTGAGATCGATGTACTCGACATCCCACCCGTCGTCAGACAGTGCCTGGGCGTGGTGGCGCATCGCGGAGAGGAAGAGGACAGTGCGCTGGATGTGACTCGGGGGAGAGGTGGACTCGTTGGTCACCTCGAGCATGAGGATGCGATCGGTGTCCTTGTTGAGTCCGAGCGCGTCGGGGTAGGACGCGTCGAGCTGATCGCCGAGGATGAGTCCGATGGATCTACCCAATGCTGCCCTCTCAATCCGGGACCCGTCGCTGCGCCGATCGCTCGTGCGCGATGAGCCCCTCCATGCGTGCGATACGCATGGTATCGTCCAATGCGGGTTCGCACGCGATGGGTTCGTCGATGCGGATCCAGGTGCGTAATCTCAGGAAGTGCATGACGCTCAGACCTGATTGGAACCGGGCGGTGCCACCGGTTGGGAGGGTGTGGTTGGGACCGATGCCGTAGTCACCGAGCACCTCGGCGGTGCGTGAGCCGATGAACACCCCGCCCGCATTGCGGACACGCGATGCAACACGATCCGCGTCGCGGGTGATGATCTCCAGGTGCTCGGGCGCGAGGGCGTCGGAGATCTCGATCACCTGATCGATCGATTCGCCCACGACGACGAACCCGTTGTTCAGCGCGACACGGGCGGTTTCCGATGTTGGAAGCGTTTCGAGCTGGGACTCGAGCTCAGCTTGAATGGACTCGGCGTGGGATGCGCATGTCGTCACAAGGATGGGCACCGCGTCGGTGTCGTGCTCGGCCTGAGCGAGCAGGTCCGCAGCCAGCGTTTCAACATCGGCGCTGTCGTCCGCAATGATCAGCAGTTCGGAAGGCCCCGCGAGCATATCGATCCCGACGATGCCGGTGACGAGTTGCTTGGCCGCCGTCACCCACGCGTTGCCTGGTCCTGCGATGACATCGCAGCGTTGGAATCCCTTGAAACCGTACGCCAAGGCAGCGATCGCGTGGGCGCCGCCGATACACAGGAACTCGTCCGCACCTGCGATATGGGCGGCGGCGAGCGCGACGGGGTTCGCGCCAGGGGATGCAACGACAACCCGCCCGCACCCGGCTGCCCTTGCGGTGATCCCGGTCATGAGGACCGAACTCGGGAGCGGGTACCGACCCGCGGGCGCATAGCACCCTGCAGATTGGACGGGTTCGATCGTGTGCCCCGCCTTCCCGCCGGGCACATCGAGCGTGAGCGGCTGGATCGCATCACGCTGGGCGTTGGCGAAGCGTTCGATGCGCTGGGCTGCGCGCTCGAGCGCATCGCGATCGTCCGAGTCCAGCTCGTCGTATGCAGCACGCATCGCCTCGCGTCCGAGCACGATTGGTTGATCGGGAGAGCATTCTCCGAACTGATCAGCGAATGCGCGTATCGCGTCGAGCCCTTCAACTCGCACGCGATCGACGATGGCGCGTGCCTGATCGAGCACCTCGCCGCGGACGACGGGTTTGAGCTCACGGCTGACCTCTTCGGGTTGTATCACGCGGAGGAGTGTCATGATTGGTCTCCTGTGTACGCGGGCTTGGCGTTGCCGGGCCTGCGGGACACCTTGCGTGCGCGTCGATCGAGCTCGCGTTCGATATCGGGGAGTGTTGCGCCGAGCTGGATCGCGCGGGTCAGGGCGAAGAAGAGCACATCGGCGGCTTCGTGGGTCGCGTCGGACTGTGACTCCGCAGCGATGAGCTCGTCCGCTTCTTCGCGGAGCTTTGCGCCGAGCAGCGCGGGATCGTCGAGCAATCGGCGCGTGTACGAACCCGCCGGCGCGCTGGCAACCCGTTGTGTGATGGTGTTGGCGAGTCGATTCAGCCCACTGGCGTCACCAAAGCACGAGGTGGTACCCAGGTGACAGAACCCGGAACCGGATTGGCGGACCGTAAACCGGAGCGCATCGCGATCACAGTCCGTATCGATTCGGATCAGCTGTTGTGTGTTCCCTGAGGATTCACCCTTCCGCCAGAGCGATCGACGCGAGCGTGAGTAATACACGCCGGTGCCGGTGGTGATGGACTCGCGGATGCTTTCGAGATTCGAGTAGACGAGCCCGAGGGTTGCGCCCCGCTCGTCGCAGACCACGGTGGGCCAGAGCCCATCGGGGCGATCGGATCGCAGCGGCCCACAGAACCCATCCGCGAGATCGATCGCGCCGGAGTACAGTGCCATGCCCACCTGCGCATCGGCGCCGAGTTGATCGATGCGAGCGATGTCGGCCGCGTTGCGGACCCCGCCCGCGGCGGTGAGCTTCGCGTCCGCCGCGCACTTCGCAAGCTGCTCGACGCGATCGAAGGGCAATCCGCCCATGCGCCCCTCGCACTCGACAAATGTAACGAGAATTCCACCCACATACTCGCGCAGCTCGAGCATTCGATCCTCGATCGTGTCGGCGGTTTCCGTCTTCCACCCCTCTACAACGACCTTGTCGTTGCGTGCATCGAGTGCCGCGATGACACGATCTCGTGGGAGCTCGCGCAGAATCTCGGGTTTCGCAGCGGTGCCCAGGATGACCTTGCGAGCGTCCGCGTCGAGCCATTCGATGGCGGTCTCTACATCGCGGATCCCGCCTCCGACCCGGCACGGGTACTGGGCGCAGATCTCTTTGAGCAGTTCTTTGTTTGAGCCGGTACCCATCGCGGCGTCGAGGTCGATCAGGGCGATCTCCCCCACGCGCGCGAACTTCTCTGCAATCGGGCGCGGGTCGCCCGCCTCGATGGCTTTCTTGTCTCCTCCGATGAGTTGGACCGCTTGCCCGTTCTGAATATCAATCGATGGGATCATCATGTGCGTACCTCGATTCCTGATGCTCGCAGTTCTAGCTTGATCGCGTTGGGTGTGGTGTCGTTGTCGTGGAAGATGGACGCCGCGAGCACCGCGTCGGCGCCCGCGATCAGCGCATCGAGCATATGGGTTGAGTTGTCGGCGCCTCCCGACGCGATGATCGGGAGCGTCGTCAACGAACGCACCGCACGCAACAGGTCTGTGTCGTACCCCGAGCGGGTGCCGTCCTGATCGAAGCTGGTCAGAAGGATCTCACCCGCGCCCATCGATGACGCGCTCGCTGACCATTCGATCGCATCGATCCCCGTGCGGTGCGTGCCCGCGCGGGTGACGACCTCCCAGCCGTTGCCCTCCACGCGCGTCGCGGCATCGATCGAAAGCACCACGCACTGGGCCCCGACCTTGTCTGCGAGCTCACGCAGCAAGCTTGGGTTCTCGACCGCGGCACTATTCACCCCCACCTTGTCCGCACCGGCGCGGAGGAGCGCGAGCGCGTGCTCGACCGACCGCACCCCCCCACCGACACTCAGGGGGATCGAAAGTGCGCTGCGAACTGCGCGAACGGTTTCGAGCGCTGTTTCGCGTCCGGATGTCGTCGCACTCACATCGAGCATCACCAGCTCGTCCGCACCGTCCTGCTCGTACCGCGTCGCCTGCTCCACGGGGTCGCCCGCGTCACGCAGGTTCGCGAACTTCACGCCCTTGACCACGCGTCCGTTATCGATATCGAGACACGGGATGATCCTGCTTGTCAGCATGACACGACCTCCTTCGCGTTCTCAATCCACTCACGCATCAGGTTCGCCCCCCACGCGCCCGATAGCTCCGGGTGGAACTGGCACGCGAGGGTGGTCCCGCGTTGAAGGTACGCAACGAAGGGCGCCCCGTGCGTGCTCGTCTCGCCGTCCCATCCTTCCGGGAAGGTCTCGATCCGGTAGGTGTTGGAGTAGTACGCGTACCCGTCGCCAACGCGGTTCCATCCGTGCTGGGGCGTGCGGATATCATCGGAGAACCGGGTCACCATTGCATTGATGATGCCGAGTCCCTCAATGCCCGGCGATTCATCCGACGCATCGCAGAGCAGTTGCAGACCAAGGCAGATGCCCATGAGCGGTCTGTTGTTCTCAACACGATCGATGATGACCCCATCGAGCTTGCATGAGCGGATCGCCCGCATGCCCGCGCCGAAGTTTCCTACGCCTGGCAGGACGACAAGGGGCGCGTCATCGATCAGACCCGGGTCGTGCGAGAGCGCGACATCGCAACCCAGCCGCTCGAACGCTGCGGAGACCGATGCGGTGTTCGCGATCCCCGTATCGATGATGGTCACTTGTGTCATGACAGGGTCCCCTTGGTAGAAGGCAGCTCATTGCCTCGGGTAACTCGGGTCGCGTCACGCAGCGCGAGCGCGAGGGCTTTGAACGCGGCTTCTGCTTTGTGATGATCGTTCTTGCCTCGGATCAGATCGACATGCAGCGTCGCCCGCATCGACACCGCGAGGGACTCGAAGAAATGCGTGATGTTCTCCGTCGCGACATCGCCGAGCGTTTCGCGGACGAACCCGAGCTCGACGGACGCAAACGGGCGACCCGAGAAGTCGATCACGCATCGCGCGAGTGCTTCATCGAGGGGGGCAAAGGCGCTCGCGAATCGTTCAATCCCGACGCGTTGCCCGAGTGCCTCGTCGATGCACTTGCCCAAGACAAGCGCACAATCCTCTACCGAGTGGTGGTCGTCCACGATCAGATCACCCGTGCAAGTCAGATCGATCTTGATCCCTGAGTGACGCGAGAGCGCGTCGAGCATGTGATCGAGGAACCCGAGCCCGGTGGAGATCGTGGATTCGCCGGGGGTGTCGAGGTTGATCGAGCACTCGATCTGCGTTTCTCGGGTCGTGCGTGATATCGTCGCGGTGCGTGGGGTCATGGGATTGCTCCGATCGCGTCCAGCGCGTTGAGGAGTTGATTGAGTTGTATGGTGTCTGCGGGGACGGTGATGCGGAGGTATTGATCAATCACGCTTCCGGTTCGGAATCGCCGGACGCTGATGCCCTGATCGAGCAGCTGCGCGTGGACGCTGGCTGCGTCATCGAACCGTGCGAGGACGAAGTTCGCCTGTGATTCCATCGCCTTGATCCCTTGGGATTGGAGTGTCTCGATGAGTGTGTCTCGATTGAAGCGTGTCTGCTCGATGATGGGTGTGCGCTTCTCGCGTCGCTTATAGATCGCGCTGGCGATCGCGATGGAGAGACTCGCCACGGGGTAGGGGCCGCCAACGGTGCGTAACCAGGTCGCGATCGGTTCGGGGGCGATCGCGTACCCAACCCGCAACCCCGCGCCGCCAAACGCCTTGGAGAAGGTCCGCACGATGACGACATTCGCAAAATCAATCACCGAACCGATCGGGTCCTCATCCGCAAACTCGATGTACGCCTGATCGAGCATGAGCACCGCCCCAACCGCTTGGCACTTCTCCGCGATCGCAAGGATGTCGTCCTTGGGCACAATCGCGCCGCTCGGATTGCAGGGGGAGATGATCGATACCAGCCGAACAGAATCATCGATCGCATCAAGAAACGCATCGCGTGGGAAGTCACCTTCGAGCCAATCCACCGTTCGGTTTGTCGCGCCCGCGAGCTGAGCCCAGCGCGGGATCATCACAAAGCCCGGCGTGTGCGTGAGCATCGCATCGCCAGGGTTGAGAATCGCACGGCAGACCCGATCGATCGCGTCGTCGCCGCCGTTGGTGATCACGACACGGTTAGGGTCAACTCCGAACGATTCCGCGATCTGCGCTTCGAGCGAAGATTGATCCGGGTAGCGCGTGAGCGTCTTGGGTTCGATCTCCCGCAGCACCTTCAGGATCGACATATCGATCGGAGCCCCTTCGTTGTTATCGAGGGTGAGCATGATCCTCGGATCGCGTGCGGGGGGCGCGTATGGCTGGAGTTCACCGATGCGCCGAGCGGGTTGGATTGGTTGGTTCTTCATGGCACGATCTGGGCTGGGTTGGTGACGATGATGTCCGTGCCGCCGCGTTGCCGAATCAGCGGGATGACCTGCGTGAGCTGCTCGCGGGGCACCGCGGCTTTGACCGCGAACCCGTCGTCGTTGTGCATCGGCGCCACCGTCGGCGTCCGCATGCAGGGCAGCACCTCGATCACACCCGCAAGGTTCTCGTTGGACACATTCAGCTCGAGCATCACCCGGACTCGCGCTTCGAGCACCGAGCGGATCAGCAGCGTGTACCGCTCGATCTGCTCGCGCTTGATCGGGTTCTCCATCGCGTTCTTCGACGCATACAGGCGCGTCGTCGAGACCATGAGCTCGTCGATGATCCGCAGGTTGTTCGCCTCGAGTGTCGCACCTGTCGCGGTGTTGTCGATGATGCAGTCCGCGTCCTCGGGCGGGAGCACCTCCGTCGCGCCGTAGCTCCGGATCAATCGTGCGCTGTACCCCTTCGATTCGATCCAACGCTGTGTGAGGTTCACATACTCCGACGCAACGATCGCGTTCTCGCGATTGAGCAGTTCGTTCTCGTTGCTGCGTTCGGGGATCGCTGCGACGAGGCGGACACGATCGAGCCCGGTATCGAGGAGTTCCACGAGATCCGCGTCGTCCTCACGGACCCAGTCCTCCCCCGCGAACCCCAGATCGCGAGCGCCCATGTTGAGCATCTCGATCACGGCGCGAGGCTTGAGAATCTTGACGTCGTAACCCGGGAGCGAGAGCGTGGGGCGATAGTCCCGCGAAGAAGTGCGGATCCGGATCCCCGCATCGCCCATGAGCTTGGAGACGCCCTCGTACATGCGTCCCTTGGGGATTGCCAGTTTGATCGTGTTGTCGTCAGATTGCGGAGTCATCGGGTCGGTTCCTTGTGTTTCGTGGAGCCGACCCCGGGCGGGTTGATTCGATGTGCACAGCACGACAACGAACAACGCCGACCCGAGGCCGGCGTTGAGGTGTGTCAGTTCAGGTGCTCAAGCACGCGTGTCTGCACGATCATCGCCGGCCATGTGTATGGCTGTGATGATGATGCAGATGGGCGAAGAGATTCGTCATGCGGGTCGATCCTACTCACCCGGGGTTCGCCGCGTCAAGCACCCCCGATGCAGATCATGCCGGAGAATATGAAAACTGGGCAATCAGGGCGTAGGAACGGACCGCGCCATCGAAATGGGTTTCCCGTACCTTGAGGTACCCTGGGTCCGCAAAGAACCGCTCGCTTGTCACCTGATCGGGGAATGACATGAGGAACAGGCGGTTGAACTCGTCTTCCGCCTCTCCCTTGAGCAACTCGCTCACCCGCATGTCGTAGCGGAAGAATCCGCCCATGGATTCGAGGATCGGGGTCATGCCCGCGCGGTATTGGGCGTAGCCGTCCTCATCATCAACCCGCATGCCGATGAGGATTTCGTGGCGTGGTTCGTTGCTCATATGTACTCCCAGACACCCGTCCGCTCTCAGTTCGAGCCGGTGGTACGCCCCCCGATCACTCGGGGTTCGGTGGATCCCGGTACAGCTCATAGCTCAGCAGACGGCACGGGATGCTCCCGTTATTGAATGGCAGCTTCCGCATCGCCCGAAGGCGGACCTGCGTCGAAAGTGACTTGCTCCCCGTGAAGACATGCCCGGTGTAGCCACGGCACCGATCCTTGAAGAAGAACCCGATGTCTCGATAAACCTGGCGCAGCTCCTCCGTCTCACCGAGACGAATCCCGTATTCGGGGTTGAAGATCACATGCCCGTGCTCGCCCTC